>JBHLNS010000038.1:0-31647 GCA_048941285.1 Promethearchaeota archaeon
AAAGTCGAAATTTTAAGTTATAATGAACACTCTGAAAATTTTATGAGAGGATGGACTAAATTGATTGAAAAGTATCCACAATACAAAACATGGGCTCATGAGGATTTAACTCCAAATGATCCCGGTTTACGGAGGATTATGCAAATAATACCAATTGATAAAGTCTCATGGGGTTTTCCATAATTGATATCTTTTAATTCAAAACCTGTGCAAAGGTTGGTCAACTTGTTACTAAGATTTCTTAACAAGCTTCATTCCATTCGAATCTTATATTAAAATAACAGAGAATAAACAATCTTGTTTGAGAACAAATTTGATAATATTGTCTAACCAAGAAGAAATTACCAAACATCCTCATCCATCTCCACCAATAATTCCACTATTATGTAAAATCAGTATAACAGCAGTAATTATTGCTGCTAAACCAACTACACTGAATATAATAATTAGTATTTTCTTGGTATCTATTCTCTTTACTTGTTCTGATGCAAATTCACTCATAATTATAAGATCAATTTAAATCCTATTATTAGTTATTAGGCATTATACACTATAAATTTTAACTTAATTAAAAATCTATTTTCCTTAATCTATGAACTTTTACCTTCTTTATACTTGAAAACAGTGTATAAACCAATAATGAGCGTAAAAGCTGCGAAAAATATCCATAATATTTGAACTTGTTTTATTATCATTTCTAAGATTATCGGAGGGGGGAGTATACTAATTACTTCTTGCCAAATCTTCATAAATTGAGCAACCAATTTTATAAGGATTAAAAATAGTGCTATTGTATCAGCTTTAAATATCTTAAGTTTCTCCTTTATATAGTCAATTCTATCATAGATTGATCCTATAATATATACAAATAATAGTAAATCAATGAGAAATGAAAAAATATCATATGGACCGCTGTTAATAAAGAGAAATTCTGCTAAGAGATCCACAACAAGATAAACAACATAAAAGTAAGTTAACAAATTAAATAAAGAAATATAAGCAGCCAATTTCTTAGTAAATATTAATCTAATTAGAGTAATTACTACTATTGTAATTCCAATTAGAAAAAGGATAAAGAAGGATCTTGCTATATTTGTTCCTCCTAAAATCAGGGCATTATTAAAAAACCTCATCGTTAAAGAAATAAGCCACCATGTAAGAAAGAAAAATAAAGCAAGTTCGAGAATTCGTGTAAATATTCTAGAACGTTTCTTGCTATACAAGTAATCATCAACTTTTATCGATGTATCCATACATACTTTATAAGCAAAAAAAGCAATTAGAATAGAATCAGCAAGGGCAAAAAAAATGAATATGTAAACTAAAATCCATATATATACATACATTACAATCAATATGAAAATCAAGAAAATAGGTATTGCTAAAATTATGGCAATGATTATTAATAGTTTGCCCATTTCATCAATCTGTTTGAAAAATGAGATTATTAATAGTACAAACATAAATGCTGTTAATGCACCAATAATGAATAAAAAATAAATCTTAAATTCTGAACTTCCATAAATATCAAATATAATGAAGAGAAACCAAGAAATAACAAATATAACTACGATAGTTAATAATAGAGTCTTTTTTATTAGATTTTTTAGCCCAGAAATAAATCTCATTTTTAGTTTACTTATGATATTTTGATATAAAATTTGTTAATATACAATATGTTAATTAATTTTTTTATAAAACCAGAAAAAATTCACATTTCTGTATATAACCAATAAGAAGCTGTACTTAGCTATTTTTAATTTATTAAAAGAATGTTTTTATCCTTCAAATAATTCTTTAGCATATAAATTTATTATAGTGAATTAGTCAATGTCTGAAGAACAAAAAGTTAGAAATCGTTGGGTTGTTGTTATTGGAGCTATCATGATCCAATTAGCATTAGGTACAATTTATTCATGGGGTACGCTTACTCAATTTGTAAGTCCTTATGTTTCTGAAATAGAGGAAGTAACTGTTTATGTGTTTGGTGTAGGTTTATTATCATTTGCTGTAACAATGATTTTTGCAGGAAAATTGCAACAAAAATATGGACCACGAAATATTGCTATTTTAGGGGGAATTTTAATGGGTGGAGGTGTCATTTTGTCTGCTCTTATGACAACATTTATAGGATTATTGATTACGTATGGAATAATCTTTGGTATGGGAATCGGTTTTGGATATGTCTGCCCGATTGCTGCAGCAAGCAAATGGTTTCCAGATAAAAAAGGCTTTATTAATGGAATTGCTGTTGCGGGTTTCGGTGCGGGTTCTTTTGTGTTTAACTATGTAATACAAGGACTTTCTTTTAATATTCCATTAATGTTTATTATCCTGGGTATAATATACTTAGTATTAATTATTGGAGGAGCTATGACATTAAGTAATCCTCCTGAAGGTTGGAAACCTGAAGGTTGGGAACCTCCAGCACCTTCTGAAAAAAGTGGGATTTCTGGACTTGAATTTGAACGAAAACAAACAATAAAACTACCTCAATTTTGGATGCTTTGGGCTACTTTCATTTTAAGTGCAATATCTGGTTTGATGGTAATAGGATCATATTCTAGGTTCATTGAATCATTCTTAATAGTAGATTTTGTATTAATAGGAAGTTTAGCAGCTTTATTCAACGGTCTAGGTAGAATTGCGTGGGGAAAGTTAGCGGATTTAATATCATACAAAAAAGCAATGTATTTAATGTTTTCAATCCAGGCAATACTATTGTTTCTTTACTTTACAACAAATGTAAATGGAATATACTTCTTGATAATGACCTGCGCAATATATTTCTGTTTCGGAGGGAATTTTAGCTTGTTCCCTACTGCTACAGCAGATTTATTTGGAACTAAAAACTTAGGACCTAATTATGGAATAGTATTCACTGCTTATGGAATTGCTGGATTTATGGGTGCTACAATGGTAAATACTTTTGTTATATTATTCGGAGGATATTTAACCTTGTTTATAGTTATGGGGATTATGTCCTTAGGGGCAGCTATACTAGCTTATTTATTAAAACCTCCCACTCGAAAATAATAAATATAATTATTTTCTTTTTATTTTTTATTATAAATTAGAATTGATTTCGGTTGGTTTAAAGAGAGAAAGCATCATATCTTACTCGATAAATTCTTCGATACTAGAGTTATTGAATGATTAGGACATTTCGAAACACAAATTCCACATCCAAAACATCTTACTGTATCGAAATTTAATTTATCATTAATAATCCTTCTCGCTCCAAAATAACACCATCTTTCACAGGTTCCACAATTAAGACAATCTTCTAAATTAGTTTTAGCAATAAAATCACTCTTAATCATTTGTGGTGAACCGTTTTTAAGAAATCTACTAAGTACAACACAACAACAAGGACAACAATTACATATTATATAATAAAATTGTGGATTCGGAAAGTAAATTAATTGATGAACTAATCCTCTTTTGTCAGTTTCTTCAAGTAAATGTTTGATTTTTTCTTTTGATACCTTTTTTAGATTGTAAGATTTATGAGGAATATCATAAAGAGAATTACCAAAGCTTAGATGAATGCATGAAAACAATGGATGTGTACAATTCGGTTCTCCATTTTTTCTTTGCACTGATCGACAATAGCACCAACTTATACCCACAACATTTGAACGTTCTACAATTCCTAAGATTTCTTGAGAGGTGATAAACTTTGAATCAAAATTAATATTCCTTCCTAAAGGAATAACTCTTCCACCCCAACGCCCTTTTAAGATATATTTATCAATTACTCCCATGGTATATATGTTGAATTTTTTATCTACTCTTCGAAAGAACTCAAGAATATATAGTTCAGAAATTCCAAAGAGACTTGATAAAAGTCTCCCTAATGTAGGTATTTTTTTCAATATTGAATCTATTTTAGATTTAAAAACTCTATTAGTGTGTGAATGTAATTTATTTTTTACCATGAAATTCAATTAGATATTGTGGATATATACTGTCCATACATATTCCATTTAAAAATGATGCTAACTTGGTGTATACCTTAAATAATTATGTTATTATAAATATGTTATACTTTATGTATTATAGGAAAAATAATAGTTCATCATAGGTAGAAATCAAAATAACAACGAAAAGAGAATTAAATGACTAAAAAAAGCTTAACTCTCTACGCAATTGCTAAATATGCAAATAAGGAACTTCTTTTAGAATCATTAATTCAGGGTAAAGGTTCTTATCAATCATTATTTTTAGAAAAATATAAGAAAAGAGAGAGAAGCTTTAAAATTAAAGTAATTATAACAAAAATCCTCTATTCTATAATTTTTGGGCTTTTGCCGATAGTTTTAGTATTAACTTATTTAGAAATCATTCAAATTATTGAAGTTTATCCACTAGCAATTGAAAATATTCTATTAACTGGTATACTTTTTTTCGGTTTATTTTTTGTTTTACAATTTTTTAATTTTTTCCTCATGGGATTATTAGAATCTAGTTTAGTAATGTCGGGATTAGTTTTTGCGTGGTTTGAGACACTTCCTATCCCTAGAGAGAGATTGAAAAAACTAGCCTATTTAACTATTTTTCGAACTTTTGATATCCCGATAATATTTATTGTACTTGGATTTCCAATTACAATGTTAATTCAAACTCAAAATATCCTAATATTTTTAGTTAGTCTTGGGATTTCGGTAGTAAATATCATATTTTCTTTTGATCTCCTTATTTTATTAGGAGAAAGACTTCAGAGAGTTTTATATTCTAAAAGGTTAAGCGCTAAAAAAGCCCTTGCGATAAGGGTTCTGAATATCTTCAGTTATATCGCTGTGATTCTTAGCAGTATATACATTATCCAGTGGTTTTTAGGCTCTATAAGTGATATATTTAGCTCTATTCTTTTCTATTATGAAAACGCTGAATTAACTAATATAATCCTTAGTACTCTTCCCTATCCATTTAATCCCAGTTATTTATTATCATTAGTAATTACCCCTACTCAAATTTCCTTTAACCTATGGACAAGTACAATTGTCGGTTTAGGCCTTTTTATCATTATAACTTATACTCTTCATGAAAAAACATCAAAAGTTCTCACAAAAATCACAAACTCAAGTTCTATGGGTATTCAACAAATATATGTAAAAGATAAAATTCAAATTAGGATCAAAACTCGTCCTCCAATAAGAGCGTTTATACGCAAAGATATTTCTGTTGCCACGCACGATATTAAAATATTTTTATCATTAATAATGCCTATAATATTATCATGTATTTTCGTATTTTCATATAATATAGGGATTGCTACGAGTCCTATCTGGATTGTAAGGGATACTATATTTTATTTTTTGGGTATTTTACTTTTTTGTCCCATTATTTCTAGCATGTTAGTTTATGGGATATCTAGTATCGACATCTCAGGAGAAGCTGCATTAGCACCTCTGCCAATAATAGCACGAGATCGAGTTAAAGCAAAACTAATTTTAATGATGGTATTACAAACAATAGCTCTATTTGCTCCATCTTTTATTTATTTTTTAACTCCTAAATTTCCACTCTTTCTTTCAGCTACCATAATCGCAACCCCATTTGTATGGGTCTTTCTCTTTATGACCTATGAATTAAAAATTTATTTCTTTAATAAATTTGGAACGCGATACGTTATTGGTGATATTAACCCACAGAAAAGAATCATTAAATGGACTCTAATAGTTTGCATCCAGTATATTATTAGTTTCTGGATCTTAACTTTTGTTCTTTTTTTCTCTAATATTCAACAAATAATTGTTATTCCAACATTTTATGTGTTTATTATTATTATATTTGTTATAGTAAGTTCTCTAGTTTATAAAAAAATGTTTCCAGCTATTCAAAAATATTAAATAATTTAAATTAGAAATGAGAATTGTGATAACTTATGTATTTAAATGTAATTTATGAGGAAAAAGTTCAAATAGATGTTCAGAAAGCATTTGACCTAACATTTCAATGGTTAAATGGCCTGCAAAAAGCTAAAATTAAAGCATCAACACCACCTACATTTATTGAAGCTAAGCAGGGAACAATGATGACAAATACAGGTCATGATCCAAATTGGAAAAAGCGAATTCGGATAAATTTTTATACTTTGGAAGGAAATCAAACATTAATTAGAGTTGATGCGACACCAATTGCAAGAAATATATTTAGAGTTGAAAAATTAAAACAATCTTGGTACAATGGACTTTTTTCCCATCTATTTTCTCTCTTAAATAATTACGGACAAACATCTAAACAGGAAAAAGTGATCGACGCTAATGTTATCGAAGGCCTAATAATTAAATATTGCTCATATTGTGGGAAAAAAGTAGACAATGGTGCTAAAATATGTCCCAGTTGTGGAATTGATATAGACTAAAAAAATTTTGATTATTCTTTTTAAGCCATTTTTATCTATTTTTCTAAAATTTGTCGGAGTCCTTTAGCATATATAGAGATGCATTAATCTTCTTCTTATGACCAGTTCAGATTCTTATCATGATTGGGAATTGAGTGTAAATCCTAAACAACAATATCTAAAAAGAAAGAAGGGACGAGAAGTTGCAAATGAATACCCGAAAGTTTTCATCAGCAAACGGTATTGTTTTGTTTTTTCACTCAAGTGAAAAAATTACAAAACATTGATTCAATTTGCGTTGTGAAGAGAAATACCAAACATCAAATAATTTCTTATTCTTTGAATGGTGTTATCGTTTGATAACCTTACTAATTCTTGCGAATTAGCCAGATCGAACACCCAATATAAACCTAATGGTCTACATTTTAGTTCAAATTATGCTTTTACACATAATTTCCTTTCATATCGCTATTGATTACCTTGCGGTGCCAATGCTTTGAGGTAACAATACCTCTTCTCGACGTCCAAACCGTTAGGATTGAACAATATATATTTTGAAGAATTACTATATAAATGAACCTATTAATAGGTTATTAAACAATTAAGTCGACTTAGAAGAGTTAACATTTTTTAAAGTCGGAGTAATACAAAAAAAATAGAATTTTAGTTAATCATGAAAGCAATAATGAATAGATAAGATTAGTTTTAGAATGGGAAAATATCGATAGTTACATGTAATAACGCGCTAAGTAAGATCACAACGAGAACATATAATAAGAAAGCTATAACAGTAATAACAATAGCGCTTAATAATCCCACACTATGCATGACACTAATAATTAACCATGTTATAATTAATGCTACTAACCATGCGAGCCAACTTTCTAAAAAAAGAAAAACTAACGCAAATGTAATTGTTATTAAGAATGCTGTTAGAAATACATGCCCAAATTTAGTATTTCTTGCTTTGCTGAAGAATCCTAAAGCTATTTTAAGGAAAATTGCCATTATTAACAGGACAATAAGGTAAAATACTAAAAACCACATTACTTCTTCAAATGTCTGGAAAATCATTTTTATCACAAATTATGATTCTTAGATTTAGCTTAAACTTTAAGAATAATATAAACTAGATAGAATTAGAAAATTACCATGATTTATAAGATTAGTTGAGTTATATTATGAATTTAAAAGATCCAAAATTGACAGTCCTACAATTTAATGAATATATTAATAATCAAGACATTGAAGGTCTCACTTCCCTCATGACAGAAGATCATATATTTATAGATCGTGCAGGAGATAGATTTGGAGATATGGTTAATGGGTGGAAAGAGTTTTTCACTAATTTTCCTAGCTATAGAAACTACTTCACAAGAGTGGAATCACGGGATAATTTAGTTGTAATTATTGGATATGCTAAATGGTCAACGGAGTCACTAGAAGAAGATCATGCTATATGGACAGCAAAAGTTGATAACGATAAAGTTGAATTGTGGCAAATCTATGAGGATACTGAAGCAAATAGAAAGAAATTTGGACTCTTCTAATTTTAGAACTAAAGAAAAATACCAATAAGAACCAATATAACAACAGCTAAAGCTATCAATCCTGACATTCCAATGATAGCCATTAATATTTCATAAAAACCCTTTAGATTCATTTTTTTGGTTTTTCCCTTTTTTAATTTAATTCTATTATACTATTATACCCACTCTAGTATATAAAAGTATATATTTAAAAGTTATGATTATGAATAATTTTATTTAATATTAATGATACTTTTTATTACATAAATATCTTAATATATATTAATATATATTTCCCAGAATTTTTCAATAAATACGAAATTAGTCTCAAGCAAACTAAAATAGAATCATAGTGACACCAATTAAAGTAGTAATGACTCCTATGTACCCTCTTTTAGAAAGTTTTTCTTTATTTATTAAATAAGAGAAGGGGATTGTAAATAATGGCATTGCTGTAGATATAAGAGACATAAAAATCGCACCTGCTGTATGAACAGCTTCTCCAAAAAAGATACTTCCAATGGAATAACTCAAGAAAGCAGAAATGAGGAGTATTATCCAAGTATTGCGACTTTTAGGTATTGGTGTTCTTTTTCTTTGTATTACTGCAATCATACTTAATGAAACGGAAGCGAATAGAAATCTTACTGCCATAGCTATCATAGTACTTAAAACACCTAAATTTAAGATTTGATCAACCTGATTTATCGAATAATCTGTTAAAGCAACCCCAATCGCCCATGAAATTGCAGTAATAAGTGCCAAGAGGGCTCCTTTAAATACTTTAGACAAATGGACTTTACTTAATTCTTTTTGAGTAGATTTTTTATCATTAGAATCATTAACTTCTTCTTTTGTAATTGTTATAACTCCGATTCCAATTATTATACCTGAGAGAATCATTTGAACAGAAATTGAGCGATTTAAAAAAATCACGGCAAATAATATTGTAAAAAATGGGGTTGTAGTAGTAATTGCAAGTGCTTTAGCAGGTCCTAGAATCTTCTGTGATTGAAGATATGCAGTATCTCCAATAATTACCGTAAATAAAATACTAATAGATAAGATTAAAATCAATAAAATTGAAAGAGAAAAAATTTTCAAGAATACTCCAAAGGATAAACAGATAATTAAAAATGTTATAAAGCCTACTATCGAGCGAATAGTATTTTGCAGAATTGGTGTTGCTTCATTTTCTATCCTTCTTGCTAATACAAATGAAATTGCAAAAAATAAAGTTGTAAGGACCGCCATTATCTCCCCATACATACCTAATCTGAACTCTTTATTGTGGTTTGGTTTATTTTTCTATTTTAAGGACTGTTACGTTTACAATTTTTAAAATTTATTATCTCTATTACATTTTTAAAGAGATTTGTTTTTTTAATTGTTTATGCATAATTTTTATGATTTCTATCAAATGGAGAATCTTTAATGGAAACACATAAAAATAATTTTACTAACAAAATTAATAGCAAAATTGATAAGCTACAAAAAAACTTTGAAAAAATTTTGACTGAAAATGCTTATAACTCTTATAATTTTAACGATATTCCTCCTATAATCGGAATTCTAATTGCAGATCAGTATGGAAATACATTGATGGTAATTGAATATGAATCTACCAATCAAAACAGCTTTGGACCAATAAAATCTTATTTATCAGAAAATGAAAAAAGTTTTTTAGAGATCGATTTGATATCGATGTATTTTAGCTCACTTAAAACATTTGCTGGACAAACAAATATTCAAAATTTATCGAATTTAGAAGTCCATGGGTCTAACTTAAAAGTCCAAATCTTCTTTCCATTTGATAACTATATGATTATTATTTTCTTGAATTCTAAAACAGAATTAAATTTGAGAGAAAAAACACTAATTGTAAAATTTTTCGAAGAGAAATTAACTAAATACGAATTTGAGTTTATGCATTTTAATGCAGCAAAATCAAGAAAAATTCTCAATATGTTAGAACTTAAGGGAAAAGCATGGCTTAAGCAATTAAATAGGAACTATTTACATAATTTTAAAGATATGTATTTAAAAAAACATGAAATTATTGATGAACTAACAAGGGAAATTGAACCGATAATTAAGGAAGTAGTTTTAGAATATTTGGAAAATATTCCTGAAGATATTATCCAAAATATATCAAAAGAAATAAAAACTAAAATTCAAGACTCCCTGTTTGGATTTAATGGTAATTTTAGTTATTAAAAAATTATTACCTAATTTTATGAGAGAGCTTATGGACGATCCACCATTTACCATCAATTTTCATGAGGTTAAAGTAATCAATGTACCCAACTTTTTCGCATTCGATTTTTAGTTTTACTGCAGCATTATTTCCAGTAACATCAATATTATAAAATTCTGTATTCCAAGTTAAATCTTTATTCAGATTCTTTGGGTCATACCATGACATATATTCTTCCTTATTAACAATTCTAAGTTGCCCATCATTATCAAAGAAGAAAAATTTCCATTGATCATGGAGAATCTTCTTATATAGCTCAGGATCACTTTTAACATGTCCCTCATGATAATAATCAAGAATAGCTTTTTTAATTGCTTCTTGTTCATTCCTATTATTGTTAAATTGCATTTTACTCAATATTAGCTTTATAATTAGATTGGTGGTATGAAATAATAAAATAGAACTTAAAAAATTTTTTTTATAAAATAGTAAAAATATTATCAATAACTCTGTATTTTCCTCTAATCGTTCAAATTCGTACGCAATGTAAGTCGAATAAATCTTTAATTCGATATCAGTTGTTGTAAAACAACATAAGAGCTTAACTTATTATTATGAAAGAATAACTAAAACCATATATAAAAACTAGACATTATCAATATTTTTAGCATAATTTTTCTATTTTCATCTTACGATTTCTAATAACAAGAAATCCGAGAAGTATAAAAACCAATTCAAAAAGAATATCTTTCAAATATAACGTAATCCCTGTGTACCAAATCAATAAACTTAATACTAAAGTTATAACACTATATACAACGGAGAGTAATCCGATTGATAATAATAAATATCCGATATATAAATTAAGATCAACTTTTCTTCGCAATTTTAATTCTCTACAAAATTAAAGCTTTTTTTTGCGTTATTTATGAATTTGATTATTACTATGAAAATATAATATTTAAAATTCATCCATTTTATTTGAAATTATCATATTAATACTATAGGTATGATAAAATTCTACTCAAAGTTACATTATTTATCATATTTTCGAGAATTAGCGTAAAAATTGAATTGATTCCTTTTTACCTTAAATGGTCTTTCAGGTAAATTGAAATAACAATCAGGGCAAAAAAGAGCAATCATAGAGTCATTCCAAATACTTTTAGCTCTTAATTTTGAAATGGATGGATTATCTCTTAAAAATTCTGGAAATGATATTAATTTTCTACATATCATACATCGTTTATTCTTCAAATCTTCACTAATCATTTTAATCTTCAATTTCTTATGGTTTAGTAATTACATATCTTTATTTATTATTTAAAAGCATTAGAGTCATACTGTTTTCCTAAGGATGGTAGATTAGCAGAATAAAACAGGATAAAATATTTTAATTCTTCGTCTTAACTTCGAACTTCGCGAAAAGTTTCAAAATAGAAACTATATATCGAAGTATACCTATATTAAAATTATGAGCTTAAAATCTATTGGTAAAAAATACAATTTAGCTGAGATAGTTATTCCCTTTTCTGAATTTGGAGAGTCAAAAAAAGATCAAGATTTGTATGAAGGAACTGAAAAAATGCCATTTTCCGAAAGAGATCCTCAATACAAAGAAATTTTAAAAGATGAATTTGCCCTAGGTGACCTTTTTGAAATGTATCAACATTTAATCAAGATAAATTATATATTAACCAAATTAAGTGATTAAGAAATGTCTACAGAATATTATATGTTTTTAGAAGAAATTCGAATGATTTCTGGCCATATAGACATGCTTCAGAAATCAACCAACCAAAAAGTTTTGAAATCCATGTTTTTCATGGAAGATCTCATATCACATATAGATTGTGTAGAGAATCTATTAGCGAGGGAATTACAAAAATGAAAAGAAATGGAATTAAGGAAATAATTATAAGAAATGATATTGTTATCCGTGTATAAATGAACCTCAATAAATTTGAAGATCATTTCCAGAAACAACTTTTCCATCATACTCTTTTTTTACTTCAGCTACTAATTCTCCTTCACTAGCACCCCAAAAAAGCTGGTGATAAAGAATTAATAATTCCGGCTTAACCTTAGATGCAATTTTAGCAAGTTCAGAAGAAGATGTATGTACATTCGAATGGTATTTCTTCCATTCTGGCGGTAACATTTTAAATGTTCTTGAGAGATAGACTTCATGTATCAAAATATCACATCCTTTATAAAAATCAATACACTCATCGAAAGGAGCAGTATCACCTGAAATAACAATATTTTTCTCGGGGGTAATAAACTTAAAACCAAATGAAGTTAAAGTTCCATGATTAACAGGGAATGCTTCTACCGTTATATTTTCATCTTCATAAATTACTCCAGTTCTTATTTCATTAATTAGTGTCTTATATCCAGAGTTATTAGCTGGTTCTAGACCGTTAATTCTCTCCCGAATGTCTAGATCGTAAGCCTTAATAATATTTTCTGTCATTTCTTGTGTCCCTGGGGGGCCATAAATTACAAGAGGTTCCGATCTTCCCATTATCCATGGAGTTAGAATAAGATCTGGATATCCAAGGGTGTGATCCGAATGCAAATGAGTTAAAAAACCTTTGGTTAATCGAGATGACTCGAGGGAATTAATTCCAAAATCATAACATGCATTGTTGATTCTACGAGTAATTCCTACACCAAAATCGATTAAATAGGAAGAATTGTTTACGATTATGGCTAATGAAGGGCCAAATCGCATGGGATCAGGATTTGGATTTCCAGTTCCTAACAGTATAATTTTAGACTTATTTGAATTTAATCTCATATAAACATCTCATTGAGACAAAAAAGGAATTTTAATGATATATGTTGATTATTTTTTAAAATTTATATCTTTATCATTAATATAATTGCTCATAAGTTGGATACCAATATAGATTTCTCATACTATTGTATAAAACACCTTTCAAAGTTTTAGAATGAACATAATAAAGCTTATCATATTCTACTCCCATATGGTATTGGTATTTATCCATAATTAAATATTGAAGTTTTTTATAGTATGAGTATCTCGTAGCGGTATCTTTTTCAGCTAAGGCTAACCCTAAAAATTTGTTTATCTGAGGATTGTCAATTCGAGCAAAATTGGATGAAGATGCGGGATTAACTAATGGATCAATCATATTAAAAGTTTCAAAGTAATCAGGTCCCCATCCGACGAAGTAGATATGGAGTCTATCAGGGTGATTTTCTCCCATTTCTATGAATTCATCCCAAGTCAAAATTTGGATGTTAATCTCAATTCCAATCAAATCCATATCAAATTCGAATCGTTGAATGAGAAGTTCCATGAAATGACTTCCTTGTCTATGACGGAAGTTAAATCCATTGGTAAAGTTCCCAACAGCTGGAACCCATGATGCGGCCTTCCAAAGAGCTTCATCTGCTCCAGGAGTGAATACACTTCCAACTTGGGAGCCTACCTCCCATCCTACTCCAAAACCCATGCTCTGCATTTTTTGTCTGGCGTAGGGAATGTTGTAGACACCACCTTTAACTGTATAATTATGAGCAGGGAAACCTGGAGGAACTAAGGAATTAGCTTTCACTGTAGTTCCCTCATCAATTTCTTTGTTCAGATAGGTGTAGTTAAAGGCAGAGGCAATAGCTTTTCTCCAGGTAACATTTATATAAGGGGAGTTAAATGCAATATACCAATAGATAGAACCGTTGATATAATCATGAACTCCATCTCCAGTTACCGTGATATAAGGGCTCGCTTCAAAATATTCCTTTAATGTTTCAATACCTTGACCTAAGTAGTCAATATCTCCAGCCAGCATAGCATTATTAGCACTAACAGCATCTCTATAATAAATATAAGCGATTTCATCCCAGTAAGCAGGCCCATCCCAATATCTATCCCAACGCTCAAATCGAACCTCAGAGTTTGGTACATATTTGACTAATTTGAATGGACCAGTTCCAATGGTTAGATCTGTAGCGAGTTCTAACATCTCATGCAGGGGAGTAGAATCAGGATGGACAATTGAGCTTGCTGTGTATGTTAATAATCCTTCGGCAGGAGCAAACGGAGCATTCAATCTAATGGTAACCTCCAAGGGGTTGTTCGGGTTTACAAAACTGAGGCTATGATTGAAGATTGGTGTTAAGCCTGGAGGCTTATCAGGAAATTTATAAAAAGAATGTGGAAAAGCCATATGATGAGGAGAAGATAAGGTACCAGTAGCGTTGCCAAAGAAATTAATTCTCTCGAGGGTATGAATGACGCATTCTCCAGTGAGAAGGCAACCATCATGGAACAATACATTTGGTCGTAAGTTGAATACGATTGTGGTCTCATTGGGCCAAATCCAAGATTCAGCAAGTCTTCCGACAAGGGGATATGCAGGATCTGATAAATTATAGGCAATAAGAGTCTCAACTACCTGATCAAGTATATCATTTGAAACACTGTCCTTGCTATCACATGGATCCATAGTAACTGGATTAGCCGTTCTTGAGATTTTGAGTACTTCCCAGTCATAATGGTAGGGTTCATTCCAATACCAAGGAATACTCATTAAGATTGTGCTATAAATGCCAAAAACAATTATATTAGCAATTAGAGCAATACAAATCATTGAGTTCAAAAATTTATCATTATCTTTTACTCTCATTTTGCTCTTAAAATTATTTTTAAATTCAATAATAAAATAAAAACATTGGAAAGCCTATCATAAAAGTTATCAAATTAGCGGTAATTGTTGATTTTATTATAGTTTTGGACATTGCACCGTATTCAAAATCATATTCAAAAAAATAATATTTTCTAAAGATCTTTAAATATAACAAGCATTCTAACATAATTGGAAAGATTTCGACAATTATAGAAATAAATAGAATAGTGTTAAAGTTGGATAAATTAGATAAATAAAAAACAAAACCAAATAATTGTGTTAAAGGAAACGTCAATAGATTGACTGCAAATACTGATTTGTAGAATTTCCTAGAGGATTCCCTAGCTATATTGGATCCTAAAAAAATTCTGATTATACTACTTTCCACAGTAAATGTAATAAAAAATAAAAATACCAATTTTAGAAACATAAATGGGCCAAAAAAGGATACTATAACTGGATTTGCTTTTACTTGAGGAATAATTGAAATAATAAAAGCCAAAATTAGTAATATACTACTAATTCGTCTTCCAAATTTCGTCATATAAAATTATAAGTTATTTTGGGTTTCTCGTTAATTAATTGATATTTTCTTTTATAATAATATAAATTTTTGTCAAGTTTTGATATGCTTTTATAATATCATATCAGTCACGCAAGGATATCCTCTCCTTATAAAATTTTAATATCTAGGGATTTCTTTAATCTCTTGGTAATATGATTCGATACCTATTTCTTTCATTCTATTATTTATTTGAATCCATCTTCGCTTAAGATGTTCATCAAAATTAGTCTTCTCGCAAGGAAACTCATCACATTGAAAACAAAAATCAACACCTTTATTTTTATAGCAATCTCTAACTCCACAATCAGGATATAAACAAGAACCTTTCCTACATCCTAGACAATTCTCTTCTCCAAAATACTGAAGTAATACTTTGAAGGAGGGATATGCTTTAAATATAGGTAGGAATGATGAAAACCTTTCAGCGTATATATCGAATGATCCTAATAGATTTTGTAACCTTACACTAGTCTTTCGAATTGCTCCCTCGGAGTTCGCAAAACACTTAATACAATTAAGTCCACATGGTGCTAAAGCCTGTAATAGCTCTTTATATTCGATTTTCTCTAAACTTTTTTTTTTCATTAGATATTATTGCTGTTTGTAGCTCTAATTCTTCTTTTAAATATCGAAATACCAATTGTTAAAATTATTTCAATTACCAATAACGCACAAAATACTGCAATGCTGTAGAATAAGAGATATTCTCTTGAACGTCCTATACTTATCGTTAAACCAATACCAATTACTATAATTATGATCCAACGTATAAAAATCATGAAATTAACAAGACCTATATAGTTTTTTAATTGAGATTCTTTATCCATTCATTTCACTAATCATTATATAGATTTACGCACATTTAATCAATATAATAAGACTTTACATTTAAAACTAACAGAATTGAATTTGTAAAAAAATTTCATGTTTTCAAAAGAAATTTTAAAGTTTAACATCTAAATCTTGAATCATGAAATTTCCAAATTTCCATGGGAGATTTTAACACAGAACCAGATACACTTTACTATAATATGTCCGTTGCGGTTTTAAAAGATGCATGGGTAAATGCATCATCAAGTGGAATCGATAGACCTAGTTTTGACTTGTCAGAACGTATTGATCACATATTCATATCTCATAACTTTACAGTTTTAGAAACTATATATATTAATTATACAGCATCCGACCATCCAGCACTTTGGACTGAAATCTAATTTTAATTCTCTAATTTTTTTAAACTTTGTACTTATTATCGAATATACTGTAGTCTCCTTTACTAAATTAGAAAAACTTCAAAATCATTCCAACGGGTTTTATAATACCTTTTTAATACCATTTTATTAAATATAAAAAAACTTGAATAAAAATACAAAATTAATGAAAAATTTGGATGTGATTTAAATGAGTTTTGATGAATTTGATGAAGAATTAGGTGGAGGAGAACCCGTAAAATCTAAAACTCCCGCCTCTAAAACCCCTTCAAGTGGAAAGAAATTAACCCTATATTTTATGTCAACAATTGGCCCTGGTGAAAAGAAAGAGAAACTTACAGTGAATGATAGCAATAGAGTAAGCGATATTAAAAATACATTAGGAAATTTATACGGACTTGATCCTAATGACTTTCATTTATCATCTGGTGGAGTGACGATGGACGAAAATAGTTCTTTAAGAGACTATGATGTAAATAACGGTGATGATATTCTATTAATCCCTGCAAGTACTGCAGGGTAAAATTTTTTTATTTTTTTTTACTTTTTTTATCTAAATTTTGGTTTTGGTTTAAGATTTCCTTGCTTTAAAAGATGCAGTCTTAATTTTTGTTTAAAGCTCATTATAGTTAATTTTATCATTACGATAATTTTTTGTGTATTCATTTTTACTAATACACACTCTTGCAAAATTTTTTAAAATATAATTAGAATGCTTATAATCTCAATATTCTTGATTTCCACAATCTTAAATACACACTTCGATCCACAACATTTAAATATGATGATACACACCTTATGATCAGAGAATAAAAAATTATACACACTCAAAAAAAAATTAAAAAATAAAAAAATGGTGGAAAGAAAAATGGAAAATAGTTATGAATATTACAAGAAAATAAAAGCCCAGTTTGATGCTGAAAGAGCGTTTATTGGCAAAAGATATTATTAAATACATTTTTTTTTTATTTTTTTTATCAAGGTTATCAAAATTATCAAAATTATCAAAATTATCAAAAAACATTATAAAGAAAAGAATTAGAAACGAATTGGAGGCTAAAAATATGAAAAGAATAGAAAATAATGAAAGAAAAGAAAATGGATATGGATATTATAAAAATCTTAAAATCAAATTAGATTCCAAATCTGAGAATTTTAAATTATTTTTTTAAATTAAACAGGAGGTTATAAAAATATGAAAATATCTGGATCAGGAACCCTTTCAGAGGGAACAATTAATGATGAATTATATGTTTCCGGTTCCGCAAAAATAAAAGGGAATTTTGAATGTAATGGTTTTCACTCATCTGGTTCTTTGAGAGGGGAAGGAAATTTAACCATTCACGGGGATGTTAAGAGTTCTGGATCGTTCAGGCTCGCAGGCAATCTTTACGGAGATGGAGTTCTTAAGTCATCTGGTTCGATGTCAGTTGATGGAGAAGTTTTAATAAAAGGTAAACTCAATAGTTCTGGATCATTTAGAGCTGGAAAGAAAGTTGAAGCTATTGATGGAATTAGAATTTCAGGCTCAGCAAGAATTCAAGGAGATCTATTGACTCTAGAACATGTAAACATCTCAGGGTCAAGTACTATACATGGAAATATTACAGGGACGGATGTGATTCTCGGACGTGAACGGATATTAACTAGAAGTATTTATAAACATCAGAATAAAGTGCATGGAACTATATTAGCAAGAAATAACATTGAAATTACCAAAACTTTGGTTGAAGGGGATGTAAAGGGACGAGATATAGTGATTGGTAGGGGAACAGAAATTTTAGGAACAGTATATTACGTGGATACTATCGAAGTTCATGAAAAAACAATTTTAGTAAATGAACCTGTTAAAATTTCAGAGAAAGAATTACATTTATAAAAAATAATCGTATAGGTGGTTAAAATAATGTCTTATAAAAATAATTGGAATGAAAATGAAGACAAAAGAGAAGAAGAAAAAGAAAAGAGTAAAGTCAGCTGGCAATTAAATGATATTCGTGATGAGCTTATGTTTGAATTAGAAGATTTATATGATGATTTAAAAGATGATATTGAAGATTTAAAAGATGAAGCTGACGATATAAAAGAAGATTTAAGGGATGATTTAGAAGACCTTATGGAAGAACGAGAATCTTTATTAAGAGAAGTTGGAGATTTTAAGGAAGAAGTAGGAGAATATAAAGAAGATGCTAGGGATAAGATAGCGAATGCTAAAGAAAAGCTTGAGCGTTTAAAAGAAAAAATCGAAGCACACGAAGATAAATTTAATAATAAAGTGAGGAGAAAAGTAGAAAGAGCAACAAGAAAGGCATCAAGGATAAATATTTCCGTAGACCCTGAGATGAGTGATGAGTGGAGAGACTGGGCAGATGGCTTAGGTGCTTCAGTTTCAGAATTAGTAAGAAAATCAATGAAATTTGTAAAAAATAATATTGGAGATATCGCAAAATTAGAAATGTTAGGTCGAAACCTTGATAAAATGGGATTAGATATAGAAAAAGCGGTAAAAGACTCAGGTATTGAAGAAATTGGGGGAAAAATTGAGAAAAAGTTCGATAAAAAGTTCGGAAAAAACAAAAGTGAACCTAGAATTAAGGTAGTTCTTGATACGGATTCAAAAAAGGAAAGAATTAAGAAAAGAGTAAGTGGTTTAATAAAACTACACAATAGTCTGCCTATTGATAAATTAGCGCAGGCAATCGAAAAATCTTATGATGATGCTGAGAATTTAATTTATGAATTAGTAGCGGAAGGCATTGAAGGTACGCTTGAAGAAGGAGTATTTAAATTTACAGGGACAGCAGAAGATGTTATATCAAAATTAAATGAATTAATAGAAAAAATGTAATAAATGGAGAAATTAAAAATGATTAGTCAATTTTATCAAAAGTTAGCAAAATTAGCAATTAATTACTCTGTTAGCATTAAGAAAGGTGAAAGAGTATTTATTACTGGTCCAGCATTAGCAAAAGAGCTTTTCCAAGCTATCTACATTGAAACCATTAAAGCCGGAGGTCATCCTCTTTTACAAGTAGCAATTGAAGGAATTCAAGAATTAAAGTATAAGTATGCTTCTGATGAACAGCTACTTTACATGGATCCGATTATCAAAACAATTCTTAAAGAATTTGATGCTTATATCGTAATATTTGGAGATTATAATACACGAAAATTAAGCATGGTGGATCCGAAATTGATATCAAAAGCAAAAGGATCACCAGCTAATAGAGAACTCTGGGAAATTTTGACAAATAGAATAGGAACGAAAGAATTGAAGTATCTCGTTTTACCATTTCCATGTAATTCAATGGCTCAAGAAGCAAATATGGATTTGTTTTCCTATTTTGATTTTATTGAAAAAGCATTATACCTGAATAAAGTGGATCCCGTAAAAGAATGGTTAGAAATTGAGCGAAAACAAGAGACGGTTTGTAATTATTTAAATAAAATTACTGAAATCCACGTAATCGGGGAAGATACAGATTTATCAATGCTAATAAAAGGAAGAACTTGGCAAAACGATTGTGGACGTTTAAATTTACCAGATGGTGAGCTTTGTACAAGTCCTATAGAAGATTCAGTGAATGGTCATATTCGATTTACATATCCAGGAATCTATCACGGGAAAGAAATCCAAAATATATATCTGGAATTTAAAAATGGAAAAGTAATAAACTTTTCTGCAGATAAAGGTGAAGACCTGTTAAAAGAAATATTAAAAATTGAAAATGCAGACATACTTGGTGAATTCGCAATCGGAACTAATTATGGTATAACTAAGTTTACAAAAAATATGTTGTTTGATGAAAAAATCGGTGGAACAATTCATTGCGCTCTAGGATCTGGAATCGTAGAGACAGGCTCAAAAAATAAAAGTGGAATTCATTGGGATATCTTAAAAGATATGAAATTACCCTCCTCTAAGATTTTAGCTGACGGTAATTTGATTTATGAAGAAGGAAAATGGAAGATTTAGTAATAAAAAATAAATAGAGAGGTAAAAATGAAAAATGTTTAATCCAATTTATGAAAAATTTGCCAAACTAGTAGTTAATTATTCACTTGAGATAAAAAAAGGGCAAACGGTCTTTATTGGAGGGCCTTCCTTCGCTGAGGAATTATTCCAAGCTTTAAATATAGAGATCATTAAAGCAGGTGCTCATCCGATGGTGGTTCCTGGGTTGGATGGAATACGTCCAAGTTTTTTTAAATACGCAACAGAAGAACAGTTGACCTATGTCAGTAAATTTGAAGAGTTATTGTTTAAAGATTTTGATAGATTAATCGAAATAAGAGCAGATTATAATACACGTACATATAGTAATATAGATCCTACTAAATTGGCTACTTTTATGAATGTGCCAAAAAGGAAAGAACTAAGAGAAATTCAGGAACAAAGAACTTCAAGAGGGGAACACAAATGGGTTGTAATTCCCTATCCTTGTAACGCTCATGCTCAAGAAGCAAATATGGATTTATTTTCATATGCAGATTTCGTAAAAAAGAGTTTGTTTTTAGATAAAGAAGATCCTGTCGATGAATGGAGAAAAATGCAAGAGAATCAAGATTTAATTATAAAACATCTGAATAAGGTGAAATATATTCAAGTAATTGGGGAAGATACTGATTTAAGGCTCTCCACAGATAGCCGCAAATGGATAAATTGTAGTGGTAAAAGAAATTTACCTGATGGAGAGGTATATACAGGACCAGTCGAAGATTCGGTAAATGGGCATATTAGGTTTACATATCCTGGGATATACATGGGGAAAGAAGTTGAAAATATATATTTAGAGTTTAAGGATGGGAAAGTAGTAAAATATTCAGCGGAAAAAGGAGAAGATATTCTACAAGAGATATTAAAAGTAGAGAACGCTAATATAATTGGAGAGTTTGCGGTTGGAACAAATTATGGAATAACAAAATTTACAAAAAATATGTTGTTTGATGAAAAACTTGGTGGAACATTACATTGTGCTTTAGGGCTTGGATTTGAATGGACGGGCTCAAAAAATAGATCCTCAATACATTGGGATATTTTAAAAGATATGAAATTACCCAACTCCAAAATTTTGGCTGACGGTAAAGTAATTTATGAAGAAGGAAAGTGGAAGTTTTAAATTAAATAATAAAAAAGAAAATTTACCAAATATAATAAAAAATAAAAAAAAATAGGAAATTAGGAGAATTAAAATGGAAATAATAGCTAATAAGGAAACATTCAAGAATTATTTGTTTTTTTGGAGCGGACAATTATTTTCTTTGCTTGGTTCGATGGTAGTATTTTTTGTGATAACGTTTTGGATTGCTGCTATTTACAATGATCCTGTAATAAGTGCCTTTGCTTCATTTTTATATATATTAATGATGACTATAACCATGCCTTTTGCAGGTGTCATTGCAGATAGGATTAGTAGGAAGGTGTTAATTATCATTGCAGATTCATTACAAGCATATGTTACGCTCTTATTGATTATAATCTTTTATTTTGGAATCGCAAATATCGGGATTGTTTACTTATTTATCAGCCTTCGTAGTATATTCCAAGCGTTTCATGTGCCTACTGTTAATGCGATTATTCCAACAATGGTTCCAAAAGATAAGCTATCAAGAATTAATGGTGTAAACTTTTTATTTACTGGAGTAGTTCAACTTTTAGCACCGTTTATAGGAGCAATTATGTTAGTGTTTTTATCAGTATTTGCCATTCTTTGGGTGGATGTAATTACATATTTTATCGCATTGATACCCTTATTACTGATAACTATACCCTCTGTAAAGCAAATCGATTATACTAAAGAAAGACAAGTAAAAAATTCATTTTTCAAAGAATTTAGACTAGGTCTTAAAACATTGAAAATAATCCCTGGATTAGTGATTATGGTTATTCTATCGATGTTATTAAATTTTTTGATCCAACCAGTTAATGCTCTTATGGCTTTATTTATTATGGATGTCCATGGAGGAGGTCCAGGTCATATAGCTTTAGCTGAGATCATTCTCACATCAGGGATGATTGCTGGGGCGTTACTTACTTCAATTAAGAAGAATTGGAATAATAAACTCAGAGTAATTTTTATGAGTATAATATTCGCCTTGATAGGATATATGACATTTGCTATAGCACCTATTGGAAACTATTATATAATGGGTTTAGGAGGGATTATTTTAGGATTTAATTTGCCAATAATAAATTCTCTATATCAAACGTTTTTACAAACTACGGTTCCAGCAGATAAAATGGGAAGAGTTTCTTCAATTGATCATACATTATCTTCAGCAATATCACCAATGGGGTCCTTAATTGCTGGGCCTTTGGCAGTGTTTTTAGGTATTCCCTCATTGTTTTTCTACAGTGGATTTCTTGGTGTAATATGTACGATTGGTTTTTGGAGTTTTTCAGGCATTCGTAAAGTAGATATTGACAGTGAAGCTGCACTTAAAGAAATTAACGGAAATATTGAAAAGATCTCAATATAATTTTTTTCTTTTTTTTTTTTAAAATGGGTGAGAAAAATGGCTGAAGATTTGGTAAATAATCATACTTTTAAGAATTATATTGTATTTTGGATTGGGCAGCTTTTTTCAGTGTTAGGATCATCAATTTCACAATTTGCTATAATTTGGTGGATAACAGATACAACCGGAAGCACGACGCTTCTTTCATTAGCAAGTTTTCTTTACGTATTACCAATGACAATTGTAGTTGCCTTATCTGGAGTAGTCATTGATAAATGGAATCGAAAGACAATTATCATTATAGTGGATTCACTACAAGCATATGTTATGCTTTTGGTAATTATAATATTTAATCTTGGAGGAGCTAATCCAATTTTGATAATTGCTATAATGAGTTTATTAGGAATTTTTCAAGGGTTTCATATCCCAACGGTAAGCGCTATTGTACCGACAATGGTTCCAAAGGAAAAACTAAGTAGAATGAATGGAGTTAACTTTTTCTTTAGAAGTTTTATTCAAATAATAGGTCCAGTAATTGGTGCTATGTTATTTTCATTTATGCCATTTGAGATCATTCTTTGGATTGATCCACTTACATTTATTATTGCTTTTATACCATTGATATTAATTAAAATTCCTAAAATTAAAAGAGATAAAGCTACTGTTAAGGAGAATTCATTTCTAGATGATTTTAAAATAGGATTTCGCACATTAAAATCAATTCCTATAGTTTTAATGATGCTAATTATATCGATGTTTATTAACTTTCTTATAATGCCATTTAATATCTTAATGCCATATTTCATTAGATATAACCACTCGGGAGATCCTTCAAATTTGGCATTTGTTATAGCTTTTATGAATGGAGGAATGCTCTTAGGTGCTTTTTTAACGTCTATAAAGAAAGAGTGGAAAAATGCTCTTCCTATTTACTTCGCACTTGAATTCATTCTAGTAATGAATAGCGGGATTGTAGCTATAACACCATATCGATTGTTTTTAATGATGGGTATTATAGTTAGTATTACCGGATTAACAATTCCAATCCTAAATACAATTTATCTAACAATCATGCAATTAAGAGTTCCAGCAGATAAAATGGGAAGATTATCTTCTCTTGATTGGGCAATTTCATCAGCAATCTCTCCAATTGCCACAATAATCGCAGGACCTTTATCTGATATAATTGGAGTGCAGAATTTGTTTATTTCTTTTTCAATTATAGGAATGATGATAACTGTTATTGTATGGTGGATCGCTCATAATCGAATAAATAAGAATAATGGCAAGAAGAAATTTGAAGAATTTAAAAAAGAAAGTGAAATTGTTTCACTTGACTCATAGACATATTTACCACAGTCCTATCTATTCTTTCTTATTTTTACCATTCCTATTAATCCAATTCAATAGATCTTTACTTTTCTTGGGGTATAGGTGACTAATGATATCTATTGCGGTTTTTTTCACTTCAGGATCTTTATCTGAAAGAAGGCAACTTTCAAGAATATTGTAGACTTTATTACTCCTAAGTTCTAAAATTTTAAAAGCGATAATACTTATCTTTCTAATCTCTTTATTCTCACTATTTTCTATGAAATAATTCAACAAATCGATAGCTTCTGACTTAGTTATCTGATTTGTTGTGAGGTAATCATAAACTTTAGCTACAGTAAAATCTTTACTCATAAAATCAAGCGCGTCTTGATAAATTGGTTTATCTTGAGAATTAATCGATTTATCCTTTTTCCTTAAATCAAAGGGACAATCATGATTTTCTGGTAATCTATGCCTATTACAAAAGAGCATACCACAAAATTTACATCTGTATGGGATATCTTTTATTTTAATTTCACATAGATAGCAATTTGTCAAGATGAAGATATCGATCTATAATGTTTTTATTCTAATATTCTGTAGGATATTTTCATTTAAAACTTCTATAAAAAATTATAATGTATGTTCTAATCTATCAATGATATCGTTTTGAATAGGAATTCCAAGATCTATAAATGTTGCATTATACCCTCCAACTTTTACTATTAAATCGGGATATTTTTCAGGATGTTTCTGAGCATCCCTTAATGTTTCAGTTGAAACAGCATTTGGCTGTACTTGCATCCCACCCTTATTAAAATATCCTTTTAATAAAGAATAAAACTTTTCAACATTTTCTTCACTAATAAGATTTTGAGGATGGATTCGGATATTTAATGCAATACCATTTGTGGCATACTCATAATTTAATTTGGCAACTGAATTTAAAATGGCTGTGAGACCTTCTTTTTCAACATTATTTACTGGGGATAAACTGTTTGAAATTGCCTCCATTGCTTTTCTACCATCTGCTGTCGGTTGGGTAAAAAAACCTTCCATCACATGGATTCCCATTGAATAAGCACCTGCACTATATCTCCCACCTCTAACTGGTTTATATTTTGCAACTTCTTTACAAAATAATTTCCATAATTCATTTGCGAATACGTCGATATCTTCCTTATCATTTCCCCATTTTTCATAATTATTTATTAACTTTTGTCGAAAACTTTCTTTACCCTCGAAATTTGAATTTAATATAACAATAAATTCTGGTAAAGTCAGTAGATTTTCTTCAAAGACAGCCTTTTTGATATTGTATAATGAATCAACTAATGTAGCAAAACCATAGGCAGTGATGGAAGAAAAATTATATTTTGCACCTCCACAAACATAATCTATACCCTTTTCCATACATCCTTCTAATGTTGCAGAAATAAATGGGTGTTGCATATATTTCATGGCTTCTTCATCACCCAACTGTGCTATTTTTACCGATTTTTCTATATTAAATCTCAATTGCCGTATAAAGCTATTAAAGAATTTCTCATACGTAGTAAAAGTAACAGGATCTCCTGTTTTTAAACCATCAACTTTTTTTGAAAAGTGACTGTAGCCATTATTCAAAATTAACTCGAGAATTCCTGGTAGGTTCATAAACATTCGACCAGTAGCAGAAAAACTATTACCTTGACCTGTTGGTTCGACACACCCAATTATCACATAATTTCGAGCATCTTTTAATGAATAACCAGCTTTAACTAATGCAGGAATAAGTACATCATCATTATAAAATGCTATACCTGAAGTGGTTTTAAGAACTCTTATTGCTTCTTTTATAAATTCCTTTGGGGTATTTTTATGAATCCTAACAGATAAATCCGTGGTGAAAACTTTTAGATTTTTATACGCTTCAAGGAAAAGATAAGATAATTCATTTGTAGTATCCTTTCCCTCAATATCCATACCAGATATTGTTATTGTTTGAGTATTTTGACCTAAAGCATTAGCAACCATAGTAAAATCTGTAGGTAATAAAGTTAAATTCCAAGTTAATTTGAGATTTAATTCTTCGATTAACTCAAGTGCAAACTGATGGGTTATTTTATTTAATGATATATCTTTTTGATAAAAAGGCCATAAAATCTGATCCAATCTGCCCAACGCGAGAACACTGCGCTGATAAATAATATTTGCAATATTCTGTGAAAACCATATATGTTGAATAGCTTCATAAAAAGTATCTGGAGGACTTTCTGTGAACTTTAACATCATTTTACTAGTAACTTCCAGCTCCTCTTTCCTAGCATTGTTTATTTCATTGTTCGCTAGTTCTGCTGCTAAATTCGAATATCTTTTAGAAAAATCTATAGCTGCCCTATAATAAATCTTAACAGCTTCATAAAAATTATACTTCTCTTGAAATTGATTTTCTTTTTCATCCAGTTGATCCTGAAAGAACTCCGCTTGGGCAATAATACCTTTATATCCCAATTTCAATAGTTTTTCATATCCAGCGCATATATGGCCTTCAATAGCTCCTTGATGTATGGCAATATTAGGTACTAACGATTCAATCTTTCCTGTTCCAGTAATTAAACCTTCTTTTAAGAGCCTAATATTAATCCTATCCGCAACTAATGATTTCCCTTTCCAGAAAGGAATCATATCTAATAACTCTTCACGTTCGTTATCTTCAATAAAAAAAGGCTGGAGTTTTCTTCTCGCTAACTTTTTGTACATACTGGGTTTATCTAAGCTATTATCATATCTAAGGAGGTCCAGGTTGATTTTTTCTCCTAAATTTTTGCTTGTTTCATTTCCAACTAGTATTTCATCATCCCTGATGAAAATTGTCATATTTTTTAAAGTATGTGCAACTGCTTTAGCTCTTTTAATAATTTCTGGGTCATTGGGATACTTTTTATATATCTCAGTGAAATACCTCATCCTTTCAATACATAATTCATATTTGCAAGATAATAGTTCATTTTTTAATTTGATGGTTCTTTTCGGCGAATTTTCAGTAGTTAACATCAAATCATCGAAATTTTTTATTAATTAATATTTTTAAAATAATTTGAAAGCTAATTACTATTTATAATTAATCATTCAATAAAATAATTGAAATTAAATTGTAAAAAAATAAGACTTTTAAAATTTAATCAAATGTCTTTTCCTAATTATCCAGATAAATTTCGTGAGAAATCTTTCGCAACAGCTAAGGATTTTTGGAGATATAAAAAAGAAATAGGAAGAGTCCCTAAAATTGATCCTCCAAAGGGAGTTATAATTTGCTATTCAACAACACTATTTAATTATATAATGGAAAACCATCCAGTTAAGAAGGTAGATTATATTTTTGGAGGTCATTTTTATATATTAGATGATAGAAATGAAAAAATAGGGATCTGTGGTGGATTTGGAATTGGTGCACCCATGGTTGCTATCTTATTAGAAGATTTTAATATTTTTGGTGTAAAATTATTTCTCTCAATAGGAACAGCTGGTTCATTACAAAGAGATTTAAAGTTGGGGAGCATAGTAATATGTGATAAAGCTATCAGAGACGAAGGTACTTCACATCATTATTTAAAATATGAAAAATATTCATATTCATCTGAAAAGGTAAATAAAAAATTAGCTGAAGTAATGGAAAGTCTGAAGCTTGATTTCACTATTGGCGCAACTTGGACAATTGATGCCCCCTATCGAGAAACTTACACTGAAATAGAAAAATACCAAAAAGAAAATGTGTTAACGGTTGATATGGAAGCAGCTGCTATGTTTGCTGTTGCTGAATATTTAAAATTGGATGTTGGAGCAATTTTTACAATAAGTGATTATTTAAGTAAAGATCGTTGGGAATTACATTTTCATTTAACTGAAAAGAATCTCCAAACTTTATTTCATATAGCTAAAGAAACAATAGTTACCTTATAGTATAAGTAAGATAAAAGAAGTGATATAAATTGAATTTTGAAACTATTAAATTTGAATTAAGAGAAGATGGGATTGGAATTTTAACCCTTAATCGTTCGGATAAACTGAATGCTTTGAATTTTCAAATGATTGAAGAATTACATACTTTATTTGATCATCTAATGGTAAATTTAGATTGTCGTGTTCTTATTTTAAGAGCAGCAGGTAGAGTTTTTTGTGCTGGTTTAGATCTTAAAGAGTCTACGATTCTGCAATCTAAAAAGAAACCTGAGGAGCTTAAAGAAAAATTCTTCTTTATGAAAGCTCCAGATAAAGATACAATAAAATCTAAGATTTATGCTCAGGCAAGAGCTAGTCAAATAATTTCTAAAATGAGGAAAATAAGCCAACCAATCATAGCTATTGTGCAAGGAGCTGCTACTGGGGCGGGATTTACTTTAGTTTTGGCTTCAGATATAAGAATTGGAGGAAAAAGCACTAAATTAGCAAACTCATTTATTAATGTTGGTTTTTCAGGTGCAGATCTTGCAAGTAGTTATCATTTGCCTCGATTAATAGGTATGTCTCGGGCTGCCGAAATATTATATACTGGACGTTTTATAGAAGCTGAAGAAGCTGAGAAGATCGGCCTTGTTTCAAAAGTAGTAGAAGGTGATGAAATTAAATTATTCGAGGCAGCAATTGAAATTGCTGAAAATTTGCTTACTAAAAGTCCGCTTGGTCTTAGAATGACAAAGGAGGCAATTAATATCTCACTTGACTCCCCTAGCTTAGATACAATTATACAACTTGAAAACCGTACTCAAATGCTCTGTTCAACTTCTTCTGATCTTTTGGAAGGCGTTAATGCTTTTTTTGAAAAAAGAAAACCAGAATATCCAAAATCATAAATACTTGAATAATATGTGAAGAAACGTGGATTATAAAACCATTAAATTTGAATTACTAGAAAATGGCATCGGTATTTTAACTTTGAGTAGGCCTGAAAAATTAAACGCCATTTCATTTCAAATGGAAGAAGAACTTCATCAAGTATTAGATGATTTAATGATAAATTTGGAATGTCGAGTATTAATATTTCGAGGAGAAGGTAGAGCCTTTTCAGCAGGAACGGACTTACAAGAAGGATTGATTTTAAATTCCAAGAAAAGTCCAGAGGGTTATAATAAATTTTATTTCTTGAATGTTGCAGAACCAATTAAGAGAAAAATATATCACCAGTGGCGAATAACTCAAATTATAATAAAAATGAGGAAAATTCCACAGCCAATTATAGCTGTTGTCCATGGAGCAGTTGCGGGCGGAGGATTTGGATTTGCTATGGCTTCTGATATTAGAATTGCAAGCGATGATGTTAATTTTATAAATGCCTCAATGAATATTGGTTTATCTGGAGCAGATATGGGAAGTAGTTATTTTCTTCCTCGTTTAATTAATCTTTCAAGAGCTGCAGAAATAATTTATAGTGGGAGGGGTATTTCTGGAAAAGAAGCTGAGAATATCGGCTTTATTCAAAAAGTTGTTAGTAGAGACAATTTATTAAGTGAAGCATTAAGTTTAGCGGAAGAATTGTTAACTAAAAGCCCTTTGGGTCTAAGAATGACGAAAGAAGTCCTTAATTTATCACTTGATTCTCCAAGTTTGAATAATATATTACAATTTGAAAATAGTTCAATAGTTTTAACCTTTTCCTCTAAGGATATAAATGAAGCAGCAAATGCATTCTTTGGAAAAAGAAATCCTGAATATGGGTTAAAATAGAAAATTTTTCAATATCACTTCAGAAAAAACTATATTTTTTATAAAGTTGAAATAATAATTATTTATATTCAATAGGGTAGTAATTATGGAAGAAGTCAAAAAGAAACCGAAACTAAAACGCAGAGTATCTTTATTTGCGCTTACTATATATGGTGTAGGAAATATTTTAGGCGCTGGTATCTATGGATTAGTAGGATCAGTCGTTGGGATAACAGGAAATCTTTCTTGGCTTTCCTTTATTTTAGCTGCCATAACTGGGGCACTTACAGGATTATCATATGCAGAACTTTCTGCTATGTATCCAAAAAGCGCTGCTGAATTTGTATATACAGAAGAAGCATTTAAAAAACGCATATTATCTTTTAGTCTGGGGTGGATTATTATTTTTTCAGGAATCTTATCTGCGTCTACTGTATCTCTAGTTTTTGGTGGGTATCTTTCTGATTTAATCGGCGTTAATACGATTTTTCTAAATATCCTTTTTGCTATAATTCTCGTGGTAGCTCTTAGTTTTATAAATTTAGTTGGAATTAAGACATCAACCAGAACCAATATAATATTCACTCTTATAGAAGCTTCAGGTTTATTAATAATTATCTTTTTAGGGCCTTTTGGAGAACAAGATCCCAATTATTTTGCACCTCCACCAGGATCTTCTTTTCTAGTAATTTTTTCTGCAGTTGCATTAATATTTTTTGCATATATCGGTTTTGAAGATATTGCAAATATTGCTGAAGAAGTAAAAGAACCTCATAAAAATCTCCCTCGAGCAATTATGTATTCCATTATAATTACCACAATTCTATATTGCTTTGTAGCAATCTCGATAGTCAATATATTGGATGTTTCCACAATCGCTGCCTCCGAGGCACCTTTAAAAGATGTCGCTGAGGAAATACTAGGACCTTCTGGTGGTATACTATTATCTTTTATTGCTTTATTTGCTACGGCGAATACAGTTCTCATTATGTTAATTGTTACCTCTCGTATGATGTATGGTATGGCAAGAGATAAAGCTCTTCCAAGAGGATTGAAAAAGATATCCTCTAAATACAGAACTCCTATAATCTCTGTATTTTTAACGATGAGTTTCACAATAGTACCCATTTTTTTTGGTGACATTTCAATAGTCGCGCATGCTACGGTGTTTGGAGTCCTTATTAACTTCTTCTTAGTCAATATAAGTTTACTCGCATTACGTAAGAGTAAACCTGATCAAGAAAGACCATTTGCATTAAAACCAAGCTTAAAAGGATACCCTATAATTGCAATCTTAGGAGCGATTATATGTATTGCTCTCTTGTTTACATTTAATTGGTTAACAGTTCTTATTCAAGTTATAATTATTGTTGTTGGAATCGTGGTATTTTATGCCATGAAATCAAAAATAGAAACAAAAACTATAAGAAAGTATTAAGTCTCAACTACAATCCTTTTATATTACAATATCCTACAACATCATCTCGCAAGAATACAGTAAAAGGCAGATCTTCATATTTATATTTTTCCATCAATCCTAATAATGTTTCATGTTCAGGTTTTGAAAAAATCTTCTTATATTGTTCACCAACACCTTCAAGAAATTGATATTGCTGTAAAACAAAATTACCATGGAATCCTATGTTCCTAAGAAATTTCATAATATCCTCAATATCCTCAGCA
>JBHLNS010000007.1:0-105685 GCA_048941285.1 Promethearchaeota archaeon
AGCGCCAGACTCATAATCCTACTGAAAAAATGGGTCAGACTGGATGTATTCTGGAGGTCGAGGGCTCGAATCCCTCCACCGGCACTAATCCTATTTATTTTCTTTTGGTAGAATTATCATCCCCAATATTAGGTAAAAATTATTTTCCTAATGTTATGATTTTCTTTAGAAATAATAGTAAGCGCGGGAATATCTTTTCTGTTAGTCGAATGAACTTCAATCTATATAGATGTTTTAAGAATTTCTTTTTGTTCTTTTACTAATTTAGCTTTTTTTTAAGGATTCTTTAAGTTTTCAATTGCCTTTTCAATTATTTCAAGTTTTATTGAATATTTTTCATAAAGCTCAGTAAAATTATTTATATCAATGTCATTATTATCATACAAGATTTTCAACTGCTTTAGAGTTCGCCCAATACCTGCTTTACTATTTTGCAATTCATCGATTTTACTGGAATTTATCATAACATCCGACATTATATTTTTATAACGTCGGTAAGCATCAAAATTTAAATCAGTTTGTTGATATTTTGTTAAGAAGTTAGTAGTTCTTGGAATAAATGGTGCCAAATTTTCTGGAACGATTATGAGTGGTTCTGGATCTTGTATATTTAAGGCTTCTCTATCATTTATCGTCTCAACATCATTTTCTATGATATTTTCATTTACAATTGATAAATTAGTCTTTATACTTTCGAATTCAGAGTCTGTTAATTCTGGGAATTGAACTAAAAGGGATTCCCATAAATCTTCAGCTTTAATATAATAATAGTTTGCTTTCTTCTGTAAATTTTGAATTAAACCTTCATTTTCATCTTTATTTGACAATTTTAACAAAGATTTAGCTTTTAAATGACATGCTTTACCCATATCGTAATTATATTGGGCTTTAAAGTGCAGTAACTTCTTATCATCATATTTTCTTAAAAATGCCAATCTTTTTGTTAAAGCACTTAGTCCTGATGATAAATTTGCTGCCATCGCGTAGTTTTCTTTCCTTTCTTCGCTTAAAGTGGCCAAATTTTGAGCAAGAATTCGAGCTTCTTCAGAATTCAATTCAAGATTCTCTACAGATAATGCTAACCCTTTATCTTCTTGTCGAGTACAAGCCGCACTAAAATATGCAGCAGTTTTATACATTTTACTACTTTCTACCATTGCTACTATAGAATTTTCTATTAAATTTTCTATTTCAAACTTGCTAGAAAGGTGAAAATATGCTCGTGCTGCAATCCATAAAGCTCGAGAACATTCAAAAATTAGGTCCCATATTTGAATCTCTTTATTTATAATCGGATCATAGAATGAAGGGGTAATCTCCAATTCTTTAAAAATCCTAATTTGACTTTGAGTTTTATAATTTACATTGAGGATTTTTATATATTCTATAACATTATTAATGTCAGCGAAAGAAAATTCTTCTTTTTTCTCTAAATTTTCTTCTAATTTCTTAATCTTATAATGAAAAAATCGAATTTTTTGCATTGTGGCTAGAGGAAAGAAGGTTTTTAGTACTGTTGTTTTCTTTATATCTTCTTTTTCTACGTACTTCTTTGCATACTTTTTGGATGCTGGTTTTGTGAGCGATTCAACTTCTATAATTGGTTTTTTGAATGATTTGATATCAATAACTGGTTTCTTAGGTGGTTTATAAGGCGACAGTGTTTTTTCTTCAGATGAGTCTTTCTTTTGCTTTAATGGCATTGTGGATTTTAATTTCTCTGTCTGAATTTTATTTTCAAATTTTACAAAACCCAAAGCTTGCTCCATTTTTTTTGGTTGTACATCAAATGCTACTGAAGTTTCTTGTTTTCTCATGCTTTCTAAATATTTCTTTGCGATCTGTATATACCTCTGTGCCTCTGAAGGATCCATTCCTTTCATTTTAGATAAATCCTCAATACTCGTTGATGCTAATTTTTTTAAAGAACTTAAAGGGATGGATGTATTAACTTTTTTAATAGAAGTCTTCTGAATATTTGAAAAATTTGCTGATCTTGAAGGATCTGGTGTTCTTCCTTTCTCAATAATATTATAAATTTGGTTCCTTGTTTTAATACTTTGAATATGTTTTTTAGCAAATTGGATATAATTTCTTGCATTATTAATTCCAATACCATCGATAACAAGTAAGTCTTCTACCCTCGAACATGCAAGTTTTTCTAATGAATCTATCCCAATCTCTTTTAGCTTCTCTACAGTCGCTTTTCCAATACTATTAGCAACGTTCGTAATGGATGTCATTTATACCTATAATTTATAATTAAATTTTTTATTTAAAGCTTGAGCATGATCGCTCGTCAAATTAATTTATGATAGATTTTTTCCATTTTTGTTAAATGGTTCCTTTTTATATTATAAAACGATAATCAGCCAATTTTATACTAATTTTATTAATTTAAGAAGATAAGTGTCTCCATTATTAGACAATATTGTCGTTTTCTGCATTATTAAGGCGAGATCATAAAATTTATATATTAATTCAATGCTATACATTACTTGGTGATGTATCCAGACAACATCAATTGTCTCGAAATAGAGACCAATGACAGTTATTCTAAAGTTGTTACAAGGATTCTATTAATTACCATAATAGTAACTGTTGGGTTATCTATCTTGGGAGCGTGGGATGTTGCTCAGAATGACATTCAACAGGATGATTTTGAATTGTCATTCATTCCAGAAAATAAATTTTCAGGAGAATACTCTTCAGAGATAAATATTTCTGATGACTTTTCTCAAGAAAAAAAGTTATTTTCGATAGCAACTTTCTGTGGATCCAGTGACGTGTCAGTACCAGAAAAAGGCTGTTTCGGGCCTTTCGACACTTTACCTGGTGATATGGAAATCGCTGCCCAAGTACTTCCTGATGAACCCTTACCATTATGTATAGATAATGATTATCTAGACGACTATTATATAATAGTAGGTACCTATGGTGGTTATGCATGGGTTGATGGTTGGATTAACGTAATGCAAACTAAATCAGATGAATGTATAGTTGGAGTAATTGATATTAGAAGCGATCCAATTGAATATGCTGATGGTACTCATGGTTGGAGCTATTATATGCTTACATTCTATATTGAAGGTCATCCTATTATTTTAGACAGTAATCACATCCCAGACTCTCCTCTTGGAGATTTCTTCGTCTGTGGTCCTGACAATCTTGACAAATGGGTATTCTTAAAGGTTTGTACTATATGGGAAGGTTGTGAAAAGCCCGAACAAGAGTTTATGGTAATACTGGCACATAAAGCTTTGTCCCAGAATAAAATCCCAAACTCCCGATAAAATACATCGCCAGTTAAGTCGTAACAGTTGGAATAACTGTTTGAATGGCAAGTAATCTTGCCATTTTTCTTTTTTTTGTATTGTTAATATTTTAGTAATAAAGAAATAATGATTGTAGTATATCTTATGCTTGGTTGATTTGTTTTATTTCAATTATTTTAATATAATTAATAAAAAGTATTTTAATTCGTTCATCTAAAAAAAATTTAAGCAATAACGTATAATTAAATAATGGAATTATATAAAGAACGTCTATAATTTAACTTTAGTTCCAAAGAATAAAAATTAATAAGAATAATCATTTAAATGAGTGGTAAAGAAGAACATAATTTTACTAATTATATAAGTGATGCACAAGAAAAAGTTAAAGAATTTGTGCAGGAGAGAGAACTACTGAATAGCAAAATCAAGAATTATATCATTAGCTTTCAGAGCTTTGATTCTGAAATCGCCAAATCCTTATATGAAGCAAGAGAATTTTACTATAAAAAACGTTACTACTATAATATAAAATTAGAAAAATTGAAAAGAAAAAAAATTGGAAACGAGCAACACTGGAATTATCTTATAAGAAAATTAAATACACTCACAAAACCAGAATTAAATGGCATTATTTCAACTTCAATAGAATATACTACACGTACTCTTGAGGATATTGAAAATAAATTAGAGCTATTGAATCAAAAACTTGAAGATCAAATTTTAAATATTGAGGAAGAAAATGAAATAATTGAAAAAATCAGAGATTTAGAAAGAAATCAAGAGAAAAAAATTCAAATATTAGTAGGGCTCAAACAAAAGCAAATTGCGAAATTACAAAATAGTGAATACTTTAAAATCCAATCAGAAATTAAAAATCTTGAAATCAAATTAACAGAAATATATGAAAACATATTTAAAATATCTAATAAGAGGCTAATCACTCATAAAAAAATGCTTGATTTATATAGGAAAGCAAGAGAATTTGAAAAAATTAAGAAAAGAGTTGAAAATGAGTTAATAGAAAGTAAAAATACTGCCGAAGGTTACCATCAACTCTTCGTAAAATTGATTGATCTAAACAAAAAAGTGTTATTAGATGAATTATCAAATAAACCAATAATTGAACTGCGACCAAAAGAAATAAAAAAACTTGATGAAAAGGCTATTATAAAAAAAAAAAAGAAGCATAAAAAATTAGAACAAAAAAAATTAGCAATTGCGTTAGATAAGCAGAAATCGGGAAAAAAATTAAATTTTTATGAATATCAGCTTATCTTAAAGCACTCAAAAAAATAAAAGAATATTAGTTTTAATATGTCAATTTGAACTTCAATTTTAGAATGGATTTTTAAAAAATATAAAATAACACAGTAAGCGACAGTAAGAGAAATGCAGAAATTAAAACTTTTTTTTAACTTACCCTTTTCCTTCTTATTTAACTTTTGATAATATCGGTTTTTTGCATATTTCACAGTTATAGGAAGGATTGCTCCTAAACTTAATGTAGATATAATAAATCCAGTTGGATTAGATACCCATAAATAAACAAATTTAGTTCATTAAAAACTATTTATATAATTTATCTAACGTTCCCTTTAATTCTTTGAAAACGATGAAATTTACAATTTTATCAATTTACATAGCTAAAGACTGAGTTGAGGTTATTCTATCAAAAATCTTATAAAAAGTTGATTTATTCCAAATTATCAATTACAGTTTAAACTGACATTATACTTAAGTCAATTTAGGCTAGATTTTTTTGATATTCATAAATTGGAATATACATAAATAACACTTATGTTTTAAAAAAGAAAGAAAATAGTTTGTACGAGATATATATTCTATTAGATGAGAATAATATCTAAAATGTAAAAACTCCATTTTTCATCAAAATCGTAGTTGAACCATCATTGTAGGTAATTTGTATTGTTGGTTTATAGAACAAAAAATCTCTATGGGTTATTGATGTATTTTGTCCACCTTGCATATCAGTATTATTTCCAAAAGCAATATGGGCAGTTTGAAGAGCTTTTTCATCTTCAAGTAAAATACCACTTAATTTAGCCCCAGGATTTAAACCAATGCCCAATTCTCCTATAATGCTTGCTTCCTCATCTAGATTAATTAATGTTTGAATTTTTTTAACTAAATTTTTATCTTTACTTTCAAGTTTTGTAATTTTACCATTTTTTACATAAATTTTCAAAGGTTTCTTTACTTTCCCAATATCTCCAATTGAACCATCACATACAATAATGCCATCCCCTTGAGTTTCAATAGGGCCACACCATATCTCACCACAAGGTAGATTAGCGAAGTAGGGTTCTTTAATAATTTTAACATCAGTTGAGAATCCACGATTTTTAATATATAACTTTATATCTGTTCCACTCGGTGCAGATATATGTGCTATTTGTGCATTTTCTAATAATTTTTTGAGTTTATTAGCAGTAATTTCCATTGTTTCATAATTAATATTCATTGGACCATCAATCATCATTGATTCTGTTATCCCAGCACCATGACCTAATCTAATTGACTTGGTAGCAAGAATTTTTTTTACCCATTTAACTCGAAATGGAGTTTCATCACTTAATCCCTTGAAAGCATTGATTACTATTGTTTTATCATTAGCTAACTCACTCATTTGTATTGGAATATCTAATAATGGTCTATCTTTTTCCAGTAATAAATATAGATCTACTGAACAACCATAATCAATAGCTGCATGATAAAATGCATCACCTACACGTTTAGTTTCATCATCAGATATGATTAATACTTTATCTTCCTTGGTTAAGTTCATTACATGGATCATTGCTTTTTGAGCAGCGATTTTCATTATCTGGAATTGGCTCATCTTTGATCTTATTTTTAGTTATTTTTAGCTGAAATAATATTTGATTAATGATATATTTTTTTATTTAAAATTTGGATTGAACCTAAAAGGTTTTTTATAGAAACATCTTAAAATAAATTGTTATGGAACATTTCGTTAAGGAAAAAATTTCAGCTGAAGACGTTGCGATTGCAGATAACAATACCCAATGGCTAGGGATTCCTTTAATTAATTTAATGGAATGTGCTGGATATTGTATTGCTGATGAAATTATAAGAAGAAATATAATTAAAGATGATTCTACTGTTGTTATTTTTTGTGGTACTGGCAATAATGGTGGAGATGGGTTTGTAGTCGCTAGACAATTGGCTGCTTTTAAGATAAAGTCATTGGTTATTCTTGTTGGAGACCCAGATAAGATAAGAACTCATGCATCAAAATTTAATTGGAATATAATAAGAAACAACATAAATTATATGGTTAAGACTGCAATCATTCGTGATTCTACTGAAATTGAGAATATCACACTTATAAATAAAAATCCTAATAAAATTGGGTTAATTATTGATGGGCTGTTAGGTACAGGAATATCTGGAAATATAAGAGAACCAATCTTATCCGTTATAAATACAATAAATAGACTAAGAGAAAAAGAGAAAATTTTTGTTGTCTCAATAGACTTACCTTCTGGTATGAATCCAAATTCCGGGACAGTAGTTCATAAAGCTGTGAAAGCGGATTTAGTAGTAGCTCTTCATCGAATAAAAAAAGGTTTAGAGCCTAAAAGCGATTATATAAATGAAATTGTAGTAAGATCAATTGGAATTCCTTATGAGGCAGATCTCTATGTAGGCAAAGGTGATCTAATACCTACACTCAAAGTAAGAAAAATTGATAATCATAAGGGACAATTTGGACGAATGCTTGTCGTTGGAGGATCTAAAAATTATTCTGGAGCTCCTGCATATTCTTCTTTAACAGGTATTAATTTTGGGATAGATTTAGTTATAACTTATGTTCCAGAAGTCGTTGGGGACATATTAAGAAGTTATTCACCAAATATGATTGTACGGACAAATCCAGGTAATTGGTTAAATATGGATTCATTTAATGAAATATCAGAATTAATTGAATGGTCGAATGCAATAGTTATCGGCCCTGGTTTAGGCAAAAAAAAAGAAACAAAAGAGTTATTGATCAACCTTTTGGAGAAAATGAATAATGAGGAGAAAAATTACGTTCTTGATGCTGATGCTTTAAAATTGGTTAAAGATAATCTTGATCTCTTAAAAAAAAGAAATGCTATCTTAACGCCTCATGAAGGAGAATTGAAAATTATGACAGGTATTGAATTACCAATGTATAATAAAATTGAAGAGAGGAGCAATGTGGTGTTAAAATTAGCTCAAGATCTCGAAGTAACTTTACTCATCAAAGGTGTATATGATTACATAAGCGACGGTAAGAATATAAAAATAAATCGTACAGGCTGTCCAGAAATGTCTATAGGTGGGACAGGTGATGTATTAGCTGGACTATGTGCTTGTTTTTTAGCTACGAAAAACAGTCCTTTTGAATCAGCATGTTCAGCAGCATTTCTTAATGGGATAATTGGAGAGTATTGCAAACTCAATATTGGAGATCGATTTACAGCACTAGACATGACAAAAAATATTAATAATGCTCTACGAAGCATGATTAATTTTTAATATTTTGCATAACGATACTTGTCTATTAAGAGATGTCAGAACGTGAATAACTTACAAAATAAAGATTTATATCTTTTTAATTTATTATATTATTAAGTTATTTATTGTGAAAACTTATGTTGAGGTTAGATAAGTTATCCTTATACTAAAATTCACTAACAAATAAAGGAGATTGATTAAAATACCACAATTATTTCTTATTAATCCTGATGGGACTACAACTGAAATATCAACTGAAGGGGCAATAAAAGATGTTTTGAAAACTGATGAATGTTATGTTTTGGTTGCAGATGATGTCAGAAAAGTGTATCTATGGAAAGGATTAAAAAGTAGTGTAAGATCAAAATTCATTGGAGCTAAACGATCTCAAGAAATCCGAGGTCAAGTGGGAATGCATTATGCTGTTGTTCCTGTTGACGAAAGTGAGGAGGAACCCGATTTTATTAAATTAATTGGAGGACGAACTGAAGCAGGAGTTGCAAAGGAAATAAAAGGAATTGATACTGCTCCTTCAAATGTGCCTCCTTTAAGGGAAAAGAACATTTTTAGTCCTCCGAAGCCTGCAGAAGGAATGAATATAGCAGGAAGTAAAGAGCGTGCTGCTCAAAATATTGGCCCTTTATATCGGGGGGAGAGTTCTATGCCTGATTTAACACAAGACCAGACTCAAGTAGATTTCCAACAAGTAATGCAAAAACTGGAAGAAATCCAGATACCTCCAGGTTTTGAAAGAGAACTGATTATCATCGGTAATCATGCTTATTCGATTGTTGAAAAAGTACAACAATTTCTCGGAGAAAAACAAGTTACAAAGGAAATATCAAAGGTTGGGGCCATTCCAGAGGGAATTTTCTTTGCTGAATCATATAGTCCACGTGTACTTTCAGAAAATGGCAAAATTATCGCTATAGAATTTCTAAAACGCACGGGTGTAAAAGCTAAACCTGTTCAAACAAAAAATAAAAGAGAACTCTTAAAAGAACAAATTAAAGAGCAGTTAGAGGGAAATTAATAAAAATTTGTTTCCATTAATCTTATTCTTATTATTTATATATTTTTGAGATTAATTACTTAAGAAATATGAAGTAAGAACTTAGAAATATAAATTTTTAAGGTAAAATTATTTAATTATTATTAATTGAAAAAAAATTTAATTAATATCGAAGAATGTCAGATTTAACACCTGAAGAAGCTCATGCGTTAAGTAATTTTTTGGGCAGTATAACAGAATACAGTGAACTCGAAGCATTAGCTCTTATTACTCGAGAGGGGTTAAGATTAGCTTTCAGTGCTATTCCAGGATATAATATTGACCCTGATCTATTTTCTAGTCTGAGTGCTGTAGTTGTTCAATCAGGAACTGATGCAGTTGGAGCTTTGGGATATACCAATATGCTTGAAGTCGTATTAAGAGGTGACAATGGATTTATAATTCTAAGTGCGGCTGGAAGATTCTTTCTAATGGGAGCTTCAAGACAGATTGCAGATTTGGGAAAAATAGTGAAAGTTTTTAGGTATTATGCTGGAGAAATTCACAAAAGATATCCAATTAAATAAAAAGATCAAAATTTAGTTGCTTGTATTATGTTATTGTCTGAATTTTATAGTCAATGATTTGATTATTGTTAAATTTTAATAGTAATATGGTTATGATTATTATAATATCAGACCTTGGTAATTATCTATTACTGATATTTGGTTTATGTTTATAAAAAAAAATTATTAAATGTTGATAGAAATTATAAGCTTTATCACTTATAATATATTAAAAAACTTTAGAAAATATTAGATCATAATTATGTCAGAAAAAGAAATCAAACTCTTTGTCGATGCCAATAGTGAAATAAAAGATAAGGTTATTATTTGCCAATCAAATGCTACTAAATTAGGAGTGAAAAACGGGAATAAAATAGAAATTTTAAACATTGATAATAATTTGAAAAAGACCGCAAGTGTTGAAATTTCTGATAAAGTTTTAGATTTTGCAGGTCAGTTTTCAAAAAATATCCTAGATGATTTGCAATTTTCTGGAGTCGAATTAACGGTACGCCCCTTAAGTGCTGCCACTTCACTTGCTCCAACTCTTAAAGTCCCAAAAGTCCCATTATCTCAACCAAGCTCGGTTCAACAGCCTACTCCAGCACCTCAGCCATCATTCACCCCGCCTCCAGCACCTACTTACGCCCCTCAACCCACTCCCAAACCTCAACCTTCATTCAGCCCACCTCCTGCGCCTATGCCTTCCCCCCAACCTTCATTATCACCATTACCATCACGAGTTCCACCACCAATAGAAATACCACAGCCTGGTATTTCCCAGTATGGAGCGGAACCAGCAGCAACTGTAGAACCATATCCAAATAAAATCGATATAAACATGCTCCAAAATCAAAAAAATGGAATAATCCTTACACCCAGAATAGATGACCGTATTGAAGGAGGTAGAGTACATTTAAATCCTAGTATTATCCAAAGACTGGGACTCGGACAAGGCATGTTGATTGCTTGGGAGGATCCCCTAACGAGAGCTATGGGCTCAGCAAGAATCGATTCAGCAAGTATTGGCCCGAATGAAATAACAATGAGTATGGACACATACGAAGACACAAATATTCAATCCCAACAAGTTGTAATATATTCAACTGAACCTCCAATACAACAAGCTTCTGAATTAATGCTAGAAGTTCATTCTCAGCCAAATTTGATGGGCTATGCTTTAGTGAGCCCCAGAACACAATATTCCCTTTCTCTTCAAAGAGATGATATTTTAGCATTTGAAGATGAGCTTACAGGTGCTATGGGAGCGGGAAAAGTAGATATTTCAGAAAATACTCCTGATAATGCAATATTTATTGATAGTGAGATTTTAGAAGCTTCAGGTATTGGTAGTTTTGAAGTAAAAGTATCCAAAAATCAAAGAACAATTATACCGTTACAAAACATTTCTCTTGGAATTTCCCCCATTTCAGGAGAAAATATGTGGGAAATAATAAGTACCGCTCGAGAAAATGTTGATTCGATGAAAGGTTGGATTTCAAATTATATTATATTTAAAGGAATAAAACTTCGATGGTCAGCAGTTAATATTGCATGTTCTGTTTTAGATACCGTTCCTGATTTAACAGGAGATATATTTGCTAATGTTACCCCGAATACGACTTTATCTTTAAGTCCTGTAGGTTTAATTCCATTTAATGCTATCTTAGTAATTGATATAAGCCGTTCAATGATGGCACGGGATGTTCTGGTTGTCAATATCGCTCCTGCAATAGAAGGAATAAAAGCAGCTATGGAATCTCGGGAAATCCAAGAATTCTTAAAGCATTTTAAAGATGGAATTAACATTCCACGAAGAATATCAGCAGCTTTTGCAGCAGTTCTCTTCTTAAGTGAAAAAGTTGGGAGAGGCTTCGGAGAAAAGGTTTCAGTAATAAGATTTGCAGATGAAGCACAAGTACTCCCATTTGGTGGTAGTTTCTATATGGACTCCGCGAGTGGTAAAAAGGGTGTACTTGAAGACGCCGCTCGTATGATTGTTGATCGGATAGGCAACGCTTATGGACAAGCTACAGCACTCGGAGCAGCTATGAGATCTGCTCTTCAAGTATTAGGTGAGTTCGAAAAAATGAATCCAGACCAGCCGACGATGATAGTCATACTTACAGATGGTGTTCCGACAGATGGAGATGCTTTCTTCAATGAGATTAAGAAATTAGCTGATAATCCAAATGTTGTTGCATATATTGTAGGTTTAGGTAACCCTGATGATGCATTAATGGCACGTGCCGCTGCTCTTTGTGGGGGGGAATACTTTAAACCTGAAGATGCTGGTGAATTATTAGTCTGGTATTCCAAAAGAGCAAGAGACTTAACAGTTAAACTAAAAGCTCACAAAGAATGAAAATATATTACCCTTAAATTTATTAATTATTTCATGAATCTTTTTTTCAGTATTGATTTTAATTATGCTTTTTAGTTTATTAGGTTTACATCAAAGTTATTAATAATAATTTTAATAATAATTATAAGAAAATTATATCCTTGATTTATCGTTAGAAATTTATAGCAGTAAAACGATAATAAAAAATATGAAAGATGTAAAAATTATTACTATAGATAATCGAGGACGAATAGTTCTGCCTTTAGTGACTAGAAAGAATCTCGGACTCACCACGAATTCGCAGTTAATGTTAGTAAGCGATTCAGAAACAAAAGAAATAAGAATTACACCTATTGGATTAAAAAATGAAGGAAAATTAGTGAAGTTAAAAGTAATAATGAAAGATATACCCGGTGCGTTAGCGAAGATACTCGATATTTTCGCAGAAGAAGAGATTAGCTTAGTATATAGTGAAGCGGTAATTGTTGAAAAAGATAAAACAGCAGTTTGGACAGCTATTTCAGAAACTCCTAAGGATCTGGATGAATTAAAAAATATATTAACAGAAAAGGGAGAAGCATTAGAAGTAGATTTCTCTCCTTTAGATTAAGACTTATTTAAATTTTATTTATAAAAATCTATTATTTTGGTGTATTTGGTGGGGAAGAAGAAAAAAAAAGAGAAGAGAAAGAAACTCCAAGATAGTGATGAAGTTGTTGAAGAGATCTCTGAATATTCACTCGATACAGCTTTTCATTCTGCGAAAAAAACTGAGACTACTTTACAAACTTTATTAAAGGGTGTGTCAGAAGGACAAGGTTATATAAAACCAAAAAAAGAAGGGGATATTAAGATAACTCCTCAATTATCACATGAATCGCGTAGTAAGATTGCTGAGGCTTACGTCTTAGAAGATGTCCCTATAGTTCAACGAGAGAGAGATGAAACAACGCCAAGAACTAAATTAATCCCCGAAAGTGGCGAAAAAGTAAAAGAAATTACTCCAAAAGTAGAAGTCACGATAACCCCAGAAAACCAAAAGCCTACTACTAAATCAGCTATACAAGAGCCGTCATTTATTAAAAAGGAGAGTATATATTCAAAATTAACAGAATTTTTTGAGGGGTTGTTATTAAGTTATAATGACAATTATGATCGTTGGGAAATGTCAATTTCTAATATTTTGGGGATATTACGGAAGATGCGCAAAATTACAAAGAAAAACACAGATGATCTAGTAAGTTCTATTAATAATGTATTTGAAAAAATACAGGAAGATTTAGAACAATTTAAAGTTAAGCGAGATGAGACTGAAAAGGTTGCTGAGGTTGATATTGAATCCATGTCAGGGGAATTTAAACGAGTATTAGGTCTACTTGAGTTACAGGTTAAAGAATACCAATTAAAGCGAGTTACAGACGAATTTATTCATAAATTAAAATTCTTTCAATAACTCTGTAATTTCCACTATTTAAAAGGCAATATATAGGAAAATTTTAGACAGACTATTATGTCCACTATAGAAAAAGATCAATTACGTCCACTTATTATTGATATTGGCAGTAAAAATTTAAGAATGGGATGGGCTGGAGATGATTTTCCAGATATTATTGCTCCTACTGTTTATGTTAATAATACAGATTATTTATTTGCATCTGATGTAATTGACGGCCTTGAAGATATTTACATTACTGAAAAAAGTATTGAAAATCATTTATTTGGGCACGATGCTATAAAGTACTCAAATATACTTAAAATTCATGAATTCAGAAAGGAAAGTAATTATAATATTTTTATGAAATTCTTCTACCATCATTATAAGCAATTAGAAATAACAGAAGAAAATCAATTTAAACAACCGATTATAATAATTTCTCCGTATTTCATGCCGGAAATAGAGAATACAAAGTTACAGGATATTTTCTTAAATGTTTTTGATTTCCCTTCATTATTATTTTTATCTGAAAGCCAAGGAATATTAGCTACATTACGGAAAACTAGTGGTATAGTAATAAGCATGGGGGAAACAAATACTATTATTACTACATTTTTACATGGTTTCTCAAATGTAATGGCAAGAGATATTTATCCTATTGCTGGAAAAGATTTAACAAATTATTTATTAAATTTAATTATATCAAAAAAAGGCTCTGGAAAGAATATTTTTCTTGATAAAATGATTGCTAATGAAATTAAAGAGAAATTATCTTTATGTGTAATAAATCCAGATGAAGAGATAAGAAGAATCAAAGATGGATTAACGAAATATAATAGAAATATTGATTTACCTGATGGGACAAATCTAGAAATAAACACAGAAAGATTTATGCTAGCTGAACCCCTCTTTAAACCTTCTTTAATTCATATTGATTATATAGGGTTACCAGAAGCAATTTCAAAAGTTACTAAATTCTGGGATAGGGAAAACTGGGAGGATATATTATCCAATATAATCATAGCAGGAGGGGGTAGTTTAATTCCGGGATTAGATGTAAGATTAAAAGCTGAAATTTCAAAACATTTTTCTGATAGGTTAAAAGATAAAATTAACGTGTTAGGAGTTTCAGGGAGAGAAAACATTGGTTGGATTGGTGCCAGTGTTTTATGGGCGCAAGGTAAATTAAATAAAGGTTGGATTCAAAATCCTAAACAAAAAGATTCTGAGCAAGAGAAAGAATTTGAAAATACAAATCAAAATATTGAATTATAGGATAATAAAATACCCATGTCTGTTAGCGCTGATGTAAAACAATTGTTTTTAACTAATTTTCAGAACAAAATTATAACAGCCCGTAAGTTATTATATACTGCTAACCATTTATGGGCTTCAAAATTATTAGATGATTTAAGTTTTGAAATAGCTAAGAATGATTGGCTCGATATTCAAAAAAAGCATCAATTAATAATGATTATTTCAAATTCTTGGTGGATGTATATAAATTCATTAATTAAACATAAGGAAGGAGAGGTAGGGATCGATTTAATTAGATATATTGATGCTTATAATAGATTTTTTTCATTTTTATCAAAATTAGATGATTTTTATTTATTTAATAATTTCTGTACAAATCTTCTTCAAGAATTTGTAAACAAGGAAGAAATATCCCAAGTAGGAATAACTAAATTCATTTCTTCTTTTTCTGCAAAATTGCATGAGAGAGATGATTTTCAGAGATTATTTGAATTACAAATATTACAAACCTTCTTAAGAAAATCAGTAGTTCCTTCAGAATATTTCCATTTGAGTATGGAAAGCATTAGTAAAACAATATTTAATATAGAACCTAGTAGACGAGCGTTATTTATTTACATTTTAATAGAAAATGTTTGCTTAAAATATAAACTAATGGACGATTCTACAGAATTTGTTAGACTTATCAATAAAATTTTAATCAACAGGCTTCCAGGTTATTTAAAAAACGAGTTTAGTAGTATAAGCAGAATTGCAATAAATGAAAGAAGTTTTAATACAATTTTAGCTGATTTGGAAGCATTAATTTATTATTTAAACGATATTAGTGAATATTCTTGGATTGTTATCTTTATTAGAAACATCTTTTTTAAGAAGCAAGAATATGAATCATTTGGTGAAGCGGTTACCTACATTAGGAAATTTATTGATTTCTCGATTAATAGAAATCGTTTTGAAATTGCTTATGAAATTTATGATTTCTTAGAAGATTTATTTATGTATAAAACAGATCTGTCTTATGATAAAGTCTTAATTGAATTATGGGTTGAAGCATGCAAAAAATTTGTTGATATGAAAGAAAAAAAGTATCTACTCCAATCTTTAGAGAAGTTAAGCAATCATTTAAAATTACCTCAAACTAATGACCAATTATTTCACTATTTCTATACATGTAATATACTGTGGCAATTTAAATCGATGTTTTTTTCCCTAGAACAGAAAGATTTTTGGAGAATGATGTTTTACCGTTCCCTTTTTGAGGAACAGAATCTAAACATGTCACAGAAGATACTACTATATTTAGAGGAGGATCTTAAGAAAAAAGTAAAAGATCTCCCTGCTTTATATGCTGAAACAGAACTTTTGAAAAAAGAAATATATAATTTTAATGAACAAATAAATCAAATACAATTATTTCCCAATGAGTTTAGTATAAAGCAGTTAATATTAAGAATCAATTCTGATGGAATGATATTATATAGGTTTATATCAATAAATAACGAAATAATTCAAGGCACAATTACTAATGAATTTTGGAATGATTCTCAATTAATTGAAATTTATAATGAACTTTTTTATGAATCAGAATATCGAAAATACAATTTTAGTTTAAAAGACTTTGGAGAGTTATTATACATTTTTCTACCAAAGTTAATTCGAGATTTTTTTAAATCATTTAAAATTGAGAGTATAAATATAACACCACAAATCTATTTCATTTTGGATAATATGACTATTCCCTTTGACCTAATTTATGATAATAATTTTTTCTTATTAAAATATTCAAGTGGATATAAAATAGGTGATGTACCACTTGGTGGTGTTGCTTTTGAAGATGAATCTCCTAAAATACCTCTAACTGATGTTTCTAATAATAAATTTAATGTTTTAGTAATTGAATCCATAAATGCTAATAATCCTGTAAAATGGAACGATAGAACCAAACAGAAAGAGTTAATTTATCCATTTCAAGCTGGAGCTGATGAGCTAAATTATATACTAAGTTTTTTCAATCAAAGAAGTGAAGTTGGTCAAATTGCTACTTTAATAGGGATAAATTCTACACGGGAAAAAATTTTAGCAAATTTATCAGCTGACATTTATCATATTATAGTATTTGTAGGGAATATTTTTTATTCTAAATGGAGTCCAAAAAATAGTCTTTTCCTTACAAATGACAATCAAATTTTGACATTTAATGACATTAGCCGAATTTTATGTCAGAAGAATTCAAAAGTACAACCGTTGATAATTTTTAATTCACAGGTTTATGATATTGAAGGAAAAAAATTAAGGAACACTTTAACAACATTCGGTGAGATTGTTACTCAATTTGATTACAATAAAATAACAGGAATAGTTTCAAAAAATTATCCTATTTTTAATGATGAAACAAAACAAATTATCTCAAATTTCATTGTGAATTTCTTTAACAATAACAGTCAAGGAGTTTCACTCTTAAAAGCGCGTCAACAATGTATTGCAAATAAAATGGAAAAGCTTATTGCACAGCAAGTTGAGGATTCGAGTGCTTATGCGGGTATTCAACATATAGATTTAAGAAGTAGTTTAGCAATGTCTAGCTATTTACTTTTTGGGAGACCTTGGAAAAAAATCGGGTCTTAAATTTCATTTATCTTTAACCAAAAATCAATAAATAAATAATAGTAATACAAATATAATTTATAATATTCATTATTAAAACAAAAAAATAGTTGATATCTTTTGTCAGATCGAAATTTAGAGCTAAGGATTGAAAATAAGAAATTACGAGCGCAGATAACAGATCTTGAAAATAAGATAATGACATTAGTAGGAATGGTTAATATTGAATCTAGTGGTGGAGTTGATAAGAAAAATGTTTTGAATGATTTATTGATCAATTTAATTAATTCTACCAAAGACCAATTAAATATTATTACCCCACGCATTGATGACTTTTATGCAAAAGAACTCAAAAGAGCTGTTGAACGAGGAATTCCAGTGCTTTTAATCACCAATGATAGAAGTGACATACCTAAAAGTTATATGCCAATTTATGATGATTTAAAACTTACTCAAGGCATTAGCGTAATAAACAACCCAAATGTCAAATTTTTATTAGTTTTTAATACTGAACAAGCTATTTATGCGGGGGGATCTTTAGATAAAGAAGAGTTATCAAAATCCATTCTAATCGTGACTAGGATTCAAGAGAAGATGAAATTAAGATTAATTGCAGAAATTTTTTCCTTAATGCTTCCTACATTTATGAGAAGATAGTGAAATATTTTTTTTATTTTTTCATTTTTAACTAAACCAATCAATTTTATTTAAAATAATTAGATAATTGAAATTTTTGATAGAAAATCATATATATGAGAAAAAATGGATGTAGATAAAAAAGTAATAGACTCAAAAGCTATTGCTGAATTTTTAGGAGTAGGGTCTAATATATACATCCAATGTATAAATTATTTTGAAGAACAAAAGAAAATAGAAAATTATTTTGAAGAAAGTTTCTTAAAATGGAAAGAAATCTTCAGTATATTCTATGGATATGAAATAAGCTCTGAATTATTTTTGAAACATACGTACTTTATACATATCTTAAAAATTATTGTTATTTCCAAATCCAGCAATAAAAATCTCAATTTTGAGGAAATTAATAATTTGTATAATAATAAAACCTTGAAAGAGATCTTTAATTGCGATTATTTTTTCTGGACAAAATTTAACAAAACAATAATTAAAAATATCTATAATAAGTTTAAAGAGATCAAATTTGCAAAACAAGATTTATTTAGCGATTTATATCAGCAAATATTTTTACCTGAAACTAGACATAAAATTGGAGAATTCTTCACACCATCAAATTTAGTTCAAAAAATGGTGGAAGATGTTTATAAGTTGGGAACGAAAGTACTTGATCCATCATGTGGTCCAGGCAATTTTATTATCACAATAATGATTAGTATAATTGATTCTAAAGTATCAATGAAATCAAAAGAGATAGCATTATCAAATATCTTTGGTTTTGATATTAATCCTTTAGCTGTGATAACCGTAAAAGTTAACATTTTACTATTGAAATTAGAATACTTTAATAAGAGTAAACCTAATATTTCAAATCTAAATATTTTTTTAATTGATTCATTATTTCCAGAGCTTTATGAAAAAGAAATTGACTTCAATAATTTATATAGTAAATTTGACTTGGTGATTGGCAATCCTCCTTGGTTAACTTATAAAGACTTACATAGTAAGTCATATCAAATAAAAATTCGAGGTTTAGCAAACATATTAGGAATTAAACCGCTTAGTCAATATATAACTCATATCGAGTTAGCTGCTATTTTTTTTTATGCAATACCTAACAATTTTTTATCTAAAAATGGAATAGTTTTCTTTGTAATGCCAAAAAGTGTCTTAAACGGAGATCATTGTCACAAGTTTCGAGCTTTTTCTATTTTCAATAAAAAGTTGGAAATTTGGGATTTTCCAAAACATTATTTTTTTAATGTTAACCATATTTGTTTAAAAGCTGAATATATCGGAAAAGAAAATTCTATTTCAATCAATGAGAAATATCCAATTGAAACAAAGCTCTATAACACTGATCTAGAATTAATAGAAGAAACATTATATTCAAGTTTGAGAATTGAAAATAATGGCGCAAAATTATTATTACCTTTAAGGGAATTAAATGCCATAAAAGGATTAAAAATAAGTCCTTATAAAGAGAAATTTTTTCAAGGGGCTACATTAGTTCCAAGAACATTGATTTTCTTCAATAAAGTTCAGAAAAGCCATGATACTTTAATTATTTCATCTGATTTAGAAATTTTATCTCGATCAAAAAAACAATGGAAATTTCCGTTTGAAAATAAAGAAATCGAAAATCAATTTCACTTTAAAACATTTTTAAATTTGGATCTTCTTCCATTCTATATTAAATTTAAAAAAAATGTTTTTCTCCCAATAAATGACCAACTTGATTTTGATATAGATTTTCTCAAAAATTTTCCTAAAGCGTTCAACTTTTATAAGGAAATGAATAGAATTTATCAACAAAATAAGAAGAAATCAAGTAGAATAAATAATTTATACGCGAATTTAAATTACTGGAATAAACTTAAAAAACAAAATAAAAATAAAGCTTATATTGTAGTATATAATGCTAGTGGTTCTAGTTTAAAATCTGCTGTTATTGATAACCAAAAACAGAGGTTGATCATAGGATCTGAAAATTATTATTACTCTAGCGATTCAGAAAGTGAAGTCTATTATCTTTCAGCAATTTTGAATGCTCCAATTCTATCTAAATATATCAAATTAGTGAAAAGTTCTAGGCATATTCATAAAAGACCCTTTATGTTTCCAATTCCACTTTATGATGAAGAAAATATAATTCATAGGAGTTTGGCTAAAAAAGGGAAAAAATATCATTCAGTTGTGCAAGATTTATTTTTAAATAATCCTAAAATTAAAAGTAAAAAAGTTAGGTTACTAATTAATTATAAATTAATGAAATTAGATGAATTAACAAAAAAAATAATTTTTGAATAATCTTCTATGATTTATTTAAATTCTTCTCCACATATTCTACAAAATTTTTCAATGCTCGTTCTTTTATTACCGCAGTTTGGGCAGAATGAAAGCAATCTCACTTCAGATTTTTGTGTACCCATTACACCTGAATAAAATATTGCGATTTTTCTACTTTTTACGAGTGTATAGATTGTAAAACTAAATACGATGAGTAGAATAATTAAATAAGGCAACATGTACATCAATGAATATAGAATCCAGGATTCAAAACCGCCATATTTAATAGCAGATATAATTGAATTAATGAATGAAAAGATAAACGGCACAATAATCATAGTTAGTAGAAATAATCCTGCCAATGACAAAATAAATACATTAGTTGCTTGCTTTTTACTTAAATTTATCCCAAACCAAGTTGGTTCTTTTCGATTCATTCGATCACCCTCCAATTTAAATAGTTTTAAAATAGTTCAATATTAAAAATCCAACTTGCCTTTTTAAATGTTTTGACTTAAAATATAGAGTTTATTGATATAGAGAAATATCTAAAAATAAATTAGAAAGCGAATTCTTTTAGAATTTATTATTAGAGATTAATATTTCCTAAAGCAAACCTTTATTTTTCATAAATTATTTTACTTATATGAATAAGAGCGCAAAAAAGTAAGTAATTAGTGAAAATTAAAATTGAATTTTGAAGATTTAGGAATTAGCGAAAGTAATACTCTCGCTTTAAAAAGAAATAATATAATTTATCCTACCCCTGTCCAAAAAAAGGCCATCCCCTTAATTATTAAGGGACATCATATAATGACTCAATCTAAAACAGGTTCTGGAAAGACTTTAGCATTTATTCTACCAATTATAGAGCAATTGAAATATATTAATAATGAAGCTTTAATATTAGCACCAACACGAGAGCTAGCAAAACAGACAAATAAAGTGATTAAAGACTTAGGAAATGGTAGAGTGAAGTCGATGACAATCTATGGTGGGGTTTCAATAAATAATCAGATTAAAAAAATTGTACAAGGGGTAAACATCATAGTTGGAACTCCAGGTAGAATCATAGACCTTTATAAAAGAAGGAATTTATCTTTCCAAAACATCCGTTTCGTTGTTTTAGATGAAGCTGACAGGCTTTGGGATATGGGGTTTGCTCCCGATGTTAAATACATTCTAAGTAAAATCCGAACAGAATACCAATTTATGTTATTTTCAGCAACATTAGATTATGACATGAGAAAGCTCGTTAAAAAGTATACAAAAAATAAATTCGAATTTATAAATTTAAGCAGAGATAGTTTAACGGTAGGGAACACTAGACAATTTTATTATTTAATCGACCGTTTTGAAGAGAAATATAAAACTTTTTTGAAAGTTTTAAGAATTGAAAAACCAAAACATGTATTAATATTTGTAAATACAAAAAAAACTGCTACTTGGTTAGAAAGGAGATTAAAAAACCAAAAAGGTTTAAATTTTAAAGTAGGTGTCATTTCTGGGAGATTATCTCAGTTTCAAAGAGAGAAAATTCTGACGGATTTCAGAAATCAAACTGTTAATTTACTAATTGCCACTGATGTAGCAGCTCGAGGGCTTGATATTGATGATGTCTCTCATGTGATAAATTATGATGTACCAAAATTTCCTGAGAATTATATTCATAGGATAGGGCGAACATCACGAATGAATAAAAAAGGAGTTGCGATCACTCTTTGTTTAAAAGATGAATATGAATATTTATGTCATATTGAAGGATTAATTGATAGAGAAATTGAATTGAAAACTATAGAGATAAGAGAAAATCGACATTATCATAATCCTTTTTATTAATACTGATATTAAGTAAATTTTTCTTTCCAATCTTCTAATTCAGCTGAGAACTCATCTCTGACCTCATCATCTAAAGGTTCTTTTATAGAACGCAATTTACTAATCCATTGTCGTATTGTATTCACTGCAACTGCTCCATGCGATTGCAAAAGAATGTCTGCGATGCTTTGCAAATCATTACTTAATTCCTCTCCTTTTAAAGTTTGAATATTCTCAAATAAACTATTAAATTTGTCGTTTAAAGTTCCAATCATTCCACCTTTACCAATTGTATTAGAGTCTTCAAACAAGTCATATGAAGGACTATTTTCTAGGGTTGTTTCATAATCATCAAGAGAATAATTATCTTTCCATTTTATAAATTCTATTTGAAAATCATCCTTAATTTCACTTTCAAGTGGACCTTTAATCTTTCGAAGTTTACTTATCCAGTCTTTTATATCCTTTAAGATCATTGAGTATCCTTCAGTTTCTAATATAATATCAACAATATTTTGCATTATTTTGCCTATCTCATATCCTGTCAATTCTCCTAATTTTAACTGGATTTTATTGAACAATTCTCTCATTTTTATTTTTGGATCAACTTTATTTTCATCACTGATTAATGAGAATTCTTCTTCAGCTTTAAATTGAGATTGGGATAATCCAGGACTAACGTATTCTTCTTCAAAAATTGATAAAGCACTTTCTTTTTTTGCATATTCAAGAGCTTCATTAGATTCTTCCTTTAGTTTTATCGTTGAAATGGGGTTTTGGTGTAATAAACCTAATTTCCAACTTAAAAGATCTTCTCTAATCTTTTGTTTAAAAGGTTCCTCCAATCTCTTATCGATATCTCGTAAAGAGTTTCTCCACTCAATAATATTTGAATATCCTTGTAATTTTAAAACTATTTCAATAAATTTATCAATTTGCTCTCCAATTTCTATTCCTTTAAGACTCTCGATTTTTTCAAGAAATAATTCAAATAAATTATCTAGCTTCTCAACATCAAGTGACTCAATTTGAGGTGGTACTCTCTCAATTTCTAATTCACTTTCGCCGTCTTCCTTTAAAATTGGGGGTCTAAAGTCAGGGGGATAATTTAATTCTAAAGATGAGAATTTGTTATTCAATTTATTAAGCGCGTTAATAATATATTCTTTCATTTCGTTATCTAATGGCAAATAAGATTTTTCCAATTTCCCAATCAATAATTTGAGTTCTAAAATGTCAAGAGAGATTCCATCCTTTTCAAAAGCTACATCTAATAAATTTTTGAGCTTTTTTCCAATTTTTCTACCGCTAAAATCGTTGATATATTCAATAATTTCATTAAATCCTCTATTAATTTCAACTTCCCGAGAGTATCTTGCTTTACTTGTAATCTGATCAATTAAGGGAGATATTACCTCAATTATAGGTTTATATGTGGTAAAAAAACCGCTTAAATCAAAAAGAGGTTTATTACTAATTTTTTGATAGACTCCAAAAATTAAAGAAGATTCATCAGCATTAATAGCAAATATATTATTATTATTAATTTGTAAGTATTCGATATTCATTTTTTTAGCAAAAGCGAGTGCATACTTATTTTCATGAGGATCTGATGATATAATTTTTATGTGTAATTCTTTAGGTTGAGTTTGCTCATTAGACTTTTCAAGATTTGATTCAAATTCATCAACAACATCTTGTTCTGGTTTAGATTCAATTATCTTTATTTTAGGATAATCATTTTTCCATTTTTCAATATCCTCTAAAAGCAGATATTGAGTATTTGAATCTAAATGTTTTCTAATAACTAACAATCTATTCAACCAACCTTGTATACTATCAAGAACAATAGATTCTGCATTAACCTCTGAAATTAATGCTAATAAATCAGCAATATCATGACTTAATTCAAATCCTTTAAGTTCTGCAACTTTTTTAGCTGTGTTATCAATTTTTTCTAAGATTTCTATTGTTTGTTTTTTAGGTACAGAGATTGTGTTACGGTTCTGTGTTTTTTGCAAAGCTTCCTTCTGTGGAACTCCTTTTTTTATGCTAAAATCATTTGAATAGTCTAAGTTAAATTTCTCTAAGGGAATAAATCCTTCGATATTAGGTACTATAATCTTTATATGGTTTTTGCTTTTTTCTAATAATATAGAGATGATTTCTTTAATCTTTTCATAACTATTTACTATCCAAAACTTATCTAAAGAATCCTTTGTTATGCTAATATAATTAGTTAGAAGGTTGTAAAGGGAATTTTCAAGAGTATGAATTCTTTTCGAAGAAGGACCGCTTGTTTCGAAAGATAACTCTTGGACTCTTTTGTCAATTGAGTCTACTAAGTTTTTTATGAATGATTTAAACGCCTCAACCTCAGCGGGAATATTTGGAGACTCTAGTTTTTTAACAATTTCCCTAAATTGAGAAAACATATTTGCAACCATTTCCTCTGATTCTGGTACTTTTTGTTTTACTGAGTTAATTAGTGTGGTAAAATCCCGAGCATCAACAGCAGATTGCAATCTAAGAGGTGAAATCAATCCAATAACATCATCTAATATTACCTGTGCAAGTTTTTTTACATTTTCCTCAACTTCTGATAATATTTCCATTGTCTGGCCAGAAGTTCCTTTTTTACTAAGTAATTCAATCAAATCTTCACTATTTTTTTCTAAATCATGATAGAGATTCTCCTGAAATTTTTCAATCATTGGATACTTTTTCTTTTCTTCTATAGTTGTTTCATCAGAATTTTCAGTTGAATCAGCTAAGATATTTAAAAATGCTGCAAATGGAGGAATTGTAATGTAGTGTGGTATAGATTCTGAGTATTTGGGATTAACTAGTAAAATAAGTTTTTTTTCAATAAGCTCGGTGATAAGTTTCTTAACTACTTCTTCTGAGAGATGTGGTACAATGCTTTGAATTTCACTAAAAGTAAATGGAAATTTCCCTAAACCTTTAAGATAAATGCTAATAGCATCATCAGAAAGATTAAAAGATTCTAAAAGAGCTTTCAATTTAAAAACCAAAGTTTTCTATTTAAGGTGAATATTTTACTTTTCTTATTATATCATGAAAGAACTTATTTTTTAATATTCTGAAAAAGAAATATCAAATCGAAAAACTAAATTTTGCTTCCAATCAGATGCATTTCTTCAATAAAAAAAATTATACATTCCTTTTATTGGTATACCTCTTCACTTTTATTCCAAAAAAACTAAGCATTTATAATTCAAATTATCTTATTGAAAAATAGGATAAAAGTTATTTTTGAACGAGTTCTTTAAATAGATGTAAGGTAAATATGAAAAATGGGTAATATTAAAGATTATCCTTGGGTCTTTCCACTTATTGGAGGAATAATTGCTCTTATAGCTTTTATATCTCCAGCAGGTTATTACTCCGATTATTATGGTTATATGGATTTTTGGATGTGGGGATTAATTTCATTAAATCTTTATGGATATGGTAGTGTTACTGCATTTACAGAAGATCCTGGTGAAATTATTATATCAGCAATCTGCTCTTTATTAGTATTAATAAGTATTATATTAATTATCTCTAAGGCGTATAAAACTAGGAAATACAGTTATGTAAGTACCTGGTTAGCACCTTCAATTTTGATGATGATTGGCACTATAGGATGGATCGTGGGAATGGAATTAAATGGACGTATATTCTATGATGTTAGCCTTTGGTCTGTCATAAGCCCAGGATTTGGCGTAATAGGAATGTTTTTAGGTGGGATATTATCAATAGTAGGGCATGTGATCTCAAAAACGAGTCCTAAACAACCAAGAGAAGTAATTGTCCCTATGAAAGAACAATTTATGAGACCTACAGCTGATCAATCAAATGATTTAGCAGTAGAATTAGGAACTCGTACAGTTAAGTTTTGTCCTATGTGCGGGGATAAACTCATAAAGATAAATCAAAAATTTTGCAGTAGTTGTGGATTTAACTTTATGAATATTTCACAAGATCCAACAAATAAACAAGTAATAAAACCATTAACTATTCCTCCAGACATTGAAGAAGACTCGTTTATAAAAGAAGATTGTCCTAATTGTGAGATGTCTCGTAAACTTAAACGTCAAGAATGTATATGGTGTGGTAAAAGCTTATAAACATAATGCCACAATTGAGGAGTTTCTAGTTTAATACTAAGTATTTCTAGCGAATGTTATATAATAATAGGGAAATTAACATGATAAATCATTAATAATAAAATGGAGAATTTTTGCATATCAGAGCTAATTTCACATAAGAATACTCCTTTCAACACTTAAAAATAGCAAAACTTTTCTTTTGCAAATTTTTATATTACAAGAGTTTTATAGAATTAATAAGACTTAATTTATAATTTTAGATTTTTAAAAGCGAGGATTGATATATTTGCCAAGTCGTCGAGGAGATGGGACTCTTGTATTTAAGATCTGCTTTTACGGCCCAAGCTTAGGTGGAAAAACCACAGCTCTAGATTGGGTTTATAAACGTGAAGGTCTTGCTACGGGGGATATGCAACAGATACAAGATCCAACAGGTCGTACATTATTTTTCGATCGTGTTGTTGCAAGGGTTTCAAATGTGGTATTTCAAGTTTATACTGTTGCTGGACAACGTAGACATAAATTTCAAAGACAAACTGTTCTCAAAGGTACAGATGCCGTGATATTCACTTGGGATTCATTAATAGACCAATGGGGAGAGAACATTTGGAGTTTGAAAGAGTTACTCCGATTTTATGGTGATAAGTTAATACCTTCAGAAGCTTTTGCTCCTCCAGAAGTACCTACAGTCGTTCTTGCTAATAAACGAGATTTAGAGGATATTGTAGAGATATCAAAGATACGTCAAGCCCTTGATACTGCTAAATTAAATCATGTATTAATTTATGAGACAATAGCAATACAAGGGATTAATGTAAAAAGAGCTTTCGTATACGCAGCCCGTCAAGCAGTTCTCAATCATTACAAGAAGCTTTCAGGGAAATCAATGGAAGCTGCTTAATCTAATTTTTTAAATAAATTTTCCTTATCCTTTTAGAACGTTATTAGACATTCTTGACTCTTTTTAAAGTTAATTTTTTATGTAAGTCATCACAACGTTTATACCATAGAATTTCATACTCTTTTTGATCAACGATTCGATTACTTAAATCAGCAATAGAATATATTCCTGAATCTTTACACCACTTTATACAAATTTCATACATCTCCCAATCTAATTCCTCATCCTCCCAAATTACCGGTATTTCTTCAAAACCCGCTTGATATGTAGCAAACGCTCGTGTGTGACCATCTGTATAAAAAATTTCTTTACCCATTTTTTTAATAGGGATTGCATCCAATGTGGATAGATCTTTTGATTTAAATTTCTCTTTTATTTTTTCAAGTTTTTCCTTGCTAATATATAATTGACTGGGTTGAATCTCTTTATAATTCAATTTAAAAGAAGATTTTACAGAATTCATAATATATCCAGACCTTATAGATAAATAATTTTTGGTTCTACTTTATCTTGAGATATTTTTATGTATCCATAAGAGTTAATGTCAGCAAAACGCCTATCAGTAGGGGTACCTGGACTAATATATAATTTGTTATCTCTCCATTGTTTATTGAAAGGCTTGTGAACATGACCAAAAATGATGATATCATATTCAGCTAAATTAAACCTTTTGTTTAAACGTTCAATAATATTATCTGGTCCACCAGCACCATGTGTTATAAAAATTTTATGTCCATATAAATCTAATTCTATTTTCTCAGATAATTCTTTTGAAATTTTTGAATCATCCATATTACCGACAATTGCTATAAGTTTCTCCTTTCCAAAAATATCTTGAAGTTTCTCATATACTTTATAACTTGTGAAATCTCCCACATGAATTAAATAATCAATCTTTTTTTCGTGGAAATCTTCTATTATAAATTCTAGAATCTCTAGTTCTCCAGATCTTATATGAGTATCTCCAATAAGCCCAATTAATAATTCTTTTTTATTGGTCTTGATCATCTTTTTCAGTTTCTTTCAATCTAATCTTAGTTACTTTTAAGGAAAAATTAATTAATTCGTCTAGACTTTTCCACTTTCCTTTATTTAAGATTTCTTTTATCCAATAAAATATATCTTGATCAATAGCAACAGTGGTATAAATTGGTTTTGATGATTTGTCTTCTTCTGGACCTATTTTATTTAGCAGCCAAGAAATTATATTGCTAACAAGTTTAAAGTTTTCTGTTGATCCTATCCCGTACGATTTGCTTAAACTTGAAAAAATAGAAAGATTTCCTATAACAGCTACTTTACCTAAATAATAATGTACAACAGATATGATTGGAAGGTGCTGTTCTGATTCATCGCACCACTCATCTCCATTGAAATAACTATGCCATGAAGAATTTTTTGAAGAAAATGCTATACAATTAATGTCAATTTTATCATTTTCAATGGATTTATCTATTTTTAAAGTACAGCCATTGGAATGAATAAATTGAGAGAGATCTCTTGTAATAAAGTGGCTTTTAAATTCTTTTATAACAGGATGAGAGTTTTTTTTTATAAAAAATTCATTATCAAATAGACGATCAGAATTGAATTTAATACCAAAATGTTTGGTTAATTCAGATAAATTATTTTTATTTTCATAATCTCCACCACCATCATTTATTGCAAGGAGGCTTCCCCCGTCCTCTACATATTTGACTAAAGCCTCAATTTCTTCTAAATCCAAATTTGGTCCGAGATGAGGAACTCCAATTATGAAGATATCATACTTCTTTAACTTATCATAGGTTAAACCAGCTTCAATTTTTCCCAATTTAAAATCTGATTCAAAAAAGTATTGAATAAAATCTGTAAAAGCATTATTTTCAATTGTTAATTTATTATTATGAGAGTAATCAAGCCCAATAGCTATATCTTTTGTCATAAGAATGAGAAATTATTTTTTTATAACAATGATTTATTATCTAAATATTCCTCATCTAAGTATAAATCTTTAATGTTTATTTAGTGATAAGTTTTTTAAAGTGATAAGTGCACTTCCGACTTGAACACGGACTAGTTTTTGGATGGGAATAACCTTAAATTTAGTCCTGCTTAATATTTCATTAACTTTTTGTTCGATCCAATTATCGTAGTTCTTTTTAATTGTTGTAATTTCCACTTTATTTTCTGGGTGATAAGCAAGTGCCTCATCACATAATCTTGTAACCATTGAAGCATTTAATAAATCATACCATGGTTTTGACACGTTTAGATCAAAAGCTTGAGCTACTGTGGCTTTCCTATCATAAAAAGAGGAAGTTTTTGCTTCATGAATTTGAAGGCTAATTATTGATCCTCTTCTCCGCAGGTAATCATCTATTGCAGTATAAATTCTTGTGTTCTTGTTGGAGTATTTTCTTATTGATCTAAATATCTTCTTTGCTTGTTTATAAATTTCCTTTATATATTCCAGCGATCCTAAACGTAGATCTTTCCTTTCATCGTCTAATAGCGAACTATCTCCAATAGTTTTATCATAGAAATATGGAATTTCACAAGTAAAAGAAAAAGATTCATTATCAATAATATTTTTAAGGTAATCAAAAGAGCTAGTACCACATTTAATCACTTGCTGCGGATTTTCAACACCTTCATCTACAAAAGAATCATACATTTCTTGAACTCCAATTGGTTGAAAGAATCCATCATGGATTTTTTTTATAGAGGACATTTCAGGTTCTCCCAAATGCAATGGCAATTTTTCTTTAGTCACAAAATTAACTAAATCATCACACATACTTCCGATTTCACGTGAAATATAAAAGTAAACGCCACCAAAACTAGAGTTATGAAAGCTGTACATAAACTTAGGCTTTATATTAATCATTAATTCCATTAAAGATCGCGTTTCTGGTAATGGGGAGTTGAACTGAAGTTTTTTATATTTCACGGGAAAAGTCCAATCAACTTGTTCGAAGGGTGCAGGTCTATAAAAATTCTTAGCGTATTTCAATGGATTGAAATTTCCCTTAAACCATCCTTCATTAAGAATCGCTCCATCGATGTCGATTGCTTTAATAATGTACCACTTATAGCCTGATTCATTAGTAAAATTAGGATTTTTCGCTAGAAACCATGATAAAAACTCTAAACTCATACTTCCTATTGGTTCATTAGGATGTGGAAACGCATAAAGAAGTGCGTTTTTTTCTCCTTCTCCTATCATCAAACTATAAATTGGACGGTCCTCTCGTGATTTTCCAATTTCTTTTAGTTCAACATTTTCAAATTCCCTAGCTAAGTTCTTACTAGAAGCATTTAGTTCAGCAATAGTCATAAACTCTTTATAATTTGGAATCTGATCTAGAAATTCTCTAAGCTCCATTTCTTTGAACCTAAAATATTGAATGAAATTCGCTTATAAGTTAATAGACGAATTAAATTTTCTTTTCTTTATAAAATTTTCATAAAAGAAACAACAAGCCATACTTTTAATATTACAGGAAATTTATCTTATTTATGTTAAAAAAGAATTATACAGAAGTAGAAGAGAAGGAAGCAGTATTAGCAGATGGTACTAAAGTAGATGGAATTTTCATTCGATGGCTTATTGATGAAAATTCAGGTGCACAGAATTTTGCAATGAGACGAATCGAAGTTAAGCCAACAGAAAAAATTCCTCTTCATAATCATCCTGAGGAACATGAAATTTATATTTTAGAGGGACATGGGAAATTTTATAATGATAAAGGAGAAATTGAAATGACAAAGAAAGGGGATTTCGTATATATTCCACCTAATGAAAATCATGGGATAGATAATGTAGGAGAGGATGCCCTTACTTTCCTCTGTCTTATTCCTTATCTTAAAAGTAAGAATTAAATTAATTAAGCTTCTTGTTCACACTTTCCAATTGCTACAACATAATCATCTTCATAGAGTTTAATTACTCTAACTCCTTTAGCAGTTCTATGAGTAATTCTTATTGAATCAACGGGGACTCTTATCATTTGTCCTTGTTCTGTTCCAATTAATATGTCCATTTGTTTAGCAATTTTAGTTGCAATAACTTTATCATCTTTTACTTTATCTAATGAGATATTACGTACCCCTTTGGCACCTCTTCCTGTCTTTCGATACTCTTTTACGTATGTTCTTTGTCCATAAGCATTTTGGGTAAGGGTTAGTATTATATCATCGTCAGATACGAGAAGTGTATCAATTACTTCGTCATTTTCTCTTAATTCTGCTCCTTTTACTCCCATAGAATTACGTCCTAATTCTCGTAATTCTGATTCATCAAATCTAACTGCATATCCTAATTTTGTGGCGAGAAAAATATCCTGAAGTTCATTTGAAAGCCTTTTTACACTTATTAATTCATCATTAGGTCTGATTCTTTGCGCTTTTACTCCTGTACTCCTAAATTTTGAGAATAGTCTTAATGGTGTCTTTTTGATAATACCGTTTTTAGTAGTCATGATCAACATTTCATTTGTATTAAAATTATTAATTGGTATCATAGCAGAGATATTTTCCCCAGTTTGTAATGGTATAAAATTAACAATTGGTTTCCCTCTAGCAGTTCGCTTTTGTAAGGGAATATCATAACACTTAATGGAATATACCCTCCCTTTAGAAGTAAATATAAGGATTGTATCATGAGTGTTACAAACAAATAAATCTGTAATAAAATCTTCTTCACGTACAGTCATACCTTTTTTTCCGCGCCCTCCACGTCTCTGTGCTTGATATTCCGCTAATGAAATTCTTTTAATATACTGATTCTTGGTGAAAATTACGATGGTGGTTTCTTTTTTTATCAAATCCTTTTGTTCAATCTCTTTAATTTCATGATGTTCAACCATTTTTATTTCTGTTTTTCTCTCATCACCATACTTCTTAATTAATTCTTTTAAATCATTTTTAATGATATTTAAACGAAGTTTCTTCTGTTGTAGAATTTTTTTATATTCAATTATACTAGTTTGTAATGATTGTTGTTCATCAATCAATTTTTGCTGTTCTAAATTAGTTAATCTAGACAATGGCATACTCAATATTGCTTGGACTTGAACATCACTTAACTCATAAGAGACTTTTAACTTATCTTTTGCTTCATTTGTATCCTTTGAACTTTTAATTAAATTTACTATATTATCAATATCATTTAAGGCAATTAATAATCCTTCAACTCTGTGGAGTCTTTCTTCTGCTTTTTTAAGAAGGTATTCAGTTCTTTTAGAGATGATAATTAATCGATGTTCAATATATTCATTAATTATCTCTTTTAAATTGAGTATTTTTGGTTGTTTACCTTCGTTAATTAAAACAAGATTAGTAATATTGAATGTGGTTAAAAGCCTTGTCCTTTTAAATAGGATATTTTTAATTATAACAGGTTGAGCTTTTGTAGATAAATCTAAAACAATACGCATGCCAGTTCGATCAGATTCATCACGTAAATCTCTAACATCTTTAAGAACTCCATCCTTAATTAGTTTTGCAATGGATTCTATTAAGTCTGTTTTATTAATTAAATAAGGAATTTCAGTAATTATTAGGCTTGTTTTAGTATCTTTAGTTTCAGTTTCAATTTTTCCGCTAATATTTATTGTACCGTTTCCTGTATGATAGGCATTATAGATACCATTAGTATCTGTAATGATACCTCCAGTAGGAAAATCAGGACCTTTAATTATTTCCATCAATTCATCTATTGAAATATCAGGTTCATCTATAGTTGCTATTATTGAATTACAAACCTCTGTTATATTATGAGGTGCCATTGATGTTGCCATTCCTACAGCAATTCCCTTTGTACCATTTAATAAAATATTTGGAAGTTTAGCTGGCAAAAATAAGGGTTCAGATGTACTATTATCAAAATTAGGCACAAAATCAACAGTCTCTTTATCAATATCTTCTATTAATTCATTTGAAATTTGTGATAATCTTGCTTCAGTATATCTGTAGGCAGCAGGAGGATCTCCATCTATAGAACCAAAATTCCCTTGTGGATGGATTAGTGGATATCTTAGGGAAAAATCTTGTCCCATTCTTACTAATGAATTGTAGACTGCCATATCGCCATGAGGATGATAATTTCCTAATGTCTCACCTACAATTTTAGCGCATTTAACATGCGAACTTGTATAATACCAGTTATTTACAGCCATAGCATATATAATTCTTCTATGTACAGGTTTTAATCCATCCCTAACATCTGGGATCGCACGCCCAACGATTGTGGACATCGCATAGTCAATATAGCTACTTTGCATTTCATCTTTTAATAAAATCTCTTCAATTTGTTCTGAAGTCAATTATAACACTTTTTTTTATAAATTAGTTTAATTTAATAAATGAAAATTAAATATCTAATGTTTTAACTTCATCAAAATTACTAATAATAAATTTTTTACGAGCCTTTACTTCTTTACCCATTAATTTCGTGAAGATTAAATCATTTTCAATATAATCTTCATATGTTACTTTTTTTAGTTTTCGTGTTTCTCTCTTCATTGTAGTTTCATATAACTCATCAGAATTCATCTCACCGAGTCCTTTGTATCTTTGAATTTTAATCGTTTCTATATTCTTGAGTTTATATTTATGCTTAATCGTTTGAAGATAATTCTCCTTTTCTTTATCTGAATACACATAATCTTTTGAATTTTTATAAGATACTTTATATAAGGGGGGTACTGCGATGTATAAATGTCCTTCATCTATTAAAGGTCTTAAATATCGAAAAAAGAAAGTAAGTAATAATGTTTCAATATGAAACCCATCAACGTCAGCATCACACATGATAATAACTTTATGATACCTGAGTTTACTTAAATCAAAAGTCTCTTCTGCATCATCGCCGTTTTCATCAGACTCACCATTAGAACCATTTAACATACTTTCCTCTTGAATTCCAACCCCTAAGGCTTTGATAATAGACTGAATTTCATTATTTTGTAATACTTTATCAATCCTAGCCTTTTCTACATTCAATATTTTTCCTCGAATAGGAAGTATTGCTTGATATGTTCTGTCTCTCCCTTGTTTCGCAGGTCCACCTGCAGAATCACCTTCTACAATAAATAGTTCTACTTTTTCTGGATCATTTGATGAACAATCAGCTAATTTTCCAGGCATTCTTGCACTATCTAATGCTGATTTCCTACGAATTAAAGCTCTCGCCTTTTGAGCTGCTTCTCTAGCTAATTTAGCGTTAATTGTTTTTAATACAATTTTTTTTGCTGTATCTGGATGCTCTTCGAAATATTGAGTTAATCTATCAGTAACGATTTGACTTACTATCTGTCTAAGTTCAGGATTTCCTAGTTTAATTTTAGTTTGACTTTCAAACTGAGGATCTGGAAGTTTAACTGAAAGTACGGCTGATAATCCTTCTCTTGTGTCACTTCCACTTAATACATGTTCTCTATATTTCTTTTCCATATAGCTCTCAATGTAGGAATTAAATACTCGAGTTAACGCGGATTTAAATCCAGTCAGGTGCACACCACCTTCAATTGTATTAATTGTATTTGCATAAGTTAAAATATTAGCTTGATATCCTTGATTATATTGCATTCCTAACTCAACGTAAAAAATAGAGCCGTCTTCATCTTCAATAGAATCATTTATATGAATTATATCGTTATGAAGAGGTTGTTTATCCTTGTTTAGATAAGAAATGAATTCTTTAAGGCCTCCTTCATAATGGAATTCTTGTTTTTCATCATCAAATTTATTATTAATTTCAAATCTAGTATGAGGAGTGAGAAATGCTAGTTCTCGCATTCTATTACTTATAGTATGAGCATTGAAAATTTGTCCATTGGGTTCAAATTCAAAAATCTCACTATCAGGAAAAAACCTTATTTTAGTATAAGTTTCGTCTCCATTGATAGTTGTTATTTCTGGTTCAGAGACTTTTTTACCTTTAGAAAATTTCTGCTTGTAGCAGTAACCATCTCGACAAACCTCTACATTCATCCATTCTGTTAATGCATTGACAACTGATAATCCAACACCATGTAATCCTCCTGAAATCTTATAGCTTTTACTATCAAATTTACCTCCTGAATGCAAGTATTCCATTATCACTTCCAAAGCAGGTTTGTTAAATTCTGGATGATTATCAATGGGAATTCCTCTCCCGTTATCATGAACCTGAACTGAATTGTCTTTATATAGTGTTACTCTTATTTCATCGGCATACCCACCCATTGCTTCGTCAACAGAATTATCTAAAACCTCAAAAATGAGATGATGAAGACCATGTTTACCTTGATCTCCAATATACATTGCGGGCCTACGTCTTTAGCGACTCAGCGCGAATCGCGCAGATTCTTCATGATCTATAGAAGTGAGTTTACGCCTTCAAGGCCCTTCAGAACTTTAATATCCTCTGCATCATAAACATCTTTATCAGGCATTAGAAATCATATTAACAATTTTTGTAAAGGTAAATTTATCAAATCTAAAGTGAATTTATGTGATAATTTACAAATTTACTAAGTAACTAGTGGTAACACTCATTTTTAAATATATCTGCACTTTTTCATCATTTTTGCATCATTCAAAAGAGACAATCCTTCTTGAAGAAGATTCATAATAAGGAATAAGTTTATTAAATTAGCAATTTACTTGAAAAGAATAACAATTTTTAAAGATTTTGAGTTTATCAGCTCTAATTTTAATCATAATATTTTTATAAAACGCTCGATTTTCACTTGTTTTTTCGTAGTTCCTCTGCCATTTTAATGATTTCTAAAATCTGATCATTCACATCATGAGTTCGGATAATATGAGCTCCATTAAAAATTGCTATAGCTGTTGCAGAAAGAGTTCCATTTAGTCTATTTTCAGGATCGGGAATATTTAAGGTAGTTCCAATAAAAGATTTTCTTGAGATTGCGACTAAAATCGGTTTATTCAGTTTTTTAAGTTTTTGTAGATTTCCTATTATTTTTAAATCATGTAAATGAGTTTTTTCTTCAATCCAATGACCTATTCCTGGATCTAAAATAATTTTATCTTCACTGTAGCCTTTATTTTTTAATATCTTTATTGTATTCTCAAACTCATCAATAATCTCTTCTAGAGTACACAAATCTCCTGGAATTTTTTTTGAAGCCATAATAATAATTGGCAAATCATTATTAATTATGAAATCTATTAGGGTAGGATCTGTTTTTAAACAACTAACATCATTTATTATAATTTTCTTCTTCAAATTAGAAGCAATATTGAAAGCTTTTTCAGCTACTTCACGATATTGGGTATCAACAGATATTATTATGTTAGCGGGAATGATTTCACATATTATTTCAATAGCTTTTTTCATACGCTTTATTTCCTCTTCTATAGTTATTCTTTCAGACCATGGAGCGGTTGAACGGCCTCCGATATCTAGTATGTGAACTCCTCTTTTTACCATTTCTAAAGTAGCTTTTCTAATCTTTTCAGATTCAGTATAAACCGAGCCTTTATAGAATGATTCAGGACTTAAATTTATAACACCCATTATCACAGTAGGAAAATCATCACCAATTTCAAGAAAATCATATAATTTAGTATATATTTTCTTCATAGCTTCTCAATAAAATGAAAAAAATATATCAAATAAGTATTATTCTATCATGTGCTATGGAGTTATTTTCGATAAGACTTCCTCTCATTAAAAAACATGACCCTTTATTGGATATTATTATTAAAACCATCAAGGATCAAGGAAAGTCTTTAAGAGAAGGAGATATCATTGTTATTGCAGAGAAGGTGGTTGCAACATCTCAAGGAAGAGTTATAAAATTATCTGAAGTAAAGAAGGTTTCACAAGAAGCCAAAAAGTTAGCAAAAGATTATGATATGGATGAGAGATATGTAGAATTAATATTACAGGAAGCATCGATGATTCTGGGAGGAATGAGACATGTTATATTGGCAAAGGTCAATGATTTTCTTATTGCTAATGCAGGAATCGATCAATCTAATGCTGGTATTGGAAGCGTAGTTCTCCTACCGAATAAACTAAAGGAGGTTGTTTGGGATTATTGGAAAGAATTAAGAGCAGAGTTTGGAATAAAAAATTTTGGAATAATTATTGCTGATTCAAGAGTCCAACCTCTAAGAAAAGGTACTATTGGAATTGCAATAGCTACTGCGGGATTTGAACCCATCGAAGATCTTCGAGGTCAACCAGATCTTTTTAAAAGACCAATGGAAATAACAATGAGAGCTGTAGCAGATGATCTTGCGAGTGCTGCTCAATTTCTATTAAGCGAAGCTGATCAACAGACTCCAGTGGTAATCATAAGAGGGAGTAATGTGGAATTTACTGAAAACCCGAATACAACGCCAGAAATGGCTCCAGAAGAATGTCTCTATATGAATATCTTCTCTAAATATCTTCTTAAAAAACAAGAAGAAGATTAATCTTTAGGAATTTCTTATAACTCGCTTCTTCGAAATATAAAATCATATTTTATTATAAAATAATTCAGTCAAATTTTTTAGATTTCGATAATTAACTATGACATACTATATTGTAAATTAATCATTTAATTCGAAAATGAAAGAATCGAAATATACTACAATCGAAGAGGCTATCCAGAAGGAATTAAGTAGTGTTAATTTAAGAGGTTGGGTATATAGAGAAAGAAAATCAAACAAATTTGTTTTCATTGTTCTACGAGATGAATCAGACATTATACAGTGTGTTATATCTAAGGAGAAGAATCCAGAAGTTTTTGATAAAGCAGAGAACTTAACAATTGAATCTTCTATTAAAGTTTCAGGAGTATTAAAAAAAGATGAAAGAGCTCCTACTGGTTATGAAGTTTCTGTATCTGATTTAGAAATTGTTCAAATTGCAGAACCTTTTCCTATTACAGAACATCAATCTCCTGAACTTCTATACGATAATAGACATCTCTGGATTAGATCAAGACAGCTAAATGCCATATTAAAGATTCGTCATACAGTTGTAGGAGCAATTCATGAATTCTTTAGAAGTCATGGTTATTATGAATTTGACGCTCCAATATTTCAACCTAGTCAATCTGAAGGGGGTGCAACTCTATTTGAAGTCAAATATTTTGATGATATAACATATCTCTCCCAAACTTGGCAATTATATGCAGAAGCGGGTATTTTCTCATTGGGAAAAATCTATAATATGGGGCCAACATTTCGAGCAGAAAAATCAAAAACATCAAGACATTTATCAGAATTTTGGATGGCAGAAATGGAAGCTGCATGGATGCAGCTTGACGAAGTTACTGAAGTTGCTAAAGATGAAATTAGATTTATTGTTAAGCAAGTCTTGAAACACAATCGAAAAGAACTAGAAATTTTAGAGAGAGATATTAGTTTGTTAGAACATTATGCAGAAGCAGAATATCCTACAATAAAGTATTCCGAAGCTTTAGAAATACTCAATACCAAATATAAAATGAATGTTCCTTGGGGTAAGGATTTAAGAACTCTTGAAGAAGCAAAAATTGCAGATCATTTTAATGTTCCAGTTGTTGTTACACATTATCCAACTGAAATTATGGGATTTTATAAACCCCCTAGTGAAGAAAATCCAAAAGAAGCATTATGTTTTGATATGTTAGCACCTGAAGGGTATTGTGAAATTGTTGGTGGATCAGAAAGAAGCTTACTGGTTGAAAATATGATAAAAAGATTAGAAAAGGATGGAGAAGATCCAAAAAACTATGATTGGTATTTTCAATTAAGACGTTATGGGAGTGTTCCTCATTCAGGTTATGGAGTAGGTGTTGAGAGAGTTATTATGTGGTTATGTGGTATAGACAATATTAAAGATGCCATTCCATTCCCTAGGACTATGCTAAGAAAAGCCCCTTAAAAAAAAGATTAATAATTTTAAGGTTTTTATTCTTAATATTTCGATAAGGACATTATAGTTTTAGTGAAATTTTTTAGAGGTCAAGCTTTTAATTGATTTAAGAAATTAACAATGATTTTCCTTGAATAAATTCAAATTTTTGTCTCAGTTCTCATGAAAGTTTATGAATTTATGGCACACGAATTAATTGAAAAGATTAGAAATAAAGAATTTTCAATTTTAGAATTAATTGAAGCATGTTTTGAGAGGATAGGTGAAACTGAGCATACTTTACATTCATTTGTTAATTTAGCTAAAGAAAAAGCTTTAAACAAAGCAAAATCACTTGATAAAGATTTAAAAGAAAACAAGAGAATAGGTCGACTTTATGGTCTCCCATTAGCAAATAAAGACTTAATTTGTGTTAAAAATTTTCCAACAACTTGTTGCTCAAAAATTCTAAACAATTATCGCCCTCCATATAATGCATTTGCAATTAAGCGCTTAGTTGAACAAGAAGGAGCAATTCATATAGGAAATACTAATATGGATGAATTTGCAATGGGCAGTTCTACAGAGAATAGCTGCTATGGTCCTACTTATAATCCATGGGATATCTCAAGAGTTCCTGGAGGATCAAGTGGTGGTTCTGCAGCAAGTATCGCATCAGGGCAAGCAATTTTATCTTTGGGAAGTGACACTGGGGGGAGTATTCGATGTCCTGCTGCTTTTTGCGGGATTGTTGGATTAAAACCAACTTACGGCAGAGTCTCTAGATATGGGTTAGTTGCTTTTGCAAATTCATTAGATCAGATCGGGCCAATTACTAAATGTGTTTTTGATTCAGCATTAATGCTTGAAATTATATCAGGTAAAGATCCTCTTGATTCAACCTCGATTGATATTGAAGTTGATAAATATACAGAAGAATTAAAGAATCCAATTGACAAGAAGGTTTTAGGAGTGCCAAAAGAATTTTTTGGTGAGGGTCTTGATAATGAGGTGCGTAGTACCATAAAAAGAGCTATTGATAAATTAGAGAGTTTAGGAGCAAAAATAATAGATATCTCAATTCCACATCTTGAATATAGTGTAGCTACATATTATTTGTTATGTATGAGTGAGGCTAGTTCAAATTTAGCGAGATATGATGGTTTAAGATATGGTAATATGAGTGATGATCTTTCTGGTGATGTATATGACGTTTTTAGTAGGACTAGGAGTGAACAATTTGGTCCAGAAGTACGTAGAAGAATTATTTTGGGTACTTATGCCTTATCAGCAGGGTATTATGATATGTTCTATATAAAAGCTCTTAAAGTTCGTTCATTAATAAAAAATGATTTTGTTGAGGCTTTTAAAAAATGTGATTCCATTGTTTGTCCTACAATGCCTTCGACAGCTTTTCAGATTGGTGAATTTATTGATGATCCTTTACAGATGTATATAGCAGACATCTTAACCTGCCCTGTTAACCTAGCTGGCCTCCCAGCATTGTCAATACCATGTGGATTTGATAGTAATGATTTACCTATTGGATTTCAAATTATAGGCGATTATTTTGATGAGAAGGGAATTCTTAATATTGGATACCAATTAGAAAAAGATCTAAACATTTATCGTAAGATTGCTCCAGTTACTAAAGGTGGTAAATGATTTGAGCAGTGAAAATAATAATGTAATTATTGGATTAGAAGTACATATTCAATTATCCAATCTCAAAACTAAACTTTTTTGTAGCTGTAGTAATGATTATCGAGGAGCAGAGCCAAATACTCATGTATGTCCCATCTGTATTGGATTACCTGGTACACTTCCTGTAATTAATGAAAAAGCAATTGAATTTGCTACCAGATTAGCAATAGCACTAAATTGTGATATCAACAATAATTTTTGGTTCTTTAGAAAGAATTATTTTTATCCTGATATGTCTAAGAACTTTCAGATTAGCCAATATAATAAATCTGGTGGAAGAGCTTTTGCAGATAATGGGAAAATTACTATCAAATTAAATTCTCATAAGAAAAATATAATTCTTAATCGAATTCATTTAGAAGAAGATCCGGCTAGATTAGTTCACAAAGGAAGTATAGCAACTTCACCTTACACACTTGTTGATTATAATAGATCAGGTGTTTGCCTAATAGAAATTGTAACTGAACCTGTAATTAGCTCACCGGAAGAAGCTCGAGAATTTTTAAAACAATTAAAATCAATTGTACAATATTCTGGAATTTCAAATCTTGATCTTGAAGGTTCAGTTAGAGTAGATGCAAATATATCAATAAAAGGTCATGATCGGAGTGAAGTTAAAAATATTAATAGTTTTAAAGAAGTTGAACGAGCTTTAAGACATGAAATTGTTAGACAAAAAAATTTACTAAAAAGAGGAAGAGAATTAATACAAGAAACAAGACATTGGGATGATAAAAGGAGAATCACAATTTCCATGAGAACTAAAGAATTCGAAGCAGATTACCGTTATTTTCCGGAACAAGATTTAGTTCCAATACAAATTGATGATAAATATGTAAAGAAGGTAGAGGATGAATTACCTGAGATGCCAAATGAGAGATCTTTGAGACTTCGAAGAGATTACAATTTATCTGAATTTGATTCTGATAATTTAGTATTAGACAAGGATATTGCTGATTTTTATGAAGATGGTGTAAACTCTGAGGCTTCGTTCGGTCCTGAGGAATATAAACAATTTTGTAATTGGCTAATGAATGATATTTTAAGATGGTTAAATGAACATGACAAATCTCTAAAAGATACAAAACTTCACCCCCATCAAATAGTTGAATTAATAAACAATGTCACTGAGGGCAAAATAACAACCAAAATTGCTAAAAGTATTATCAATGATATGATGAAGGGACATTCAATTCAAGTAATTCTTGAAATGAGAGGTAAAAAAAGAATTTCAGAAGATAAGCTTTTAATAAATATTAGTAAAGAAGTTATTGAAGAGAATCCTAAAATTGTAATAGATTGTCGAGAAAACCCAAAGGCAATAGAAGCGTTAATAGGACGAGTTATGGGTAAGACTAGAGGACAAGCTGATCCTCATATAACTCGAAAAATAATAATTGAAAATTTGAAGAAAAAAGGAATAATAAAATAGCTAAAAATAATATTTAATTTTATTTAGTGTGAAACTATCTTCTCTTCTATAAATCCACTATACTTTAAACCATTAATCATCATATTTATAAAAATTTCAAATGCCTTCTCGGTCCAAAACTTAGAGTTAGGAGTTATAGTTTGGTAGTATTTACTTGTTATATACTCAATTGAAGGATTTTCATTATACCATTCAATAAGGGAATTCTTAACTTTAAAATATGAATCTTCCATTTCATTCAAAATTTGAGTAAAATGTGCATCTTTCCATATACCAAAATGAGCTAGGGATATTGAATCTATTTTATCCTCCAAATTTCTTAATTTATTAAAAGTTTTTAGAAGCTCTTCTTCGTTAAATTCAGGAGGCATGAGAGGGACAAAAAAAGCATTCTCGTCTAATCTCATAATTATAGCATCCCCTACAAATAAATTTCTATTTTTTTTATCAAATAAAGCTATAGAATCCATCGTATGTCCATAAAAGTTCATTACTTCTAATTCCAATCCATTTATATCAATGATATCACCTTCCTTTAACGGAGTTACTTCTTGTTCAAACGGATATAGATCACCCATACCTTCATATCCTTTCATCATTCTTTCTGGATTTCGCAAATTATCTACAGCATTTTCTGCCGCTAACACCTCAACTTCACTCTCTTTCATCGAATTTATTATCTTAGATAAACCTTGAGCGTGATCCCAATGGGAATGAGATAAAATAATTTTATCAATAGGATATACCCCAAGATCTTTGATTTTTTTTATGATTTTGCGAGATTTTAATGTTTCTCCAACATCAATCATCAGACGCATTCCGCCATGTTCAATAATATAAATTGAAAGAAATTTTTGCGTTCCCATTGTCATTCCATCTATAAGATAATAATTATCATTAATTTTGCCTTCGGAATTTATAATTGTCATTCAAATCACCTTACAATTTTTTTATAAGATAAGTATTTTGATTATGATTTAAATCTTAGGTAAGGCATCTAGAGCTGAAAAAAAGCCCCCTAAAATTTAGTATTTTAAAAAAAATAATAAAAAAATTAAATCAATGATGAGAGTGCTGAACTAGCAGCATCTAATTTTAAATTTATTATACCTAATTTTGCTTCACGGGTAGTTATTATAGTTAATATATTGCCCTTAATTTCACTAAATAGGATTTTCCCTTTTTCAGATTCAATAATTGCACTAAAAAATTGACCTTGTTCCAATTCTTTTGTTGCTCTCTGGCTAGCTTTCAAAACTAGAGTAACCATCGCGGCTACTGCCTCAGGATCTACCCATCCTGGCAAAGCACTTCCTTTTATTAGCCCAAATTTCTCAATTATGGCAGCTCCGTGAACTCCCTTTATTGCTTTCAAGCTATTAAGAATTTCAGTGATTCTTTCACTCATATAACTCAAACTATATTTATTTAATGAGAAAATTATTTCTTTATTTATTATGTAAGATTTAATTATATTTAAGTATAAGAATCTTGCTTAAAAAAGCTATTTTTTCTTAACTTATCAATGGAAAAACAACAAAAAAGTATTGAGCCCCAAATGGTAGATATTATTTTTCGTCATTATAGAGAAGGAGATGAAAAACAACTTGCAGAATTATTTAATCAGGCATTCAAAAGAAGTGTTGTTATAAGAACATCTACTGGATGGCATTGGAGATATGTCAAATCCCCGGGATTTGAACCAGAAATGTGTCAAATTGCAGAAGATGTTGATAGAAATATAATTGTTGGAGCTATTCTAGTTAATTTAATAGAAACAAGACCATTTGGTCAAAAGAAATACTTAATAGGTGATTTAAATGATGTTTCTACTCATCCTAATTATACTAAAAGAGGAATAGCAACAAAATTGATGGAAAATTCAATCGATTATATGAAGAAAAAAGGATGTGACTTTTCAATGCTAAGTACAGGATTAAGAAGTTTTGCTAGAACTAATATATATCAAAAATTTGGATATTTTGATCTAGAAAAGGAGTATTATTTTGTTCAAATTCCCAGTGCTGTTCAACTTATCAGAAATTTTTTGGGATTTGCTTTTCTCTTTCCTATAGTTTTAACCCTCTCCTATTTACCACGATTTTTAAATAGACTAAGATTAAAATTCAATAATTTCCTTAAAGACTTTTCTTATGAAATTAATCATAATACGAAACATTTTGAATTTATGAATAGCATTAATAGGATTAGCCCAAAAATTTATGAAGGCTATCCTAGATATGATCATTTAAAATTTAATTGGGCAAGAATAAATGTTCCTGCTAATAACAATAGACCGACTTATATTATAATAAAAAAAGGGGGAGAGCCTGTTGGTGGTGCTGTTATTACTCATCAACTTATTAAAGCCCATAAATATGGGTTGAAATTAAGATTAGGAATTATTCATGAAATATTTCTGAACAAAAGTACGTTTAATAACTTTTATAATCATTATCTAGGATATGTTTATTTAGTTGATAAAATCCTTAAAGCTGCTACCCATAGACATTTAGGGATATTATTGTATACGTCTAGTTTTAACGCAAATTATTTAAACCAAGCATTTAGAGGGATGAGTTTTTTCAAGATACAAAATGATGTAATAATGGTGAAAGAGTTAAAGAAGAATCTTAAGTTCCCTAAACTCAAAAAACCTCTATTTATTCCAACGTATTTGACTTTAGGTGTGGTTTAAAAGACAAAAACATAAATATTCAATTTTTGATATTTATTGTAACTAAATTTTAATATTTGGAGTAGGGTTAATGGGAAAAGAAGTTGATGAAGGTAAAAAAATATTTAAAGAAGCATTTGACGTACTAAATGATTATTTCGAAGAAAAACGATCTGACACCGTAATGGAAGAAGAAAAGAAAGCTAAAAAGGGAAAGGTAGCTTTAGCTAAATTTTCAAAAGGTCTGATTGGAAAAACAGATAAAATTAATTTCAGGATTTTAATTGGACATAAAAAAGAAATTGGAGACTGTATTTATGAAGCTGTCTATTTAAGTGATAAAAAGGAACCGAAAATTTACATTTTTAAAGTTAATTCGGGAAAGCCTTGCAGTACAGTCCTAATTAATTTCAAGGAAGAAGATTGGAATGGCTATAAAAAAGTTGAGAAATTCAAATCACTAACAAAATTCTTAGAATCTGCATATAATGATGGGATTTATTACAAAGGAAAGAAGGAAAAAAAAGAAGACGCGTTAAATAGACTTATTAAAGGTCTAAAAAGATCCCTAGAAGCAGTTGAAGATGAAGAAAAAGCAAAAAAAGGAGATAATAGTCCAATTGCTTTGAAAATAGCCAAGTTTGTAGCGGTAGCGGCAGTAACTACGATAGTTTCAGCAGCATTAACTCCAGCAGCGGGTGTTATAGCCCAAGAAATTGCAGGGGGTGGATCTATCACAGGTGATGTTTTAGGCGCAGCTGCTCAGGCTGCAGGAGAAGGATTAAAAAATTTAGTGGATCCCGCAAACATAGCAAAAAAAATTGTAACCAAAGTTATTACGAAAGGTAAAGATTTACCCGGAACAAATAAATAAAAAATAACAATAATAAATTTCTTAAGTTATAAGATGTTTATTATCTAAATTTATTTAGATATTTATCGAGAAAAATAAATTGTCAGAAGTAGCAAAATATCAAAATGTCTTTAGAAGTATATTAGTTTCAGGCGTGATCACTTTTACAGCTTATCTAATAACTTCGATAATATCATTTATAGTAGGTTTTCCTTTTCTCCCTGGCTATTTTCTTGTTGCGGATATACAATTTTTAATTGGAACCGTTTTTGGTGTAATTTATTTTATAAAAAAGCGGAGACCAGATCAATCAATTTTATTATATTGTGTAATAGTAGGGATAGTTGGAGGAATATTAGCTGCTTTATTTATTAGTATATATCAATGGGTTTTATTTCTCAACATTTATATGTTTGTTATATATTTCATACCTTGTCTTATTTCTGGAGTATTTATTGGGTTCTTAATTGGGGTTATTATAAGTGTATACAATATGTATAAAGAGGTAAAAGAAGAGAGACCAGAAAAGCATTATGATGATGATTTCTTTAAAGAGTTGATTGAAGAATAATTATTAAAATACAATAAATCTTTTAATCTAAATTTTTAAGTGATTTTTAAGATTTTTAGTATCCTTTATCCTTGAATGAAGATATTTTGCTTAATAATTGGACTCTAAAAGAAATTAATTCCATAAATTTCTAATTTTTATTAATTAATAATAATTGAATTTAGGATAGGAAAGTGAGTAAAGCAACTATCTGGCAATATAAAGAGTTTGTTCAGTCAAGAAAAGAAAAAATAGTAAATATGCTAATCAGTGAGATTATATTTCTAAAATCACGTTTTAAAAGGGCTCAGAATAAAGATGAATTACAATCTCTCAAAAAAGCACTGGAAAAATTAGATTATCTCCTAAATACGCTTAAAAGTAAGAGTTCTATAATTTCTGAAGAAGATTTTGATAAAATAGTCATGTTGATTTATCAAATTTTTAAAGATATTGCAGATAATTTAGAACAAACAATTAAAGTTTAAGAACATTAAATTCCTTGAATGCTCTCAATGCACATATTGTAGCATTTACTCTATGTTCTTCTCCTTCACCTTCTTCCTGATCCCAACTTCCATCTGTTTTTTGTTTCATTTCTAGCTCTGAAAGTGATTTTAAAACTAATTTATGGTCAGATGATAACCTTGCATCTTTTAAGCAACGAATTAACCAGGCTATATATGCTCCTTTCCAATCCGGGGAGAAATTTTCTTCAACAACCTTAACCGCTTTATTGAATGATTCAGCATCTGCCCCAGAATAAAAAGCTAACATGGGTAGTGCTAACCAAGTAGCTCTTAAATAACCCTTTAATCTTCCAGAAGAATCACTATTCGCGAGTAAGAAATCAGTCGGACAATATGTCCCTTCTGCTTCTGCATAACCAAAACGAATTAATATATGGGCACAATATGCAGTTAGCCAAACTCGAGTTTCAATACGCCCAGGGATCATCCACTTTGGTGGAGTATATTTGGAAATTTCAGAAATTTCATCCCAACCCCCGTCTTTTTGTTGATGAGATAATATATATTTACATGCGGGAACCACGATCTCTCCTTTATATATTTTCAAATCATCAAACCATTCTAGAATATAACAAGTATCTGTAATATTACTCATTTCTTTTACCCAATAAGAAAAACCTCCATCAGTGTTCTGAAATAATTTCAATTTTTGTAAAACCTCCTCAGATGGTTCTTCATCCCTCAAAATAGCTGAAAGGCGAGCCTTTTCTATGGAATTCCCATGGATTTTTACGAACCTAATAGATTTATGAATATTCATGAATTTCTTTTGAGATTTGAATTGTGCTTTCTCCAATTTTATGTATGAATTTATTGGTAAAGATTTTAATCTTTTGTACCAATGTGTTGTGAAATAATCCTTAGATCATGTAATTCTCAAATAAATAATTGTGAAATATGTCAATTTTTTACTAGAAATCAAGAATTAGATATTAATTAAAAAGATAAAAAAAATGTTTAAAATTACATTTTAATTAAAAGTCCAACAGCATCCATTAGGGTTTCTTTTCTTGGCAAACCTTTCATTAATTCACTTTTAACTCTTTCAGCAAGAATTTGAGGAGTCCATTTCTTACCGTCATTACTGATCATATTAACTGCATGCCATCCCTGATAAACCCAACACTTATCTCCAGACACTCTAAATACCTCGCCCGTTATTTTTCTTGCATTATCTGATGCTAAAAACACTGCCATAGGAGCAAAGTTCACAGGATTAAAAACATCAAAACCGGTTTCATCTGTTTTACTCATAACATCTGCCATTGATGGAGTTGCATCAGTAGTAAGCCGTGTTCGAGCAATCGGTACAAGACAGTTAACTGTAGCATACTTTTTTAACTCCATTGCGGATATAATAGTAAAAGCAGCAATTCCTGCTTTTGCAGCACCATAATTAGATTGTCCCATATTCCCTAATAAACCAGCATCAGAAGCGGTGTTAATTATAGTCCCAAAATTTTTCAACTTCGGATCTGCCTTTCCTTGCTCTCTAAAATATGCTGCAGCATGACGAGTCATGTTAAAAGTACCTTTTAAATGTACTGCTATAACATCATCAAATTCTTTTTCTGTCATGTTAAAAAGCATTCGATCCCGGAGAATTCCGGCATTGTTTAATAAAATATCTAATTTCCCAAACTCAGAGATCGCTTGATCAATCATAGCTTTAGCTTTGTTAAAATCTGTAACAGAATCATAATTCCCAACAGCTTTAACGCCTAATTTTTTACACTCTTCAGCTACTTCGTCAGCAATCTTAGTAGGAGCCCCACTCCCATCAAATCCGGCACCTAAATCGTTAATTACTAGATTACACCCTTCTCTCGCCATTGCTAAAGCTTCTTCACGTCCAAGACCTCGACCAGCCCCAGTAATTATTGCTACCTTACCATCTAACATTCCCATAATATTTTTTCCTCTTTAATATTATTTTTTTATTTTATTTCAAAATTTTATGTGCTAAATAATATGTACTAATAAAAAATTATTTCTAAAATTAAGGATTTTTATATTTATCATATTTTTATAAAGAAGATTATATATACATTTGATTAATTGGAGATATGCTTGGAATCCATCACTCATAATCTAACAGCGATTCTTATTCAGATACTATCCTTCAATTTTTTTTTATATCCGATAAATATCATTTCAACAGTTATATTTGCTTTTTTATCCCATTTCCTGTCTGATGCCTTATCTAAATTAACATATCACACCCCTGAAGCAATGAAAAAGGATAAATTTTGGATTATATGGCATATAATTATCTATTCTGCTTCCATAGTAAGTTCTATTATATTTTTTGTTCCATTCTGGTTCGCGATTTTATCTGTGAACTTTCCAGATATTATAGATTGGTTTATTTTAAGACCTATTCAAAATAAAAAACAAAGAAAAAAGCTAAAAATTGAAGGGAAAAAGAATTATCTTCTCCATCAAATTTCAGATTGGATTCGTGATAAAATATTTTTTTGGCTTCCAGATTTTACATATAAAAAATATGGAGTAATAAATGAATTATTAGTAATAGGAATTTTATCCTTTTTGATTTATTTATATATTTGAGTTATTCCTACTAAAGCAATCTATATTATTGAAATAAAATAAATGACTTATACACATGCAATCTGAGGAACCAAAATTTCTTATTAAATCATCACAGATTTCAGATAATCCTTGAGCGATTATACATTCTAATTGTTCAATTGAGGGAATTAAATAGATTTTAGTTATCATGGAATGATTCTCTGCTAGAAGATAATCTATATGCCAATGAATACTTTTATTTTTTCGACTTGAAAGATGTCTTTTAACTCTATTCAATAATGCTGAGGAACCATAATTCCCCATAGCTGATCCTACATATAAATAAAATCCTTTTCTGAATACAATCTCCCCTAAAGCCCCAACGATGAGACGAATATCATTCTCTACAAAAACGACTAAAATATATGATCCTTTCATTTACCGCATTTTATTTTATGATCGTGATAACAACCATCACAAAGGTATTCTCCGCATTTTTTACAAATGTTACCACATATTTCACATATTGGAGTAAAGCACTCCACACATTCATAAATTTCACCGGATATATTTTCCCCACAATTCTCGCAAATAACTTCTTCTTCACTCATTTTGACAAATTAAATATCATTTAATTAATTATGTTAAATATATAATTAAGCATAAAAACGCCTATTATTATACGATGAATAACTAAGTATACCTCTTTACTTTTAGATTATTATTTTATTAACTAAAACTTTATTATAACTCTTTAATTCAATATTTGTAAACATTTTTGAGAAAACTACTAACTTATGGCAATTCCACCAGAAGAAGAAAAGTTTCAAATTGAATTTGAGCGAGATCGGAAATTTTTTGAACGAGAGGGCAGTTCCCGTGCAGTCACTTCTGGTTCTCTCTACATGTTTTTTTCTTTAATTTATGCGACTTGTATATGGGTTTTTGTTATATTAGCTACAGGTTGGCCAGGTTTAACCTATTTTGGATTAACAACAGCAATAAATGGTATTGTAAGTTTGATAGGAATTGGTATTACTCGATATTTCATTGCTGAAATTAAAGCAGCTTTTGTTATTAATGAAGAATTCGGACGTTTAAAAGCTTCTACTTACTCAAAATTATTGTTTTTCATAGGATTATCGATAGGTCTAGCGCTGATACTTACACCTTTCATTTTTGGGTTTTTTTTAACAAATAATTTATTAAGAGGTTGTATCTTTGCTTCAGGTTTTTCAACAATTTTAATATATAGCATGTCTATTTTTCAGATTGGATTAGAAATAAAAAATAGATATGATATAATAGCATTCCTATCTATATTTGGAGGTATTTCTCTTTTGATTTCAGGGTTTATTTTTATTGTATTTAATCTTAATCCTTTCGGTTTTGCTTTTTATCCTTTTTTTAATTTTCCGACATTATTTCTTTTTATTTATTACTTCTATAAATTAGCACCTTATTCAATTAGAGATATTATATATGCAAGTTTAAGAACTCGAAATATGAAAAAGAGAGCATCTCCAGAAATTAAAGATCTAATTGAGGATCATCAAATACTACTATATCTAAAAAATTCTATATATTCTATGATTACAAACATTCAAAACTCAAAATTTTTCGAAGATATTCTATTCTTAAGTGCTGCTTTTTATTTAGCTATTTTTACTGATGCTTCATATCAATTATTTGCGGTTAGTTTATTAACTGTTTTAATGACTTATGGTGCGGTAAAGGCTGTTATCTTGTATTACTCCTCACCTTTAAATATTGAAATAGCTGAAGCATGTGTTAGAGAAAGTCATCAAACAGTTGAAGATTCAATTAACGCTTCTACGCGTATTGCAAGTATTTTAGCCTTAGGTTTCTTAACAGCTATGATAGCACTATCAGGTGAATTATTATTTTATTTACATCGAGAGCTTTTTTTTGAGGGGCTTATATTTAACAACGAAGCATTTCTGATGGCAAGAATTTTGTTTATCCTTATTATAACTGGTCAATTTATTTATGGATATGCTACTTTATTTGGTAATGCATTAATTGGATCTGGAAATGCCTCTTTAGCAGCGAAAGGATTTGGGATTACCTTGTGTATAATTATTGGAATTTCTCCAATTTTTATTTTCCTTTTTGGAATACTAGGAATTGGAATAGTAATGTTAATTTCTGCGCTCTTTTTATTACCATATATTTTAATTCAACTTAAGAGAAAGCTTGAAATTACATATAAATTTAGAATCTATAGATTGTTACCGAATTTAGCCATACTCTTTCTAATTATGGTATTAATCCCATTCAACAGTATATTAAGTATTTTATTAGGTATTATAATTGGAGCAACCCTTTATTTATTCTTAAATCCATTCTTTGGAGTTTCAATTCCTGAAGACCTACAAATGATCAACGATTTGTTTAACACCCTGAAATTAAGTTTTTTTGGAAATCTTATTGTAAATTTTATGAAAATAACTTATAATTTCAGCCCTTTGAATAAAAATAAAATAATTCTTGAACAGGATAAGTTAGTTTTAGTAAAAAAATAAATCAGTGTTATTTTAAGAAAATTAAATCATTTTCTATATTGATTAAAATCTGGTTTACGTTTCTCAATAAAAGCATTCTTTCCTTCAACGGCTTCTTCAGTTCCATAATACATGGATAATCCACCTACTCCTAATTGTGTAATACCAGTTACACCATCAGTTTCAGCTAAAAATGCATATTTTAACATTTTAAGAGCTGTTGGACTTTTTTCTAATAATTCCTGGCACCATTGGTCTACCTCCTCATCTAACTTATCATAAGGTACAACATTATTTACAAGTCCCATTTGTAGAGCTTGTTGTGCTGTATATCTACGACATAAATACCATATTTCTTTAGCTCGTTTCACACCTACAGCACGCATCAAATCTCCTGTTCCATACCCCGGATCAAATGACCCAACACGAGGTCCAGCTTGCCCAAATTGTGCATGTTCTGCTGCAATACTAAGATCACAATTAACGTGCCATACATGCCCCCCTCCAATAGCATAACCATTTACTCTAGCAATTATAGGTTTTGGTAAGGTACGGATTAAAAGAGTTACTCGCTGCCAGCCAACTTCTAATGGTAAAATATACTCTCCTGTATAACCTCCTACTTCTCGTGTACTTTGATCACCACCAGTACAGAAAGCTTTTTCTCCCTCTCCCGTAAAAACCACAACTCCAATTTTATTATCCCAACATTGATCAAATGCATCAATTAATTCATGAACAGCTCGTAAATTACATGAATTATAACTTTCAGGGCGATTTATTGTTATACGAGCAATCCGATCCTTCTTTTCAAAAATAATTTCTTTATATTCCATTTTTCTTATTCCAATTTTTTAATTAATTTCTTTTTGATAATTAATGTTTAAAAATGATTGTAACATATTAAACAATCTTTAATTACGAGTGAAAATTAGAAGATAACAAATCCAAATTTGCTATATATATAGAGAGGGTTTCTCTAAAATAGTGAAAACCTTGTTTCATGAAGTTTTATACTCTTCGTATCTGAGAATAGTCGTGTTTATGCTTAAGTCTCTCTTGTTGTTTTAAGGCTCTACTTATTTTAAAATCGTATTTTTTTATCATTTTTCTAATTTGTATCTCTGTTTTTACTAATTCAGAATCTGCGGGAACTAATCTTTTTGAATAGCCCGATTCCATCAATTTTACACGACAATATGCAACAATGCTTTTAACATCACTCTGAGCAATTTTTTTTTCGACTCCTACTAACTCTTTACCATTTAGGAAAAGGGCTTTCCTGCTTCTACTGATCATGGGCCTACCAGAAATAATCTCAATAGGAGCAGCAACAATAGCTGCAATTCCATGTGCAAATTTTTCTTCTTTAGTTTTTGGTTTGCCAGTGGAACCAACACTCGCTTTTTTTGCTCCTAGAGTTAATTGCTTCAAATTTACTAGGTTTTCTAGACCTTGTATATTAATAAATCTATTATTTTCAAGATTTAATGTTTTTAAATTTATCAAATTATCTAATCCTTCAATTGCCCCAATTCTATTATTACTTAGATCTAACTTTTTTAATTTATTCAAATTATTTAAGCCTTGAATTTTATCGATTTGATTATAACTGAGATTTAAAACTTGTAAGTCTGTCAAGTTTTCAAGGTTTTTAAGTTTAGCGATATCCTCTATACCTTTTCTTGATAGGTTAAGTGTTAGAAGATTGTTTTCAACAGTAGGTATAAATTCCTTATTATTATATATCACAGACATGGTTATTTGGACTACGTTGAATGTATTTAAAAAGAAATAGGATGACTTTGTATAAAAGATAATTCATTATAATAACCCTATTTTTGATAAAGAAGTAGTAAATGGCGCAATTTACTAGTAAAATAATTTTTTTATACTAGCAGGCTATATTTGACTATTTTTCTAGATATAATAATGATTTTAGAAAACCATTTTTTGCTTAATTTCTTGAACCATTTTTTGACCATTCTCATTTATTTCGGTTATTATTTCTCTGAGAATCTCATTAATGGCCAAACCACGTAATTCACATGCAATATATAATAAAGAGAGGACTTCTTTCGCAAGGACACGAATATTTTTTACATCGCTTATTGGAATTCTAATTCCAAGAGCCTTCAGATCCATGTGAGTTTCTTTTTCTTGTTGTCTTATAGTAATTAAGATATCATTCTTCCTTCCTTTCCACTCCTCAGTAATAGCTCTTAAAGATAGTAAATATCGCTTTGTAGGACTTCCTATTCCCATAACATCTTTCGCAAATTCTAGTGGTTCAGAATTTCTAATAGTTTTTAATCCAAATGTTCGATTAACCTTATAATTTTTATCTAATTTTGTTTTCATTTTTGTAATTTCATCTGTGAGCTGTTCAATCTTTAATGATAATTTTTCAAACTTCTTTAGAAAGATCTCTTCTGAACCAATTTCAAATTTACTCATTTTAAACATCATTTAGATTAAGTATGATACTTTTTGAATTATTTGTTAATAAAACTAATTATTAAACGATTAATCTATGAGGAATTTTTAATTTATATTCCAATATCAATTCAAATAATAAAAGGATTATTTTAAAATAATAAAGTAATTTAAAGATTTAATTAACCTAAGTTTGTATCCTCATTGTAATCATTATTAAAATCTTGTTCTGTACGGGGAATTACATCTTCTTTCTCTTTGATCTCATATTCTTCTCCCTCAGGTTGAGGTACATCAGCAGTCGATAAGGGTTGTTCGAATGTAGGCTGTGGAGATATAAGTTCTTTAACTTCATATTTGACTTCTTTTTTCAACTCCTTCTGTTGTCTTGTATATTTTCTAATCTCATATATCCCTATTACTAGTAAAAGGATTATAAAAAAGACTAATACTGCTACATTTTTATAATAATTTATTGTATCATTATTTAGATCACTAAGAAATTGACTAAATGGAAAATTGAAGGTTTGAAATATATTGTAAGGAAAATAACGAATGAACTCATATGAAACCTTGGAAAATATTAGCCAAATTATTGCCGTATCGATTCCTATATGTTTAGATCTTTTTGCTAATAATTCGGCATTTTTTCCCATTAAAGTACTTAACACGTAAAGTATAATTGCTAAATCTACTATCAGTATCCCAATTGTAGTCCAGATTGATTGGGGTGTATTAGTTGCACTGTCATCAAGACCTAGATATATTTTCACAACTAAAAACAAAGTATAAACAGCTACAAGAATAAAAAATGTACCTAACCAAGCATTAAAAGTCCTTTTAAACATCAGAACGACACCATAAATTGCTAATCCTATAATCACACATCCTACTACTACATAAGCAAGGTTTAAAAAAAGAGGAACTTCCACTGTTGAGATAAGAGAAAAATCGAATAAAGTTGGACCCATTATAAATAAATACAATAAGAATAAAGATGCTGGAATGCCCCCGAAAAATAAGACTGTTCTAATAAAACCTCTTGACCTTGGAAATTTTAATAATTTTTTTTCAATTCCAACCCCTATTAAATAACAAGCATACAAAATAAACCAAGAAGTGAAGAAAAAATATGATACTATTGAAATAGCAAATAAAGCAATGAGAATTACGGCGAGTAAGAATAATAAAGGTAAGGAGACTACGAGTAGTAAAATTATTTTCCATATTGGGTATTCCATGACATTTTTTCTAGTAGCCAAAGAAAGTAAAAAAAGAAACATCAAAAAAGTAAGGTATGGCAGAAAAATAATAATACCTACTATTGGAAGAAATTGGATTACAATTACACCAATAAGAAGCCATAAAACAAGAATAGTTAATCTCCAATTCTCTTTCTTAAATATTTTCTTTAAATTATCAATGATTTCCATAAACATATAGTTAAATAAGAAATATTTAAAATTATCCTATTAAAAATGAAGAGTTTCTTGGAATAAGATCAATTAAGGGATGAAATCAGTTAAATGCGTTTGATTACTAAAGCTATGAGAAGTTAATCCAAATTTATTTTTTATGATATTAACTGATTCAGGTGCAAAACCTTGGAAATGATTATTCACTATGATAAAAATCTCATGAATATTAGGTTTTTGCTTTAATTTTGCAACGTTGTTAAAAAGATCATTTAAAGCGCTACTCTGATCTCTCTGAATTCTGTTAAACACACTAAGTTTTCTATCCCCAATCATTCTTATATAATAATATTTTTGATTTGGCATATAATAGGGGATAATTCCGGGCATATAAGTTGTTCCAAGTATTAGATTGTCAGCATCAATAAATTTATACAGAATTTCAGAATTGAACCAAGAATTGTCACGCAACTCAATAATAAATTTATACTGTAAAGGAACCTTTTCAAGGAGTAACCGCAATTTTTCTAAATGGTTATCTGAATATTTAAACCAAGGAGGAAATTGTAATAAAAAACTGCTTATCTTTGGATTCAATTCTCTTAATCTCGAAAAAAATTCGATAATATATGAATCTAAATTTTGATCGTCTAAATTATGAGAAATTTGTTGCCAAACTTTAATAACAAATCGGAAATTTTTTGGAACACGATTATTCCAATTAAAAACGATGTCTTCAGGAGGTAGATTATAGAAAGTTGAATTTATTTCAACTAAGCTAAAAAATTTGGAAAAATATTCTAAGTGTTGGGTTTTTTGTAATTTCTTTGGATAAAAAGGACCAATCCAATCTTTATAAAAAAATCCAGCAGTTCCAATCGATATTTTCGCCATTTGATAATAAATTAAAGTTTATGTAGTTTTTAATAATTCAATATTTTTTTAAACTGAAATAATTAATTTTTATGAAAAATTATTGCAAATTTATATAATTTCAAAAAAAAGATGATTTGATATGAAAGACAATGACTTTAATATTGATTGGGCAAAAATCGAAGAAAAACCTAACAAGAAAGTATCTATAGAGGGATATACTTTGTTAGAGATTAGAAAAAAGTTAAGAGAACTAGAACTGGAATTGGAAAAAAGACATCAGAGTTTAGCAAAAGCATTGAATGACTTAGATGCTACTAGGGAGAAATTAGCTGGTCGCGAAAGAAGTTTGACTGAACTTACCGAAAGAAAATCGATTGCCAGAAAGTCTCATGATCAAATCAAAGAAGAGAAATTACATGCTGATATTGAAATTGCCAAGTTATCATCTGAAAAATCCAATTTAGAAGAAAAATTAACTGAATCAATCGTTAAAATTACAGCTCTCGAAAATCAATTAAACAAATTTACTAAAAAATCAGTTAAAATTGAGGAAAAATTATTAAATAGAGATAAAGAAATTCAGAATAAAGAGGAAGAAAGGTTAGAAAAAGCAAAAGAGATCTTAAATAAAGAGAAGGAATTAAGAAATTTCAAATCTGAAATAAGTATTAAGGATGAAGAAATTGAAAATTTAAAACAAAAATTAAATGAAGAAAAAAAATTCACGGATATTCAAATTAAAAAATTTCAAGACTTTGAAGTCCAAGTGTCTAAAGCTATACAATCGACTGAGATTATTGAAAAAATTAAAAAATTGATGGAATTAAAAGGCTTTCTGTCAGATAAAGAGCTTGAATCTTTACTAAATGAAACAAAAGAATAAAACACTAAGAATAGTTATTTTATCTTTTTTTATTAACAAATTCTTTAATGTAAAGTTTATAAATAATCAACTTTAAAAAAATAAATATAAAGCAATATAAAATTATCATACTCATAAAATTAAAATTATAAAATAATAGAAAAGGTGAAAATAAAATTTCAATTGATTGGGCTAAGGCTGAAGAAAGACCAGAAAAGAAACTATCAGTTGAGGGAAAAGTTTTGTTGGATCTCAGATCTAAGATTAATAGTATAGAAAAACAGTTAACTCAAAATAGAAAGGATTTAGACAAAGCCTCATCAGAACTGAAGGTAACAAAAGAAGATTTATCAGAATCTAAGAAAAAGATTGAAGATTTCAATGAGAAGATTAAGAATTTTGAGAGAATAAAAGAAGAGAAACTATATGGGGATGCAGAGATAAATAAGCTACGAAATATAAAATCAGAATTAGAATCAAAATTATCTGAATCGAATTCTAAAATTATTGACTTGGAAAACAAGTTAAAAGAATCCTCTGCAAAACTCGATAATGCAGAAAAAGATAAAAATGATGCATTATCCAATTCAAGAAAGGAGATAGAAACTCTTAAAAACAATCTTCAGCAAAAAAATAATGAACTCGAGGATCTAAAGGATGAATTACAAAAATCCCGTTCAGATAAATATGTAGAAATTGAAAGTCTTAAAGATGAAGTTGAAACCAAAGATAAAGAAATTAATGCACTCAACCAAAAAGTCATATCGTTAGAAGAAACAATTTCAGATGCAGAAGGAGCACCAGAACTCATTGAAAACATAAAAAATATTATGATGTCTAAAGGATTCCTGAGTGATAGAGAGTTTGATGCTCTTTTGGAGCATAAAGATATTTAGTAAATTAAATTCTTTTTATTATTCAAATGGTTAAATTAATTTGGGAAAACAAATCAGACTATAAATCTGAAGATAATAAAAATTACAATCTCAATTATTTTGAAGCTTTTGAAAGTAATTCATCTAAGATAAATGTTGGGTTAGGAGGCATCAAGGATTCTGATTTGTGGATCAACAAGCTATTTTGGGGAGATAGCCTTGATGTGTTATATTATTTGTTAAATAATTTAAAAAGAAAAATAGATTTAATTTACATTGATCCCCCATTCTTTTCTGGAGTTAATTATAAAATTAAAGTTAAGGAAAAAGGCAAAATTTATGATTTAATTGCATATTATGATCATTGGAACAGAGATTTAGACTCATACTTACAAATGCTCTATGAAAGGATAAAAATATTTAAAAAATTGCTCTCTAATTCTGGATTACTTTTTATCCATTCTGATTGGCACGCTAATCATTATGTAAGAGTAATTTTAGATGAAATTTTCGGAGATAATAGGTTTGTGAATAATATCATTTGGTATTATTATAACAAATATTCCGCGGGGAAAAAAAAACTTCCAAGAGCTCATGATACAATTTTAGTTTATTCCAATTCTAGTAATTATACATTTAATGAATTAAGAATACCTCGGAAAAACCCAAGAAAGCAGCTAATGAGAGTAAATGTAGATGGTGTATTAAAGAATGTGAAAGATAAGAATGGACATGTTAAATATCGAATAGTAAAGGACAAAAAATTAGACGATGTCTGGCAAATTCCTTGTTTACAACCAGCTTCAAAAGAGTGGACGGGTTTTCCTACTCAAAAACACCATAAATTACTAGAAAGAATTATTAAATTAGGTTCTAATGAAGGAGACTTAATTGCTGATTTTTTTTGTGGTTCTGGAACGTCCTTAGTGTTAGCTGAAAAATTAAAGAGAAGATGGATTGGATGTGACATTTCAGAGTATTCGATATATTTAACTAGAAATAGGATTTTGGACACCCAAAATACTACACATAAATTTTATCCATTTGAAATACTTACAAATTTGAACGCACATAAAAAAGATATAATCGAATCAGGATTTTTTCAAAAAGAGATTTCAATAAAAAGAACATAATACAGCTGTCATTACTTTATAAAAAGACGAAAAATTTTTCTCTTTTTTATTCTTTTTATTAAAATAAATCATATTGGGACTAGATATTGATGATTTTAAATATGATAAATGATAAAAAATCCCGAGATTGGAAAGAATCGTCGATTAAACGCCATGATTTGTATAATTTTGAATCGAAAGTAGATTATACTTTAGAATTAACCGAAAAGAAGAAAACTACATACTCTCTTGATACATACTTCTTTATCCCTAGTTCATTACAGATAAACAAGGATTCATATGGAAAAGAGCTTTTTTTTTCAGATATCAATAATCGGATAAGGTTTAAAACCCCTAAAATGACTATAGAAGGAATATTAGAAAAACAAAACAAGCTTTCTCCATTGAATACAATCCTTAAATCACTGAAAGATATTGAATTAGAAAAATCCAATATAGTTATCAACATAAAAATAGAAAGAGAATTGTGCTTACTCGCGGATATAATAAAAGTTTCTTTAAGAGATCAACTCAATTATATCCACACTGGTTATAATAAATTAAAAGAGCAGCATCAAATGCAAACTATGATAATTTCTCACCTCGAATCAATAAAAAAATTACAATTGGCACTGAAATCAATGGAAGAGAAATTTTTATTGCCTAAATTTTCTATAAGTTTACGTGAGGCTTTTCAATATGCTGATGAATATATAAGTTTACAGATTGAGAAGTCTCTTACAAGATTGTTAAAAGATTTTGAAGAAGAGTTTAATAAAGAGACCAAAAATCTGATAATTGAATTAATTGAAAAAGAACAAGACCATCGTGAGTATTTGAAAAGCTCATTAATTATTTTTGAAAATTCAAATAACGAAACTTTTTCTTACCAAGAGGGAATTATGAAAAAATATGTACAAAGTGTTCTATATTTGGAAAAAAAGAAAAAAGATCCAAAATCACAATCATTAGAAATATTTTACTCTGTAGCTGCGGGGATTGCTATGTTTTTTTCCTTATTCTTTGGTTTTTTAATCCTATCATTCTTTACTATGTATTCTATTCCCTTTATTATTGCAACTGTTGTGATATATATGTTAAAAGACCGAATTAAGGATAATATACGTGGAGTTTCACAGAGAGCAGTTGGATCTATTTTCCCAGATCAGCGTATTGACATTGTAGATGGATTTAATAAAGAAAAAATTGGAGAAAGTAAAGAAATTGTTAATTTTAAAAAAAAAGAAAAAATTCCCCAAGAGATTTTAAGAATTAGAAAGTCCAGTAATATTAATTCTATAGAAGAAAGTGGTAAGCCAGAGCAAGTAATTCTGTATGAGAAAAAAATTACGTTATTTAATAAAAAAATAAAGCAATTCCATATAAGAAGAAACGATATTTCGGATGTTATTCGATTTAATGTAAGAGGCTTTTTGAGATATGCTGACGATCCAATTCAAATTATATCTAAATGGAATATAGATAAAAAGAAAATTGAAGATATACCAGTATCAAAAGTTTATCATTTAAATCTTGTTTTAAAATTAACATCATTTAAAGGAAAAAAAATAAATAAAACCGATTATAAAAAGTATAGAGTAATAATAGATCAAAAAGGTATTAAAAGGGTTTTGGAACCTGAATTCGTACTATAATTGAGTATAAACCTTCCATCCTAAGTAATTAGAAAGAGCCTCAATTATTATATCTCCAACTTCATTCAGCGATACCGCAACATGGTGTGCAAATCCCTCTTTACATACTATCTTTAAAATATCTTGTAGATTTGGAATTTCTATAACTCCATAACCTCCAAATGTGTCTAATTGGTCATCTGTATAATTACCTTCTACAACTAATGCTTTTATTTCTCCAAATAAATCATCAGTTTCCACTCGTAACAGTGTACAAGGTTTAGTTTTGATACGCCCTTGAATTGCTCCAAAACTAACTTCTCCACCTTTTTGATCTGCAATTATTGGATGAATTGTCATTTTAGTATCTTGAAAAAAGGATTTAGGCAGATTGCTGCAATGGAATAGGACCATTTTGTTTGGATCTGCACCATAATTATTATTCCAATCCAATATTGCTGATGGGCTATCTGAAGCAATTTGTAAGATTAACATCCCGATTAGACCAGAGATATCAACTTCACACGCAGCAGGAATTAATCCTTCACTAAACATACTCATAACAGCGCATGGTACTATACCAAAATTATCTTGAATACTCGGCCAACATTGAAAAGCAAATCCATCTAATTCATATTCATTAACCCAATTTTCAATTACAACTGCTAATTTTGCGAGTTTTATTAAACTATCTTCAGGAATTATTTTAGTTGAAGTATAATTCTTTATAAATTCGATTTTATCTAGTACTTTTGGATGATTGTCAGCTAGATTATTAATATAACCAAAAATCTCTGATAAGTCTATAGGTTCTATGCTTATCCCATTAAATTCTAAAATCTTTTCACTATACCTAACAGTTTCAAAAGCGTTAGGTCTTGTTCCTATTTGACCTAATCTGGTAGATCTAAGCTCTCTCACTATTCTGCATATTTTTTCAAATCTTTTAATTTCTTCCTCAAAAATATCAGATTTTAATTGGCATGTATGGTATCTAGTTAATGTAAATGGAATTCCATATTGATATAATACATTAGTAACAGAAATTTTTCCACAAAAGGCATCTCTTCTATGAATTCTGTCCATTTTATCAATTTCATCTGCAGCAGCATGAACTAGAACAGGAACATTAAGATTTGACAGTTTTATAGCATTAGCAATTCCTTTTTCATCTCCAAAATTAGGTAAAATAACTAATATTCCACAAATCTTGTTTTTATTAATTTTAAATAACTGTGCACATTTTTTTGCGTCTTGATAAGTTTCTACAACTCCAAATTTAGTATCATCTTCACTTAATATAACATAATCGTATCCCAATTCATTTAAAACTTCAATTATTTCAATTCTTCCTTCTTTAGCAAGGTTATCTGGAAAAACATCTCTATTACCAACAATTACTCCAAATGTTACCTTTTCAAATTTCTTTTTAAGAATTGACATTCTAATTACCTTGATAATAAATATTGAAAAATTTAATTTTAGTAATTTAATTTAAGAATTTAAAATTAAAATAAAAATTTTTTAATTATTCAATGAATTTCAAATTTCATATTATCAAGAGGATAAAAGAGCTATATAAACATAAAATTTTCAGATATGCTCTAGTCCTTCAAAGTTTTTATTTTATACTATCAATTATTCTTTATTTTTCTCTCTATCAAGAAAAAAATGACTTCGTAATTTTTTATAATGTAGGGAACGTATTCCTCAATGATATTGAGAATCTTTATAATCAAACTTATTATTTATGGGATTTTAGATATTTTCCATTGTCAGCATTGTTTTTTATTCCTTTTTCTCTCTTAAGTACTGATTCTGCATTTATAATTTTTAATATTTTCAATGTATTTTTGAATATTTTAATTTGTAACTATTTATATAAAATAATCTTGCTGGTTAGAAAGGAAGATCATGAAAAAGATGATAAGAGAGTTATTTTATATATATGTATTTACTTAATGGGATTACCGCATGTGCTCAATTATATTTATGGACAAATAAATTTATATATTACATTTTTTATTGTCTTATCTCTTTATATTTTTCTTAAGTATAAAGATATTAAGTGGCAATTTATAGCAAGTCTAATTTTAGGCATAAGTATAATCATTAAACCTACAGCATTTTTATTAATACCTTTTCTTATAATAATAAATTTCAATTTAACAAATAAAAAGTTCAGAATTGAGTTTTTAAGAAGTTTGACTCGTATCATTGGAGTTTTAGTTCCTGTTTTATTAAATTTTATTCCTTTCTTTTTATATCCAACTCTATGGGAAGGGTTTTTGGAGACTAATTTTACGGGTAGTAATCCAGTCGCCTTAAATTTTTCTTTCAGTTTTACTAAGCTAATAACTAACTTCTGTTATTTTTATAATATCCCTTTTAACCAACTTATTCTTTTTTTAGGCGTTGTTGCTATAATTGGAGGATTAGGATTTATAACATTCTTAATCAGGAGATTTGAGAAAAATTCAATAATATATGGTTATGCTTTTGGCATCCTAATCATGTTACTTGCATATTTTGACTCATGGGATCATCATTTACTCAATTTAACTCCAATTTTAATTATTATTATGTTTAATTTACCACGTCGTTCTAAAATTACAGCCCCTTTTAAATTGAGTTTATTTTTCTTTAGTTTTTTAGATCTTGCTTTTGTAGGAATATGGTACTTAATTTATCCATTATTCCCATATAATTTAGAGCCAACATTCTTTTTAATAATAACATTCTATGGGATTGGTAAATATTGTTTGATAAAGAAAAATAGAGAGGAGATCTAAAAAATTGAAGCGAAAAGGATATATCTTCAATATATTTTTATTTTTCTTATTAATGAGCAATATAATATCTATTGTGAATGCTCTCGATTATGGTGTAGGAGTTAGTGAGAGTCAGGAATTAATCTGGACTTGTAAAAAATGCAATCAAATAGAGATGAATAATATTTTTGGAAATGAATGGAAAGATTCTGGAGTCTTCAAAAATTTAAGTGCTGGAAAACGAATGAAATGGAAAATTAATAGTATTGAAGTCAATCAATCATTCTCTAAGATAAATATTAGCATTTGGGATTGGACTAGTGAAAAAATATGGGGAATAAAAGATAATGATTCTGAAATAACTTATTTTTTTGATACATTAGAATCGAATTTTACTACATATACGTCTCTAGTTCCATTTTGGTTTCCAGTTCCCGTAGGAGAATTTATTGGAAGTTTAGAATTAAATAATTGGTATGATGTGGATAATAGAGTTTTACCTACTCTAAACGTGGAAATTGAAAAAGATGAGATATCTCTCGGATTTCCTCTAAAAAGGATAAAGATTATTGCAATTTATAATAACCAAGGGATTTTAAATTCCTATAAACTCTATACTACGGGTAATGTTGTTATTATAGACATTAGTCTTGAATTTTTACCTATTTATGTAATACCAACTTTAGTAGGATTATTAACTGCATTATCTGTTAGTATTATAATATATTTGTCAAAAAAGAGAAAATTAATTTTAAAACAATTATAAAAATGTGGGTATTTTAGAAATGGATTTTAAAGATTTATATATTAAAATTATCAAGAGATTTAAGGAGCTTTGGGGCTATAAAATATTCCGATTTGCTGTTATTATTCAAATTTTTTATTTAATCTTTTCAATGGTTTTAACACTTATCTTTTTAAGAGAACAAAATGACTTTTTAGTATATTATAAGGTTGGTGAGGTTTTTATTACAGATATCACTAACCTTTATACAGCAGATTATTTGTGGCCATTCAGATATTTTCCAATTTCAGCTATTTTCTTTGTTCCTTTTTATTTATTGGGTTTCGATTTTGGTTATGTCGTGTTTACTTTACTCAATTTATTATTGAATGTTATAATATGTGTCCTTTTATATAAAATAATAATTCTTATAAAAGGTTTAGACCATGAGAAAGATGATAAGAGAATGGTCACGTATGTTTGTTTATTTCTAATGGGATTACCTAACCTTTTTAATTACATTTTGGGCCAAATTAATTTATATGTAACTCTACTAATTTTATTATCCCTCTTTTTGTTTTTAACTCGAGAAACTATTAAATGGGATTTAATATCTAGTTTCATTTTGGGATGTAGTATAATTATAAAGCCTATTACTATTTTCATGATACCATTCTTATTAGTATTAAATTTTAGATTTAAGAAAAGAAGATTTGAATTTAAAGCTCTTAAAAGTGTCATCAGAATGATTGGAGTTATTTTACCTTTAAGTTTAAACCTTTTCTTATTTCTACTTTATCCAACACTATGGGAAGGTTTCATTACCACTAATTTTACGGGGAGCGAACCAATTATCGTAAACCATTCATTTAGTTTAACTAAGATAATCTTAAACTTCCTTATTTTCTATAATATCTCTCATAATCCATTATTAATCTTTCTATTTATTTTGCTCATTATAGGGGGATTAGGTTTTATTGTTTATGTTTTTCGAAGGATTACTAAAAATTCCATAATTCTGGCTTATCTTTTTGGTATTTTAATAATGTTACTTGTATATTATGACTCATGGCCACATCATCTGTTAGTATTAATACCTCTTTTAATAATTCTGATATTCTATGTCCCTCGAAATTCTAAAATAACAAGTAAATATTTAAAGCCGAGTTTTTTCTTTTTAAATTTTTTTGATTTAGCATTTATGGGCATTTGGTTTATTACACAGTATTTTTTTCCATATAATTTTGTTAGTACTATCTTTTTGTTAATAGTTCTTTACGGATCTGCTAAATTTTGTTTAACTGAAGATTCAAATTATTAAAAAAGTTGATTTAATTTATTAAAAATTTGAAAAATATTTAAAATAAGAAATTCTAATTATATTCATAGAGAATATATTAACACTTAGTAAATTCCAATAATTTTTAAGACAAATTATCAATAAAAAAGTAATATGCTCCAATTTTATCCCCCACCTTTATTTCTGATTTTTGCGCCAGCGTTTCTTTTAGGCATATTACATACATTAATTCCATGTGAAGATAAAGCAATCTTTTTCTTTTGGTCTTTTGGTATATCTAAAACGCTTAAAAAAAGTCTTTTTATATTAATTTTTTATGGATTAGGCTTAATGTCCTCTAATTTGATAATAGCAACTGGCACAATTTTGATTAGTTTTATTCCACAGATTTTAATTCCAGGAATTAGTGATATAAAACCTACTACAATAAACTTTTTCGGGTCATTAACTTCTATGTTTGCAGGAGTTATTTTGCTGTTCTTTATCACAAGACGAGGTTATTTTCCTCATTCAAAGCAAAAAGATGAGATATTTCAATTTAATTGGGAAAAGAGAAAGACTCCGTATCTATTTGGAATCCTTGCAGGATTTGCTCCTTGTATCTTTGAGTTTTTTATATATTCTCAATGCTTAACCTTTTCTTTAAGCTATGAATTAGGATTCATTGATGGGATTTTCACAGTGTTCTATTTTTCTTTAGGCACGTTTATTGGATTATTTCCCATTGCTTTAGCGAAACATGGAACATCTCAAATAATAAAATCAAAAGAGACAAGAAAAAATTGGATCCTTATTCTTATGATTATCATAATAATTGTATTTAACACGGTTGTTATGATTTTATCATTTTTAGGAATTCCTGTTTTCCCAGAAGTACCAATTCCTTAATTATAGACTTGCTAATAGATTACAACAATAAATTTAAAAATTAATACAAGATTCATATGTTATTGAAACAATAAAATTTGGGCTATATAAAAAATATTAAGCACGAATTTTTTTTATAATAATATAATTCATAAATTAAATTATAATATTAAACTATGAAATGTTTATTCTGTGAAAATCAAAAAATCGATTTCACATGCGAAAAATGTAAATCTAGCTTTTGCATTAATCATATTGCTACAACTGAAATACATGAATGTAGAAAACATAATTTAATCTATTCTAAAGTAAAAGCAATTGAAAGAAATTTTAAATGCACGGTTGTAGAAAGCAGTGAATGCCCAGTTTGTAAAAATCTCTTAAGATTAGAAAGATTATCTTCAGGGCAGTATTATTTAGAATGTATTAATCCGAATTGTCCTGAAGCATGGAATTCATATTTGAAAACACCAGGGTTATTTTTCCCTTCAAAGGAAAAACTTGCAAGAGAAGCTTTAAGATATAATCTCATAAAAGTTAATAGATTAATCTTATGTAGTAAGAAATTACGCCATATAATTGGAAAAGAAGTTTGTCCTAAATGTTTTCTAGACTTGTTACAAATAGCTCCGATTACTAATTTTTCAACAATAATGAATTCTTTTAATATATCTGCAGAACAAATGATTAAATTTATAAACAAATACATTGAGGAAGAACGAATATATGGAATTATTGATCAAAAAAATCAGATGTTTTATTACATATCTCCCGAAATGCGGGAAAATATATTAGCTAAATTTCAAAATGAAGGGATAATTAAAGTAAGCGATTTAGGAACTATGCTTGATATGAGTTCGGAGATCGCTTTAAAAGTAATTTACAAGTTAATAAATCAGTTTCAAATTAAAGGTTCTTTCTCATTAGATAAAGATATATATTATACTCAAAAGTATATATTAGACAGTTTGATAAAAGAGATTAATAAAAAAGGGAGGGTAAATCTTAAAGAACTTGCTGATATTTTTGATATCCCAAAAGAACTTGTTAAATCATTTTGTGTGAATTTAATGAGAACTAAAGCTGTTAATGGTTTTTTCGCTGATCGTGGAAATGAAATCATTACAGCTGATCAAATTTACACAGATATAAGAAATTATTCCAAAGAAACAGGATTGTTTGAACTTTCAAAGCTTGCTATAAAATTAAAAATTGCAGTAGAATTAGCAAGAAAAAGCCTTCATGAGTTAATAAAAACCGGTGATATTAAAGGCCTCTTTACTCAAAGAAGAGAATTTATGACTAATAAACACATGGAGAAAAAGATAAGAGAAATCGCTAGAGCATATAGAACAATGCCTTTACGAGAACTTTCAAATAGATTAGGAGTCACTGAATCAAGTATTGAAGAAAATTTAGCTCAAATTATAGCTCGTGGAGATATAGATGGATATATCGATATGTCTAAGAAAGTTTTTGTTGCGTACAGTGTCCCTATGGAAACAACATCAAAAGCTAAATCAACAGCCAAAGAACCTCTCGATGAAGGTAAAATTGAAGTTGTTCGTGATTATGATTTCGTAGGTGGTCAATTACATTTCAAGGTAGCTATCCGCAATCAAAGTAATATGGCAATAAATACAGTGAAAGTCCTTTTAGATGTACCTTCAAGTTATAATGCAAAAAGTCCTCTCATTACTGTGCCTGTTATAGAAGCAAAAAACTCTAGAGGTGTTGATTTCTATTTGGAGCCAAAAGAATGCGGAATTTCGAATATTACTGGTGATGTTATCTACAAAACCGCTACTGGAGAAAAAAAAACGGTTCACATACGTAAAAAAGAAGTTCAAATAAAATGTCCCTTAGTAGTTTCATGTTTAGCAACAATCGAAGATATTCAAATAGCCATCGCAGATCTTCCCAATGATGCTCGAGCATTTTTAATTGCAGATCTGGATCCTCGTTTAGCTTTTAGAGCAGCAGTAAGAACCATTAAGCGTTTTGAAGTAAGCACAGTGACTTCTCATGAAGGAACTGATTCTAAAGGTAAATATGAAGCGGAGAGTTGGCATTGTTCAGAAGCGAAGATAGGTGGAGGAAGAATTGTTACACGAATATATGTATCTGAAGCGAATCAGTCATTAGAAGTTAGAGTTTGGTGTAATCATCCTGGTCAATTAACAGGGTTTTTAGCTAAAGTGATTGAGCTATTATTTGAGGAGATCAATTTAATAAGAAAGATTAAAAGTGAAGAACGTGAAAAAACAATCGATGTTATGGCAATAACTCAAAATATTGCAGAGATGTCGGATTATTGCATGCTAAGATGGAAAGCGCAAAACATTAGAACTAAATTACATGATACTTTTGTTAGAGTAAGAAAAATTATGGGAGATAAAGAAGCTATTCTAGGGAGAATGGAATTTTGGTTAACAAACTTGAATAAATATGGAAAAGATGATAAGATTTCCGATGAGGACGCAGATAAACTTGTGGTAGAACTTGAAAACTTTAGGAATGTTATCGCTCGTTCTATCAAATTGTAGGGTTATCTTCCCTAAAAAAAGATTTATATTCTTTAGAATCTATATTTATTATTAAAAACTAATTTTTGGTGTTAATTATTCCTATTATCAGTGTTTCTTTGAATGAGAATCTGAAAAAATTCATTAATAAGCTTGTTTCAAAAAACCAGTACGAGAATAAATCTAAATTAATTAGAGATGCTCTATTACGTTTAATGTCTACAGAAGATATATCTTCTTCCCTTGATTCTTTTAGTGATTTTACTCCAGTTGCAAAAAAGGTGATTGGTAACATGATTATTGTTGCTCCTAATGATTCAAATGTTCAAAAAAAATTAAATAGAATAGAAAGTGAATATAACAAACAGATTGTTAGTAAAAATCAGAATTTTGTAAATCAAAATTTCATAATATTTATGATTTATGAAGGAAATCTTCAAGAATTTCAAAAACTTGTTGTAGAGATAAATAGTATCGAAGAAATAAAAAATTTTAGATACCTAATTATTAACTAAAATTATCTTTCTATTTCCAAAAAATTTAGAATAATTATTAAATATAACTGCAATCATATAAAGGTCAAATAAAGTAATATAAAAATGGGAAAAAACAAATACGGGAAAGCATTTCAAAAAGAAACGCATTTGAAGCACGGTGGAGTCAAGCAAGGAGGAGATCCTATTCGCGGAGGAAAAATTAAGGCAAGTCACATCTTAGTTGAGAAGTTTAGTAAAGCTAAAGAGATTCATGAAGATTTAATGGCTGGAGATAAGTTTGAACAATTAGCAAGTCAATATTCTAGCTGTTCAAGTAAGAAGAGAGGAGGAAATTTAGGTGAATTTAGTAAAGGAGATATGGTCCCCGAATTTTGGGACGCATGTACAAAATTAAAAATTGGTGAAATTTCTCAACCCGTAAAATCTCAGTATGGATACCATATTATCAAACGCACAGGATAAAATATAAGTAGCCCAGCACGGATTCGAACCGTGGTCCAGGGGTATCTCCAAAAACTTAGTTAAAAAGATTTATCAGAGCCCCCGATGCTTGACCTCTACACCACTGGGCTTTTAAAGCGTTTTTATGAACCTTATTTATTTGATAATAATAATTTGGAAACTCTAAAAAACCTTTCTCAATTAACTAAATTTAACCGTACATTAGTTAAATGCTTCCAAAATATAAATTAATAACCAAAAAAATTTCTTTTTTAAATAAGATAAATTTTTATTTATTAATCTCTATATGTATATTGGATTACACACACTTGATCTGGAGGACACGAAAAGATATCAGTTTAATAAACTAGTTTTTAAACCCCGTGTGACTGAAAAAAAAAACCCCGTAAACTGAAAACACTTTTTAAATTATTCCTCCATTGTGTAATCCACCCTTTAGAATTAAATATGATTATGATATTTATGTAACATCTTAATTCATTATTTAGATCATAAAAAGTATTTGTGTTAGTTATTTTTCCTAAATTTATTATAGATTTCATTAAAATACTTATCAGACATGCCGGCAATATAATCTCGTACTATAAGGGTTAATTGATTTTTTTTTTGGAGCGATTTGAAATAGGTACTAAAACTTTTATCATCAATATATTCAATATGATCTTTAAAAATGGGTGCTTTATAATTTTCTTGTTCTAAATCTTTCAAGGATCTACTAAAAATTAATAAAAACCTCTCTTTTAATTTATCAATAAAATTTTTATCAGTAGAGTTTTTTTGAAGCAAATCCCTTCTTATGTATATATTATCGTAATTAAATGCTTTCAATTCTTTTAAAGCTTGGAAAATTTCATCTGAATATCCTATAACATCATTATCTAAACTGAAATTAAGTAGATCTGTAATTAAAGTATCAATAATTTTTGGATTTGTATCTCCAAGAATCTTTGTACAATTTTTAGGAATCTGTTTTCGATCTATTAACTTTAATAATATGGCATCTTCAATGTCCCTTCCTATATAACTAATAGTATCACTAAACCTAGTAACAATTGCTTCATAAGTCATAGGAATTCTCTTGATTTTATTCTCATTGAAACAATCGTCATACTCTTTGAAATGTTCTTCCCAAGATTTTCCATTTCTTTTGTTGGGTTTCAGTTGTTGTTCATTGACCTCCCCATCATGACAAAGTATTCCATCAAGGACTTGTAATGTTAAGTTAAGGCCATTAGCTGGCTGGTCAGGATGTCTTTTCTCTAGATATGAAAGCCATCGAATTCCTTGGGCATTATGGCTGAAAGTCCCCATATTATATTCTTTACTAATTTCATTTAAAAGATCTTCACCCAAATGCCCGAAAGGGGCATGTCCAACATCATGACCTAACGCAATTGCTTCTATTAAATCGGTATTCAATCTTAAAACTCTTCCTATTTGGCGGGCAATCCTAGAAACTATGTGAACATGAAGTGAACGATGAGTGATATTTGCATTATTTATATCAAAAAATACTTGGGATTTATCAATATAACGAGCATAAGCTTTGGAATGGACAATTTTATCAACATCTCGAAAGAAAGGAGGTCTAATCTCTTCACTTTCTTCTTTATGATATCTGATTGCCTCAGAATCCAATATTCCGTGAATTCCTACATTCACATCTCTTTTCATTCGAGTTTGTAAGAGATCAATTCTACGCTTATCCATCTTGGCAAGATCTTTTTTTTTCTTAAAGACTATTGATATAAGATTAGATTGATTATTATAAAGATTTTTCTAGCTCAGTATTAAAATAAATAGTATTTTATTCTCAGTAATAAATTTAATTTCGATTACCCTATTTTAATATCAATTGCTTTATATGGGCATGATTCTTTACACTTTAAACATAGATTGCACTCTCCCTTTCCAGTGAAGAATTCAAAAGGTTCATCTAATATCCTAATTTGTTTAGGACAAACTCTTTCACATACTCCACATTCAGCCCTTCCTACGCATTTAACTGGGCTCCTTGATAGTTTCAAGAAAGAATACTCACTAATAACAGAAGATAAAGCCGCAAAGGGGCAAAAATATCTACAATATAGCCTTGGATACCAAATTGATAAAATTAACACAGCAATATAGAAAATTGAAATTATGAAAACTAAAAAATTGGTAAAAATTGGATCAATACTCCTTGTTACAATAATCTGCCGAATTAAATCAGGAAAAAATACAAAAATGAATTCAGATAAAGAAAAATAAGATAGGGGTTTATCTCCAAAATCTCCTAAATTAGCTCTAAATTCTATATAAAAAGACCAATTTATCAATGCTGAGATCGCTAAAGGAACGACAAGTAGAATTAGAAATATTACTATAATATACTTTATTTTCAATAAAGACTTGTGATTAATAATGCCTAAAAATCCTCCACTAAGCTTTACGGTCCTTTTTTTTGTAGGTATTGCGGCACATGCATCTTGAATAGTTCCAATAGGACATATCCATCCACAAAAAATTCTACTTGTTAATAAAATTATTAATATAAAAACACCAATAAGAAAAATTGGTATTATTCCTACTGTAAAAGAATAGAAAATTATTTCTATAATTCCAGTACTATTTGAAAGAGGATTTCTAGCAGAATTTAAAACTGGAATTACTCTTAAAAATCCTTCTAAGCCTATTAAATTAATAGAGAAAATTAGTTCTAAGATTGTATAATTTATTATTAGGAACGCTATAATTTGAAAAATACGCCTAAATATTGTTATTAAATGGTTTTTTATTTTTAATTCTTTTAAATTCAAAAATTACCACTAAGCTCGATAAAAGTATAAAAAGATTAATTAATACTGGTTAAAAAAAATTTTTTTTTCCTTATCAAAAAGCTAAGAAAAAAAGAATTGAATTATTAAAATGAGTTCAATAATTTCAAATTTATAATTATTCAAAATAATAAATAGCAAATTTTGAAGAAAAATTTAACTTAAAAAATAAAAAAATTGCATTAAATAGTTTACTTAAGTAAAACTGTTTCTAAGTTTTTAGGGGCAGCTGTGGATTTTCGTAGTTTCTTATGAATCATTGTTGATAAACTAATTGCTTTAGATTCTTCTCCATGACAAACAAGAACTTTTTTAGGTCTTGGTTGAATTCTCCTTAGGAATTGGGAAATTTGACTACGAGATGAATGTCCACTAAACCCTTCGAGAGTGAAAGTTTTCATATTGAGTTTAACGAGCTGTGTTCGGCCCTTTGAATCTATATAAGTGAATTCCCTGAAACCACGCTGGATTCTATTACCTAATGTTCCTGAAACTTGATATGAGACAAAGATCAGTGAGTTTTTAGGATCATTGGCTAATTCTTTTAGATATTGTACAGATGGACCCCCTATAAGCATACCACTTGTAGCTAAAATAATACAAGGACCACCCTTGATAATATCAAGCCTTTCATCTTGTACTGATACAGTTTCGAAATAATCACTTAGAAATGGATTTTTACCTTGGTGTAAAATTTTTTCTCTTAGATCACTACTAAGAAAATCTGGATTAGCAGTATGTATTGCTGTCGCTTCGCTAATTAGTCCATCAATAAAGATAGGTACTTTATCAATAAACCCTTTCGAAATATATTCCTCTAAAACAATTAATAACTCTTGAGCTCGTCCTACAGCCAATACGGGTACAAGAACTTTGCCACCTCTTTTGAGGGTTAAATTTAATATTTGTTTGAGTTCTCTTTCAGACTCTTGTCTACTAGGAATACGATCTTGAGGCCCTCCATATGTAGATTCAATTAAGAGACTTTCTACTCTTGGAAATTTAACTGCAGCTTTTTCTAATAATCGAGTCTTTTGAAATTTAAAATCTCCTGTATATACAAAATTATAATCTCCTTTTCCAAAATGCAAATGTATCATTGATGATCCTAAAATATGGCCAGAATTATGCAGTGTTAATTTAATATCAGGGGCAATATCTGTTACTTTTCCCCAAGAAAGGGGAATTGTATGAAGCACTGTGGATTTTACATCTCTCTTTGAATATGGTAATGGAGAGCCCTCTTTTTCACAAATCTGAATAAAATCAAGTTGTAGCATTGTAGATAGGTTACGTGTGGGTAAAGTACTATAAACTGGGCCTCTATATCCGTATTTATATAAAAATGGAACAAGTCCACAATGATCCAAATGTGCATGTGATATAATGACGGCATCAAGATCTCTTATAGTAAATTCAGGTATTTCAAAGAATGGAAATTTCTCATTTGGATTTCCGACATTTAGACCAACATCCAATAAAACATTGCTATCTCTTGTCTGCATCAATATACAAGATCTTCCAACTTCTCTAAAACCACCTAAAGCACTTAATCTAATATTCAAGTCTTTAAAGATTACAGGTCTATGGATCCTTTTACCAATTTCTAGTAAAATATCTTTTTGTGTTTGTCTTTCCTTTGAAAGCATCCCTCTTATTAACTGAATTGTTCTTGAATTGAGTGGAGGAGTTCGAATGGTTCTAGGTTGCCAAAAAGTGTTTGTTCTTATTTCTTTTAAATTCGCACCTTTTTTTCCGATAACAAGTCCAGGTTTCCCAGATTCTATTATGACTTCACCTTTAGTATGATCAAATTCAATACTTGTAATCTCTGCATCATCATTAACAAGATTTTTAATATAGATTTCAGTCTCAGCTGGATCTTTTCGCTTATCTACATTCCACCTAAAAACAACTCGTTTTCGCATGGTTTTTGCTAGATCCTTCAAGATCGTTGAGCTTTCTATTGCATCTACATCTGAATTTTCAGAATATACTGCAATTTCAGGACCTTCAAACTCAATTTTCTTAACATGAATTTCAGGTGGAAGGTTATGGGTAATTTCATCCTTAATTCGTTTTAATTCACTTTCATAACTCATAAATCTTCATTAGACTAGGTAATTACTTTTTAATTTTGACAATATGATAAATTCCTAAAACTTAGATTTTTTTTTATTAATATAATCGTCTATTGATTAAGAACACATGAAATTTGATTTATTTATGAATATGGTTTGTATATTTGTAATTGCCAATTTTGAATAAATAGTATTACATTCTCTTACATTATAGCTTATTTTCGGAAGAGAATAATCTTGAGAATGAAATATTACTAAATTTCTAAGATAAATATGAATTAATCAAATAAAAACTTTAGTTTTATGTATTAATACTAATTATATAAAAACTTTTTTTTAATCTCTTTTTCTTACAATAATTATTCATTAATAAGTATATTTTTTTTGAAGAAAATCGGAGAATTTATTATGGAAAAAATAAAAATAGGCGCAATTGCTTCTGGCTCAGGATCGAATTTTGAGGCAATAGTCAATGCTTGTGAAACGGGGATTTTAAAAGATAAAGCCACAGTTGAAATATTATTATGTAATAAAACCGGAGCTTATTGTATGGAAAGAGCTAAAAATCATAATATACCATATGTATTAATTGAATCGGATAAGTATAAAGGATCAAGAGAGGAATTTGACCAAAAAATGATAGAAGTACTTGATAAATACGAATGTAAACTCATAGTGCTTGTAGGATACATGCGTTTTGTCAGTGAATTGTTTTTAAAACATTTTAAGGGAAATATTATGAATATCCATCCAGCACTTCTTCCAAGTTTTAAAGGTATGCATGCTCATGAAGACGCATTAGCATATGGTGTAAAAGTTTCGGGTGTAACCGTCCATTTTGTTGATATTCATGAAGATCATGGACCAATTATCATTCAAAAATGTGTACCTGTTTATGATACGGATACTAAAGATACTTTAGGCCCCAGAATTTTAAAATGGGAGCATAAAGCTTTTCCAAAAGCTATAGAACTATTCTGTGATGAAAGATTGCATATTGATGGAAGAATAGTCAGAATTGATGGAGAAGTTAAATTATAACTTTTACTTTAGTAACTTAGGGAAATGAGTTTGATGTGCTATCTGACCCAACGGATTATTTCAACTACAAAGTTGTATTTAAGATGACGAAGATCTTGAGTAGCTAAAATTCATTTCCCGCTAATTTTCCCTTCATAGAAATACTAAGATTTTAATCGAAGTATTTATAATCCTAAATAATGTAATAGAAAAATTTTTGATTGAATCATGCCTCGTAGAAAAGAAATCACTGAAATCTTAAACTTAATGGAAAAAACTAAAAATATTATTAATTTTGGACTCGTAGGGCATATAGATCACGGTAAAACAACTCTTTCTGACTCACTACTAAGTGAAGCAGGATTCTTATCACCAGATTTAGCAGGTGAAGCTCGTGCTTTAGATTTTCTTGAAGAAGAGCAAAGAAGAGGAATCACGATGAAATCAGCAAATATATCTTTGTATTATGAAAAATCTCTTGAAGAGCATGAACCCTTTCTTATCAATTTAGTTGATACACCAGGTCATTTAGATTTTAGTGGGAAAGTTACTCGAGCATTAAGATTAGTAGATGGTGTTGTAGTGGTTGTCGACGCAGTTGAGGAAGTAATTACACAATCCGAAACGGTAATTAAGCAAGCATTACAAGAAGGTGTTAAACCTGTATTATTTATAAATAAAGTAGATCGATTAATCCGAGAATTGAAACTTTCTGATGAACAAATAAAAGAAAAATATATAAGAATTATTAAATCGTTTAACATTTTAATAGAAAGATATGCTGATCACCCATTCAATAAAAGATGGAAAGTCTCACCTTTAGCTGGAAACGTTGCATTTGGTTCAGCTCTTCATAAATGGGGATTTACATTAAAAATTCTAGAAAAAAGCGATTTAAAATTTAAAGAAATTAGAGAAAGATATAATAAGGATACCTATACAAAAGAGAGTTATGCAGATTTAGTTCATTATTTTCCAATTCATAAAGCAATATTAGAAATGGTGGTAGATCATTTACCAAATCCCATAGAAGCACAAAAATATAGAATTGAAAAAATATGGGATGGAGATATTAATTCTGAAATAGGGAAAGCAATGGTTAATTGTGACCCTAAAGGTCCTTTAATTGTATGTCTGAGTAAAGTACAAGTTGATAAACATGGTTTAATATCTACAGGAAGGATTTTTTCTGGAAATTGTACTAACAAAAAGGAAATTTTTCTACTAAATGAAAATAAGTATGAGAAAATACAACGAATCGCTATATTTATGGGACAAAGAAGAGAACAAGTGGATAAGATTCCCGTAGGAAATATTGTAGCAATTGAAGGCCTCAAGATGATAAAAAGTGGTGAAACTATAATAGATAGTAATAAAATCGATGAGATGGTCCCATTTGAAAGCGTAAAGTATGTCACTACTCCTGTTGTAACTGTTTCAATCGAACCAGAATATCTAAGAGATTTGGATAAAATGAAAGAATTAATTGAAAATCTATTAATTGAAGATCCAAATTTGAAATTTGACATAAACGAAGAAAATGGCGAATTTCTCTTGTCAGGTGCGGGACCTCTCCATCTGGAAGTAACTGCAAATGAGATCGGAAAAAGAGGCGTAAATGTTTCTATTTCTGAACCAAGAGCAGTTTTCAAAGAATCTTGTCGTATTTCTTCCTCTTTAATTTCAGTAAAATCTGCAAATAGTCAAAGTTCTATTAAATTGAAAATTGAGCGGTTGGACAATAAAACTGTAAAGTTTTTTCAGAATATCGATTATAGAACAATAAAGCCTTTCACGAAATTGAAGGAAATATTGAATGATAAAACAGCTCTTAATAAGGTAGAAATCGAAAATTTTTGGATGTGTGATTATGATCAAAATATTTTGATATATAATGGTGAATTTGAATTAAATGAATTTTATAAAAGCGTAATTCTGGAAATAATCGAAAATATCCACTTAAATGGCCCACTCTGCAGTGAAAAATTAGCAGAGGTTAAAATTACCATTGAAAAGTTAAATATTCAAAATATTTCAGATGAAAATATATTTACTGAACTATCTGCTATGTTTTACGAGGCTATTAAGAAAGGATTAAATCAAGCAGAATTAATTCTTTTAGAACCAATATATCATACGATTATTCAACTTCCTCCCGATTATATTAAAAATACGATCACATTGCTTACAAAATATTCAGCTAAAATTAGGACTATAGATCAGGATAAGGAATATCAAGCCATCATGGAAATATTAATCCCAGTAAGGCATTCAATTAAATTTGCTGAAGAAATTCGTTCAGCGAGTTCTGGAAGAGCATTTTGGCAGAATGAATTTTATGCATTTATGGAGGTTCCACACCATGAATCTCAAAAACTAGTTCAAGATATAAAGTTTATTAAGGGAATATCATGGTAAAATGTGATATCAGTTTTGATTTTGAAAAATTTACAGATGATATTTAAAATTTGATTCCTTAAAGTAAGTACTTATTAATAATAAATAAATAAGATATGCGCCCGCCGGGAATTGAAGTCCCTAGCACCTCCGAGATGGAGAAGCTTCCCGGGTCGCGAGGTTGGGAACCTAGCATACTTACCACTATACTACGAGCGCAATTCTTTATCCCAGTTCCATTATTTAAGACTTACTATAGAAATATATATAACAATAATTAGGATTAATAATTAAAACTTTTTATCTAACTAACAAATACTGGAAAATGACTCTATCTCTACATAAAGGAGGTAGTTATTGGATTAAATAATAAAGAAAAAAGATTATTATTTCTAAAATATGGATAGATTAGAAATAGTTATGAAAGAATTAGATGTTAATATTCAGGGATCAGGTATAGGTTTAATCCTTTCTAGAGAGATTGTGGAAATTCACCATGATAATATTTTAGTTGAGCCTAAGGAGGGATACAAAGTTTCCAATTCTATTATAACATTACCCATATCTTAGATAATGGTCAAATTTTTCGAAATACTTTTCTTTTTCTTTCTATTTTCATATATAAGATATTTTTTTATACATTTATCGTTTTGAATTCTTAATTTATGGAGAAATTGGATTTAGTTATAGCAAAGATAAATAAAGTAATACCTGGAAGAATATTTGGGTTACTTTCGATCACTTTTGGGATTTTAGGCGATATATTAGCTTTTTTAATGTTCCCTGAATACAATTTTTTAACTATGCCAGTAAGTACATTATGTCTGGGATCAGGTGGAATATTTTTCAATATTGGGAACATTTTTTCAGGAATATTTGCTGTGATATTTGTAAATACTCTTATAAGAACATTTAATGAAAAATATATTAGTATAAAATTAAAAAAAATCGCACTTATTTGCGCAAATATCTCTTGCATTAGTTTTATTGTACTAGGAGCATTCTGTGGTTCTAATACTATAGTCAAATATCTTCATGGTACTGCAGCTATTATTAGTTGGGGATTTGGTTATTGTTATCTTACCTTGTATAATATATTAATGCTAAAAGATAATAAATACTCAATAAAACTTGCCATTTTTGGCATCATTATCACTTTTCCTCTTCTTATATTAATGGTATTGTTTTTCTTACATTTTATTCCTGTGTTAAATGCTCCCTTAATAATAATTTTACCAGGTTTAGAGTGGATAAATACAATTTCAGTAATCTTGTGGTATTTATGTGTCTCGACATATATGATCTATAAAAGGTTTTAAGTCTAAACTAACCTTATTTTGTTATTTTGATATATTATAGAAATTTTTTTAAATTATAAAAGGTAGACAGATTATTATGAGCAGTGTGTTGTCTATGGTTCTATTTTTTGGTTTTTTTTTTGTTTGTTTTAATTTTTTGTTTTTTTTATATATTTTTTTTAATATACCTGAATATATTTTCGGATTAGTAGCATTTATAATTGGAATTTTAGGATATATAATTTCATTAATTCTAACACCGGATTATATAATGTGGAGACTATCTATTAGTAATTTATTACTTGAAGAATTTGGCTATTTCGCTAGAATCGGGTTAATAGTCTCTAATACTATTGCAATTCCTTATATTATTGTTTTAGGAAGAACTCAAATACATGAAAATGCAAATGAATTTATTAGAAAGATAGCAGTTTTTGCAGGAATCTTTGCTTGCGTGAATGCAATATTAACTGGGATTGTTGCAGCACACCATCCTATCATTGCTACTTTGCATGGTTTGTTTGTACTCTTAAGTTGGATTAGTGGTGCAATAACCACTTTTGCTTTTAGTCTTTTAATGTTGAAAAATCCAAATTTTTCGAAGTTAATAATAATTAGTGGTTTTCTTGTAGCAGGGATTTTTATAGGCTTTTTGATACCCTTTTTCATCACTAACTTTTGTTCGTATTTTCCCGCTTTTTGTTATTCTTTTGGTCAAATGGTATATGTTGTATTACCTACTTGGGAATGGGCAGTAGTTTTATCTATTCTTTATTGGTACTTTTCTAATTCTCTATATATGTTTTATAAAAAAGATTTATTATTTTCATAACTAGTTTTGATAAATGAAATTCAAGATGTGATATGTTAATGAATAAAATAAAATTTGAAAAAGATCTTAAAATTGATAAAAATGATGCTCTAATTGTCGTGGATATGCAATATGATTTTATACCAGGAGGGTCATTACCAGTTGAGGAAGGAGATGTTATTATAGATGGAATTAATCAAATTTCAGAATTGTTCAAAAAACATAAAGCAACCATAATATTGACTCAGGATTGGCACCCTCAAAATCATGCATCATTTGCGAGTACCCATCCTGGTAAAAATCCGGGTGATGAATTTACGTCTGAAAATGGAGCAATAGGCCCAGTACTATGGCCAGATCATTGTGTACAAAATACGAAAGGAGCAGAATTTCATTATGATTTAAAAATTGATTTAGCGGACAAAGTAATTAGAAAGGGTACGAATCATACTGTTGATAGTTATTCTGGATTCCTAGAAAACGATAAGAAAACAGAAACAGGAATGAGAGATTATTTAGATTCAAAAAAAATCCAGCGAATTTTCATTTGCGGATTAGCATTAGATTACTGTTGTTACTATACTGCTATGGATGGGTTTGAATTTGGGTATGAAGTATATTTATTAGTAGAGCTTACAAGGGGTATCGATCTACCGAAAGGAAGTGTTAGAAACGCTTTAGAAACTATGAGTAAGACTGGCATTAAATTTGTTAATATTAACAGTTTTTTATAAAAATAGTTTTTTTAAATCGTTCTTTCTATCTTATTAATGAATATTAAATTTCCTTATCAAAATATCTTAATTGTATGTTCGGTTAATACAGCTAGGTCACGTATGGCTGAAGGCTTTTTAAAAGACTTTTTTTCGAAAGTAAGGTTAAACGTTATTGTATCTTCTGGGGGAATAGCTTCAAACGCTCGAGATGGCATGTTAATATCAATGGATGCTAAACTAGCTATGGAAGAATTAGGGATTAAATTATCTGAAACTGCTTTATCTAAGGATTTGAAAAAGAATCCTAAGTTAATCGAGAGGGCAGATTTAATTCTCACCTTAACAGATAAACATAAGGAAGAACTCTATAATTTTTTTAATGTTGATGGCAAAGTAATATTAACTATTAAAGAATTTGCAGGAGAAACTGGAGATATTGAAGATCCAAGTATGAAAGAACTTGAAGGTTTTAGAAAAGCCCGAAATGAGATTATTGATTGTTTAATGAAGGGATTAAATAAATATGAGTTTTGAAATATGATACAGTATATCTTTATTGCAATATTACAAGGTCTGTTTGAATGGCTTCCAATATCTTCTAGTGGTCAAACATTTCTCATAGCTATAAATATCTTTAATATTTCTCCTGATGAAGCATATAGTTTATCTATTTGGCTTCATTTAGGTACTACTTTGGCTGTTTTAGTAAAATTTAGAAATGATTATTATAAAATATTTAAAAGTTTTTTACCAAATAAGTCTATTGTAGATGAAATTGATATAAAAAAAAGAAATTGGCTTATTTATGCTACTTTAGGAACTGGAATTACTGCTCTGCCACTTTATTTTATTTTCAGAATTATCATTTTAGGCGCATTTACAGCCTTTCAAGGTGATTTGATAACTCTGATTATTTCAGGTTTATTAATTCTTACAGGGATAATTCTTCTCAAAACTAGAAAAATATATGGAAAAAATACTGTAGAAGAAATTTCGAAAGATATAATACTAAAAGACAGTTTTATATCTGGTATTATTCAAGGTACTTCTATATTACCAGGCATTTCTCGTTCAGGAGTTACTGTATCTGCCATTTTATTGGAAAAATATAACCAGGATAATGCCTTAAAATTAAGCTTTTTAATGTCAGTACCAGTTGTTATCGCTTCTATTATTGTTGATACTCTATTTGGAAATGGTTCAATTTTTGGATTCGGAGTAATCTTAATTAGTATTACAACCTTAATTAGTTTTTTAGTTGGTTATTTAACAATAGAAGTATTACTCCGAATTGCTCAAAAGATTAGTTTTGGCTATTTTTGTATTTCATATGGACTGGTAACTTATCTAATAATTGTACCTTTTTTATTTTTAGCCTAAAGATTTAACACGTAATCTTTAATAAAGTCTTTTAACACATTTTCTATGTTTGAAATGCCTACGAAACTTGGAAAATCATTCAAGTCTATAATATAATAGATATTTTGGTTAATAGGGCGAACTAGGTCAAATCCAAAAATTTTAAGGTTTAATTTTGCAGATAAAATATTTGATAATTTTACAATATCTTTTGTCACTCTAAACCTTTCCCTTTCAATTAAGCTCACATCAATATTTTCAGGTTTTTCTCTTAAAAATTTATAAATTGGATTTTCTCTTTTAATTCCAAAAACTTTATCTCCAACTACATATATCTTACGCTCGATTCCATCACTCTCGATGAATTTTTGTATATATACATCATAATATAAAAACTCCTTATATCTTTCACAAAACTTATCAACCTCCTCAATCTTTTGCACTAAAAAATTAAATCGATTATATTTATCATGCTGATAATGACTTTTGATAACTATTGGTAATTTTGGTAAAGCCCATTCTTTAAATTTTTCAACGTCTGATAAAGTTTGATTCCATGAGTCAGGCATTAGAAAATTTTTTAGTTCTTTTTTATGATCTTCCAATGTTTTTCTCAATCCATAATCCAGAGCAATTTTATTCTTACAATTTAGGATTGTATCTACATTGTGTAGAGTAGGTATATTATAAAGTTTAGCGAAATGCAAAAGATCGATAGAACATTCATTCCTTACCTTTAAAATGATTAGATCAGCATTTTTGAACTTTTCTGGCATATTAGAAAGAGAAAAAAAATCTTTTGTCGGATCATGGAGAATTAATTCAAAATCTCTTATCTTTTTTAATTTCATAACTAACTTTTTAACTATTACATGATCTTGATTTGCTGAAAAAACTACTTTTTTAACCATATTATCTGATTCCAAATTTTTAATGATTTTTTAACCTGTATGTTATAAATAGATTGATATAGCTTTTTTATTAAATTCCTCAAATTTTAAAGTCAATTCTATTTTATTCATTAAGTTATAATATTGCCATGAATCTATAATATTATTATTAACTTGAATTGATGATGGCTTTTTTTCAGAATAAATTAATACTTTAATTATATTATTTTTTGTATATTCTATTATAAAATTTAAACATTCTTCAGTGGCCTTAACATCTAGAATTAATTTTTTCGATAAAGTAATATATTTATCTGGGCATCCAATTAAAGCCATTCCATTAACTAAAATGGGACATAAAATATAGTATTTATATTCATATCTTCTCAGTCGACCTACTTCAATAGATTCATCAAAATTAATCCGATTTATCCTATCAGAATTATAGTCATAGAGGATATATTGTTTATCTGTAAATCCAAGTTCTTGAAGTGTAAAATATGTTTCTTTGACTCTTTTAGGCCAAATATTAGAGATTAAGATGTAATTCCATTTTAAGTTATCTATTTTAGTATAAGTATTACATATATAATATTTCCTGTGTTTCTTAAACATTAAATCGTTTGCTGTTAATGCTTTATCAGGTTTCAATAATAAACCGTCATCCCTGCATGTTTTCTGCAGAAGTGTCCAATTAACATTCTCTTTTTTATCCCCGGGAGCAACCACACCTGCGTTTAAAATCTGATATAAACAGTTAAACTTAGGAAAGTTGTCACTAAATGGCCTGAATCTGATATTTTCCTTTGGGCGAGAACGAAACACATCTGGATGTGAATTAATTCCTATCGCATTAAAAAGAATGTTTGTTTGAGTAGAATGTATAAATCTATATGTTAATGGCCATCTATGATTATAGTCCTCTGAGCATCGAGAAATACTAATATTTGAGTGTTTTATACTATAAAGTAAGATTCCTGGGGTTTGCATACAATAGAAAATATCAAGCCCTTTTTCTTTAGCAGCAGTAGCCATGTTATTTAGCCAATTTTCTTGAGCATCACACTTTTGCCTCAAAATAGGCATACTTGAAATTTGATTCTTCAACCAATCCTGTTCATAAACTTGAATCCCATATTCTTTAGCATGATTCATTAACCATTGCCAAAATGCTTTTTTCAGAGGTACAGCATGATTTTTATAGGTTTCAAACTCAAATTTATGAATATAAGGAGATCTTGCATCCCAACGGCGATTATGAGCTGTAATCGGCTTTTTAAATTTTTCATGATAAAAAGTTTTTAAATCTGTATTGAAATTTTTTGGATCTGCCTCCCAACGTAATGTATTACCATATAATCCCCCTCCCATTATTCGAATTAAAGGTCTAAACAACGTTGTAAAAGTTTTATTAGTGTGCTTTAAATACCACCAACTATCAAAATTGTAATACCTTATAGGAATATTATTTGCTTCAAAATATTCCTTAATTGCTAACATTGTATCTTGATAGTTCATTTTTTTTTCTTTTTTATAATAATAATAAGCACCATTATTTGTCCAATATCCTAAATAAGATGTAACAATATTAGCGTAGAGACTTTTTCGGTTAGAATTATGGTATTTTAAAAGAATATCTCCTAAGTGTTCCAATGATTTATTAATGCCTTTACCAAGGAGGAGTATAAATTTTTGGGAAAATCCAATCGGTAATTCTTTAATTTCACCTTGAATACCGCAATAAATTCTATTCTTTTTATCTTTTAAAATTCTTGAATTTAAAAAACCATCTAAAGGTGATAGTATAACACAATCTAAATTTTCATCATAAAATATAACAGGTGCTGAAGTAATATTAAGCTCTCTTGAAGGAGGACAAAATTTTGTATTTCTAAATGTAAAAATATTGTTATTAGGGCTTTGAATTACGAATGATGGGAAGGACGTAAGAAGTTCTGAATTTTCCCCAGAGAATGTATTTTGTAAACCTTCCGGAATAAAAAGATTAAATACAATGAATCCTTGTGTATGATAATTTCTGGTTGATATATTCACATATCTTTCTTCATCTTCTAATCGAAATTGGGCCTCTATTGATGCAAATTCACCTAATTTATCATCTCCATCACTTTCAGTAATACTTGTTAATTTAAGAATTTTTGAATCAGTTTTAATGGAATTGTAATTACTGTATTCTTTTGAGTGATGTCTTATTTTTATATTTCCATTTATTAATTTTCTTTTCGTACCGAATGAAATTGAGTAGATTCCTGAAGTATCATTAAATTTTATCTTGAATGATTGTTTTTGATTTAAAACTGGCTTAAATCTTTGTTCCTTTTTAAAATCCTTTGATTTGTATACATAACTAGCATTAAACCTAGGAGAAATAAAAATATTAAAAAACCATGGCAAAAGTAAATATAAAAACATAAAAAACAAGGTTAAAATGAAAATAACTAACAAAATTATAAGCAAATAAAAATTAAATGTCAAATCAACACCAAAAATTTATTTCCATAAGATTATATCTAAGAGATATTTTAGATAAATATTGAAGAATTTTAATTTATTTTGCCTTGAATTAAATATCATGAAAAATAATATGTCAATTTTGACAATAAAATTAGTCCTTAAATTAAAGGGTTTAAAATCTTTATGATATTTTAAAATGATTTAAATATAATCATTTTATTATACAAAATATTATGGCGAATAAAATTATTAATGTTGCCATAGTTGGAGTAGGTGATGTAGCCTCAGCTTTAGTGCAAGGGATTGAAAATTATAAAAAAAATCCGGAAAAAACTCTGGGTATACTTCCCGAGATTAACCAATATAGTCTTAGTGATATTAATTTTGTACTAGGTATAGATGTTAATTCAAATAAAGTTGGAAAAGATTTAAGCCAAGCTATTTTTGCAGAACCAAATTGTAATATGAAACTTTTTAAACCTGATTATTTGAATGCTCCGGTAATCAAAGGTCCCATAATGGATGGATTAGACAGTAACATTAAAAATATAATTCCAGTAGATAATAATCAGCCCCCTGCAGATATTATTAATGAAATAAAAATCCGAAATATAGATGTTACTGTGATCTTGCTTCCAACGGGGTCTCATCAAGCTGTTAAATTTTATGCATTGAGTGCCCTCGAAGCGGGATCATGTGTCGTAAATGGAATGCCTTCATATGTTGCTAAAAATTCAGAAATTGTTGATAAAGCAGAGAAATGTAACCTATCTTTAATTGGAGATGATGTAAAATCACAAATTGGAGCGACAATTGTTCATAGAGCTTTAACCAATCTCTTTCCAATGCGAGGTGCTATATTGGATAAAACCATTCAACTGGATTGGGGTGGATCTAGTGATTTTTGTAATCTTTTAACACCAATGCCAAGTGGTACTTTAAGATACGAGGAGGGAAAACGACAATCTAAAACAGAAGCAGTAATTTCAAACCTTCAAAATAAAGAAATTGTGGATTGCCAAATTTCTGCTGTAGATTATATTCCATTTCTAAAAAATCAAAAAGAAGCATATATGAGACTCGAGGGGCGAGTATTTGGAGGTGCACCAGTAAGAATTGATGTAACTATGTTTGTTGAAGATGGAAATAATTCAGCAGGAATCATTGCAGATTCTATAAGAGTCAGTAAGATCGCAAAAGATAGAAATATCGGAGGTGTTCTTCATTCGGCTTGTTCTTTTTTTGCAAAACATCCTCCTGAGCAATTAGAGGATTATATTGCCAAGGAGAGACTTATAGAATTTTTAAAAAATAATCGAGATCGTTAATTAGTCTTTAGGTTCATAATCGATAAATATTCCAAATTTTAGCCTCTAACTGAAGCACTTATTTTATACATTTGTTGTTGCAATTCTACTATATTGTATATATAATCCGATATTAAACTTACTGCCTCAGGGATGCTTCTAAAACTTGGAAAATCATTAATATCAATAATATATGGTTTTCCTTCATTTGTTAATACATAATCAACACCAAAAATAGAGAGTCCCATTTTTCGACCCAGTCGTAAAATACGTCTCTTCAGTTGTTTTTCAATTGGCACGCGAATATGAATTAATTCTAAGGGAGATAGATATTCTTTCTGTTTTAATCGATTATGGGAAGTAATTGAAACAGTCCATCGCCCTATAATATATACTTTATAAATAATATCAAATTTGCCCAAAAATTCTTGAAAAAATAATTCATTTTCATCAAAACCCCTTGTTAATTGTTTAAATTCGGAACAGTCTTTTGCTATACCTATAATTCTATCATCTCTTGGGAGTCTAGGAATATTATGCTTATCTAATTTAATAACTAATTTTGTTCCATTAGAGCATGCTTCAAAAGCTTCATCAAATGTATAAAAACAACGAGGGAAAATAGGTTTCTTATATTTTTGCTCAACACTTCTAAATGTGTGTTTTCTACTTTCACATATTTGAACCGCGTCTAAACTATTTAAAACAGGGATCCGAGGTGTTACTTGTTTAATGGTTTTGTAAATTTCTTGATTTCCCTTTTCAGATAATAACTTAACAATAATAAATGAAATAGGGTATTTTTTAATTTGTTTCTTGAAGTGTTTGGCACTAAATGTATTAGAATCTTTTTTTAGAAGATTAACTATAGAGATATTATAGTTTTTCTTGCAGAACTTTTTGATCTTATCAAAAATTTCGAGATCACGATTACAAATAGAGCCTATGTAAATTCTACTAAGCTTATTTGACAACCAAAAAACCCTATTTATTTTGATACATTATGAATAAATAATCTTATATAAATGTATTGTTTATGAATAAGCTTACAGATATTATAAATAAGAAGAATCTTCATAATTTAACAAGATGTAACTAAATCAAGTTTTAATTTTCAGCAAAATAATTTAAAATTTATTGATAAACGTATTTAAATTGTATATTTTTTTTAATTAATATTAAAGAGAAAGTGAGTTTTTTGAAAAGGATTTTGAGGGAGATTTATTGAAAAAAATAGGTATAATCATCGACAAATATCATTTGAAATATAAAGTTTCTGATTTCTTAAGTTATCTAAAATCTAAAGCAGAAATTAAACTTTATATTGAGGACTCATTTCTACTGAGTGCCTCGGAATTAGAATTTGAAGAAGATATATTTTTTGTTAAAGCAAAAGGTGATTTAGTCCTAAGTCTTGTAAAGTTACTTGAGGAAGAGACATCTATTCCAGTTATTAATTCTTATAGAGGTACATGGTTAGCAATTAATAGATTTTTAAATAGTTTGTATTTACAAAAAGCGGGAATACCTATTCCAGATTTTTCATTAAATCCTAAAGGAAATCCCCCCCCATTTCGGGATTATATTATTAAAAATATCATAGATCAAAAAAATTATAAATTCATACCTATCATTCATAAAGAGGATGGACAACTAAGAGTTGCTGATGAGAGAGCTTTAAATGAAGTTGATAAAATCGATCCAAGATATAACTATTTATATTATCAAAAGTTCATCAAAAGTAAATGGGAATATAAGATCTATGGAATTGGTGAAAATGTTTATTTTTATAAACAAATCCCCATATTAGTTAATCCTAATAAGATGGAATCAAGGAGAAAAATCGATGAGATTCCTGAATTAAAAGAGTATTGCTATAAAGCAATGGAAATTATGGGCTTAAAATTGACTTCATTAGATTTTTTAAAATCAAAAGATCAATTTTATCTGACGGACATCAACTGCACTCCAAATTTTAATTATATTAAAAATGGGCACCAGATTGTAGCAGATTATTTATTAAAACAAGCAAAAATGTGATTTTAATGGAAAATGTGAAAATAGGGATCCTTTCGAAAAGAAAAACAATGTTGACTGGCAGATTAAAGGTTTGCCTTGAGAATAAAGGATATAGCGTTTCAATTTATACCCTAGAAAATTTGGTGATAAATGAAACTCTTTTAAAGCAAGATTTTTACATATTGAAATCAAAAAGTCTTTTTTTTCTTTATGCTGGTTTTTTTTTAGAAGCAAATAATAAAATTGTTATTCCTTCCCCTCAAATTTCTTTTGTTCAGAAAAATCGTATCCACTCTCACTTTTTAATGAAAAAAGTTGGTCTTTTAACTCCAGATATTTATTTGGGGACTGCAGATACATTTAAGAATCAGTTAGATGTGGGAGATTTTCCCTTTATTTTAAAACCCATTATGGGTTCAGGAAGCAAGGGGGTTAGAGTTATTAAATCTTATAATGACCTAGAATCAAAAGATAATTCAATATTGTATTTAGAAGAGTTCATTAAAGGAATCCATTATAATGTGTATTTCATAGATAATAATATTTGTACCTTAATTAAACCTCCATTAGCTCATGAACATGTTGATATGAAGAAAGTAGAAACACCAAATGATATAAAAGGTTTAATTTATAAATGGAGAAATTACTTTAATGGAGATCTTTTATTTGGGCATTTAGATATTGTAAGGGAAGAATCTAGTAATAAATTATATGTAGTTGATCCAGGTTCATTTCCAGAGTTTTCAAATTGGAAGTGTGGTATTAATCCCGCAGAAACAATATGTAATTTAATAATTGATAAATATAGCCAAAAAAATAAATAATTACTAATCCTAATAAGAAATTAGTAAAAATGACTACACAAAAACAACTAGAAAAATACAAGATTTATGGAGAAAAACAAAAAGTCCGATTATACAAAATCAAACACTTCATCTTTGATTTTGGGGGGGTCTTGATTGAAAAAACATTTGTGTTGAAGAATTTATTTGATATGCTTGAAGCAGATTTAAAGATATCAATTCCTCGTGAGGATAATTCATTTATAAGAAAAATTAAAAGAAGTTTAAGTTCTGGGAGAATTTCTTCAAAAGAATTTTTAGAGAAAATTTTTGATAAGTATTATTATCCATTTCAAAAAAAAGATGGAGCCTTACCCCCAAAAAAAATAAATGCTGAATACTACGTCGAGTTATGGTTTGATCTCTACTCTCAGGTAACAAATGTATCTTCAGAGATGGCAGAAATAATAGAACGTTTACACCAAGCAGATTATACTGTCAGTTTAATGTCAAATACTCACGATATCCATGCGAAATCAAATTTATTAAGAGGTTTTTACGATAATTTTGATCATGTTTTTTTATCGAATGAGATTGGAATGATAAAACCAGATATGGATAAATATAAGTATGTGTTAAAAAATTTAGATACAAAACCAAAAAGATGCGTTTTTATTGATGATAAAATCCAAAATCTGGTACCAGCTAGAGAATTAGGATTTATTGTAATTAGATTTGAATCATTTGAAAAGTTTAAAAAGCAACTAAATGAATTGGGTATTGGGGAAATAAGTAAAGATCTAAGGCATAAAATAAAGAAAAGATATAAAAAATACGAAAAAACGAAAAAGGAATATAAGAAAGCTAAAAAAGAATATAAGAAAGCTAAAAAGGATTATTTAAAGAAGAAGGGAAAATCTTTAAAGAGAAAATTAGAATACCAACGAAAAAGATCTCAATATCGCAAAAAAAAGGCAGAATATAAGCAAGAGAAGGATAAAAAGGATAAAGAACTTGAAACTAAACTTAGAATAACATAAGATTTTTTATATCTTGTTATTCTTGAGTGTCTTCTTTATTTTCTTGGTCCTTATTAAATTCCTCAACTTTTTTCATAACAGATTCAGATGGTATTTCTGGTATGGTAATTTTTTCAAAAAGTTCAATAAACTTAACATCACCAATGTCATCTGACATGTGAGTTTGAAGATCCATAGCTAAACCGAATTTGATATATGTTAAATTTTGAAAAAGAAACATTTTAGGGATAGTAATTTCAAGAGACTTAGTTTTAGGGTTGTAACTAATTTGAAAATCTTTAATATTTTCCTGGGGAATTCCCTTGTTAATCATAAAATATTCTATTTTTTCATTGAAATCTTCGATTTTATTTATAATTTCTAAGTTATAATCAATACTTTGTCCTGCTAAAGGATGATTATAATCAATAATAACTCTACCTTGAACTATATTAGTAACAGTACCTCGTTGTACCTGACCTTGAGATTGTTTAACAAACTCTTTTCCAATTTCTGGATTTTTACCCTCATTTAACTTTCTGAATTTCGCAATTCCAATTCTCTCTATTTTTTGCGGATCTCGTTTTCCAAAAGCTTTTGTAGGAGGGATTCTTACAGATTTTTTCTCAAAATAGTTCATCTCCTTAATAACTTCGGTGAGACCTTCATTTAGAAATCCTGGTTTTCCAACGATAACAAATTCGGGAGTATAATATCCTTGTTTCGCCTTTTTCTCATCATATATCCCTGCTTTTTTGGCATCTTCTTCAGAGGAAACTCTAAAAATTGTACCTTTTTGAGTACGAGCAGTTAGATTTACTAAAACGAAATCTCCGTCTTCAACTTTTTTTCCTTGTAAATTTGTTTTTTTCTCTTCTGATTTTTTGATATCTTCTTCTATTTTTTTCTGATCTACTACTGCCAAAGAGCCATCTTGAGAATTCTTTAACAATTCTTTTGCGCTTTCAACCATTTTTTCAGCTGTGGCTTTACCAATTCCTTTAAGCTCAACTAATTCTTCTATTTTTGAATTTGCAAGTTTTTCAACTGAATCTATGCCTGCTTCTTTTAACGTATCAACTTTTTTTCCTAATCCTTTAACATCTTCTAACTTAAGAGTCATTTTGATTCATTTATGTGTATTCTTAAAAGTATAGTGCTATATAATAACGGTAATAATAATTGATTACTTATAGATTTTTCTAAAATAAAGGAATCCTTAAGAAGCAAGCTTATAGTATATCCCTTATTTTTAATTAAACAATTATATTCTATGAAATTATTCAGAAAGAGATTTCTCATTTATTAGAATAGTTTTGAGGTTAGTAATTATTAATAAAACAGTTATGATTAATAGAATTATGAGCGCGAAATTTTATAAAATTAGAAAGTATGATTCAACAGAATTTCCTACTTTGGTAACATTGTATAATCAAATGGCTAGATATTTGGACCCAGGAGCATTAGAATACACAGAAGAGCTTGCTTCAGTGTTTTTGAGTTCTACTCCTAATTTATCTGATCATACTTTGGTCTTTGAAAATAACCAAAATGAAATCATTGGTTTTTTGATTATTTTCCAAGTTCCACAACAAAAGGATACTTCTATGTGGTCTGCAGTATATGGAATAATACCAGAATATTTTAAAAGTGAGCTTCCAGGAGACTTAATTGAAGCCATCCTGACGTTAGGAATCAAACTAAAAGTTCCAGAACTCTTTATTGATACAATAGGAGAACTGTCAGCGCCTTTTGATGATAAATTAAATATATTAGGATTTAAACCAATTCATTATTATATCTTTATGAGTATAGATGATTTAGATATAGTTCCCCCTCCAGATAATCCATCAGGAATCGTAATTCGAAGCCAAGAGGAAATTGTGGATTATAAAAGCGTAGTATCGGTAATTAACGAAGGATTTAAAGACTCTTTCATGTGGGCAGAAGTGAGACCCTCACGATGGAAAAGACAGGCCCAATCGTTTAAGAAAAGTCATATTGTTGAATATACCATGGCTTATGATAAAGAAAAAGTTGTGGGTTTTATTCAGAGCTATTTTAATATGAAAAAACCAAATATCGGCTTAATGAATACTCTAAGTGTTCTGCCTAATTATCGCCAACGCGGAATTGGAAGTGCTTTATTCGCTACTGGAGCTGAATTTCTTAGAAATAGAGGGTGCGAAAAAATCGATTTAATGGTGGATGCTAAAAATGAAAAAGCCGCAAGAATCTATGAGAAATTTGGCTTTTATTGGCAAAAAAACAAGACAATAAAGACTTATAAACTTATATAACTTTCATAGAACTAAGAAACTGGTCTCCAGAGAATCCCTAATTTATCTGCATAATTTTTGACTTCTAGCATTTCTTGTGAAGTAGGTCGTCGATTTATTTCAGGAAACTTAGAGGCCTTCCATTGGGGTCGATATTGCCCCATAATATTTACAACAGCTTTTGGAAGTTCCTTAGCTACATAGTCTAATATTGGTTTAGAACAACATTCATTATGATTTGGCATAACTAAATGCCTAATACAAATTTCACCACTTCCTTCATCATGAATCCGTTTATGATTTCTAGCAACAAAATCAAAATAATTATCAATTCCAGAATATTTTTTTCCGCACTCATTATTCCCATATTTAAAATCAGGAAGCCAAAAATCCATAAAATCGATTATTAAGGATAAAGATTTATCAGTTAAGTAAAAGTTTGAATTCCATAGCTGACAAATGTTAGATTTTTGAAAATTTAAACTTCCTATAATTGTGTGAATATTGGGTATTGGATCTCCTCCGACATAATTAATGTTTATTGCTCCTCTATCAACAAGCTTTTCTGCAACCGCAGCTAATTCTTTTGTATTAACCTTCTGAGCTACATCTTCAATTTTCTTTTTACCTTTCCAAGCTTGAGAAATATCATAATTCTGGCAGAAAACGCAACCAAAGTTACAACCTTGAAAAAAAATTGTGCCAGAAGGGATTAGGTGGGGTTCTTCGCCCATGTGAAGGAAAGCGGAAGAAATATATGAATCTTTAGATATTAAACAGAAGCCTTTTTTTCCATCTTTTCTATTAACTTCACATTGCCGCTCGCAAAAAATACAGCTTTCAAGATACTTATTAGCAATAGTTTCAGCTAAGTTAATATAAGAGCTTGTAGTAATCTTACGATTTTTAATTTCCTCGATATCTTTTTCCAAAAGTTCTTTGAATTCCAAGGATTTTTCTTGTAAAAGTTTTTCAAGATTTTCAATTGATTCATTTGAATTATATTCGCAATCAACAGTTTTAGCAATGAAGTACCTTGCTACTTGAGTGCCATCAATTATTCCTCTATACTTCGAAAATCGTTTTAGAATTTCTTGATTCTGCCAGACTGAAACGCTATCAGGGCGAAGAATTCTAAAAACCATAATAAATAAGATTTAGTTTAATTTGTTACCTCTCAAAAGAAAGCCATTCAATAATATTTGACAAGAACTTAAGATTATCTCCAGCATCGAGCCCATAATCACTGTCTTCGACCATCCATTCAGATGATCCTACAGTCACACATCTACCTTCATAAAATTCAGAAACTACACAAATTGGTACTGGTCCAATTATATCTATTTCTTCATCAACATAGTATTTGAATTCCGCTTTTTCAGAAGTTACTATTATATCATCAACATCTTCTTCTGAAATTGTGAAGAATGTACTGTTAGGAAAGACAACTTCAGTAATTCCTTCTGTGATTGGATGGTTGAACAATTCTGTAATTAGAAGATTTTTCTTTTTTACTAAAAAATTAGAGGGAGCTTCTTGAATTATACCGTTCCAAAATCTTCTAACACCTGTCATTTTATATAAGACTCTGATGGAACCTTTTTTCATAGGTATATCTTTATCACCACCTGCTCCACTCGTTAAAAGTAACCCTCCACCTTCTCCGATAAACCTTTTAATAGCTTTTAATTCTTCTTGAGTAAATTTGTCTTGACTCCCTTCATTAGAATGTTGGATATTTCCAATGAAAAGAACATCAAAATCTTCAAGCATATCAAATTCAATGGGTCCCTCATTTTTATCGATATAGCTAATTTCATAATCATCCTCACCGAGGCTAAACTCCGGAAACTCTTCTAATTTTTCTTTATGAGACAAATCCACTATGACTTCATAAGGCATTTTAATACACCGTAATATTTTTGTTTTCTATTGATTACCACTGGTTTGAACTGATAATTCCAAGATCCTTTAAGAGATAATCCTTCTAATTTAAGAATTTGTAAATTATTTTGATAAAAATATGCTATTACTATTATTAAATATTTTCTTTTAAATTTTTTTAAAAGATAATTGTTAAAGAGAAAACTTTAATAGGAAGAAATTAGGATTTTAGGACGATAATGCATAGAAATTCAATTTTATATCGGAATAAATTCTCGTTCAGCAGGTTTATCTTGATAAACTACAGCAATATCGATGCCATTTCCTGAAGCCATATCTCTTATTATTGAGGAAGTGACAGCCCTTTTTACAATCTCTTTACCTTCATTAATAGTTAAATTATCTTTATATCTTGCTTCTAAAACGCCATAAGAAAAATTCTGTCCACTTCCTACTGCACAATATTTTTGAGGTAAAATTGAACCATAAGCACTAATATCTAATAGCGAGGGCCCCTCTTCTTCAGTCACTCCTCCAAGCATAAGTCCCACTTCAAAAGGAAATAATTTATTTTGATATAAAACATTTGATAACATTTTTCCAGCAGATTTAACCATCATGGGCTTATCTTCATGCGCTAGTTGGTATATTGTTGTCTCAGCTTTTAAAATATCAACTAAGTATTGAGCATCTGCAACTCCTCCAGCTGTAGTCATCCAAAGATGTTCTTGAATTTTGTATAATTTCTCTGATATTTTACTTGCTATGAAATATGCCATTGTGGCTCTTTTATCTGTTCCAAAAATAATAGCATCTTTACAAATTAAACCTACTGTAGTAGTACCCGTTTTTAAAGTATTAGAAATGACTTTTTGATTTTTGGAAGTAAGGCTTTCAGTATTTATCACGAATTCAGAATTGATCGGCTTTATCAAATCTTCTTTTCTCATAATTTCATTAAAGAACTCTTATTTTTATAATTTTTTTTAATTTTTTATTAATCCTAAATTGATTATGTATTAATTTTCTTAAGACTTAATAACTTAATAAGAGTACAATTTTAGAGTTTAAAAATTTAAAATGTATGATGTTGTAATATCTGGAGCTGGACCTGCAGGTTCTAAATGTGCTGAAATTTTAGCCAAAAATGGTTATAAGGTTGCTTTAATTGAAAAGGATACAACTTGGCGAAAACCTTGTGGCGGAGCTGTAAATTCAAGGATCTTTAAATATTACCCTCAGTTAAGAAAATTAAATTTTCATAGAATAAATAGCATAAACATATATTCTTCTGAATTCTATAAATTTGGCTATAGATGGAAAGAATTAATTGACTACTCAATAAATGTTGATCGATTAGAATTTGATAATGTTTTAAGAAACATTGCAATTGATGCAGGTGCTGAGTTATTTGATAAGAATATATCTTATGATTTTATCAATAAAGAGAGCCAGAGAATTGGAATAAAAACAAAATCTCTCTCAGGAATACAAGAATATAAGGGTAAAATTATTGTAATTGCCGATGGTATGAGTTCAAAATTAGCTCTAAAATCCGGATTGAGGACCAAATGGAAACGAGAAGAAATAATGATAGCTAAAAGCGCGATTATGCAAGGTGATAACAACTTTGATAAAGATACTATTTTGCTTTTTTTTAAATCGTTTAGGGGATATGGATGGTTATTTCCTCTCGAGGAGAACAAATTTAATATAGGAATAGGCACAATAGGTAATGATAATTTGAAATATAATCTTAATGAGATATTTAATGAGTTCATTCACGATTTAAATATTAAGAATTTTATTCCTGGAAACAATTATAATAAAATTTGGAGGGGAGCATATCCGATTCCTGCTGTAGGTGTCACAGAGAAAAGTTTATATAGTGATAATATAATGCTGATTGGAGATGCTGCTGGTTTTGTTAATCCGATCAGCGGGGAGGGAATTTGTCCAAGTATAGCATCAGGAAAAGCTGCTGCTGAAACAGCAATTAATGCATTGAGAAGTGAGGACATATCTCAACAAAGTTTAAGAAATTATAAATTCCATCCAACTATACGAAAAATTACTAGAAGTTATAAATTGACTCATTCTCTTCTTGATTTTTGTTTTGAAAACCAAGGTCAAAATTTTTCAAGAATGTGTAAAATTGCTGAGAGTGATCCAGATTTTAGAGAAAAAGTTGTGAATATGTTCCTCTTTAGTAAGGCCCCACCAAAAGATTTTATAAAAAGGTTAAATTCAAGAAATTAAAAATATTTTAAAAACACTTTTAAATACATTTTAAATTTAATTTCTTAAATGGTCGAGTTAATAGGTTTAGTTTTCATAATATTTACAATTTTTGTATGGGCATTAGCCTCTCTTGTCTATAAAAAAGGTTTGGAAAAGACACAACCAAAGGCAAACTTATTTTTTAGATTATGCTGTACTAGTTTAGGGACATTTATTTTCGCTTTAATTTTTGGTAATTATTTTTTATTAAACACTTTGACTAATAGAGAATTAATTGATTATCTAATAGCTTGTCTTATATCTGGATTAAGTGTTACCTTAGGAGATTTACTTTATTATATGTCCCTGACAAAGATAGAAGCTTCTCGTACTTATCCACTCGTACAACTCTCACTTATATTCGTAATTTTCTTTTCTGTGATTTTCTTTGGTAAACCGATCTCAGTTGCGATATTAATTGGAAGTAGCGTGATGTTATCAAGTGTTTTTATATTGAGTTCGAAAGATAAATCAGAAAAAAATAATAAAAATAGAACTTTAAAAGAAAAAATTTCTGAAGATTTAATCCTAGGTGTATTATTAGCCATTAGTACCGCATTTTTTTGGGCACTTGCTTATATTTCATTTAATCAAGCAGCAATTTTATCCGGAGATGTTTTTATATCTAATTTTTTTAGGGTAATTTTTGGTATGGTTGCTATTGCTATTTTAGGTCTATTTCGACATGATTATTACGGTGGATTTAAAAAAGAAAATAGGACAAATTTAAAGTATTTTATATATATTGGAATCGCTGGAATCTTATCTTTAGGTTTCGCAGATGCATTATATATCAAAGCCGGAGAAATTAATGGATTAGTTTTAACATCTGCATTCGCAATAAATACTCCAATGGTTCAACAAATTCTTTCAATATTGATTCTGAAGGAAAAGTTTCGTAAAAGATTTATAATTGCGGTGATCCTAATTATAGTAGGTAATTATATAATCCTTTTCTTGTAAAAAAAAACTTGATCAAAATTTCAAGTTGAATATTTATCCATCCATGATATTTTGAATTATTAAAATAAATATTAGAGATAATTAAAAATAAAAGAATGCATTATATAATTATTAGACATAGAAACATTTATGTAAGTTCGGAAATATGAGCCTAGATTTAATAAACAAAAAAAAAATTAAAGCTGATGACTATATCACTGTTTTAATAGTCGTTAATTATATTATTTTTGCCCTGTTTTTCCATTTAGAGGCGCTTATCTCGATTTATGTCTACCCTTTCGTATCCCTTGCTTTCTATGGCATTTTAAAGATAATAAATTTTCTTAATAAAAAGAATACAAGGGAAACAAATCCTATTAAGTTTTTTTTTGGTATTGTTAGTATAATTGTCTCAACATTCTTTTTATGGCTCATATTAATACAACCCAACTTCACTCTTCGGGTTTTAATATTTTTAATTTCATTACCAATGATAATTGTTGGATTTGCAGGTATTATAAAAGGATCTCTAATTGATATCTATTCAATAAGACACCGAGTAATGACAATTTTAGTTGGTATCATTACAATACTTGTAAGCTTATCAGTCTTCATCAATATATTAAATGATCTTTTATTTAGTATTGTTGCATTATCTCTCACGCTTTTTCTTAATATATTTAGTAGAGCTGCCTTATACTTAAGTGAATTTGGATTATCTATCATTCATATAAGGAATTTTAAAATCTTCTTATATATAATCTCTGATTACTTAATATATATTGATAGAGATGGGAATTTAGTATTATCCAAATTATAAATAAAAAATAATAAATCCTATAATTCCCATTTCAATTTATCCATAATACCATATACTAAAAATTTTAATTATTCAAAAAATTGAAAAAATTATGACTGATATTCATTTTAATAAAGATAAAGGCTCACCGTTAATGTTATTTACACCAGGGCCCGTATATGTGCCAGATCGTGTTTTAAAGGCAATGGCAATGCCTAATGATACACATCGTTCAACTTTTTATAGAGAAATGCATCAAATAGCGAAAGAAGGACTTCAAAAAGTTTTATATACAAAAAATGAATGTGTAATTTTTGCTTCTAGCGCAACAGGAATAATGGAAGCTTGTGTTCGAAATTTGCTTAAAGATGGTGAAAAAGGATTATTTTTATCTATTGGAGATTTTGGTGAAAGATGGTATAAGATTGGGAAAGAGAATGGAAAGGATTCTGTTAAAGAGGGAGTAGAATGGGGAAATGCAATAAAACCAGAGTTTTTAAAAGAAGTTTTATCAAAAGATAAATATTCTGTTGTTTTTTTGCAATCAAATGAAACTTCAACAGGAGTTTATAATCCAATATATGAATTGGTTCCAATAATTAAGGATTATGGTGCTCTTGTATGTATTGATGGGACATCGTCAATGTGTGGAGTTAAAGTGGAAGTTGATAAATTAGATATTGATGTATTCCTTGCTTCAGTTCAGAAATGCTTTGCTCTACCTCCTGGGATAGCAGTAGCCTCAATTTCTGAAAAAGCACTACAAAAAGCAGCTGAAGTTAAGAATAGAGGGGTTTATTTTGACTTTCTTGGAACAATAAAGAAAAATAAAGATAATGAAACTCCCACTACACCTCCTATCCCCCAAATTAGAGGTTTAGTAGTACAGTTGGATTATATTCTTAATCAAGAAGGGTTAGAAAATAGATTCATAAGACATGAACAATTGGGAAAACAAGCAAGATTATGGGTAAATGGTTCGGGTTTAGAAATGTTTCCTGAGGAGGGTTATGAATCCAATACCGTCTCAACGATAAAAAACACATTTAATCTCGACATTCCAGTAATGTTAAAGAATCTTACAAATAAAGGATACAAAATTGTAAATGGATACGGATCTTTAGTAAATAAAACATTTAGAATTGGTCACATGGGGGAAATTCAACTTAGTGATCTTCAAAAAATGTTAAATACTCTAAAAGAGATAATAATTGATTTAAAATCATAAAATTTCGTTAATTAATCTTTTTTTTACCTTTAATTTATTTTGAATGTTTCTTGATTCTTATAAAATTAAAAAAAAAAAAGATAATTCGATAGAATAACAAAAACTCTTTAAATATTTATAAACTAAAAAAAATATTCAATCTAAGTAAATTAAATCCATGTGATATTAATGAAAATTTTAATTAGCGACAAACTTGAAGAGGAAGGAATTAAAATATTTGAGGATAACGGATTTGAAGTTATAAAAAAATTTACAATCACAAAAGAAGACCTAAAAAAGGAGATAGGAGAATATGATGGTATTGTAATCCGCTCTAGAACTAAATTAACCTCTGATGTATTAGAAAACGCTAAAAAATTAAAAGTCATTGGGCGAGCAGGAGTGGGATTAGATAACGTAGATTTGCAAAAAGCTAGTGAGATGAATATAGAAGTTTTTAATACCCCTGAAGCACCTGCAGTATCAGTGGCAGAATTAGCTTTAGGTTTAATGCTATCATTAGCAAGAAAGATATCGCATGCTGATCGCACTATGCATCAAGGTAAATGGAATAAAAATGATTATTTAGGATATACTTTAGAAGGAAAGAAGCTTGGATTAGTTGGATTTGGAAATACAGCAAAACATTTAGCTAAAATTGCAATTAGTATGGGGATGAAAGTTGGTGTTTATTCTAGATTTAGTAAAGGGAAAGCTGCCATAGATGAAGCAAGAAAAATCGGATGCTCAATTTATTCATCAGTTGATGATTTAATAAAGGAAGCTCAAGTAATCTCCTTGCATCTTCCTGCTTCACCCGAAACTGAGAGCTTAATAAATGAAAAGCGAATAAAAATGATGAGAAAAGATGCTATATTAATAAATACAGCGAGGGGTAACTTAATCGACGAAAAAGCATTAACAAATGCCTTAAAAACCAAATCTATCGCAGGCGCTGCTCTTGATGTATATCGTGAAGAACCATTAAAAGATCAAGAATTAATTAACTGGGATGAGAATCTTATACTTACTCCTCATATAGCTTCTCAGAGTATTGAAAACCAAACAGCTGCAGCTACTATGATTGCAGAAAAAATATCAAATTTTCTGAAGAAATAATTCTTTTTTTTTTATTCTGCTAAATCGTGCATTATTAAGCCAGAGAGAACTTTTGGATCGAACCAAGTAGATTTTGGTGGTAATACTCCTCCTTCATCGGCGATTGATTCAATATCTCTAATATCTACTGGATATAAGTTAATGAGTAAATCATTTCCTTTTTCTGTTATATATCTTTCCATATCAATAGGATCTTGTGTTCCTCCAACAAAGAAAATATTTTCATCTAAACGAGGATCAACAATACCTAAAATTGGTTCTAAAATTTCGTCTTGAACAATAGAAACATCTAGACTATCTCGTTTAGTGTTAAATTTTTTATTTTTAACAGTTAGCTTATACCACTTACCTCTTAAACAAATCGCAAACTCATTTTTCTTCTCAGGATTGAAAGCTGTTTCCATATTTATTACCTTAAATTGCTTTTCTAATTTCTTTAAGAATTGATCTTCTGCTAATGGCAGTTTTCTAATGATACGATTATAGGGTAGAATTCGAATTTGATCATCAGAAGCGATATATGAGAGTAGATATTGCCAAGGAGCGTTTATGTCTTCATCTGAACTAGATTTTTTTAATTTTAGTTTACGGTATTCTGCAGCACTAGCCGCTCTATGATGTCCATCAGCGATATAAATCTTTTTATTTCTAAATAGATCTACTAATTTATGGATTATTTCAGCATCAGTTTCTTGCCATAAGAGATGATTGTATCCATACTTCCTAAAGTTAAACTTAGGTTCTTTTTTTTTAATAGTTTCAATTAAAGTATTAATTTTTTTAGTAGCTTGAAAAACTGTCCAAACTAAACCTGCTGCTACATTTGAGGTTACAATATGATTCGTGCGATCTTTAAGCGGTTTCTCTCGAGTATGTTCATGTTTTACTATATTTCCATCTTCATAATCCTGAAGTGAAACACCAACTATTAATCCTTGATGACTAAAATCTGCTGATTCCTGGCGATACAAAAATACACTTTGAGTTTGTTCTTTTTTAATGAGTGCTTTCTCTTTAAAATTTTTGTATGCTTTTGCAGCATTTTCATAAATCATATCCCCTTCCCCATCAGGTAAAATAAGATGGATTAAAGAATTAGGATTCTTTTTTAGCTCTTGTTCTTCTTCTTTGTTAATAATATCATATGGATTGGTGCAAAATTCTTCTGGATTAATCGGTATATATGGTTTTAAAGGAGTTATCAATACCATAATATTAATTAAAAGCTTCACCAATATATATTAATTTTCATAATAAGAAGCATTAAAATTCAATAATTTCATAGTTTAAAATTAGCTTTTTATTTCGAAAATTATTTAAAACTAATCTCTCTTAATAATAACAAGTCTTATTTAAAAAATTAAATAAATTTTTTAATTATATAAAAATCTTAAAATATCTATTTTAAATTAAATTTAAGAGAAATTTAACGATGCCTAAAGATTTAAGAAAAGCTTTGGACAGTATTGAATCCAGCGAAAAAGAAATGGCTAATTTACAAGCAAAAGTTGATAAATTAGTTGCATTAGTAGAACGGCAAAAACGTATAATTAGTGAACAAGAGGGTATAATTGAGGAACAAAAAACAAAACTTTCAAAAATGACTGATATTCCAGAGGATATACTTGAATTAAAAGAATTAATTGGAGCGCAACGCCAAATTATTAATGAAAAGGAGCTTGAATTAGAGTATGCTAAAGGTGAAGTGGCTCAATCTCAAAAAGAATTAGAATTAGTAAAAAAACAAATAGTTCCTACTCAAAGTAAATTAGAAGAAGCTTATGAAACAATGGGTAATTTAAGAACAGAACTAGCTGAAAAAAATTCTGAGTTAATTTTGAAAAACGAGGCAATAAAAAATTTGGAAAATAAAGTACAAGAATTAGAAGCATTTACAGATAAATTTAAAGAAGAACAAGTTAAAATGATCCAAGAATTGGAAGAAAAACATAGAAAAGAAACAATGGAATTAAAAGAAGAAATAACAAAACTCGATACCTTTCTAATGGATAGTAAGTTAATTTCCACTGAAAAAACATCTGAGGCTAAAGATTTTGCTTCCAGATTTGAAAGTATGAGATCAAAATATGATGAACTAATTGCGAAAGTAGGAGAATTAAGTGATAAAAATCGAGATGCGAATGAGGAAGTTGAAAAGTTAAATAGGCAGCTTAATGAAATAAGAAATCTCCAAAATGATAATATTGCTAAAATAACTTATTATGATAAATTAAAACCTATAATGGAAAAAGAACCCCTTTTTAAAACTTTTTTAATCGTAGAAGAAGTAGGAGGAATATCATTAGAAGATCTTAAAAATGCGTTAGGAATTCCAATAGTAACAGTAAAAAAAAATGTCCAAGAACTAGAAAATATTGGTCTCATCGAAACAAATGATAGAGGGAAAATTGTAGTAAAAAAAATAGTCGATTTTTAAACCTCTTTAATTAAGAATCTAATTTTAGAACTATTTACTTAAAGTAAATTTAATGTTTAGCTAAAAAACTAAATATTAAATAAAAAAAGCATCAAATCTTTGCCAATTGTTCATACAAACCAGGTAGAGCTTCATTAAATGTATCATCTGGTATTCTTTCGAGGATTTCAGCAGCAATCGTTTTTAATATCTCCCGATATTTACCCGGTTTTTCATCTCTTCGAAGCAAAAGAGCAACTACATAGTTTTCTACAGAAATAAAATCTTGTCCAACCCCAGAAAAGAAGGAAACAACCTTATTATTTTTAAGTGCAATGCTTGCGAAGCCAGGCTTAAGAGATTGATAACGATGGCTGGAATATACTTGCGTTAGTAAATTATTTGTTATTTTTAGAGTATCAGGATAAAAACCTTCATTGATTGGACCGATTTCATTGTCCCAACGAATTACAAGAATACCCACGGGCATGATCTTATACCTTTTAATTTACTTATTCTATGACTATTATGAAAATTTAATTGTACACATAATAGAATAATACTTATGTTATTAATTTAATATCTTACTTTTATTTATTTCTTATTATTTTTATGTATATCATATCTGACTATTAATACTAGTTCAATCCCAAATGCTCTTTTCTCTAAGAAAAAATTTAAATTAAAATTATAACTTTGATTTATTGTCACTCTTAAAAGCTGAGAATTACTGTTTTGAAATCGTAATTTCTCGCTTTTATAATGGAGGGATTACCGAGCATGGTCAATCGCCGTTTTACACCAAAATGGGTCAAGACTATAGGTGCTGGACTTAAGATCCAGTGGCAATTCATCTGCATTTAGCGGTAGAGCCAATAGGCCTTCGTGGGTTCGAATTAAGTAAGGGATTCTCTTATTTATAAAAGTCCCACTCCCTCCACACTTTACATTTGCTTTTTCAATCACTTAATTAATTTTATCAATATCTAAAAATGTTTTACTTTAAAAAGTGTAGTCAGAATTTAATTATATCTGAAGAATTTTAATAATTTTATATTAAATATGACAGTAAGAAATTGGAATACTTTAAAATGGGGAAAAAATGGAAGATCAAAAAGAGAAACTATTGCTAATACTGCCGTTATATTAAAAAATATACTTAATAATGGTTTGAAAGAAAAATTAAATCTAAAAGATTACCAAGCCCCTACAAAAAGACAATTAGAGCAAAATGGTTATAAGACATATTTAAATGGTACTTGAAGATTAGGATTAAAACTATAAAGTTACAAACTCTCGACTACTCGTTTCATATAATTTCTTGACTTGGCTAAGAGCATCATCAAGACTAAGTCGCTCATCTGGTTCTTTCTTTAGTAAATTCTGCGAAATTTTTAATAATTCGATTAAAGTCTCATTTTCATGTGATAGACTCTTAAATTTTAGATTATGAGCGTTTTTTAAATTAATCAATTTCACAAAGTATTGTTCTTCGTCAAAAATATGGTAACCATATATTAATAAATACAGGATCGCACCAACTGCATATGCATCCATTTTAATCGAATTATAATCTAAGTTTAAAAGATACTCAGGGGCAGAATATCTAATTGAACCAAGAAAATCTTGACTTGAATATTGCAGAGTGGTATCACTTAAATCTTTAATCACTCCAAGATCCATGAGTTTGATAGATCCATTATTTAGGATCATAACATTATCGGGCTTTATGTCACGATGGATAATTCTGTTCTGATTGAGAAAATTGACAACGGAACAAATATTTTCTGACAAATTAATGATTATGTCCGTGTCAATTGGATAATTATCTTTTACAAAATTGTTAAGTGTCGTTCCTTCTAAAAATTCCATTAAAAGATAGGGATTCCCATTCGCTGACAATCCATAATAATGCAGTTTAACCAAATTAGGATGTTCTAACTTAATTCCCGTCTTAAATTCTCTTTGAATTCTCTTTTCTTGATTTTTTACATGAAGTTTTTCTTTCTTATAGATTTTTATTGCATA
>JBHLNS010000039.1:0-31452 GCA_048941285.1 Promethearchaeota archaeon
GCCTCCTTTAGTATTGAAGCTTCAACTTCTGATTTAAGTCTACCTACGGCTAATGCTCCAGTTCCGCTTATAGTTGGATAAATTTCTTTATTATTATCTTTAGGCTTTAAACCCTCGATTCCGTAAGGGGGTACTAAATTAATATCTATTACAATTTTATTTTTTAGTTTGGCCATAAGTTCTTTTGATAATACCTGAACCCCTACTGCTGCTAGGGACCATATAATATCTGCATTTTTTATTATTTCTAACTTTTTTTCGTCGCTAGTCGCAAAAACACCAATAATTTTATTTTCTCCAACTTCTTGGTTTAATTCCTTAACTAAATTTTTTATGAATTCCTCATTTGATTCTGCCCAAGTTTCTACTAAAAACGTTTTACAATCTAATTTTGCTGCGATTATAGAGGCAATTCTCGCAACTGGACCTGCTCCTAAAATTACCACTTTTTTATCTTTTAAATCATAGATATCATTTCCTTTAGCAACTTCCATCGTTTTTGCAACTACAGAAGAAGCTGTTGTGTGTGAGCCACGAGGATCTATTATTACTGGGCATTCAAATGGTGGTACTAAAGATTCAACAACTTTCTTGGCAATTTTTTCTCCTTCTTTTACATTTGATCCTCCAATAAAGAAAGTGGTAGGTGCGTTTGGCTTACGGGAAAAGATTGCATCCTGTACAAGTTTTGGAACTTTATCAGCAGTCATCCTACTAATAGGTATAACAACATCAAAATTTGCATCATAAGCCATATTTATATCAAAAGGAGAAGCATTATCATCAGTATCAAAAAAATAGCAAATCTTTTCTAATGACTCCTTTTTTTTTATTTTAATCGGAGTTAATTCAAGTATACTTTTTCCAATTATATTTTTGATTGAATTAGAACCCGGATTATTTATTATTTTAGCAGACCTTTGGATTTTAATTTCTTCAGTTTCGATACCTAATTCTTCTGTTAATTTTCTTATTCCTTCAAAGTGTCTTGAATCACAGATAAAAAATGCTTTTAAATTTTTTTCTATCATTTGTTTCGCAAATTTTAGAATTCCCATCATCATCCAAGCTTCCCGTACATTATATCTTATTTCATTTTCTTGAAATTCATATTCTTGCTGCAAATATTCTTTCCATAATACCATCCTTTGAAATTCAAAATCATCTTTTGGAATTTTTTCTTCCAATTTCTTTTTAGAATCTTCAATCGTTTCGATTAATTGTTTTATAAGCTGTCTTTGGTCTTCTAAATTTGAGGAAAGGTAATTTTCTGCGTTCTCTGAAATATCCACCATATTATATGGGATATTATTATTTCTAAATAGGCTTTCTAATGGGTCTTCATTAGAGATTGTATCTTCCCAGCGACTTCCCCTCTCTTCGATTGCAAAGTCAGGATTATATTTAGCAATAAGCTTTTCAATTAGATTAAGATATTCTCTTGAGATAAGGTGTAATGTCCACACTAAGTCGTGCTTTTTCTGTGCTGTTGGTTCAAACCACCAATCTATTGGAAATTCACTTTCTATTAATAATAATTTTAAATTTTTGTTTTTTAAAGGTTTTAATTCTAAAACTTCCATTAATTAATCTCCTCCTGTTTTATAATAATATATGGGAAATTGTGAAAATTATTCAATTCATAAACAATCACTTCTATATGAAGCTCTCTAAATTGTTTAGTTAATTCTGCCAGAGTTCCCTCGTGGAAAAAATGGATAAGAGACAATTTTTCATTTTTATGTAATCTTGCTATGTCCAAGATTTTTTTGACAATCCATTGTGGTCTTGTTTTCGTTTCTAGAACCGTTTTGTCATGACTAACTTCCTTTTTAAGAACTTCAATCCAGGAATTTAAATTTAATGCTTTAAAAGAATTTTTATCGTTCAAGTTTCTATATTCTGACGATAACGTTTTTATTTGATTTTCCTTCTTATTTATCTCGTTAAAAAGATAACCATATGCATACTCAGGTATATCTAATAAGTGAAATTCTAAATTTAAAGCATTTAAAATAATTGAAAGATTCGAATTTTTAAACTCTTTGAAGTTTTCATTGTTTGTCTCAACTGTGATAAATGAAATTTTATTAGTTTCTACCAATTCCTTTAATGCATCAATATCATTATGCTGAAGACTAATCCTAATTTTATCTATTAAATAGATGGTAATCTCTTTATTTTTTATTGGTTTTAATTCTAATACTTCCATTTTACCTTCCTTCTTTTTTGTTTTTTATTAATATATCTCATTATAGCTATCATACCTTCATAAGATGAACCCATTTCATCTTTTTGAGCTATGAGGTTAACTCTAATTATATTATAATTTAAATAGAATTTAAATAGTTTGATAAGAAAAATCTTTATCATTTTGACAATTTTACTTTTCAAAATTCAATTTTAGATAGTTTTTGTTTTCATAGAATATATTGAATATTTTAACTGTCTATGAAAATAATTAATTTTAAAAAATTCAAATTGAAAAAAAAAATTGTCAAATTTTTTGACAAATAAATAATTCCAACATTTTAATTATCTTTTGATCATAATTAACAATCATAGAAGGGCTAATTTCAACTTATATAGTGTTTTTTATTCAAAAAGGCGATTCAATTCAATAAATTTTTAAATTATTATAAACAAAAATAGACAAATCTGTCTGCAATAACATTACATATCTGTAAATTTTGCTAAATATTTTATATATTTTTATAATAATGATAAATAGTATTTACAAATCAAAAATATAATTATCTAATTCCATCATAATTCCTTCTAAAATTGAATTATTCTCTTACTAACAAAACCAAAATATTTGATTTCTAGCACTGGGATACCATAAAAGATCAATTAAATGATAGAAATAGGTAACTATGTGCAAGAATTTTTAAATATAGAATACCTTCTTCATCTTAGGAATAGATCATTTTGAAAAATTATCTTAACAATGAGGAAACGAAATTTTCAATATTATTAAAAAAAAAATGGGTGATGTAAATATCTTAATAGAAAAGAAAGAAATGAAAGAATTTTGTAATAAGTGTGGGGCATTTCTAGAAAATAAAGATTATGTATACAGGCGTAGAGCGCCTAATGTTAGAACGTATGTATGTTCTAAATGTGGGTACTATGAATGTTATATTGAGGATTAATTGTCAATGTCATCTTATATTAACCATAAAATTAAAACTGATAATTTAGATCGTCAAATTTTAGTAAAAAATATTAAAAATGTTATAGCATCGTCAAATTTTTGTTATGCATGCAATCGATGTGTAAATGTGTGTCCACTTTCGCACTTGAACTTGTTTTTTCCACGAAAATTAGTGGGGGACTTAATTTTTTCTTCCGTGGGAGACGTTATAAATAATCATAATGTATGGGATTGTCTTACTTGTGGTCAATGCACAATTTATTGTCCAATGAGTCAAGAGAATGATGGCATAAATATACCCGAATTAATTTTAGAATTGAGAAAGGTTTCGAGGAATGATCAAATACAAATGAATAAAGTTGTTCAATGTGAACCTCATAATCAAATTCTTCCACAAATCTGGAATATAATGGCAGATAATCTGATAAAACCAAATAAATTAGATTTTTTAAAAGGGAAGAGTATAAAAACTCAGGAATCAGGAGAGATTGCTTACTTTATTGGATGTTTACCATTAATGGAAGAAATATTTTATAGTTTAAATCTTAAATACACTAATATACCGATTACAATAATAGGCTTACTTAATGAAGCTGGTATTATACCAGTAGTTTTAAATGAAAAATGCTGTGGACATGACATTTTATGGGGCAAGGGAGATATTGAGACATTTAAAAAGTTTGCTGAATATAACTTTCAGCTTTATAGAAACGCTGGAGTAAAGACTGTTATTGTTGGCTGCGCTGAAGGATATAGAACTTGGAAATTTGATTATCCAAAAATAATAGACAATTTTGATTTTAAAGTAATGCATTTTTCTGAATTTTTTCTTGAAGAAAATATTCTTAAAAATGTAAGGTTTCCTTATACACCTGATATCAAAGTGACATATCATGACTCTTGTCGGTTAGGGCGGTTAGCAGATAAACTATATAATATCCCAAGGGAAATAATTAAACAAATTCCAGGAGTAAAGTTAATTGAAATGGAAAATATTAAAGATGATGCTAATTGTTGTGGAGTTTCAGCATTTTCAAATTGCAATGAATACACTCATATTTTAAGGAGAAACCGTATAAATGAAGCTATTAAAACAAATGCAGATTACTTAATAGTTCCTTGCCCTAAATGCCTAACACATTTTAATTGTTATATAAATGAACTTTCATTAAATAAAGAAAATAATGAATTAAAAAATAAAATAGAGGTAATAGATTTAGCAAGTCTTATTGGAAAGCTGTTAATGCTTTTTTAATTTACACTTGAAAAGGAGAAGTTTAAGCTTAAAATATTTTAGGAGCTATGATAAATGTCAAGGTTATGGAGTAGTGTTTTGGTTATCGGAGGAGGAATCTCAGGGATACAAGCCTCCTTAGATCTAACAAAGTTAGGATTTAAGGTATATTTAGTCGAAATCAAACCAACAATAGGAGGTACTATGGCCCAATTAGATAAGATATATCCTACTCTTGATTGTAGTTTATGCATTCTAGCTCCAAAAATGGTTGATATATATAGAAATCCAAATATTGAGCTATATACTTACTCGTACGTTAAAAACATTAGAGGAACAGCTGGTGATTATACAATAACGATTATTAAAAAGCCGAGATATTTAAAAGAAGATCTCTGTAAAGGATGTGGAGATTGTGGCGAAATCTGTCCCATAAGGGGAATTCCTAGTGAATTTGATACTCATTTAAAAACTCGAAGTGCTATATATATTCCTTTTCCATCTTCAGTGCCTCCGATATATCTTATTGATGATAAAAAATGTTTATATTTAAATTATAGAATATGTGGACTGTGTGCTAAAGCTTGTAATGCAGATGCAATAGATTTTTTACAAAAACCAGAAGAAATAAATTTGAGAGTGGGGGCTATTGTTATTGCTACAGGATATAATCAAGAAATGCCAGAAAATTATAATTCTTTTGCTGGATCTTCCCCTAATGTTCTATCTAATATGCAATTTGAGCGCCTTTTATCAGCCAATGGGCCTACTGGTGGTAAAATCATAAGATTGGATGATAAAAAGCATCCTCATTCGATAGCTTTTATACAATGTGTAGGGTCTAGAAATGTTCATCATCCTGAATGTAAAAAATACTGTTCTGCCATATGTTGTATGAATTCAGCTAAAGAAGCAATAGTTGTCAAAGAACATGATCCCATGATAGACTGTTATATTTTTAATACAGAAATTAGAGCAAAAGGAAAAAACTTTTACGAATTTATTGAAAAAAGTAAGAATGAATATAGTGTTAAATATGTAAACGGTCATGTTTCATATATAAAAGAAAATTTAGATAACGGTAAATTAAAGTTATTTTATGAAGATATCGATAAAGAAAAAGTTGAAACTTTTGAAGTGGATATGGCTATATTAGCTAGTGCACTATCTCCACCTCCTTCGTATTATGAGTTATTAAAAAAGCTCAATTTGAAATGTGATGATTTAGGTTATATTAGTGAAAAAGATATAATTTTACTTGAGAAAGAGAATATATTCGTAACTGGCTATTCTAGGAAACCCAATGACATTCAAATGGCTGTTGCTGAGGGTTCTGCATGTGCTGCAAAAATTAGTGAGAAATTGTATCCTGTGAGATTTCAGAATATTATAAAATTAACGTATCCTCCAGAAATACCCGTAAAGCCAGAAGATCAACCTCGTGTAGGTGTTTTAGTTTGTCGGTGCGGTATTAATATTGGAGGTATTGTTAATGTTCCCGAAGTAGTAGATTATGTTTCTAATTTGCCATATGTTGTACATGTTGAAGAAAACATGTACTCTTGTAGTTCTGATTCCCAAGAGCGGATTAAGGAATTAATAGTAAACTACAATCTTAATAGATTTATAGTTGCTTCCTGTACACCTCGAACTCATGAACAACTTTTTAAAAACACTCTAAGAGAGGCAGGATTAAATCCATTTTTATTCGAATTAGTAAATATAAGAAACCAGGATTCCTGGGTCCATCAAAAAGAGCCTGAAAAGGCTACTCAAAAAGCATGTGATTTAATAAGAATGCACTTAGCAAAGGTAATTAACTTAAAACCGTTAGAAACCATTAAAGAAAAAGTTGAAAAATCAGCTTTAATAATTGGTGGGGGAATAGCAGGAATAACAACTGCACATAATTTGGCAAATCAGGGATTTGAAATTTATCTTGTAGAGAAGAAGTCTATTCTTGGAGGTGTTGCTCTTGAATTCATTGATTTATATTATATACCTATTACGAAAAATGAAATTTTAAAGAAAATTAATGATTTAAAAAACAAATCTAATATTCACATTTTATTAAATTCTGAAATACAAGATATTCAAGGGTATGTTGGAAATTATCAAGTAAAAATTAAAAACGTTCATGAAAGTTCAAAGCATACAATATTCAATGTAGGTACAATCATAGTATCTACGGGAACTAAGCAAATAAAAACAAATAGATGGATAGATCTATCGGAAAAATATCCTAAACGTTTACTAACTCAAACCGAATTAACTGGATTGAAGGATGAAGATATCCCCGAATTTAAAGATGCTACAATAATTTTATGTGTAGATCAAAGAAGAGATGAATATAATAATGGAGATAATATAAAAACTTATTGTTCAAATATCTGCTGTGGTGTAGCATTAAAGAATATTGAAAAGTTATTGACTATCAATCCAAAAGCACATATTCATATTTTATATAGAGAATTTCAATTTTCAGATTTAAATGCGGAAAATCTATGGCGCAGTCTTCGAAAGAAGGTAACCTATGAAAGATATCGTTCAATTGATGATATCAGAATCAGCGATGAAAATAATCAACTCCATATCTTATATAATAATATTAGCGCTCAAACAGATATACAATATGATACTGATTTAATAATATTAGCCACTCCAAAAGTTCCGACTGATGATACTGCACAATTAGCAAAAATGTTAAAAGTATCAACAAACATAGATGGCTTTTTCTTAGAAGCTGATGCAAAACTTAGGCCAATTGATTTTGCTACTGAAGGGATTTTCCTTTGCGGAGGAGCACATTGGCCGAAATGGATTGGTGAGACAATAATTCAGGCTTATGCTGCTGCGGGAAGAGCAGCAATAATAATGGTTAAAGGGGAGATAGAAACTGAATGTATTACTTCTTATATAAATGAAGAAAAATGTATAGGATGTGGTAAATGTAAGGAGATTTGTCCCTATAATGCTATTGAACTAGTTGAAATTTGTAAAGAGATGGGGTTGTATAATATATCTATGAAAAAAGCACGGATAATTAGTGCTGTTTGCAAAGGGTGTGGAGCTTGTGTTGTGGAATGCTCAGTTGGTGCTATTGACCAAAATCATTTTAGTAAATTTCAAATTAGCAAAATGATTGACTTATTACCAAGTTTAGATAAAATTGATTATGAAATAGTTTAATTAGGGTGATCTTTTCTGCTAAAATTAAAAACAAAGGTAAAAAATGAATTTGAACCAAATATTTTAGTTTTTTGCTGCAATTGGTGTAGTTACGCTGGAGCAGACTTAGCAGGGGTATCGAGGTTTCAATATCCCCCAAATATTAGGATTATAAGAGTTATGTGTTCTAGTAGGGTTGATCCTACATTCATTCTAAGAGCTTTTAATAATGGAATAGATGGAGTTTTAATTATTGGATGCCATATGGGTGATTGTCATTATATGAAAGGATTTGAATATGCTCAAGTTAGAATGGCTCATTTAAAGAAGTTAATAAAATATATTGGTATTGAAGCAGATAGATTTGAACTGCAATCCATTTCAGCAAGTGAGGGAAGGCAATTTTCTGAATTAATTAAAAATTTTACAGAGAAAATTAAAGAATGTGGAGAATTAAGAATCCCTAAAAAACGTGGTGTATTTGAATTTGAATATAGTTATAATAAGAATTAAAAAAAGGAATTATGATGACTGAATCAGCTTATAAAAAAAAATTACAAAATGAAGTAAAAACATTTGAAGATCTTAAATATGAAATAGTTGATAGTAATAAATGCTGTGCATGTGGTGCTTGCATAGCATATTGCGAAAGTCAGAGTTTTGATGTTATTAAAATGAAAGGATATATTCCTGAATTTAAATCAAAAAAAAGTGTTGAAAATTGCACTAAATGTGGTATTTGTTATTTTATTTGCCCTCAAACAAAAGTATTATTAAAAGAATTAAATGAGACTTATTATATTGAAGATAATATTGGAAAAATTGTTAAAATTCTTGCTGCTAAGACAACTAATACTGGATTAGAAAAAGTTGGACAAGATGGAGGAGTAGTTTCAGCAATTCTAACATATTTATTTGAAAAACATAAAATTGATGCAGCAATTGTTTCGGAATTTGACCATAATTTTAAACCCGTTCCAAAAATTATATTTGATAAAAAAGATTTATTTAAATCCGCTGGAACTCGTTATTCTATTTCTCCTCAAATATTTCCTTTAAAAAATTTATATACTCTACCAAAAGAAATTCTTATAAAGAAGGAGATAATTGATACTGACGAGCTAAGGATAGCATTTATAGGGACTCCTTGCCAATGCAGAGCTGTCAATAAAATGAAATTTTTAAACGTTAAACCAGCTCATGTAATTAAATATATTATAGGTCTTTTCTGTTTTGAAAATTTTATGTATGACAAACTATATGATATTTTAAAAACAGAGGTAAATGTTTATCCTACTGATATCAAGAAAACTTGGATAAAAAAGAATTTCTTTATCCAAACTAAAGATGAAAAAGAATTCGAAATCGATATAAAGACTCTAAATCCCGCAGTAAGAAATAATTGTTATGAATGTGATGACTTCACCGGAAGATTTACAGATATTAGTGTTGGGGCAACTGGAGCTCCAGGAGGATATTCTATGATACTAAGTAGAACTGATAATGGCAAAAATATAATAAATAGAATGCTTTCACAAGGATTAATTGAGCAATTTATTGTTCCATCTAATAGAACAATTGAGTGGAAGAATAAAAAATTGGATTGGTATAAAAAATTAATTTCCTTAAAAATCAGTAATCACACTAATATAAAATGATGATATAAATTTTTAATAACTTTTATTTTGTATTTTTCTGAAAACCCTTACAATGGGTTAGTTTCCTCTCAACTACCATTTTTTCGAGAGGATCATTCTTTTTCAGATTAGGTGTGATAAGGAGCTAAAGCTTCAATCTTTTTCCAAATAAGTTCAATAGATTCAATATAATCTTTCTTATATTCAAGTTCAGTACTACAAATTCCTTTTACCTCTTCAGAAAGTTGTTTTTCTCTATAATATTTAAGATCAATTGCTCTGGCAGGGCATGATGATACACACACTCCGCAGCCTTTACATTTTAAGTCATCTACTTTAGCTATATTGTCTCCATTAACACTTATTGCTTTATAATGACAAAGTTTTTCACATCTATGGCAACCCATACATAGATTTTCAGCTACTTCAGCGATGATTAATTCTTGTGTGATTATATCCTTAGAAAGCAAAATAGATGCTTTACTTGCTGCAGCTAATGCAGTTGATACTGAATAAGGGATATTTTTAGGGCCAGTAGCACATCCACATATGTAAATGCCTAAATTATTTGTCTCTTGAGGTTTTAGGCATCCATGAACTTCAGTTAAAAACCCATTTATATCTTTAGCAATTCCCAAACTTTCAACGATTTCTATTGTACCTTTTGAAGGAACCATGCCCGTAGATAATACTACTAAATCTGTATTCATGATAATAAAATCATCTGTTAAAGTTGAAGCAGCAGTAACTCTTATTTTTCCAATTTGGGGATCTTCTCTTATATCTCCTACTTTTCCTCGGATCATCATTATCCCCGCCTCTCTAGCTTTTCTATAATATTCTTCATTTCTTTTATCCCACGTTCGCATATCTATGTAAAAGATAACGATTTCCATTTCAGGATATTCTTGTTTTAGCAATTGAGCATTTTTAAGTGCAACATTACAACATACTCCTGAGCAATAAGGATTCCCCTTTAATGATCTTGAACCCACACATTGAATCATCGCAACTGTGTTTGGGACTTTTCCATCAGAAATTCTACATACATGCCCTCCAGTTGGTCCAACGGGACTTAACATACGTTCTAATTCTATTTGAGTAATAACATCAAGATAAAAACCATATTTATAATCATTATTTTTCATAATTGGATATTCATCCCATCCCGTGGCAATAATAACGGCACCAACTTTTAATTCTATATATTCTGAAACTTGATCAAAGTCAATAGCTTCTGCGGAACAAAGTCTTTGACAATTTTTACATTCTATACATACACTTTTATCAATTAAAGCAATCTTAGGAACTGCTTGAGGAAAAGGTATATAAATTGCGCTCCGCTCACCCATCCCTCTGTTAAATTCATTAGGGACCTTTACTGGACATTTTGTTATGCATAATCCACAACCCGTGCACTTACTATCATTAATATAACGAGCTTTTTTATGAATTTTAACATTATAATTTCCAGGGTTACCTGTAAATTTAACAACTTCACTATAAGTAAATAATGTTATGTTTGGATGTTTTGAAGTACTTACCATAATAGGTGCTAAAACTCATATAGCACAATCATCTGTTGGATAAATTCGATCTAATTGTGCCATTTTTCCCCCAATTGTGGCTTCTTTTTCAACTAAATATACTCGTATACCTTGATTTGCTAAATCTAATGCAGCATTCATCCCTGCAATACCAGCACCAATAATTAATACCGATTTTTCTACTGATAATTTTTTATGAGGTATTATTTCTAATTCTCTAGCTCGATTTATGCCAGCTTGCACTAATCTTATAGCTTTTTCGGTAGTTCTCCTTTTATTTCCTGAATGAATAAAGGAACATTGTTCCCGAAGATTAACCATTTGAAAATAATATGGATTTAATCCTGCTTCAACTAAAACTAATCGATAGGTAGATTCATGAATTTTAGGTGTACAGGCCGCCACAACTACCCTATTTAGATCTAATTCTAAAATATCATTTTTAATAATTTTTTGTCCCGGATCACTACAAGTAAAATCATTTACTTTGGCAACAATAACATTTGGTAGAGCCTCAACATAATCTCTAATAAGATCACAATCAATTGAAGCACTGATATTAACTCCTCATCTACAGATATAAACTCCAATTCTAACCATGGTCTGTGCCTCAGACATATAATCCACCTACTAAAACATCACCAACTATTAGTTTTGATATAATAAATTTATGAAATTTGAAGAACTGAAAATTTATAAGAGGAATAAATGCTTTTTTTTTCTTTTTATCCGATTAAATGAAGATTTTGAATAAATTTAAAAAATCTGATAAGAGAAATTTTAATTATTTGACTAAATTTCTAGTCATTTTTTGAATTAATGTACGGATCTGATCTACTTATTATCACATTCTTTCAGTCATATTATCGATCTCATAACACTTATCACAGTCTTTTCACTATTACTTTGAAGGTTTCTGATCACTCACAATGGGAAAAGGATCACATTTATATACTTTGACAATAATATTTATCATAGAGATCATAAAGTTAATCAAAATAGTCATAAGAATTTTTGAAATTAATAATAATAGTTTTTCATCATAATATGTTATTTTTCTTAAAAAATATGTAATTTAATTTATTTGAAATTAAGTAGAAAAGAAATGAATTGAAGTATGGATATATATTCTATATTATCTCATCCGTTTAGAAGAAAGATCTTGCTTCTTTTAGAAAAAGAAGGTTATATTCCCTATACAGATTTAATGGAAAAATTGGGTTTAGAAACAACCGGACAGTTAAATTTCCATCTCAAGAAAATTGGATCATTAATAAATAAGGATAAAAAATCATATTTTCTTACAGAAGATGGTAAACGTGTGCTAAAGATACTAAATCTTAACAAGAGAATTTTATCGGGAGAGAATATTGATGAATACTTAGATTCGAAAGGAAGCGATATAAGTCGCATTGGTGTTATAATTTGTAATTGTAATACAGAAATTTCAAATGTAATTAATATAACAGCACTTGAGAAATATGTGAATACTCTAAGAAAGGTTGTATCTGTCAAAATCTTTGAAAATTTATGTCAACAAAAAAATTTTGATAAAATTACACATTGGGTAAAAGATAATTTTCTAAATAAGATTGTAATAGCTGCATGTTCTCCAAGAAGCCATCAACATCTCTTTAAACGAATTTTTGATGGTGTCATTGAGCATGTCAATATAGAAATTGCAAATATTAGAGAACAGTGTTGTTGGGTACATCAATTCGAAATGAATCAAATGGATCCTTCTCTTTCATTAGAAAAAGCTAAATTACTAATTGAAGCTGCTATTGAACGTGTCAGTCTTCAAAAAAAAGTAAAAGTAAAGCGAGTTGAAATCGAAAAAAGCACTGCAATTTTAGGTGGTGGAATAGCTGGCATAACACTTGCATTAAACTTAGCTCGAGCAGGAATAAAAGTTTACGTTATTGAAAAATCGCCAACTTTGGGAGGCAAGGTAGCCAGATGGGATCGGATTCATAATATGGGTGATTGTTCTATATGTTTCATTTCGGAATTAATAGGCGAGTTAGTCAATGAAAAAAATGTGAAAGTATTTACTAATACTGAAATAGAAAATGTTTCAGGAGAAGTTGGAAATTTCACTCTTAATTTAATTAAAAAACCACGATATGTAGATAATAAGAAATGTACTGGCTGTAAACAGTGTATACAAGTATGCAGTATTGAAAAAGTGAATCAATATGAATTTGGATTAAATAATAGAAAAATCATTTATATCCCATTTATTCATTCCTTTCCGTATATTCCTTTAATTGATGAATCCGATATTAAAAACTGTCTTAGTTGCAGAATTTGTGAACGTGCCTGTGTTAATAAAGCAATCGATTTGACTCAAAAGCCAGAAAAAATTGAGATTAAAGTAGGTACTAAAGTTATAGCTATTGGTTCTGATCTTTTTTCAGATTTAGATGAATATTGTCATAATCCCCAAAATGATATTATTTCATCATCTGAGTTTGAAAGAATGCTGTCTTCTGATGGTTTTACAGAAGGTAAAATATTAAAAATTTCTGATAAGACTCCTCCAAAAACGATTTCAATTATTCAATATGCAGGTCCCCCTGATCATCAACATAAACTTCAAGATATCTTGGCGTTAAAATATTTAAATTATATAGATGTAAAAAATCCTGAATGTAAAGTTAACATTTTTTACGATTTAAGTAAGATAAATAAATCTGATGATTTCTTACTAAGATCCATGGATTCTAGAATACACTACTCCAATAAGATAAAAATAATGGAGAAAGGCAGCCAAAAGATAGTAAAAGTCGATTCAAAAGAATATCCAAGTGATCTAATTATACTAAATCAAACTTTAGTACCAAATAAAGATTTAAAATCATTTCGAAAAACAATGGATTTCACATTAGATGATTATGGTTTCATGAGTGAAGAAACATTGGCATCTGGAATATATGGGGTTGGAACAATATTTGGGCCATTAGACTATAATTCTACCATTTCAACAGCAAATAATACTGCAATTAAAATAATTTCACTCCTCTCTAATGATTATTTGATAGCTGAATTTAGTGGAATTGAAATCGATGATAACAAATGTGGCTTATGCGGATTGTGTTCTAAAATTTGCCCTTTTAATGCAATTACCATAGAATCAGAAAAAGTAAGTATAGATAAATTCAAATGTAAGGGTTGCGGTACTTGTGCTAGTATTTGCCCTACTAATGCGATAGATTTAAACATAGATAATTCTGAGAAGATATTAAAATCAATTGAAATTTTTTCTAAATTCAGAAAAAAACCTAAAATTTTAGCATTTTGTTGTCGCTCTTGTGGTTATGCTGCTGCTGATGATGCTGGTCTTAAGAAAATCTCATATAATCCAAACACTTTTATTTTAAGTGTTCCTTGTACTGGTCGCATAGATACGAGTTTTATAATTAAATCTTTTGAATTAGGTTTTGATGGCGTAATGATAATTGGTTGCAGAAAAAATGCCTGTAGATATATTGATGGAGTAGAAAAAGTGGAAAAAAAAATTATGATATTAAAAAATATTATCCCCACTAAATATCGAGACCGAATTATTCTTAAACATATGAACGCCGTTGAAGGTAATAAGTTTGCTGAGGTTGCTAATAAATTTTATAAAAAATTATTAGAGGAGGTCATAGTTGAAACCTAAATTTGTGATAATATCTTTAACTTCTTGTAGTGGATGTATTTCTTCTCTTTTATCATTAGATATTTTTCCACAAATCCTTGAAAGAACCAAGATAATTTATTTTCAGTTTATTTCTGATATAAAAGACATTGATAATTGTGATATCTGCTTAATTGAAGGATGTGTTTCTGAAGAGAATCAAATATCGATACTTCGAAAAATCCGAAAACTAGCAAAAAAAATATATGCCTTAGGAACATGTGCTTGTTTTGGAGGAATTTTAAGTCTATCAGATATAAAAAAATCTGAACCAATTTCAAGTTATATTGAAATTGATGGGATAATTCCCGGTTGTCCACCACCTATGAAACTTTTTGGTAATTGTCTAATTAGATTAGTTGAGAATAAAGAAATAGAATTATCTGAAAAAAATATGTGTGGGACTTGTCCTTCAAGAGGGAATATGATAATAAATTCAAATATAAATATCTCAAAAATTAGTCCAAACCCAGAAGAGATTAAATTTGAAGAAGAAAACTCTAAATGTTTTTTGGAAGAGGGAATTTTATGTTTGGGACCAATAACGCGAGATGGGTGTGAACATAAATGTATTAAGATGGGTGTTCCCTGTGAAGGCTGTATAGGACCAGTTTCAAAAGATTTTACTTCCAATATTGTTAACTATTTGAGTTTGATAAATTTATCTGAGGAACTAAAAAATTACACTGGTATTTTTTATCGATTCTCGAAACCAAAATTAGAGGGGTAAAAAAATGTTAAAAGTCATTGATGTTTGTAAACGTGTTGAAGGGCATGGAGAAATAAAAATTTTAATGCAAAATGATGAAATATCGTTAATAAATTTTGAATTTAATATATATAGAGGTTTTGAAAATTTCTTAATTAGAAAAAAACTATTGGATCTACCAAAAATAGTTTCTAGAATATGTGGATTATGTTATGCCTCTCAAGCAATCGCGAGTTGTAAAGCTATTGAGGATATATATAATATCAAGGTTTCAGAACAAGCAAAATCTTTAAGGAGTATATTAATGACTGCTGAATTAATCAAATCTCATTCAATGAATTTCTTTTTTCAAACTTTACCAGATCTATTAAATATTTTTAATTTTAGTCAAAAGACTATAACTGCCAATGATTTAATTAATTATAACCCTCAATTAACTACAAACATATATGAACTAATCAAAATTGGAAATGAAATTAATAACTTATTTGGGGGTAGATCAGTTCATTTAATTTCACCAATTCCAGGAGGAATTATTTATTCTCCTTCTAAGAAAAATATTTCAATCGCGAAAAAAAGGTTTCAAAGTGCTTTATTTAATTTGGAATGGATTATCCAGAAATTTATTGAATTATTTTCAGATCAAATACCACCTGAAGAATTCGAGACTCCTAATCTGATTTACCTTGGTCTTTCGAATTTAAGAAATTATAATCGATATTCAGGAATGTTATCATTAAAAGAAACAAATAGAAATATAATAGAATTTGAAAAGCAAAATTATTCATCCTATTTTGGAAAGGAACCAGATTTACGTGGTATTGACTTTTACTTTGAAAATAAAAAAAAAATTATCGTAGGGCCTTTTAGTAGATATAATATTAACGAAAATTATGGCACAGATGATATTCAGACTTATCTTGAATATTTTGATAAACAATGGAAAAAAAATATTCTATTTGCCAATTTTATTAGATTATTGGAAATGTATATAGAAAGTTACCAGAGTTTACAAATGTTAGATAATCCTGATTTAAACCATAAACAAGAAATCCCCCCTCTAAACGCAATAAAAAAGTATGATGGAATCGGTGTTATTGAAGCCCCCAGAGGCATACTATTACATCATTATTATATAAATAATCATAATTCTATTGATCGCGTAAAATTATTTGTTGCTACTGAATTTAATATTCCATTAATAAATGAAATGATTACAAATTATGCACAAAAATTATTTGAAAAAACAGGAGATATTAATTTAGTAAAAAATAATGTTCAGAGGATTATAAGATCGTTCGATCCGTGTATTTCTTGCGCGACACATTAGATCTTTTTTCTTCTATTGATAGATTTGGAATTATATGAATTCTTTTTAACTCAAATATAAGTTTATTGAGATAATTAGATATTGATAAAATGTCAATATTCTCGTCCAGCCAATATGGAAGTAAAAAAGAAATTAGATTATTTTTTTAATTTTGAGAAACATTCATTGCAAAAAAAAATCCTACGTATTTTTGTTGCATCCCAGACCATATGACCTGCTCTACTTTTCAATTCGCAACCCCAACACATCTTGTACAATTTAGTATCAATAGAATATTCATCTAATACATTAAAATTATCATCTTTTATGATTTCTTTATAACTTTTCACTTGTAAACACTTTATTTTAATATTGATTTTGAATGAATATCCAATTTTTAAAAGCTATACAATAAAATTAACATTATAATTTAAGGATTATGAATAGATATTCACAAAATATAAATATAAAGTCTATTTTATTAATATAACCATTAAAAAATATAATGAATGTGAGAGTTGAATGAATAGGATAATCGGAATACCATCGAATGGAACTGAATTATCAGATAACATATCACCTCATTTTGGACATTGCAGATATTTCATTGGAGTTAAAATTAATAATAACAAATCGATTGAACGAATATTTACTTTATTCAATGAAAGTCACAATGGATGCATGGAACCTGTTATGAATATGAAAAGGCAAAATGTTACAGATATGATTTTAATTGGTATAGGTATGCGTCCATTTATGGAATTTCAACATGTTAATATAAATTTATATCAAGGCGTGAATACGAGCATTGAGGAAAACATAAAATTATTTATCCAACAGAAATTAGGACCAATGGGTCAAGCTAGTTGTGGAAATAATTCTAATAACTCTCACACACATTAAAATATAATAATAAAAATTTAGATTAGATGAGATTAAATGCCAAGTTTTAAAGAAACATATGATGCCATCAAGGCAGATTGGAATGCAGGAGAAAAAAATTTTAATATTGAATGCGAATTGCTACCAGAGGGTATGCAAGTTAACTGCATTATGGGGAATCCTGCTGGAGAGCCTTTTGAACTACTTATTGATGCCCCTGGAGGACTGGATGGAACCAATAAGGGACCATCACCATTATTGGTAATTCTAGCTTCTATCGGCGCTTGTATTGTTGCTGTAACCAGATTTTGGGCTAAAATAATGGACATTAAAATCGAAGAGATGAAAGTTTTTTCTCGAGGACACATTAATTTAGGAGCGATTTTTGGTATTGATGATTCAAAATTAGCTGGATATGATAAATTAGAACCTGTCATAAGAATCAAAGCAGATGCTTCAGAAGAAAAAATTAATGAATTAATGGATAAAGTTTTTACTCATTGTCCTGTAATTAATAATTTTGGTGGAGCATCAAAGATTCAGCCAAAAGTTCAGATTAGAAAATAAACATTATTCTTTTTTTTTTTTATATTAGTCATTTAAATTCATTATACCTAACTGAAGATATCATGGATAATGAAAAATTATTTCCTATATATGTAAATCCAAATTTTTGCATATTATGTCAGCGATGTTCGTATAGTTGCCCTAAGAAAGCTATTTTTTTTAAAAATTCACTTAGATCTGTACACTATGATAAGTGTCAAGGATGTTTAAAATGCGTAGATGTCTGTGAACATGGAGCTATTGAGGTTATTTCAATTACTGAGGGTAGTTTAAAAGGTTTTTGCATTAATACAGAAAAATGCAATATATGTAAACTTTGTTTGGAAGCAAACTTTTGTTTTCAAAAATTATTTTACATCAAAATGGATAAAAAAACGGGTAAAGAATTCATCGCATTTGACCATGATAATATTTCAGAATGTCTCAAATGTTTAAAATGTTTTAAGAGCTGTCCAAATAATGCAATAATACCTGAAATTGTTAATGTTAATAATAAATCGTAATCCTAATTTTCCTGTTATAATAATTAATCAAGTTAAGTTGCTACCATTAAAATTGAAAACAATTCTAATTAAGTTATTAATCATGGTGATGATGTTCATGATTATCATCAGCTTCAGTATGAATTTTTTCAACACCATAACCCTTACCACCACCTGGTTTACAAAGACTTTCTCCTCCTTCTAGAGTCCCATCGATTATCTTTTTAACGACATCATCAATTGTACCAGAAACTCCTACAATTACTTCAATCCCATAGTCATTAAAGAAAGCTTCAGCTCTACGGCCCATGCCTCCAGCTATCATAAAATTTGCTCCTTGTTGATGTACAAAATTAGGTATACTCCCAACTGAATGTCCTGGATTTGGAAGAACCTTTTTATCTATAATTTTATTCTTTTCAATAGTAACAAAAGTAAATTCTGGAGCTCTACCAAAGTGACCACTTACTCTTCCAGAATCAGTACTAATAGCAATTTTCATTATTTTCAACAAATTTTTTCTTTTAATTTATATTAAAATAGGATAATATAAAATATAAATTTAATGAATAATTATTCATAATATGGAAATATTTTGCTATTATATATCAATGATTGTTCTAATATAAGATAAGAGAAAATCTATAATATTTCTAAATAATATTTTTTAATAATTTTGAATAATTAATAATAAAAATCTGGATCAATAATTTTACATTGATTTATTTGGAAAATAAACCATAACCATTTTTTTGGTGATTTGATATAGGAAGAAGAAGACATCGTCGATGGGTTAATCAACCTCCTAATAATTTCTATTTCACAAGTGAAGCTCCGAGAACCGAAGATTCAATAATACTAACTCTTGCAGAATTTGAGGCTATGAGATTAAAGCATTTTTTAGGTTTAAATCAGAAAGAAGCTGCTGAAAGGATGGGTGTAAGCCAGCCAACATTTTCAAGGATTCTTGAAAGTGCCCATCAAAAAAACACTTTAGCTTTATTGGAAGGGAAACAAATTAAAATACATGGGGGTAATTTTGATTATAAGTTAAGTTTTAAGGGTTATGGATGTTTAAATTGTAATCATGAGTGGGAAGACCCTAGCGCTTCTAAAGATCAAAAAGTTTATTGTGTTAAATGTAATTCAAATAATGTCTATTATATTGTTAGAGAACTCATATAATATCTAAATCTATAATATTTAGTTTTAAAAAATTTTTCAAATTTGATGAAGATTATTCCATAAAATAGAATTAAGATTTTGATAAATTTCTTTAATAGATAAACTTGCCTTGGAGTGGGGGGCAAAATCTACAACTGGTACTGCAAAAGACATTGCTGTTGGAATAGATAAATCAAATGGAATATCTCCTAATTTTTTGTATCCGGTAGTTGTAATGAATTTTTTGAATTCTTTTTGGAATGGGCTTTTCAAATCAAACTTATTTACAATTAATCCAAATTTAATTCCAAAATGTTGAATAACTTCTAATACACGTATCAAATCATGTAATCCAGAAGGTGTAGGCTCAGTAATAGCAATAACATAATCCAAATTTGAAATGGTTGCAATAACTGGGCAACCAATTCCAGGGGGTCCGTCAATTAGAACTAAATTACGTTTATTAATTTGTTTTAAATTGTTTACATATTCTTTTACATCTGATACTAATTTTCCAGAGGTAGTACTACCTAATTGAGTTTTTCCATAAATTAAAGGAAACCCCATCATAGTTTTATATGAAATAATTTCCCCACTCTTTACAGGATGTATTTCAAAAGCATTTTCTGGGCATAAAACCTTACAAGCTCCACATCCCTCACATTTCAAAAAATCAATAGTAGGGATTGAATTGGGAGTGTCCCAATTTAAAGCATTAAATTCACAAAAGTGATCTTCAATGCATTGTTTACAATTAATACATTTCTCTTCTAAGAATTCTGCTTTTCTTGTAGTATATGTATCTTCTTTACTTATTAAAGATTTATCCTCAGGAGGAAGAATAACTGCTAGATTCGGAGCATCTACATCGCAATCCAATACAATAACTTGTACGTTTGAATCCTTTTTTGCAAGACTAGCCAATGATGCTGTTAATGAGGTTTTTCCTACACCTCCCTTCCCCGAAACAATTCCTATTTTTTTTATTTCCAAATTTAAACCCTTCATCTAATTATTATTTAATTAGTTCTAACCATTTTTTCAATTTTTCATAAGTCTTTGTAAAAGCAATATAACCAGCACCATTTTTGTTAAATTTACTATTTTTATCCATAATTGGTGTCCCTTGACAATAGGATTCTACAATATCAGAATTTAATGGAATATCACCCAAAATTTTTATGCTTTCTTTCTCTAATTCACTTAAAAATTGATCTCTGAATCCAAGTAAGGAGGATCTATTTACTATAACACGAGATTCTTTACCCAATAAATTAATTAATTCCATTATCCTAAGTAAATCTAATTTTCCAAACTTAGTTGGTTCTGTTATAGGAATTACAATATCAGCATTAGCAATCAAAAGTTCCACATCACAATGAGCACCTGGAGCAGTATCTATAATAATAATATCAAACCTTTCTTGTTCACTTTGAAGAATTTCTTCGAGTTTTTCAATCAAGGCTTCTACAATTGCTGCTGAACGAGCTTCCGAAGGTTTTAGTTCTCCTAGAAAAAGTGAAATTCCATTTATCCTTGTTGAATAAGTCCATCCTATAGTTTTTGTATCTTCCTCAATTGCATTTTCTGGGCAAATTTTATAACATAACTTGCATCCAGAACATATAGTTAAGATTGGAATTGGAAACGCATCATTAACATGTAGCAGAGCATTTGACAAACAATTTTGAGCACATAATCCGCATTTAGAGCACTTACTTTCAATAATTTTAGGTTTAAAAAATGGAACCTCCTTTTTATTTTCAAGAATTCCACTTAATAATAAATATGTATTAGGATTTTCTACATCACCATCAATAAGTAGTACTTTTTTACCATCATTCTTGAACATGACAGCAAAATTTACAGCACATAAAGTCTTACCAGTTCCACCTTTTCCCCCTGTAATGCAGATTATTTTAGGGTTCTTGCTATTCATAAGAAATTATTTTTTAATTAATTTCTAGCATTTTAAAGATCGTTTCTGCGTCCCATCCCTTGACCACCACCCATTCCTTGTCTCCCTCCTCCCATTCCATAATGTGATGCAACATTTGAAGTATTTAATGTCTCTAAATTTCCTTCTAAATATAGATTCATAACTTCTTTTATTGTAATTGATTGATTTGGAGCTTGGTAAATATGGATATCTAAAGCTTTAAGTCCATCAGCGGCATTAGGCCCTAAAAAGCCTACTATTACTGCATTAGCTCCATTATTACCAATTATTTGTGTTGCCTGGACACCAGCACCTCCCATCGTAGTCGATGCAGGATTTGGTACTGTTTTTACTGCCTTAATCTGTTTACCATCTACTTCAACGAATGTAAAACTAGCACATCTCCCAAAACGAGGGCTCATTTGATCGTTTAAACCCCCATCACTCATTGAAGGAATTGCTATAATACTCATTTTTTTTAACCGTTTATTTAAAATATTCAATTCATAAGTTTTTAATTTAATGAATAATTATTCATTATTAATATAACAAAATTTATACAATATATAAATTTAACCATTAAATTAAAATTAAGAGGTGCATGGAAATTCAAGAAAAAGAAGAAGTTCCGGATATTGATTTGAAAAAAACAGTCGAACAAGGAAAGAAGGAACAGATGGATGAATTAACAGAAAATATTCATAAAAACATGGCTAAAATTAAACATAAAATTGTAGTTATATCTGGTAAAGGAGGAGTAGGAAAAACTACAGTAGCAGTGAACCTGGCAATGAGTTTGGTAAGCGTTGGATTAAGAGTTGGAATCTTAGATGTGGATATCACAGGTCCAAATATACTTAAAATGTTGGGTATAAACCCAAATCTTAAACCCAGAGTAGATCCCGAAAAGAAAAGATTTTATCCTGTTAATGGGCCCTTAAATCTTAAAACAATGAGTATGGCATTTCTAATTGAAAGTTCAGATTCACCAGTAATTTGGAGGGGCCCAATGAAAATGAGTGCAGTACGACAATTTTTGGGTGAAGCAATTTGGGGAGAATTAGATTATTTAATTTGTGATTTACCTCCAGGAACATCAGATGAAACTTTAGATATCTTACAACTCATACCTGATGAGAATGTAATTGTAGTTTCAACTCCTCAAGAAGTTGCTTTAATGGATGCCCGAAAAACTATTCGAATGGCCCAAATAATGGAAAGAAATGTATTGGGTTTGATTGAGAACATGTCTGGGTTTAATTGTCCACACTGTGGAGAATATATTGACTTGTATCCTCCAGGAGGAGTTGAAAAGGCAGCGCAAGATTTTGATATCCAGCTTTTAGGTAAAATTCCTTTTGAAATAGAAGTAAGTCAGCAAGGAGATCAAGGAATGCCCTTTATATTGAAATATCCTGAGAGTAACTCAACTAAAGCTTTTAAAGATGCTGTTAAAAAAATTCGTGAAATACTGGAAAAATGAATAGTTCATCTAATTAAATTTTACAATTATCAGATTAATATTAATTATTAAAAGTAAAATATTCTGGAGTAGTGTTCACAAAATACCACTAGACAATATGGATAAATGGGTGGAAGAACTACAGAAAGAAATTAATGAAGAAGAAATTAAAAGATATAATAGATATATCGTTGAATTATTTCAAAATCCAAAAAACTGGGGGAAGCTAGAAAATAGTCAGATAAGTGTAAGTCATGCTTATGAGGGATCTTGTGGTGATACAATGCAATTCTTTTTAAAAATTAAAGATAATGTAATTGAAAAAGCTAACTTTATTACTGATGGCTGTGGAGCTACAGTAGCAGCAGGAAGCCAAGCTACAATGATGATTGAAGGAAAATCATTGCAATATGTTGAGAATTTAAAATCAAAAGATCTTGATGAAAAATTAGGAGGTCTTCCAGATGATCATAAACATTGTGCAGAATTAGCAATTAGAACACTCCATAGAGCTGTTGAGAAATATAAATTTCAAAGCCAAAAGTAGAAATTTCCAATTAAAGCAAAATGAAATATGTATATGGACCTGTACCTAGTAGGAGATTGGGTAATTCATTAGGGATTGATCCAATCCCTTTTAAAACATGTAATTATCAATGCATATATTGTCAATTAGGGAAAACAAATAATTTTACTAATACTCGAGAGAATTTTTTCCCTAAAGATGAAATCATAGCTGAAATGGATAAAGCGATTGAATTAAATAAGAACAGATTTGATTATTTAACATTTGTCGGTTCTGGTGAACCCACTTTATATAAAGATTTAAAGGATTTAATTCTACAAGCTAAAAAAATCTCAAAAAAACCTGTTTGCGTGATTACTAATGGAAGTTTACTTTACCAAAAAGAAGTTCAAGAAGCTTTAATATGTTCAGATATAGTATTACCAAGTTTAGATGCTGGAGATGAAAAATCGTTTATTAAAATAAATCGACCTCATCCATCCATTCATTTTGAAAATCTTATCCAAGGATTTATAGATTTTAGAAAAAATTTCAAGGGAAAATTTTGGATAGAGGTGATGCTCATGAAAGGAATTAATGATTCTAAAGAAGAACTATTGAAAATTAAGAATAAAATCGATAAAATAAAACCAGATAGAATAGACATAAACGTTCCAATAAGACCGCCAGTAGAAAAATGGGTAGAAATTCCTGAGATAAATATATTTTCGATTTTAAATGAAATATTTAGTGATTATTATAATATAGGTTTTCCTGAGCAAGGAAATTTTAAGATTCATTCATTAGATTTCGAAAAAGAGCTTCTATCGATACTTGAGAGACATCCAATGAGAGAAGATCAAATTTTGATTACATTTTCAGATTTTGGTTTAAATAAAGAAAAAATTATTACAAAACTAATGAAACTTAAATCCAAGCAAAAAATTAAGAAAATCTTATATAATGAACAAATCTTTTGGAAATTAAACTCTGATTAATATTCAAGAACTAGGTTTTCTAATGCACTTGATACTTCTGAATTTATATGATGCTCAATTTCACAAGATAATTTATGGATAAGATTCTTATTTTGTATCTTTAGAACGCGCACAAAGAAATTGTATAAGCAATTGTAGTTTTTAATAATACTTAGAGCAATTTCTTTTCCTCTTTTAGTTAATCTTAGGGATTTTCTAGGCTTCCAAGTTATTAATCCATTCTCTTTTAGATTGTATAACATATTAGTCACTGACGAGGGTTGTACACTTAAAAAATTTGAAATTTCAGAATTTGAAGCCCAACCTCCCTTATTACTTTGTGAAATTAAATAAATTGCTTTAAGATAATCTTCATAACTTTCATGAATCTCTGTCATGTTATCACTTAAAATTTAAAAAAAAGGGATTTATTCTTTCTTTTCTAATTCTTTAATCCTTTTTGAGATATCCTCTATCGCATTATTAATTCCATCTATTTCTGATTCTAGATATTGTTTCTCTTGTTTGAGCATATCTAATTGATCTTCTGAAGTGATTTTTGGAAAAAAACTGTATGGATGTGGCTGATAAAATGGAGTGTAAATTGAACCTCTATAACCCCAACCTCGACCTCTTCCGTACCCAAAACCTCCGCCATAACCGATCCCCCAAACTCGCCCCCAACCTCTACCAAGGCCCATTCCTGGTCCTTTTGTATATCCTGGTGTATCATAACCAGCGCAATATCCCAAACCTCTACCAGTTCTAGATCCTAAACCTCTAGGTCCAGTTCTATCTCCACCGGGCATATTATTAATTCACCAAATTTTTTCTGAATATTTATTCATTATTATTTGCTATTATATTAATATTAAACTACATATTTAAATATTATGAATATATATTCAAAATCCCCAATTGAAGCTTACCACAAAAAAATTTAAAAGTTCTTAATTCACACAGATGATTTTTTTGTAAGTTGCTTTGTTTTATTGATATTTTATAAGATTAAAATGGGAAATATTAATATTCTAATTCATAATATTAATTTTTTTTTCTGAAAGATAGATGTGAGATTTATTAGTCTTAGATTCTCTTTATGAATAGTTTTAATTTATGAAAAAAATGTATAATCTTAAAATATAATTTTTAAAAATTAAGAGGTGATGAGTTATTAGTGAAAAAGAAAAATATATTTTATATGTACAAACATCCCATGATCCAGAACGGCAATATTCACCATTAGTTCTAGCGCAAACAGCTAAAGCAATGGATATCAAAGCAACAGTCTATTATTTAGGTACTGCGTTAAGAATCTTAAAACCTGGGGAAGCTGAAAGAATCAAACTTGGCGCTTTTCCAAGTGTAAAGGAAATGATTGATAAAACACTAGCAATGGGTATCGAAATTCTTGTTTGTGAAGCTTCAAAAAGAATGTTGGGTTGGGAAAAAGTGGAATTAATCCCGGGAGTTAAAATTGTGGGAGCAGCTACTTTAAATGATTTAGTGCTAGAAGCAGATGCAACTCAATGGTTCTAAAGTTAAAGCTCTTAAAATATGATATGAGAGAATGAATTTAAAATGATTCTAGTTAAAAACTTCAAATAAATACTAAATTTAATCCTAAACAAAATTTTCTATTAAATCTTAATGAATTCTAAAGAAAAAGTTGCATTAAAATATTAAACTTTTGAATTTTAGATTCAGATGTTAATGTAATTATTAAAAATCTATTACTACTTTAGATTAGGCAATTTATATTTTGGTAAGCCTAAATTTAAATATGATATAAAATTATTATTAAATGAAAAAGCTAACTTTCAAGGTGAAAGGAATAATAAAATCTAGACCTGAGGAAACGGTTGAGAAAAAAAAACTAGAAGCATCACTAATCAAATGTTTAACTGAATGTAATAAAGGTGAAATTGTAACAGTAGTAAATGTAAATGCTGGCTATAAAGCAAAGATGCGTCTAGCAAATTTAGGCATTGTACCAGGTGTAGAAATAAAAAAAAAGAAATCTGCCCCATTAAAAGGGCCAATCGAAATTCTTGTAAAAGGTTCATCCTTAGTGATTGGAAGAGGGATAGCAACAAAAATTATTGTTAGATGCAATAAGGAATGTGAATTATAATCTCTTTAAGATCAACTTTTATTTTTTATTCAGTAGTAAAAATATTGGAATAATATTGAAATTAAATTATGAGTTGCCATTTACCTAAGACGTCAAAACAAAAATCTGATTATGGATATAAGAATTCAATTAATATAGCCTTAGCAGGTAATCCAAATGTTGGAAAATCAGTTATATTTAATCAATTAACGGGACTTTCACAGACGATTGGAAACTGGCCTGGAAAAACAGTAGAAAAAATGGAAGGACACTTAGAATTTTATGGTTATCATTTTAATATTGTTGATTTACCAGGTATTTATTCATTATCAACATATACTATAGAGGAAATTGTAAGTAGAGAGTTTATTGTATCTGAAGATGTTGATATAATAATAAATGTGATAGATGCTACAAATTTGGAACGCAATTTATTTTTTACATTTCAGCTTTTAGAGTTAAATGTGCCAATGATCCTTGCTATAAATCAAATGGATATTTTGCATAAAAGAAATGTCGATTTGGATTTTAAAGCGTTAGAAGATATTTTTAAATTACCAGTTCTGCCTGTAGTTGCTGTACATGGGATTGGTGTTCATCGACTGCTTGAAAAAGCAATAGAAATGGTATTTCATCACCGTCCTCATAGACACCAAAAACAAAGCAAAAATAAACCACATAAACATCATTCACACTATTATCATCAGCACGTTCATGACCATAAAAAGGTAATATCATTGCCATTATTAAAAAATGAATTTCATTTTCCTGACTTATCTGGTTTAGTTTATTTCGGCAAAGAAGTCGAGACTAAAATTAAAGAATTGAAAGACTTTGTTCATGCTAATCAGCAATTCATTACAAATTCAAGTTATCCTTTAAGGTTTTTAGCAATAAAGCTCTTAGAAGATGACGCAGAAATCAAAAAATTGTTTAAACATAGTAAAATATCCTCAAAAATTATTCAATTAGCTACTACTCTGCGGAGTGAAATTGAAGAGATTCATGGAGAAGATATTAGCACTATCATATCCTCAGAAATTTATAATAATATTAATAAAGTAACAAAAAAGGTTTTTGTAGTAACATCCGGAAAACAAGCTAAAAAGATTTCTATTTCAGATAAAATAGATCATCTCACTACTCATTCTATATTTGGATATATCATTTTAATCTTAGCAATAATTGGCATCTATATTTTTACCTTTTCAATAGGTAATTTTCTTGGTGGATTATTAGATGGTTGGTATGGTTTTTGGACTGAAGGTATTTATTCACTATTAGGTGAAAATTCTTTATTTGTAAAAATATTCTGGGATGGAGGTATGGGGGGATTAATCGGCGCAATCGGTGGTGTCCTAGTTTATGTAATACCCTTTTTCTTTATCATTGAAATATTGCAAGATTCAGGATATTTACCAAGAGCAGCATTTTTAATGGATAGAATTATGCACTTAATTGGAGTCCACGGAAAAACAATAATTCCAATGATTTTAGGTTTTGGCTGTAATGTGCCTGCCTGTGCAGGTTGTAAAATAATGGAGACTGAAAGGGAAAAAAAAATATCTATTGTTTTAACCTCTCTCATACCCTGTGCGGCAACAATGACAGTCGTAATGGGATTGGTGGGAAGATATTTAGGTTTTGGATGGGTTGTTTTCCTTTTTATAATAAATTTTTCAGTAATCTTAATCGTAGGTAGGATTTTGAATAAAATTATCCCCGGAGAATGCACTGAATTAATCATGGAAATGCATGAATATAGAATACCAAATTATAATGTTATCGCAAAGCAGACATGGTTAAGGAGTAAAGAATTTATTTTTAGAGCACTTCCCATTATAGTAATACTAGGTATTTTTTTAGAAATTTTATTAATTTTTAATGCGTTAGAACCAGTAAATCTTTTATTATATCCAATTTCCGTATTTTGGTTAGGATTACCTGCTGCTACAGGTATTTTTTTAATATATGGAATCCTACGTAAAGAATTAACACTAGTTCTTCTGGCTCTCTTTGCAGAGAATTTGGGGATTACTCTTTTAGAACTTTTAACTCCTATTCAGATGATAGTATTTAGTTTAGTAACAATGCTTTATATCCCATGTTTCGCAACTATTATAATTATTGCAAAACAAACAAATTGGAAATATGCACTAAAGATTTCAGCAATGGAAATTGTAATAGCTTTGCTCATTGGAGGGATTGTAAATTGGGGATTTATCTTGTTTAACCTCTTGTAATTTCCTAGTTGCTCTTAATACTAGTCAAAAAATCATAATAACTTATTCTGCATTGATCGGGGGAATTACACACATTTTATTAGATTTGTTTTATCATAAGTACGTTTATATATTATATCCATGGTTAATAAGTCCGAATTTCAGCTTTTTATTTTACTCTTTTATAGATTTTGGCTTAATTACATTATAACCATTTAAATTTGAAACAAATCTTACTATATATAATCTTTTATGGTTTGTGGAGACGATTATTACCCTAATCATTTCGCTCTATTATCTAAGATATATTAAAAAACATGAACTGATTCGATTTTGGTATGAGGAGATATATCCTAAATAAACACAAACCTAAATTAAATGGTTAATTTATTTTAATTAATAGAGAATATAATTGAAAAATCTAACCAATGTTTGTAGAATATTTCTATTATTTGAAAGAGCGCTTACCAATAAGTATTACCGAATATATGACTTTAATGGAAGCTCTCAATAAGGGACTTATCCATAACATGGTTGAATTTTACTATATCTCACGCTCAATATTGTGTAAAAATGAGCATCATTTTGATATCTATGATATTTCATTCGCAAATTTTTTCAAAGAAGCTATGTTAAAATTCCCAGAAGATATTAAACAAGAAATTTGGGATTGGCTCAATAAAGATATCACTCTTCCAGAGCTTATAGAAGGCTTACAACTAATTCTTCGTGAATATCAAGAATATATTAATATTGAAAATTTGGAGGAATTTCTCGAAGACCTTTTAGAAAAATATAAGGCAAAATTTGGTGATCGGGTATTAATAAATGCTCCAAATGAAATAAAGGATGAAATTTGGAAATGGTTAGAGAAAAATTTCGATTTATCTGAAGCAGGGGGTAGTTTCCAGGAAATGATGAGTCAATTTTTTGATCTCGAAGAAATGCAGAAAAGATTCGAAGAATTAATGCAAATGCAGGATGAAGAACATAATGGAGGGGATCATTGGATTGGTACTCAAGGTGCTTCTCCCTTTGGTCATGGAGGACAAAATCCTATGGGAATGAGGGTTGGCGGTTCTTCAGGAATGCGGATGGCTATGCAGATTGCCCAAAAAAGAATTTTTAAGGATTATCGAAAAGATATCGTTCTTGATACAAGACAAATTAAGGTTGCCTTAAAGCGACTTAAAAAACTTGAAGAAATCGGGAAAAAAGATGAATTAGACTTGGATAAGACAATTGATAAGACTGCTAAAAATTGTGGCGATATTGAAATTGTGTTTGATAAAAAAAGAAAAAACAATGTAAGAATGATTCTCTTAATGGATGTAGGAGGTAGTATGACCCCCTATGCTCATTTGGTCAATCTTCTTTTCTCAGCAGCTAATAATATGTCACACTGGCGCGAATTTAAATATTATTATTTCCACAATTGTATTTATGAGTCACTTTACTTCAATGCTCGAAGGAATCCAGATGAAGCAATTGAATTCAATGAGTTTTTAAGAAAATATGATAATAAGTACAAAGTAGTGCTTGTTGGAGATGCTGCCATGGCAAGTTGGGAACTTACAGAGAAATATGGCTCGATTTATTATTATCATCGAAATGAATTACCTGGAATATATTATGTTAAAGAGCTCGCAAATCATTTTAAGAATAATGTTGTTTGGTTAAATCCTGAATTAATAAGACCTGAATGGGCACCTTGGACTCGAAAAATAATTTCAAGTATTATACCAATGTTCGATCTAACTGTTGAGGGAATTGAAGAAGCAATGGATTACCTTCGAAAAGGAGGTAAAAATATGTACACAACAGTTCAGCTGTTAAAAGGATTAAATTATTAAGCAGTTATGGGTTTTGGTATTTTTTCTTTTAACATAATCTGTAGTATAAAAAACCTAATAAGTATCAATCTTATAGCTATTATCATTATAGTATTTGCCATTTTTTTATCATATATATATTATGATGCCTGGTAAAGAAGAAAAAATCCAATTGATACCAAAAATGTTAAAATAAAAGCAACTATGCTTTCAATTATAAATACTTCATGAATATTTTCAAGCCATATAAAAAAATAATTTTACTAAACTATTTTTTTAAGATTTATTAATTCTTTTAATGAGTCCAAATTCACTATTGGATTCTTTTTAAGTTCAAGAATCTCTAATTTAGGCAATTCCCGTAGACCTTCTATTTTTCTTATTTTATTGTAGGAAAGATTTAAATATTTAAGGTTTATCAAATTTTCTAAACCACGAATTTCCTCAATTTTATTGTTGCTTAAATCTAAAGTTTCAAGATTAATTAAATTACTCAGGCCTTCAATATTCCTTATTTGGTTATTATTCAAAAGAAGTTCTTTTAACTGCTTGAGATGACTTAGATTTTCAATTTTAGAAATTTTATTTCCACTAAGTTCTAAATCTTCTAAATTAATAAGCGCTTCTAATCCATTTATTTCACTAATTAAATTAAATTCTAAATGGAGCTTTTTTAGGTTCACTAGCTTGTCTAAATGGTCAATTTTAGTAATTTTATTCTTTTCTAAATATAGCGCTTTTAGGTTGGAGTGCTGTTTCAGTTTCTTTATTTCTCCTATTCTGTGAATATTAAAACTTTCTAAATATAGATTACCATTATTGATGAAAACTTTTTTCTTTCCAACTTTTGTATAATCCATA
>JBHLNS010000008.1:0-101360 GCA_048941285.1 Promethearchaeota archaeon
TTAAACCGAAAAAATTATTACCAAAAAAGCAAGCTAAAATTGAGGATTCATTATTTTTCTTTACTGAAAAACCAAAAGTAGGTACTGAAGAGTTAGTTGATGAAGAACCCGTAGTACTTCTTATTATAAAAGTCGGTGGTATTCTCAGTTTTTCTTACTCTTTTGTTGAAGAGTGGGAACGGAACAATGATATGTTAGGGAGTTTTATGTCTGCCTTTAGTTCCTTCAGTGATGAGTTTTTTTCTGAAGAGTTTGATCGCGCTAAATTTGGTAAATATACAGTGCTAATGGAAGCCATCCCAAATTTTTCAGTATGCTATTTATTCAAAGGTCAAACCTACCTCGCCTCCCAAAAATTATCGAAATTTACAGAGCAGATTCAAAAAAGTTCACTTATATGGCAAACTTTAAAAAAATATTCTAAGACAAATCAATTTTTGGAATTAAAAGATTGTCCCTCCCTTAAACCGCTTATAATTAAAATTTTTAAAGAAAATAGTATTGAATTGAATGTTTAACTTTTTGAGGATAACTTTTTATGAATTTCTAACCGAGATTTATTAAAATTAAGTCTTTTTCTACTTTTTAACCTGACAAAAGGCTTTTAAGGAAACACTGCTTCATTTTTTTTTTATCTGAGGTTAATTTTATGAAAAAAGATGTCTGATCCAGTACTAGAAGAAGTTATTTCATTTTATATTTATAATAATCTTTAAAACATTGATTTTTAATATGTTAAATCTTAGAGAAAGATTTTAAATGTAGGAACAATATCTTTACTAATCAAATTCAATTTGACCTAAAAATAAGGATGATATAAATTGAAATTAACAGATATTATTGGTTTAGAAGTAAAACATGCCCAACTTTTAGAGAAAGAAGGAATTTCTAGCACTGAAGATTTAATTCCGCTTACGTATAATCAGATTAGTAAACTCGCAAGAAAAATCGGTGTTGCAGTTAAAACGCTTGATACTTGGCAAGAACACGCAGAATTAATGCAGATTCAGGGTGTAGGACCTGAAATTGCAAATGCATTAAACCTTATAGGTATCGATTCTGTAAAGGAATTTGCCTATAGAAATCCAAAAAGCACCTTAGAAAAACTAAAACAATTAAAAAATGATAATCCAAAAGCTCTTACAAAAATTCCTGCCCAAAAAGATGTTGAAGCTTGGATTAAAGTAGCTAAAGATCTTTCAGGAGCTTCAAAGAAAAAACCATCCAAAAAACCAGTAAAAAAAGAAGAACCTAAACCATCACCTATACCTAAAATTGATTATGTCCCTATTGAAGAATTCAAGGGGGATTATGGAGAATACGGTGCAAAGTATTGGAATTCTAAATGGGAAACGGCACCTATCATCTACACTGGAAGAGCACTAAGAGCAGAAGATTACAAGAAACAAATTGACGTAGATGTCAAGGCATTTATTAAAAAGAACGATGCGATTCTCTGGCATGTTGTAACACAGGTAGGGTTACGGAAAGGAACTCCCAATGAAACAGCGTTAGCGATCCAAAATTTCGTTTGTAATTTCTTAAAATATAAATACGATGATTTAACAGCAGAAGTTCCTGAGTTCTGGTTAATGCCTTGGGAATCGATACAGGCAGAGATAGGAGACTGTGAAGATGGTGCAATCTTAATAGCTGCACTATTAATAAATGCAGGCATCCCTAGTTGGCGTGTAAAAGTGGCAGCAGCAGAAGTAATAGCAGATCCTGTGTTTGCTCCATCAGAAACAGATGTGGGTGGTCATGCGTATTGTTTATATCTAGCAGATCGTTCTGATTCTGATAGAAAATTGGAGTGGGTGATACTTGACTGGTGTTATTTGCAGGATCCAGAAATCCCTATTGAAAAAAAACCTCTAGCTAGAGATGGAGGTCAAGAAGGAGCTTATAAAGATGTTCTTTTTACGTTTAATGATGAGTTTAGTTGGGCACAAACCGCACTAGAAGTGAAAGAAGGAAGGATAAGCAACAATAGAACAACTTCTAAAGAAGAAATAATTGCACCCCTAGAGGATATCCTTAAACATTTAGCAGACGAAGAATTAAAAAAAATATTCAAAAAATATGGTATTATAATTGAATAATATCTCATAAAATATTTTTTCTTAGTCTCTACTTTTTTTCAATTTCATCAAATAGAGATGCGCCACAGTTAGGGCAATATGCAACTTCTCGACCTATTTCAGAACCACACTCACCACACATTGTTTTAAATTCGAGAGTTGGCGGTATATTCTGCATTACGTTTTTAAATGTTTCATTTAGAGCATTCTGTATTTCCGAAATTTTTTTGATCTGATCTTTATTAGGAAATGAGCGTATGAAAATTGAAGAGAGCTCAACTAAAAAATTCTCCACAAACTTAAGTTGATCATAATAATTTTTACTAACCTTAAATTTTAAGAGCTCTTCGCCTGCTTCAGTTAAAGAATATACTTTTTTTATTGGTCCTATTGGACTTTTTACTTCTTGCGCTTTTAAAAAGCCATCTTTTTCTAATTTTCTTAATATGGGATAAATTGTACCAGATTGTGCTTCCCATGTGCCAGCAAAACTTCTATTCAAATTCTTTATTAAATCATATCCTGAAAGCTGTTGACTATTGAAAATTGTTTCAATTATTGTAAATTCTAGAGGTGTAAGTTTACTTTTTTGAAGGCTATTAAGCAGTTCTTTTTTAATTATAGAACCCAATTCTTCAATATCATCTTCAAGATTCAAAAATTTACCTAACCACATTATAGTAATATCCTAACTTGCTTTTTCCCTTTTTTTTCTCATTTTTTCTAATTCTTTTTCAATAGCACGTTCCTTTCTTGATTTAAATTTACCACCTTCTTCTGCTTTTCCACTGAGATACTGAATATAAAAAATGATATGTAATAAAACTGCTGCCCCCCAAAAAATTGCGGGGAAAATTACCCAAAAATACATTGGAAATGTAAGAAAGTTAACGATAAAGAGGAAAAGCATAACAAAAATAAAAGAATTTAAGTGATATATTACTCCACGTTTAGCCATTGGATAAACACCTCTAGCGTACAAAACATAGGCTAAGATATGCATATTAACTCCTATTAACCATGAGAAAAGGGGGAAAAAAAACCAATAAAGCCCTGGTGTAAAGAAAAAATTTACTAAAAAGAGTAAAATATTGACCAGAATAAAAACTGCTACATGGATTTTCACGGAAAACCTAAAACTTACTTTTTGTGCGGCTATTTTTCTCAAACTTTCTTCTGAAAATGCATTATTTTCATTCATAATTTAATCCAATATTTGGAATATCTAAAATTTATCGGCTATAGATGTTTTAAATAAATTCCAATATATAAAGTTTTGTTGATTCTACATAGTAATTTTACAAATAAGTAGATTATCCTTAAAAACTTTAAAATTGGACCGTTGGCTAATGCATAATCTCGAATTTTTCATGAAAGATACACTACTCATTCTAAAATTCTGTAATAGCATCAATAACTCTTATTTCTTTATATTAATACTAATTATATTCGGAAGAATAAAATCAAACAAGATGATTAAGAGTAGCAAAAAGTATAAATATCAATTTGTGTGATTAATATAAATTCTGCCCCATATTTTTCCAATACCTTAAGCATGTCAACATTATCAGAATACCTTGAAAAGTTAGAAGCATGGGATAAAAAAACTTTTCTTACGATTTATAAAAGTGGTTTTAGCAGAAGATCTAAAAAGTTTGCTATTATTTATAGCTTTCTTGGGTCTTTATATTTCTGGGGTCTTGTTTGGGTAATTTGGTTTATTTATGGGTACATTACAAAGGATTATTATCTATTAGTGCTCTTTACTGGGGGTTTTGAACAAAGCATTATTATACATAGTATTATTCGATATAGAATTATTAGAAGGAATCGCCCATTTATCACCCTTCAAAAGGAAGGTGTGAAAAGACATGATGATTTTATAAAAATACCTTATATAATGAAAGAATCAGAAAAGCAATCATTCCCTTCTGGACATGTGACATTTCTACTATTTTTTGGTTTTATTTTTGCATTTTATTTTTCAGAATTTTTCTGGATTATCCTATCAGTATTTATTGTTTTAGATATTATTATGGCGATTTCTAGATTAATATTAGGGGTGCATTTCCCCATTGACGTAATTTTTGGCTTTGTTTTTGGATTTTTATATGCCCTATTATATCTTGGATTTACTTATGAATATTGGGTTATGTTTTATTATTGGTTAGGAGAAACTTTCTCTCCTATAATTCATTTTTGGTTATAATTCTAAAATTATTTTAATTTTACTTTTCTTTAACTATCATCATGAATATGATTGATAGTCCAGAAAAACCTAAAACTGGATTTCTTTTATTAATAAAGAGGCTTTGGCCTAACTTTCTTATCTATAATTCTTATGCTTTTACTGTAGCTACTATATATATTAATATTCTTCTAGTAGCGAGAATTATGTGGCCTATTCCTAACGCATTTGCAGAACATTCTGGAGAGTTAGGGATCTTAACTGGAACTTCAACATATTTAATAGCTATCTCGGGGATTTTATTTGGTACTTTAGCTGATAAATATTCTAGGATAAAGTTAATGGTATTAGTTGAACTAATATATGGTATTGGTTTGCTTTTTAATGGATTTGTTCCAGAACATCAAGGTCTAATAACCTTTTATTATTTCTTAATCTTTAGCTTAGTAAGAGGATTTGCGAATGGAGGTTTGTGGCCCCTTATTACTTCTCATGTTAACGATTCTACGGAGGATCAAGAACGATCTCAATTTTTTGGTGCTATACAAGGTTTATTTCAAGTATTTCAGATCATTGGCATGTTAGTTTCTGCAATATCCTTTCAAACGAATCTTTGGCGATATTATTTTATATTTGTGGGAATTATAGCATTGATTCTTGGATTTGTAATAATGATAAAAGGAAAAGAACCTAAAAGAGGGGCAATGCGTAAAGAATTAAAGGAAGTTCTTTCAAATGAGAATGTTATTTATGAATATAAGTTGACTAAAGAAACAATACAATCTACAATCTTCTCTCCGACTAATTTAATAGCTTTTTTTGAAGGTGTGTTTACCACAATTTTAATAGCTGTACCTGATTTTTTACTTGTGGCATATTTACAGTCTCCTCCTTTTAATATTTCTCCTTTTAATTTATCTCTTTTTCTGATAATCTTTGGATTACCAGGAGGATTTATTGGTTCATTAGGTTTTGCAAAAATATCCGATAAATTAGGTAAGAAAAATATTAAATACCGAGTCTTTATGATTGTCTTATCAGCTTTTATAGTTTTTACTGGATTTATTTTTTTCTTTATACTACCAATTCCAAATATGACTGTTGAACAAGGGAATAACTTCTTGTTTATCCTCTCGATTCCAACTTTTTGGATATTGGGGGTTATAATGTTTATTGGTCGCTCTTTTGTTGGTCTTTGGAATATAAATCAACCTCCTATACTGCAGGAAATAAATTTACCTGAAGCTCAAGGAAAAATTTCATCAGCGAACCAATTTTTAGAAGCTATTGGCAGTGGTACAGGCCCAATACTAGCAGGATTTGTCTTAATGGCATTTAATCAAAATTTCCAGATTACAGTTTTTTTAACATTAGTTTTAGGTATAATAGGTGCTCTTTTATGGTTACTCGCTACTAAATGGATAAATAGTGATGTAAATCGTGTTTCTGATATTTTAAAACAACGAGAAGGAGAGTTGAAACGTAATACAGAAATAAAAAAGTAAAATCTAACAGAACTGCATTTTCAAAAATTTTTTTTTCTTTTAATTTTTTAACAAATTAACATAATGAGTTCACGTATAAGAATTAGGAAAAAACAATTATTACCAGACCATCACAAATTTACTTCAGATTTCAACTCAGTTATTTTTATTGTGGTGTGGAATTCTCTCGGGTTTTTTTTTATTGAATATATAATGAATTACTATATTTATTTCGTATTAGGATATCCTACTCCTTATGTAGGATTATTTTATTCAGCTATCACATTTGGGGGGCTAATTAGTTCAAGTTTCATTGGATATTTAACGGATCGTTTTTCGAAGCGAATTTTAGTTATGATAGGGGCTTTTGGAAGAGGTTTGTCATATTTTGTGCTCTATGTTTCTATAATTTCGCAATCATTGATAGGAATATATATAAGTGCGTTTCTTTTAGGGGTAGGTGCTCAGATTTTTTGGAATCCATTAGATACTATAATTTCTGAAAAATCTTCAAAATATCACCGATCAACTGCTTTTGGAAGAAGAAGACTTGCTTTAGGAATTGGTATGGTCCTTGGTACGATTATAGGGTTTACAACTTTTAGTATATCGAATTTCTTTGCACCTAATAACTCTTTTTTGATATATATTGCAATTCCTCTTTTTGGGATCTCAAATTTTTATGCAGGAATTCAATTTTCAAGGAAAGTAGATGAAAATAAAAAGTTTGAATATCCAAACCTTGAAAATGATGATATTCAAGAAAATGAATCAAAAGACTCTGAAAAATCATTGAAAAAATTCCTAAGTAAGATATATTTTTTAGGAATTATAATATTATTTTCTGGGTTTTTTTTAACTGCGATTAATACTGGATTTTATAGACCCTTTATTCAAAACTATGTGCTGGATGAAATAGATCCTAATGTACAATTAGTTGTATGGTTTTATTTGCCTACTGCTTTACTTGGGGCGCTAATTGCTCCGAGATTAGGGACTTTAGCAGATAAACTAAATCCATATCTAATGGTTGCGATATCAAGTTTTTTTGGAGGATTGGTCACATGGCTTATTATTAATTCGGGTAATTTATGGATTTTTTCTATTTTACTTATTATTGATAATACGATAATGTTAACTGTTAGTTTTGTATTCATAAACTTCCTCAGTCGTGTTTCAATTAAGCATCGAGGAAAGATTTTTGGAATGATTACTCTTTTTGATTCAATAGGAATGATAATAGGTCCTTTTCTGGGTGGAATGGTGTATTTGAATATAAGTCATCAGGCACCTTTTATCATTTCAATTATTGTTGAATGGTCATTAATTTCTTTTTTTATTATAGGAATGAAGCTCCTTAATCCCTATCTTGTGGAGCCAATTGAAGTCAAAAAAATGCGGAAGAAAAAATAAAATTAGAACTTCAATCAATAATTAATACCAATCTATAAATTCATCTAAGGGACGTCGTTTTCGTTCTTTCTCACTTGCTTTTTCACGAGCCTCATCTACAACCCCAATTGCGATAACACCCATTAATTCGAATTTATCGTTGGAAAATTTAAATATTTCATTAACACTCTCCTTTCGGTCAAGAATTTCACCAATCCATACAGCCCCTAAATCTTCTTGGGCGTGAACTCCTAGTAAAATGTTTTCTATGAATGCCCCAATTGCTTGAACATCTTTTACTCTACTATAGCCCCTCTCAAGATCCAAAAATATTACTAAATTAACATAAGCGTCTTCGATAATCCCTCCATATTTAGAGAGTTCAGAAAGCATTCTTTTAACGGTAGGATGGATAACAATACAAACTCTCCATGGTTGGCTATTTTCTCCAGAAGGTGCCCATCTAGCACATTCCAAAATTTTTAATATCGTTTCTTTACCAATTTTTTGATAAATAAAATTTCTAGAACTTTTCCGCTTTTTAATGAATTCTATAAAATCATTTTTAATAAGATCCATATTTTAACCATATTTTAACTATTGTTAAATACTTTTCCCAACTCACAATGATTCCGAATATCATGGGGATATTCATCACGATATTTCTTCTATTTATGTTCATTAGAAATTATTATAAGTCTGTGTATTAAGTTACAAGAGTCTTTTTAAATACAAATTTTAAGGTTATTTTTATGGGTAGATTATGGGGAAAAAAAGAAGATAATGAACTTTTAGGTTCACCACAGGAAACAATGGGATTTTCAAAGGAGTATTCTTCATTGCTCCATAATTTTATTATACGAAAATATGACTTTACTAATCTTAATCAACTAGAAGATATAAAAAATCAATTATTAAAAAGGAAAATTTTAATTATAAATACCAAAGAAATCCTTGAATATGCTGATGTCACAGAACTTAAAAGAACTATTGAAGATTTAAAGTCTTTCCTAAGAGAAAATGGGGGTAGTATGGGTAGACTAGGAGATTATTATTTAATTGTTACTCCTAATATGCATGTGAAAATAGCTAATTGAATCTTTATCTTTTTTTTCTTTCTCGAAGAATTTCGATAAAACTTTCAATTTGATTGAGAACTTGAGTTTCATTCATCTTTCGAGGATCATTCATATCGCTAGTAATAACAAGTGAAGGAATATCAGCCTCTTCCATTAATTTTCGTTTCAAATCATACATTCCGCATGCATTTGGGCGACAAGAAAGGTTATCATGCAATATAACACCATCGATTTTCCAATCTTTCACTGTTTCTTTAAACATTCTTACCCGTGTCTCTAAATCATATATATACCAGAAACTCAGAACTAATTCCGCCATTGTTTCTACAGGATTTTTCAAAACATCATTTTTCGTAATATTTGGATTAGTATATTTAGTGAATGCATATACATAAGGTTCATACACGATAATAGCATTCCATCGCTCTAAATTCGAGAAAAATTTTAAGTTATACCAAAAAGGTATCCCTTCAAACATTAATCTATATTCTTCATGTTCTAATGCTCCAATTCCGTTATTTACTCGATCTTTTGCTTCTTTATACATACGTTTATATAATTTAATAGGAGATCTTAATCCTGTCATGGTGAATAATGGAAAAAGACCGCCAAATGTATCTCTAGTCGAAACAGGACAAGGGATATTCTTTCTTAACTCAAAAACATCTTGCCATACTTTTCCTAATTCATAAGAATTTAAAGCAACTTCCTTACCTTTTTCAGGATCATATTCATGACCAGTTACCTCAGTTATGAAATCTAATAATTCCCAGAGTTGTTCAATTATATATTTCTTAAAATATTCCCGTTGTCTATTAGTAGTATTACTTACAACATGAGGAACATCTATAGTAAAATGAGGTACATTGAATCTTTCTGCTTGTACTTGAAACCAATTAACATGTGTGTCACATATTACATCACTTGATAACATAAAAGTGGGTTTTCTTGTTCCACCAACACTCATATCAGCATTACTTAAAACCGCACCAACATTAGTCTTAAAATATGAACAAAGATCATAAGAAAATCCTTCTGTTTCTGCTAATTCTATGAAATCTTGAGATTTTTTCAAGGCAGCTGAAATTGTTGCTGAATTTTCGGGTAACATTGGTTGCACGTTCATAGTATATAAAAATTCTACCGGAGTTCCCGCTGTAGCCCAAGCGGTAGGCTTACCATCTCTATAAGCTTGTTCAATTGCTAAAAAATGTCTTCCCATCTCATTCTTTAGTTTATTGGTGGCATTAAGCATCTTACCTGCTTTTTTAGTTATTGACATTTTTATCCTCTCTTAAATTATTTCTTTAAATGCTTCAAATCTAGTTTTTAATTGTTTATAAGATTCTCTATTGTATTCTATTTCAACAAATAGATATGGAATTTCTAATTCTTTAAACTTTTTACTAAAATATGGATGGTCATATAAAATCGGTTCGCAAAATTTCTGAGCAATATTTATAACCCCACTAACGTTAATCTTTTTGGCTAAATCTTTTAAAGTTTCAAATCTTTTATAAGATGGAAATTTAGTAGAATATATAGGCTTATTCAAATGAAATTCAGCTAAAGCGTGGAGAGGTTCTTCAGTCTCATTGACATTATTCAAGAAATATTTAGTCCCTATACAGAGATCGTCAGTGATAATATGAAAACCAACATCCTCGAGAAATCTAATGAATTCTGTATCATCTATTGCTGAACCTGTCAATAAAATTTTTTTTAAATTGTTATCTATTTGAGGTTTTTGTGTATTTAATTCTTTAAGTTTTGTTTCAAGCATTTCTAAAGCTTTATTTTTATCCATCTGTTGCACTTTCTTAATTAATCCGTGAAAATCAGAACCCTTTAAAATCATTTTCTCTCTAAAACTTGAAATTTCTCTTAACAAATCCCTTATTTTATTCATTTTTGTTATTGCTTCGCTGAGTTTACTAGGAGTTATATTTACTTGAAATTGTTGTTCCAATTGATTAATTAACTCTTTCATATCATTAATAAAAAATTTTAAAGCGGTTTCATTACGTTTCAAAGGAGCATTCAGAAAGAATAAAAATGGCAAATTAACACACTCTAACCAGATATCAAACTCTCTATTCGAACAATCACATCCATGAGTGCAAATCAAACCTTTTATATCATTGTTCATCCCATCAAGCGCTTGATCAAGAATATTCTTTGCCCAAACACAATGATTTGGAGGAATATGCTCATTTGCTTTTTCTATACTTCTAGTGGGATCTCCAAATAATCTATACGGAACCATACCGGCTGCAAGAATAATCTCTTCAGGTGTTTCAATCGCACTATCCCAGATTGCTATTTTTCTCATTTTTTTCATCTAAGTTAATTTAATATCCTATAAACCTATTGTTCTAAATCTTGAAATATTTAAAAAAATATTTATTTAATCCTTCTATTTAATCTTTATAATAGTAATAATTTTTGGATGATTTCGTTTCAATGTCTCAACAGCAAACACTCCATCGAACTTTATCAAAAGCGATTCTGAAAGATGAAGTTAGGATTAAATTAAAGATATGGAATACGTATTTAACGGGCAAACTTGCTAAATTTGATAATTACATGAATTTAATAGTTAAAGACGCTAAGGAGATATACTTTGGGCGCGGTGGAAAGCGTTCGAAGGATTTAGGAGTTGTAATGATACGTGGAGCAAGTATAATCTTTGTAGGACAAGATCGAGAAAAGTTAATTTTCGCTCAAGATGACGAAGTAAAATTAATGCATAGAGAAGAATCAGAAGATATATAATATTTAGGGGTCTAAAAATGGGAAAAGGAACACCGAGCAAGGGGAAAAAAAATAAAGCAGCGAGCCATAAAACATGTCGTCGATGCGGAAGACATTCTTATCATCGCCGAAAGAGGTTCTGTGCTTATTGTGGATTTGGCCATACAGCAAAGCTTCGTCAACCAGGCTGGCGAAATAGATTCAGAAGTTTTAATGGTAAAAAGTCTTTTTATAGATAATAATTCAATTCTAAAATTTTAAATACAATTGCCTAATTTTCTATTTTTGAATAATTGAATTATAATTCCTTTTATATCAAATTTCTTTTGGGAAAATAATTAATCTAATAATGATGCTTAATGATAATTTATTAATTGGAAATATAAATAAAGAGCTTGAGAGATTAGAAAATTTAGCGGAGATTATTGGGAGTGCTGTTGTGAATCGGAATGGATTACTAATTTCATCAAGATTACCGAGAGATATTGATGACAGAAAACTAGGCGCTTTAGCTGCCACAATGTATGAAGGCATCGAAACAGCCACTTCAAACTTAAAGAATAATCAAATTAAAAGTATAACTGTAGAGTATCAGGATTACCAGTTAATAATTGTAGGGGTTAATGATAAAATTATTTTAGTTTCATTATCTGAATTAAACGTGAATTTAGGGCTAATATTAATAGAGATTGAAGAAAGCATAAATAATATTAAAAATATTATAAAAAAGTGATACCTTATTTTAACCAAAGAACAAAAAGAAAGATTTAAAAGACAAATTATATCTCCTTTTATCGGAGAAAAAGGCCAAGAAATTATTTCGAAAATCAAAGTTCTACAAATTGGAGTAGGAGGCTTAGGTTCCCCTTTTGCAATATATCTCACAGCAGCAGGTATAAAAGAGTTAACTATTATCGATAATGACACTCTTGATATTTCGAACTTACAACGACAGATCCTTTATAATGAAACTCAAATTGGAGAGGATAAAGTAAAATCAGCAAAAGAAGTATTAACTAAACTTAATTCAGAAATTAAAATTAATGCTTGTAAGGATTATGTTGATGAAAAATCCATAAAGAGATACTTAAAGGAAGTTCAATATGATTTCATTGTTGATTGTTCTGATAATTTCCAAACTAAATTTTTGGTCAATAGAATCGCTGTAGAGAACAATTTGAAATGCATTATTGCGGGAATAAAGGATTTTTATGGACAAATTATAACGATTGATCCAAAGCAGAGTGCTTGTTATGAATGCATTTTTACACCTATTAAATCTCTGCCTAGTGAAGCGCCTCTACCAGTAATAGGAGTTACTCCTGGGATTTTAGGAACTTTAGAAGCCTTAGAAGTTATAAAAACAGCATTAGGACTTCCGAACTTGGAAAACAAACTCCTAATGGTTAATCTAATGGACTTAAGCTTTAATATTATTGATATAATCAAGAATGAAAAATGCATTTGCTCACTATAAATTTGGATTATTCTCAAAATACTCTCTAAAATATTTACCCTTTTTCACGTAATTACCAGCTGTTTTCTCACCTATAAATTCTTCCTCCTTTGGCAAATTTTTTAAGAATTTAGCTGGAACACCAGCCCATAATTGCCTAGATGGCACTTCTTTATTGGTTATTACTGCTCCTGCTGCGATCATTGAACCATCATTTATTTTAGTGTTATGAAGGATATTACTTCCAATACCAATCAAACATCCATTTCCTATATTTACTGGGCCGTGAATCATTGCATGGTGCCCAATTATACAATTTGAGCCTATTAAAACTGATGTCCCCTCTTCAATATGAATTGTTACATTTTCTTGAATACTTGTGTTCTTTCCAATCTTTATTTGTCCTTGGTCTCCTCTTAAAACTGCTCCAAACCATACATTACTCCATTCACCTATTATCACATCTCCTATAATAACTGTAGTTGGGGAAATAAATGCCGTTTCGTGAATTTGTGGTCTTTTTCCTGTTCTTGGACATGGTATTATAATTGGCATAATTTTTCACAGCCTTTTTTTTATTGTAATATTATCCTAAAAATAAGAAACTTATGTTAATATGAAATTAAAAAATAGATATTAATCTAGTAAATTGGCATGTTTAATTATTTTTTTATGATCAAACGCTAGTTCTAAATCTTTCAAACGTTGTTTTGGTATAAGTTCTACATCTTTTGAATCATCACCACTTCTCATATTCGATGTATCATCAGTTATGCATTTATAAGCAGTGGCATGAATATTACCTCTAGGATCACGTCCCTCTTCATCAAAAATGCCGACTTTTTCTATTATTTTCACGTTTAGATTTGTTTCTTCTTTAACTTCTCGAAGTAATGCTTTCCTTGACTTTTCACGTCTTTCTATAAAGCCTCCTGGAAGTGCATAGAACCCTTGAAATGGTGGATATTTACGTTTTATTAATACTATATTTCCATTTTTATCTTCTATAATCGCATCTACGGTGCGCCCAATTTTCACCTTCTTAACCTGCAATCTCATATAGATATTAAATATTATAGTGACCACCAGGATTCCAGTTATTATTGTAGCAATTATAATATTTAGAAACATAGAAGCAAAATCTCCTTCTTGTAAACTAAAAGCGATCATGATAACTCCACCTAAATCTGCTAATATTCCAGCTCCAAACAATAAATTTAACAAATTAAGACCTTTCTCTGTCCTTTTCTGAATTTCTTCGTTTTTCTTTTGATATAATTGTTGCATTGAGTCATAAATGATATCAAATTTCTCATTAATTCTCTTAACAATGCTTTCAATTTCAAATTCATTCAAAAGATGTTTTAATACAGTAGTATAATGTTGTCTCCTATTATAGTCCAATTCATTGTAAATCACACTTAAATTTGTTTGAATTAGGCCTCGTAAAAACCTCAAATTTCTAATTTTATTTTCAATAGTCTCAATATCCTTAAATTCCTCTGATTGTGCTTTCAAGAATAGTAAATCGAGTGATTCATTAATTAATCTTAGAGCAAACAACACCGTTCTCATTTTTGGGGTGGGTGTTATAACATATTCTTTCATATAGGAATCAAAGAAATTTTCGTAATTTTCTTCTGCCATATATACAAATCCAGAGTTTCTCCGAATGAAGTGCAATTCAGAAAGGCGATTGGACAAATTATTTTCAATACGTCTATCATAAAGAGTATCAGAATAGTCTGTCCATTGACCAGAATATACTTCTGTCCAGTATCCGATTTCCTTTTTATACTTATTAATATTATCTTCCGTCCATTCGATAAGTTCAGGTTTTACTTTATTGGAAGTTGCGAATACAAAAATGGGACTTTCTAAATCGAAGATAATCCCTCTGTTTTCTTCTTTTGCAGAATATTCTCTTAGAAAAGATAATAAAATCTGAGGTATTTGCTGAATAAAACTTGGTTTAATTTTGTTTTTTTTAATTGGTTCGCTCTTAAAATATTCTACATCAAATTGAAAGAAGCCAAGTGTATCATACTTTCTCTGGCTATTTTCATCTTCATAAGCAAAATTCTCTAAATATGGAACCCAATTGCATCGTAATGACACATTTTTTGCCATATCAATAATCTCATCCCCGATTTCATCTCTAATTTTATAATATATATCCTCTTTTTTCAAATTATTTAAGCGATTTTTTATCTGTTCCTCAAGGTCTTGGCTTTTTTTGTTCCCATCAACTAAATTGGCATTCAAAAAGCTACTAAAAAACCAAAATTCTTCGTTATATATAAATTCCATAATAAAGAGTTATTAATTAATTCAAGATATTAATATTAATAAAAAAAGGACTTATTTGTATTTAATTCTTTTAATAATATAATCTGTTTAAGTTCTCTATTTTGTAAAATGACAGTTAAAGAATTACAGCAAGAAATTCTTAGTTTGAAGAATAATAATGATGTAATCATTTTAGCACATTATTATCAACCAATAGAAATTCAAGAAATCGCTGACTTTTTAGGAGATTCTCTTGGTTTGTCACGTACAGCTAAGGAAAAAGCCAATTCTGAATATATAATTTTCGCAGGAGTAGATTTCATGGCTGAAACTGCTTCAATATTCAATCAAGATAAACATGTATTGATTCCCAATCCTGAATCTTGTTGCCCTATGGCTGCTTTTCTTACTCCAGAAATGGTTAGAAATTTTAAAAAGAATTATCCCAAACTTCCAGTAGTTGTATATGTTAATACAACCGCAGCTGTAAAGGCAGAATCTGATATTTGCTGCACTTCTGCAAATTCTGTAAGGATTGTTGAAAAAATTAGCCATGAGTTTAAAGTTGATTCAGTATTATTTGGCCCAGATGCAAATTTGGCAGATTATACTGAAGAGATCTCCAAGATAAAAACAATAAAAATGCCGGAGAAGGGGCATTGTTATGTTCATTCTCAAATTACTAAAGATGATATAATTATTATAAAAAAGAAATATCCGAAGGCAAAACTTATTGTTCACCCTGAGTGTAAAAGAGAAGTAAGAGAATTATCTGATTATGTAGGTTCTACAACTCGGATGTATAATTATGTCAAAAAAAGTTCTTCTGAATATAATGAATTTATAATAGGGACAGAAGTTGGACTTTTAGAACGTTTAGCTCAAGATTTTCCAGATAAGAAATTCTATCTTGCAAAAGATAAACTTGTATGTTATAATATGAAGAAACATAATCTCGAATTAATTAAATACATTTTAGAAAATTTAGATGATAAAACGTTTGAGATTAAGGTTCCTCCTAAAATTGCTAAACGAGCTATTATACCAATTGAAAAGATGTTAGAATATTCTTGAACACCAACTATAATTTCTTTATTTATAGGTATTAGTGAAATGACATTTCTAATATTTAGAATCTGCTACATTATATTTGCTGCCATTATTGGAACTATAATGATTATAATCTATACTAATAAATATAAGGGACTTCCTATTAATGTTTGGAAACCAGCAGTAGCTTGGACTCGAGCAATTATTTACTTTTCCTTCTGTAATATAATTATAGCTATTTCTGGGACATTAGAACAATTAATAAATCAACCTTTTGCCACTATTGCCCAAATTACTAATCCTTATTGGTTATTATATTGTAGTTTTTGCTTTATTTATGTTTTTTTTGCATATTGGATCCTTTGGTCTCGTATGACACTCACGTTTAATCGTAAATATTTTTTAGTTTCAGAAATAATTTTTGGGATAATATGGGGATTCAGCACAGGAGGATTACTACTTTCTTTTTATCATCTATGGAGTCTAATTGGAGTATTTGGATGGGTTAGATATTTGCTTAGTTTTGCATCCATGGGTTTGTGGCAATATTTTATTCAAGATTATTTTTGGGACGTCTATGTTAGTCCAGAACATGACACTCCCAAATCTATTATAATTAAAACTTTAGTCTGTCATATCCCTAATATAGCAATCTGTCTAGGATTTCTCACAATTTGGAATAATTATGCTATTTATGTTTTACTTCAGACTTTTGCATTAATTGCATCGACAATTTTTCAAAAATTCCCTGCACCGTGGGCAAAAGGAGAATTTAATGCACCTATGGTAAAAACAGGAATTGGAGGCCTGGCACGTGGTTCGGGATATTTAGATGAAAAAAAGATTGAAATACATGAATAAATAAATATCCTAAAAGAATGATGTTATTTTTCTTTGATTTCTTTTATTATCTAACCATTTCTTAAAATCATTTGTTACTCTTCCTGACCATAATGCATTTTTTTTTGTTTCTTCATTAAAACTATAAATATCTTGATATGAAAAGTTATATTCGCCCATAAGGCGTCTCATTTTTAATACCCATTCTACAAATTTCTTATATAGTTTATTTTCTGATAAGGCAAATCTACTGTATGACTTTTCATAATAGTTTTTGTCATCCTCATTGTAACCAGTGAAAAACCTATAATTTTGATTCGTCCAAAAAATCTTTTCTGTAGATGCCAAATATTTTTTGATATTGCAATCCCATAATTTTATCGTCTTAAGAGAAGGTAAATCGTTAAGTACTTCCGGTATTTCTGTTATAGTCGGATTATTAGATAAATCAATATGCTTTAAATTAACTAAATTTATAATACCATTAATTTCTGTAATTCTATTATTCCTCAAAAATAATTTTTCCAATCTCTTAAGATTTTCCAGTCCTTCCACTTTTGTAATTTGATTATTATTTAATTTTAAAACTCTTAGATTTGAAAATTTTTCAATCCCATCTAAATCAGAAATTTGATTATTGCTTAGATCGATCTCATTTAATGCATCTAATTTATCATTAATTGCATCTAAATTTGAAATTTTACGAATGTTTTGATTATTCAAATAAACCTTGTCATTTTTAAAAATAGTTACAACCCTGCCTTCATATTTTATGAAATTAAATTCGAATTTAAATTCTTTAAAATATTCGAAGTGTTTATTAAGATATTGGATCAATGGAAATTTTTTTCTTCCTTTTAATATTTTATATATACCCTTAACTAAACCATCTCTATAGTTTTCAGGAACTTCATTTAATATTTTTGAGGTTATTAATGAAATATGTTCAATCCCAAAATCTCTAATTATTCTATGGATTAAGAAATTTATTTGAGATGTTAAATCTATGCCTGAATTTTGTTCAATTATCGCCCTTAGATCAATTGTAACATCACGTAAAAAACTTGGACTCAAATCATCTAAAATACTTTCAAACTCATCAGAATTCAAATATCTTAAATAGCCATTTTGAATTAGGTATTGGATAACAGAAGGATGCTTACTCCCTAATCTTATGGCGATTTCCTCGGAAAAAACTCGTCTAGCCACAGGATCTCCAACTTCACATAATCTCTTCAATAGTGGAAAAGCTAAATTTCTATGAAGAATCCTAGTATCATAACCATTTTCCGCCCACACTTGAATATTAGAACAATGTCCTTGAAATTCTTCCTCAGGAGTTATACTCCTAGTTAAAAAATTATGATTACCTTCCATAGATCTGTCTAGTTTCTCCGCAGCTTCATCAATAGATTCAATCTCATTGTAATCTTCTATTTGTTCAACAGGAATATTAAGCAGTAAGTACATACACTGCTGGAATATACGTCCTTTTACATAAATATTGGTTTTTCCACCCTCAAGTTTCAATTTAAGATATTCATTAATTTTGAATTCTTTTAATTTATTGAGAGTTTTGATTGAAATGAAAAAGACCAATATTGAAATAACTAATAATAAATATATCCGATATTGATACATCATTCAGATAGATTTGGATTTTTGGTGACACAGTTAAAGATAAATTAGTTTTTCAATATTAAAACCCCCATGATTTTAAAATTTATAAAAAAAAACTTAATTTAATCGGTCTTAATTACAATCGACCTAATCTGGTATTAAAGTGAGCATATTAAGATTCAGATCCATATTAGTACCTTCCAAAATAGAATGTTGTATCATTTTTCCTTCTTCTGATAATGATAATTTTTTTGATTGAGCAATTCCTTCCATAAATTTTTCTCTTTCGATATCTAAAAACCCCATTTCTATAGCATTTTTAATAATTAGATTTAATACTAATAATTGAAATTGTTCTTGAATAGCACCCCAAATTAAGCCCATTTCCTTTACCTGATCTGTTAATTCTTTAGCTATAACATCCAGATCATAAATTATATCGTAAATTCCTTCTTGAAGATTTATGATTTCATCAATCAATTTATCTTTAATAAGTCGTAGTGTTGTGGTTCCCACCAAATCCTCTTCATGGAAAAAGAAATCGTTATTTTTACGTTTAATCAGGTAAAATCCAAAATCATTCCTTATTAACTTAAACCTAGCTAAATAATTGATTGCTTCTCTTGAAACACTGTATACTTCACAAAATTGATCTAAATTTAATTTATACCCAGCAAATTCTTGAGAACTTGATTCATCAAAATGCCAATAATTTTTTGCAAAAGCGCCTTGACCTAAAATTGAGTTATAAAAAATGTAAAATAATGACAAATACAAATCTCTGTCCTGTTGTAAATCAAAAAAATTGTCTCCAATTTTAGATATGATTCTTACAATATGCATTATAAAGTGAGCTTCAACATTAATTTCTTTATAAAAATCTATTAAATCCTCAAGTTTTTTTACATTTTCTTTTAATTCATTAACTATAAATAACTCGTCTTTTAACTTTAATGGTTTTTCTCCCAATTTTTCTATTCCTTTCTCAGTGATAATGTAAGCACGGTACTGTTTATTCGTTTGTTTATTTGTAACTATCCGTTGTTCCACATATTTATTTCTTCTATGGTTATTAAGATATTTAGAGACTGTAGATCTACTTAAATTTGAATATTTTATTAAATTGGTAAATCTTTGTGGTCCTAGATTTCTAAGAATGAATAATATTCTTCTACTATTATCTTCAATGCTACTGGACTTTTTAAGTAACTCAATCTTTAACTTTTTTGAGATATTCCAGCTTTCCATAATAATATAATATAAGTCCAAATATATAAAACTATACCTTTTTTCTAAACTTAGTTTGAAAAATTACTAAAATACAAATGTTTGTAATTTTAGTATTTTTTAGATATCATTAATATAAAGCTTTAAAAACTATGCTTTTAATATGAGAAATTGGTTGTTTATTCAAAACTCATTTAAATGGAAAAAAAAAATTATGGAAGATCCTAATATTTTAAAAAGAATAAAAAAGATTGAAGATAGGCTTGATAGAATTGAAGAACGTATTTCAAATATAGAACACAAAATCGGGCGGTTTCCACCTACACCAATACCAAAACCAGGTCCTATTCATCCACCAGGATCGCCTGGTCCACCTGGAACACCTCCAGAACCTTTTAGAATTTAGATTATCTCAAAAATAGTATTAGATAAATAAAAAAAACACATTCTATCCCTTCTAAACCAAAGTTCGAGATCTTAAACGAAAATCCTTATCTTATAAATCTGATAATTATAAAGTAATATAAGTAAGTTTATAAAAGATTAAAGGGGTGTGATAAAAAATTACCCAATATAGATTTAGGCTAACCGGAGTCCCTCCAGATCAAGCTATAAAATTAATTGAATTAGATCCAAATAATTCAATTGCAGAAATTAAAAAAACAGTACAGCGTGAGTATAAATTAAATCCGATTTTAGCTATACAATTTATTTTTAAAGGAAAAGTCTTACCTGATCAATTGAAGTTTGCTAAGATTGGTATTCATCCTAAAAAGGATGTAATAACAGTTATGGCTACTCAGGCTGGTGGAATTTAGATAATTCCTATAAGGAGACGTATTTTTCACGGGGTCATGGAGAGAAGAAATATTAATTATTTTTTCTCTTCTTATTATCTTATTTTTTTATTATAAAGGTTTCTCAATGTTCTAAATAATCAATTTTTGTGAAATCCTTAAATTTAGAGTTAAGAATTTTGATGATCTTTTGTGAAAAATATTTAAAGCGAGAAATGTCTCCATTAAAATTATCTAGAATCTCTTTGTATTGAGTTAAAAAACAATTAATAATTGTTTCAGATATATTTTCTAATTTTTTTTTATCAAAATCTACATTCTCACATTTAAGAACTAGATGATAATTAGATTTGTGAGTATAAAAGAAAAAAAGAAAACTGTCTAATACTAATGTTCTTAAACTTTCTTTAAAGCTCATTTTTGTGAACCGACAGATTATATCAAAATAGCTTGCTAAAGATTGTTCATCATGCAGTTTATTATTATTAATAAAATTATGATAAAATAAAGCAATTCCTGCTTGATCTATAATCATTAATTCTTTAATCATCTTAATTACATATTCTTATCTGGATTTTCCAACTAAAATTATTGAATAACTTAGTTTTAAACTTTTATTCTAGATAATATAGAATTCACAATAATATATTCTCTTGAATTTAATACGCAAATCTTGTATATAAATGCATATTATTTGTTTAATAATAAAATAGGAAATAATTTCGTCGAATATTTAAAAAAAATAGAGTATTAATTAGCTTTAAACAAAATAATTCTTTAATATAATCAAGCAAATTATATTGACAAATTGATGAAAATGGTATGGGGCGGTTCATTAAACAAACAAGGTTCTAACCATATTAGAAAACTTAGAGAAACCGATAAAATAATTGAATTTTTAGAAAATTTTAAAGAGGATTTGAATCCCAAAGAAAAAGAATATATCTCTAAAACAATTGAAATCATAATAAATTATATATCAAAAATCTCAGAAAGAAAATAGTTAGATTTTATAATTTGTTCATAATTTCTTTAATAATCTTAACGATCTGGTCAGCTACTTCTTGTACTTTATCGGTGAGATTGAATTCGAAAAAGGGTAGATCCTCGCTCTCACTCCTTTCCTCTAATGAATATTTACTTTCTTTATAGAAAACTAATTCTGAAAATCCATTAAGGCTTTTTGGCACAATTCCTATCATAAAAACCTTTAAATTTGGTAGTTTGCCAATAATTAAATCAATAACAATATGGATTGGGATGGTATGTGAAGATATTGATGTAGATTCTTTAATATTTTCTCGTTCAATTATTGCAACTGTGCCAGGAGGTCTGCTTAGAGTACATGTATCTAAAAGGACTAGATGAGATGGCCTAAATTCTAAAATTCTATCAATTCTGCTCATTGGATCAACTCCAGCGTTAATAAATAGATATCTTTCATTTGAATAATTCAATAATTCACTTATAATGTAAGGTCCAACACCATCATCACTTAATTTTTCTTCTCCTATACCTATAAAAGCAATTTTCACTGCATTATTTAGTTTTAATAAGAGCTTTTTAAGGAGTTCATACATGATTATACTATTTATAAATATGTTAATACGCAATATATAATTAGATTATTTAAAAATAAGAAACAAAGTAATATTTTATTATTAATTAAAATAAAAGTATATTCTCGTTAAGAATTAACTTTCTAAAAATGTAGAGGAAAATAATATTTGGGTAAAAAAAATATTGATAAAGGACTTTTTCAGCAGAAAATTCAACAATTAATTAATAATTTAGATATAATATATTTTAAAGGCGAACTGAAAGGTAAACTATTAATGCATAATACTGCGCTTAATAGAATCTTGGGTTTAGCGCCATCTATAGATTTAACTGGATCTTTTGCATCTCAATTTTTTTCTGATGATGAAGTACAGAAAAAATACTATGAAGAGTTAGAAGAAAATGGATTTGTTAAAGATTTAATTGTTAAAGTTAAAAAATCTGATGGTAACATAATTTACATGCAAATTAATTCACATCTTATAAAAGATCCAGACGAAAAGAATATCCTTATAGAAGGAACTGCCGCAGATATTACTGAGAAATACTTCCTTGAGCAAAATTTAAAAGAAACGGAAAGACAATACAAAATAATTTCAAATAATGTCAATGATTTAATTGCAATTCTAAATAAAGATTTAAAACATGAACATATCAATAATAATGCTTATTTTAATGTATTGGGATATACAAAAGATGAAGTTATCGGTAAATTAATAAGAGATTTCGTACATCCTGAGGATATTATGAAAATCTCAAAAGCTACTAAAGAAGGATTAATTAGAGGAGTGATGTTAGAAGAATATCGCATTAAACATAAAGATGGACATTATATTTGGGTAGAATCAAAAGGTAGTTTTTTAAAAGAGAATGACGAGATTACTGGAGCGATATTCATTTCAAGAGATATTACGGATAAGAAAGAAGCTGAGCAAAGAATTAAAGAATCTGAAAATAAATACCGCACTCTATTTGAATCTAGCACAGATGGAATTTATTCTACTGACATGGAGGGCAAATTTATTGAATTTAATGAAGCTTTTCTTAAAATGCTCGGATACTTGAGGGAGGAACTATTAGTTAAAAACACTCGTCAAATTACACCATCAAAGTGGTATGAGATAGATGATGAAATAACTTTTACGCAATTATCTGATGAACAAAGTAAAATATATGAAAAAGAACTTATTCGAAAAGATGGTTCAACAATCCCTGTTAGTGTAAGATTTTGGATTTTACAAGATGAACAGAGTGATCCATACAGAATTTGGGCAATTGTAAGAGACATTACAGAACGCAAGCAAATGGAAAACGAATTAAAAGAAATCAATAGAATTAAATCTGAATTTTTAAGAAGATCTTCTCATGAATTAAAAACTCCCTTAGTTTCTATCAAAGGTTTTTCAGAGTTAATTTTATCGAAATATTCAGAAGATCTTAGCCCAAGTATTATTTCAAACTTAGAGGAAATAAATAAAGGCTGTGAAAGATTACAGGGTATAATCAATAACCTTTTACAAACTTCAAAATTGGAATCAACTGAATTTAAACCCAAATTTGAAATTGAAGATTTAACTTTCCTGATTAATTACTGTATTGAAGAATTACACCCTTTTGTTGCAATGAGAGAACATTCTATTAATGTGGAGATCCCTGACAGAATAATAACTAAATTTGAAAAAGAAGAAATTCATGAAGTAATTACAAATTTACTAACTAATTCTATAAAATATACTCCTCCAAAAGGGTGGATTGATGTTAAAGCAGAAATAACAAAAGATTGTGTTATTGTTTCAATAAAAGATAACGGAATTGGTTTTACAGAAGAGGAGAAAAAAAAGATATTTCAACAATTTGGAAAAGTTGAACGTTATGGCCAAGGACTCGATTTAGGAATTGATGGATCGGGTTTAGGTTTATATATTTCAAAGAAAATAGTAGAAGCTCATGGTGGGAAAATTTGGATGGAATCTCAAGGTAAAAATAAAGGAAGTACTTTTTACTTTTCACTTCCAATTATTTAAGATTAGTTTATAAAATAATAGATAAATAAACATAGATTTCTACCTATCTTTTATATTTTTATTTTACTTAATTTAAAAATAGAGAAAAGAACACGTAAAAATTCATTAATTATGAATAATTCACATTTAATATTATATGACAGAAGATTTAGCTGAGAAAACTGAGAAAGTTCAGTTACAAGGAATAATCGAAAAAGATAAAGTAATTATTTCGGATAATAAATCATTTGAAGAATTCTATAACAGTTCATATATTGGCACAATAGAAACAAATACTAGTGGTCACAAAATTTTAGTTTTAAACCCAACTGAAGTTTTACTTTTATGTGAGAGGAATAGGATACTAATATGGAAAGATAATGATAAAACCAAGAATTTATATGATTTTGAAGAGTTATTGACTTATTTCACTCAATATGATGAGCGTCTTTGGCAAAAATATATAATTTATATGGATTTAAGAAAAAGAGGTTATATTGTTCGTACAGGTTATGGAGACGGTATAGATTTTCGAGTTTATAAAAGAGGTGCTGATTTTGAAAAAGATTCAGCAAAATTTTTAATATTTCCTGTATTTGAAGGAAATCCTATTGAATTGAGAGAACTAGATAAAATGTCTAGGGTCGCTATGAGTTCTCGCAAGGACCTAATAGTTGCTACTGTTGATATATTGAGTAAACCTATATATTATTCAGTTAAAAAATTTCAAATATTAAATAAAGGAGAAGATAACAATGGCTAGTAAATTCACATGCGACACATCAGTAATTTTTGATGGGCAGATCCTTAATTTAATTGAAAATGGAGAATTAGGAGAAAAACCAGAAATTTTTATTTCGAATGTAGTTATTGCTGAAGTAGAATATAGAACTAATATTCAGAAAGAAATTGGTTTCTTCGGCTTAAATGTTCTAAAGCAGTTAAGAAAGTTTCATGATGAGAATGTTATTACCCTCCATGTTATAGGAAAAAGACCAACAAGGGATGAAATAAAAATGGCTCCAGGTGGAGAATTAGATGCTTTAATTAGAGAATCAGCACTAGAAAATGGTGCAACTTTAATCACTTCAGACAGAATTCAAGGAGATGTTGGAGTTTTTGAAGGGTTAGATGTCTTTTTTACATGGGAAAAAAAAATTTTGAGAGAAAAAGAACCTCTTTCGCTAAAACTATTAGAATTTTTTGATGAAACCACAATGAGTGTTCATCTTAAAAGAAATTTACCACCTTATGCTAAGAAGGGTGCTCCCGGTAGTTGGCATCTTGAAAGGGTGAGTGAAGAACCATTAAACCCGCAAATGATTGAAGATATCGCTCTTGAAATTATTGAGAATGTACGAGAAGATCAGCATTCATTTATAGAAATTGAAAGAGAAGGGGCAGTTGTAGCACAATTACGTGAATTTAGAATAGTAATAACCCGTCCACCTTTTTCTAATGATGTAGAAATAACTGCAGTAAGACCTCTAGTAAGTTTGAGTTTATCAGATTATTCGATTGATAATAGATTACAGAAAAGGTTGCAAAAAGCAGAAGGAATCCTTGTAGCTGGCCCTCCTGGAGCAGGAAAATCTACTTTTTCAGCAGCATTAGCGAATTATTATCTGAGTCAAGATAAAGTCATTAAAACACTTGAAAGTGTAAGAGATTTACAAGTTGAACCTGAAATAACTCAATACACTAAATTAGAAGGAAGTCTTGAGAATTCAGCAGATATTCTCTTACTTGTAAGACCTGATTTTACAATTTTTGATGAAGTCAGAACTACAAAAGATTTTGAAGTTTATTCAGATTTCCGATTATCTGGAGTAGGTATGGTCGGAGTAGTCCATTCATCGTCTGCTATTGACGCTATTCAAAGATTTATAGGGCGTATAGAACTTGGAATGTTACCTTCCATAATTGATACGATTATTTTTATTGAAGGTGGGGATATCTCAAGTGTTTTAGTTATAAAGATGACTGTAAAAGTTCCCTCGGGTTTTAGAGACAGAGATCTTGCTAGACCTGTGGTTGAAGTAAGAGATTATAAAACTAGGCAATTAGAGTATGAAATCTATTCGTTTGGGCAAGATATTGTAATAAATCCAATAAGACCTAAGAGACAAAAAGATAAATCTAGTCAATATATGGAATTAACTAAATATGGAAGAAATAAATCTAAAAAGGAAAAGATAAATCTTGAAATAGAAGTATTGAAAGATAGAATAATTTTAAAAGCAGCTCCTGAATATGCCAGTCAAAATGTAATTATTTTTTCTAACCAACAAGAAATTTTTACTGGTTCTCTAAGTAGAAAAAGTGAGATTAATTTGTCCTTGTCTAACAAAGAGGGAAGAAAAATATTAAAGGAATTTGATAGAAACAAAGATTTATACGCAATAGTAAAATAAGCTTGCAATAGATATCTAAAGAACCTATTTAGGTACAAAAATTATTTATTTTTGTTTATTAATTCGTTCACTTTTTCCATTATTAGTGGAAAAACATCCTCAATTAAATTATCAAACCTTATATCTGCAATATTATCCAGTGGAGTAACTCCTTTATTAAGAATTATTAATTTTGCACCACTTTCTTTTGCAATTTCTGGCATATAAGCAGCAGGACTCACCACTAAAGATGATCCTATAACAAAAAAAACATCAGCTCTCTCCGAGCGTCTTATTGACTCTTGAAGCTCATCATAAGGAAGAGAATCGCCAAAATTTACAATACTCGATATAATCCGTCCATTACAATGAGGACATGTTGGTTGGCCTTCTCGAACAGGGTAAGTCCTATATCCTGGCCCCCATATACTTTTGTCCCAACCAGCATCTTCAAATAATAATTTTTTGTTACATGATAAACACTTCATAAAAAACTGATTACCATGAAGTTCTGCCAACATATGAAAAGGGATTCCTGATTTAGAGTGAAGCCCATCCACATTTTGTGATATTAAATAATTTAGCTTTCCCATTTCCATCAGTTCTACAATTGCATAATGACTTGAATTAGGTTTTACTTGATCCCATTCTACTTTTGGTTTAGGAGGTGGTAAGCCTTTGTCACGTCGAGTCCATAAACCATCTGGACCTCTAAAATCAGGTAATCCACTATCGGTTGAGATCCCAGCCCCTGTGAATACAACTAAGCGTTCTGATTCAGCTATCCACATAGCTGCCAAGTTAATTTTTTTTTCAAAATCCATAACAAACAAAAAAAGAATTGAATTTAAAAAGCTTTTTATTATTATTCAATATCACTTAAATTCACACTCTTCGTTTCCTTCAAAAAAGCAAGTACTAGAAAAAAGACAATAAAAAGAAGTAAACTAAAACTAAAAAAAGATGCCGCTAAACCTTGAATGAAGGAAATTAAACTACTTAACATTAAGCCAACTGTTATATCTACAACATTCAAACATTACCGTAACTAAATATATTAAAATTCTCAATACTTAATTTTTTAATAGAATTTTATGTGTCAAAAGAGATTATAGAATTTATTATCTTTTAGGTTTCAAAAGTTCAACATTTTTATTAGATTTTCTAAATTTCTTTCAAGGTTATAATATTGAACCATCTCAAGAGGTTCTTCTAAATCATCTAATGTATTTAGAGTATGAGAATCACATCCAATCGCAACTGGTATTTTATATTCTCTCAATTTTTCAAAGAATCTTTCATATCGAGGAGAATAGAATGACGGATAACTAGAGTTAAATTCAAAATAGATATTATGTTTTTTGAGAAATTTCATTACGTTATCAAGACTTCCTAACATAAAATACGAAGGATCAAAATGTGCTAATCCTAAAATAGGAAATCTATTAGGATCATTTATCTGATTTTTCCAATAATAAATTAGGTTTTCTACAAAAGCAAATGTTTCATAATTTTGCAGATATTCGAATAATATCAAATTCAGTTCATTTATTTTAATATATTTTTTAATAAAATGCTCTGAACTAGCGAGATCTACTTCTAATCCTTTTAAAAGAATTAAGTTAAGATTTTTTTTTGATAAATAGGTTTGCCAATATGATATTTCCGCTAAATAAGCTGAAATTGAGTCGTCATTATTTAGTGTAGAAACCCATGCTTTCCAAGAATTAGTTAGGTGATCCGTTATTGCAATATAATCAAGATTTAATTTGATGGATTTTTCCACTATTTGATTAATGGTTTGTTTCCCATCAGAATAATTTGAATGGATATGTAAATTTAATTTCGGAAATTGCATGAATAACCGTGCTACAAATTTAGAGTTTTCGTTTCCTTATTTAAATAAAGACTGAATAGCCCCCCAAATAATAACGTCGTACCAAGAAAGATCAGAACTGCGTTAAAAATATATTCTGCTGTCAATTGGGGTAAATTAACAGAACCAAAAGTAATTGAATCTATTGAAATTAAATCAACTGCAAATAAAATCATTAGAAGATAGATAAAAATTGAAGAACCAATTTGAATTAAACTTATAATTATGTTTGCAGTGTAAATTAGCTTTGCTTTACTCTTTTTCAACTCAATTATTTGACCAATTCCAATATCAATAGCTACTTCTTTTTTATTAACCCGTTTAATAAAAAAATAAACTATTTCTTTAAGAGGAAATATGTCTAAAATTATTGTCGCAATTGTAAAAATACTTATAGAAATTAGAATTCGCAATAATACATATGAAAAAATTGAAGTAAACCCAATTATCGGAGAATTTAGTACGCTGAAATTATTTAAAATTAAAATAAAAATTCCAACAATAATAAGAGCAAAAAATTTCAACCCTGCTAGAGTTAAAATCATTGAATGACGATCTGCTATTGTTACTAAATAATAGGTTATTCCAATAAATAGTATAATTAAACCAAGAAGAATAGCATTAGGATTTAATACAAAGCTTAGTATTAAACATGTAGACCCAATAATAACGGGCAAATAGGGAAAGAATGGAGCTTTAAATGGACGATCTAACTCTTTTCTTTTATATCTTAGAATAACTGCGGCAAAATTTACAAAAGCTAATCCAAAAAAATAAATAAATGTGGTAATATTTGCTGTGAATCCGACATTAGCAAAAATGATGGCCAAGACAGTAAAAAATATTGCTATAGTGGTTGTTACTATCGTAACTAAAGTAGGAACCTTTGTTTTTTTACTTACTTTTAAAAATCTTTTTGATATATAATGATCCCTTGCTAATGCATACATTACGGCCACAGCAGAACCTAAAGCAGCATTCATTGCAATAAATATTGAAATCGTTGCTGCGATACCCATTAATATATACCCAGGAATTCCTAAAATATCATTCATCACAAAAGCTAATAAGATTGGAGAAGTTGTTAAATCTGATGAATAAGTACCTAAATTAATCATCACGACTATTGTCATGGATATATAAATAATTAGGGTTATTAAAATTGCAAAAATATTAGTTTTTGGTATATTTTTTGATGGTGTTTTTAAATCTGCATTCAGGTAGGCTAAATTTGAGGTAATACTAGTAAAAAAAATAAATAAGGATGAAAACCAAAAAATTACTACAAAGAAATTGGTTTCAGAAACTAAAAAACTTGGATCAAAGTTGAATGGATTCGTACTTGGAGCAATTAAAAAACCTGCAAATATGAAAATCCCAAAAATAATTAATAAAATTATTGTTAAAGACACTAGGGCTCTTAAAGCTATTTTTTGAGTCCGAAACATAACTACCGCTGTAAATAGAATTGATAAAACCGCGATTGGTATAAATAAATTTTGAAGAAATGTTCCTGGAAAAAAAGCTTCCACTAAAACAGTAAAGGCTTGAGCTGAAAATGAAAATGTAGCAATATTAGCGATCCATAAAAAAAAACCAATAATAAAAGCTAAAAATCCTCCTAAAGCCTCTTTACTAAAGTTATAAGCACCCCCTGATATTGGCAAACTGGTAGATAATTCACTATAATTCAGAGCTGTAAAAAATATCAATATACCCCCAAGAATTAAGCTAACTAGAACTCCAGCTTGGGCTTCTTCAATAGCTGAACCTAGTAAGATAAAAATTGAACCCCCAATACCACACCCAATACCATATAAAATTCCTGTTATCAATCCTATATGTCGAGTTGAACGGACTTTTTCTTGGTCTTTTTCAGTCAATAAAACCACAATAAATTTATTCCAAGAATATTAAATAGTTAAATTAATATCACGACTTTTCCAAATGGAATATACCTGAAATAATTGATAAAATAGCTCCTACTAATAGGAGTAATCCCATTACAAAACTATTGGCATTACCAAAGTCAATAAAATTATAAAACACACCTAATGACCAAATTATAAAAAACACACCAATTCCTATCAAAATACCTCCAAAAAATTTAGAAGCTCGATAAATTGCGGAGAGAATTTCTAATCTATGTATTCTACTCTCTTTATCTCTAATTTCTTTTTCTTGACTCTCTAATTCTAGTTTAAGTTTTTGTAAAATTGCTCTCGAGTCATTAGTACTTGATTCAATTGATTCTTTAGCTTTACTTAATCTCTCATGTTCTGTTTCCATATGCTTTAATTTTTCAGTCAATGCTTCTAATCTTTCTTCTCGTTCAATATACTCAGTGTTTGAAGTTTCAATATCTTTTTTCAAATCTACAATTCTTTTTTCATTAGCTTCAATTAGGTTTTCCTTAGAAATAATTTGTTCAATCAAATTGTTTGCTGTATCATTTAATTCTTGTATCCTAGATTCAATTTCAATTAATTTTTGCTGTTTATCAGTTAACTGTACTTTATATTTAGCTAGAAGTTCTTCATATGTACCTCTTTGTTTTTCCATTTCGGGAAAACCTTCTTTATATTCTTCAAGTCTTAGTTCGATCTCTTTAATCCTACTCTCTTTTTTTTCAATCTGTTCGGTTAAAAGGTTCTTTTCCTCTTCCTTTGCTTCGATTTCTGAATTTGAATGTTCTAATTCAATTTTATTCTTACTAATTGAGATTTTTAAAGTATCATTTTCAGCGCGTTGACTTTTCAATTTTTTCTCAAATGCTTCAGCTTCTTCTCTTTGTTTGATAAGGAGATCTTCGTTTGATTGGATCTCTTGATTCAATTTCGAAATTTTATTACGAAGTTCTTCTTGAGTAGTAATTTTCTCTTTTATTGAGTCAGTAAGAACTATTAAATCCACTTGCCTTGTTTCATATGTTTTTACCAATTGTTCATTGTTTTTCAAGAGTTCCATATATTCTTGTTCGAGATTGTCTTTACTTTCTGAGGTAATTTTTAATCTCTCTTCTAGATTTCCCATTTCTTCATTTTTACGATTATATTTATCCTCAAGCTGTTTAATGGTTTCTTCAATCGCACCAAGATATTCTTCTTTGTCATCAATCTTTTTTTGAATAGTATCTAGATTTTTTTGAGCTTCTTTTATTTCGTCACTTATCTCTTCAAGAGGTTTCTTCTCACTCTCTTTTTTTTCAGCAGCTTCTCCGTTTGTTATAGTTTCTGATATGTCTTCAATGCTATCTTCAAATTTTCTTAATTTTTTATCAATCATATCTCTCGAGTTTTTAGCTTTCGATAAATATTCCTTATCTACTCTATCAACTTCCCTTTCCGATTTACTTTCCTTCTCTTCTCCTTTGAACTCGTCAGTCATTTTATGAATATTGGATTATAATAATTTATGTTTCATATAGAATAAGAAAACGAATATTTAATTAATTTCTGCAAAAATAAAATTTTTGTTTAAACAAGTGTCGATTTAAATAATAATTTAAATAACCAATCATGAAATCATACACTTCTTAAAACTACCTTATGAAATATTAAAATTATAGATATTTAAATTTTGATTTTTCTTTTTTTTTGTTTTGATTTAAGGATAAAATTAATGAATAAATTTATATACGATCATGGGTTAGATGATAATTTTGATATTCCTAATAAATATAATGATTAACTTTAGGTTATTTTTTTATTTTAACCAGATTAAAAGATGTAATGTGGTATTTATCTAAGAGTAGCTTTTAAAATATAAGTGATTTCTGTCTTGAATTGTTTTAAAACTGCTAATTGAAGAAATTATGATTTATTTTTTCTCATAAATAATAACACCTCATCATATGAAGTATTAGGCATAGGCCCAAAAGATGCAACTTTTAAAGCACCAATTGCATTTGCAAACGTGGCAATATCTTTAAGTGCCCAACCCGCTAAATATCCTATAATAAATGCACCTCCAAAGCAATCTCCTGCGCCTGTAGGGTCTTTTTCCACAGCTTTAAAACCTTTTACCTTTAAACCTTCAAATTTCTCTGAACTAAAAACTGTACATCCCTCACTTCCTTGTTTTAATACCACAATTTTTGGCCCCATCTCAAGTAATTTTTGGCATGATTCCTTAGATCCCTTCATACCTGCTAAATTTTCAGCTTCTTCTCCACTTGGTAGTAAAATTTCCGTTTTTTCTAAAATAGGTTTACTGATCTTTAAAATCGTTTTTAAATCTAGCATTTCAGCCCTAAGATTAGGATCAAATGATACTATTACATTTGGATTATTTTCTTTTGCTATTTTTATTGCTTTATAACATGCATCTCGTGATTTATCACTAATAGAAAGAGCACTACCCATTATATGGAGGTTCTTTATATTCTTAAAATATTCTTTTTTTATATCCGATACTGATGTTTCTCCAGCAGCTCCTTGCGAGAAAATAAATTTACGAGAACCATCTGAATTATATTGGTTAAAAGCGATTCCTGTAGTTAGATCATTGGTAATTCTGATTTGAGAAGTATCCACATTGTCATAATATAATTTTTTCATAATACAATGTCCAAACTCATCATTTCCTATAACCCCAATAAATCCAGTAGATAAATTAAATGGTTTTCCCATTCTAGCTGCAGTGTCAATAAATATTGCAGGTGCTCCACTTGGGAAAGGGCCTCTATAAATTTCTCCAATCTCCCCATGTTGGGCATCTTTTTTCTCTCGCATTATTTCTACTAACAATTCTCCAAGTGAAATAATATCAGGATATTTCGTCATCATAATTTAGTAATCTCTTTTCTAGCAGATTTTTATTATAAACTAATTTGGATTTGAAAAAATTAGTTTCTATAAGATTTCGAATATAATATTTCTAAGTTGAAAAAGATGTCATTTTATAAATTTCTGTTTAAATGATTCGATAGTACTTGATATTTCATTAATGTGAATTTTTAATTCCTTTGGATGAATTTCTTTTAATTTATCTAGATTTTCTATAATTTCCTTCAATTCATCTATCCAAAGATTCATAAGAATTTCTTTTTCTTTGTTTTTACAAGCTAATTTTATTTCATCATTTATCCATTCTTTTGCGCTTTCTTTTATCTGTTTTTTTTGAACATCAAGGGTGATTTTTACTAAATCTTGTTCATTTTTTAAGCTCTCTAACATGAGTTCTAGATTATTCTTAAACTCTGTGTTTTCTTCATTATATTTTTTAATTATATCTCGTAGAACTTCTTCTTTAATACCAAACTCTTCCCTGACATGATTAACCTTTGTAGCAAATTCTTCACTCAAATTGTTGATTTTTCCTATGATTGATTCTATGTGATTTTTAAAATTAGTTATATGTTTATCTAACTTTTGGTCAACCGTCATAAATTTATTTTCTATCTCTAAATTAAGTGTTTTAAAGTTAGTCTCTAGTTTATTTGAAAGTGATGTGAATTTATCTTTTAATTCACTTTCAAACAAGTTTGTTGAATCCTCGATTATCTTGGTTGTTGAAGTTTCTTGTTTTTCTAGGTTTTGCTTTTGTTGCGTGAGCTGTTCTTTTGTATATTGTTCTAATTTATTGATTTGGTCACTCGATTTCGCTTCAAGAGCATCAACTTTTTCATTTAGACCTTGATCAAGTTTATTCAACCGATTAGATAATTTTTTTTCTAAATTGTTTATTTGTTCATTTGTTTTTTGCTCTGATTTTTTTATCTGTTCATTAATTTTGTTATCTAGCTTGCTAAGTAGTTCTTTTAATTTCTGGAATTCCTTTAAAGATATTTCTTCAGATATTTTGTTCACCTTTTTTCATCATTAATTCTTCAATTATATTTATTTTGTTTAATAAACAAAAAATATACTTAATCAAATTGAAATTGTTCCTCTTTTGTTTTTAAGATTATTTTCACCAATTCAAATTCTTCTCTTTTTAATTTTTCAATTATTTCAATATTGTTTTCAAAGTCTTTTTTAGCTATAATTAAAAGCTCTCTAAGGTTGTAAATTAAATCATTAACTGATTTAGAGTAAGTTCTTTTTAATTTCATTATAGTTTTACTAAGTTCAGATAAATTAATCAAAAATGTATCAATAATATCGAGTTTTTGAATCGAGTTGTTTTCTAACTCTTTTTTTAGAAAGTCGTAGAATTTCAATTCTTTAGTTTCTTTTTCCTCAATACTAACTTCTTTGATTTTTGGTGATATTTCCTGCTTTTTTAGTATTACATCTAAATTATTTAAAGTTACTAATTCAGTTTTTAATTGTTTTTCGTTTTTATTGATTGATTTCAAAAATCCTGAAGCTGTATTATTCTGAACAATATCAGGATATAAGATTTCTGCTTTTCGTAAAAAAGTATAAACTAATAATTCAAAAGAATCATTAATATTTTTGCCTGTTTTAGCAGATACGAATACTAAATTATCATTCTTAGTTAAAAAATTAGTGAGATTAGTTTTAATCTGTTTGTCATTGGTGACTAGATCCAATTTATTACCGATAAAAAGTCTTAAAACATCCTCAGAATGATAATTTACATTTTCTAAGAACTCATCTCTTAGGTGTTTTAAAGTTTCTTTTGGTTTTGTTAAATCGAAAACTAAAAGCACGATATCGATATTTTTATATAATGCGGGATTAAAGGGATTAAACGACCTTTGACCTCCTATATCCCATATCGAAAGCAAAACTCTTATTATATTTCCATTATCTTTCATAACATATTCTTTTTTAGTAGTTTCACTACCAATTGTTGGTAAATATTGATCGGGAAATTGACGCCCCATAAACGCGTTTATAATTGAAGTTTTCCCAACATCTCCTTCTCCGAGAACAACCAGTTTTAAATTTATAGTATTATCCAACTTATTAACAGCCTAGAAAATGTTAGTAAGATTCTTGTTTTGTAAATTTTCCGGCGCGAAGAACCTTTATGAAGAATAATTTAATTTATTAAAACAAAAACGAAACTTATATTTAAATATATTTAGAACTATTGTTCCAAAAACCCCAAAAATACAATTTAAATCTAAAATTAAACAAACTTTCATTTATAAAAAAAAGCACCTGCTATCCAATTAATTTCTTTTAAATATCTAAAAACTTTATATTACTATTTGATTTTTCACTATCATTATTATTATGTTATGATAATTATTAAAAATAGTTGAAATTGGTATAAGAACATGGGATTAAGAACAAATATAACAGAAATGTTTGGAATTAAGCATCCAATAATTGCAGCTCCTATGGGACCATTTTATACAAAAGAATTGACGGTAGCTGTTTCTGAAGCAGGAGGATTAGGTGTATTAAGCCATACTAACCTATTTGGGAAAAGTAGCTTAGAAGAAATGAAATCTGATATGGAATATGTAGTTGAACATACAGATAAACCTTTTGGATTTAATATTAGAACTTCTAGATTACAACTAGATGCGCCGGGACTTTGTCGAGGGATTTCAAGGTTCATTATGGAGAATCCTAAAATAAAAGAACAATGTCTTTATGCCGTAACTAGTGCAGGTTCTCCAAGAACATTACCAAAAGCAAAAACCTATCAGAAATTGAAAGAAAGTGGATCCAATATTAAGCACTTTCATGTTGCACCAGCCTTATGGCTTGCTGACAAATGTGTGGAATCCGGTGTTGATGGAATGGTTATTACTGGATGGGAAGGTGGAGGGCATCAAAGTTATGAAAAAATTAGTTCCTTAGTTCTATTGCAGCAAGTCACAAGAAAACATCCAAATACTCCAATAATAGCATGTGGAGGATTTTCTAGTGGAGAAGGATTAGCATCAGCCCTAGCTATGGGCGCAGGAGCTATAGCGATGGGTTCAAGATTTATTGCTTCAAAAGAAAGTGAATTCCATGAAAAGTATAAAAATATTATCCCTCCATCAAAAGCCGATGATACCTTATGGGTTACTGGTGTTCTTGGGCCAATTCGCCTTTGGAAAAATAATTACTCTTTACATCATGGAGTTGTGAAAAGCAAAGAGGAAAAAATGGCTCAAGAAGCACAGATAACACCAGAAATGGCTATGGAAGATCAAAAACATTATGAAATGACCTATAAAGGTAATATTGAAGATGGAGCTGTTTTATTAGGCCAGAGTATTGGCTTAATTAATTCTGTAGATAGTGTTCAAGACATTATAGCATCTATTGTTAGGGATGCTGAAAAAAGATTAAAAGAGGCAAATAGCTGTATTGTATAATTATATGCAATACTTATATTATTTTTTATCTTAATTTATTATATTTTAACTAAATCATCTTATCTAAAAATAAATTCAAAGATAGAATTACAATTAATGCATAAATATGATGATAGCTAAAAGTACATAAATTATAATTTTATAAATTATAATTATAGATTGATCTTGTTTAGTTATCTAAGTAAAGTTCCTTACATTAAATATGGAGTTGTTTGTTATGGGTGAGTATGATGATGAGGATTATGTTTATTGTGAAAATTGCGAGAAAGAAATACTCCAAGATAACGCAATTTATGTAGGAGGGAAACCTTATTGTAAAAACTGTTATCGTGATGCTGAGGAATATGAGACAATTGATGTATATAATGATGAGGAAGATGATAATGAGGAAGATGATGATGATGATGATGATGACGATGAAGATGATGATGACGAGGACGATTATGATTAAAGTCGTACGTGTCTAAAACTTCGAAGCCTGATTATCGAATTTAATAATTACCAAACAATCTATTTAAAGATGGTAAAAATGTCAAGCAGCAGACAAGAAATTAGTCCATATAATTATATTAAGTATTTTAAGAGACATACTGCATTATTAGTTTCTATGGATAAAAATGGAAAACTCAACGTTATGGCTTTAGATTGGAAGAATATTGAAGAGCTAGATGGCAGCCCTGTCATTAGAGTACAGGTGGCCTATAGTAGATATACTTATAAATTACTTACTGAAGGAGTAAATGAATTTACAGTAAATATACCTTCAGAAAAAATATATGACGCTATAGATATTGCTGGTAGTTATTCTGGAAGAAATTTTGATAAATTTAAAGAAATTCACTTAGAAACTATTCCAGGAAAACGAACTCAAGTACCTACTATAAAAGATTGTTTATTAAACTATGAGTGTCAAATTGTTCATTCAAGTGAATCAAATTTAAGTAGTCATCACTATTTTTATGGAAAGATCTTAACCGCTTATGCCTTAAATGACATTTTCAAATAATATTTTGTGTATATTAAGGTAGACTTCAAATAATTTTAGGATTAAATTCATTATGAGGGAGCCAATAGCATTAACTTGTATAAATTGTAAGAAAACATTTGAATTTACGTTTATTAATAATATATGTCCTGAATGTAGGGGTATGTTATGGGTTGAATCTAATTTAGATAAAATTAGAGAAAATTTTACTAAAGTTAAAACAGACTACAGATTTTGGGATTATAAGTTTACTTTTCCTCCCATTGAAAACGATTTTATTATTTCATTAGGGGAAGGTGGAACTCCCTGCAGAAGTTCAAAGCAATTTGGTAAAAAATTGGGATATAAAAATCTATATTTTAAAGATGAAACTCAAAATCCAACTAATTCTTTTAAAGATCGTGTAGCAGCATTATTAATTTCGCATGCACGGAGCTGGGGTTATGAAAAAGTAGTTTGCGCTTCTAATGGAAACCAAGGCGCTTCAATTGCTGCATATTGTTCTCTTGAGGGAATTGAATGTATGAACATTATACCTAGAGAAATTGATGCAGGTAAAAAGGCTCAAATGATCGCATATAATTCAGATTTAAAAATAGAAGGAGAAACTGTTGATGATGCTATTGATTATGTTATAAAGAATAAAAATTTTGAAAATTATTATCAATGCACTCCAGAATTAAATCCACTTACACTTGAAGCCCAAAAAACGATAGCTTATGAAATTATTAACCAGATTGATAACCCAAATTGGATTATAGTTCCAATGGGAAGTGGGGAGCTATTGGTAAGCATGTGGAAAGGATTTAATGAACTTAAACAAATAAAAATTATTGAAGAAATACCTAAATTAATAGGTGTTCAATCTGAATCCTCATCACCAATAGTAAATGAATATTTTAGCAAAGATACATCAAAAGCTAAAAAAAAGAATACTCACAAATCAATAGCATTAGGGATATTGGTTAAAAATCCAATATATAAAGATTTAGCTATAAAATGTATAAGAGACACTGATGGAACTGTAATTGCAGTTCCCGAAGATCTAATATTAAACTCAATTGAAGAACTTATAAGGAGTGAAGGGATATTTGCAGAACCATCATCAGCTCTAACTTTAGCTGCTTTACAATTACTTGATCAAAAATCCTTATTTAAATCTAAAGATAATATCATCTGTCTTATTACTGGAAGCGGATTAAAAGCACCATATATATTAGAAGCAATTTCATCCCAAACTAAGACAACAGGAAAAGGATCTATAATTATTACAAAACTAAAAATTTTATCTCAAATATCTCTTTCAAGTATTAAAGGTATAACTGGGACAGATATTAAGGAAATCATGGAGAATATAAGTTTAGCCGCTATTTATCAGCATCTTAAGGAATTGGAAATAAAGGGCTTAATCACAAGAAAAAAAGAAGGTAAAAATGTGTTATATTTTATATCTGATTCTGGAAAAAAAGTCTTAGATGCTCTAGATGTTTTAATTACCTTGCTTTAATATTTTTCCTCTACATCCTTCCCTGTTTCCGTATAAATAAATATTTTATCAAAAACTTGAGGTAAATTAACTATAATATTTTTTCGAGCAAAAATTGCGAACAAGATTGCTGCAGCCACTCCAAAACCGAATTGAATTGCACTATTAAAGAAAAATTCGAATATTGCCGCTGGAAATCCATATATGATAATCTCTGTTATAAGGTACCCGAAAATCATTATTAATCCTCCTAATATTACTGCAATTATGTCTCTATAATTAAATTTTAAATAATTTTTTTTTGGATTAGCAATAAAACCCACAATAAATCCTTCCAATCCTTTTATTATTAATGTAGGAAAAACATATAAAGGCGCTAAAAAAATATCTGTAATAGCAGAACCTAACCCTCCTGCAATGCCACCAATTATGGGCCCAAACAAAATACCTGAAATCATAACTCCAATATCCCCAAGATTAATATAACCTCCAGTTGCAGGGATCGTCAAAGGCACAATGAAGGTTAATAGACACGTTAAAGCTGTAAAAATAGCAATCATTGAAATTAATAATGCATTATTAGGTATAAAATAACCATATAGGCCTCTTTGATTAAAAGAACTTTTACTTCTTACAATCTTACTTTTTACACCCATCTTTTCTCATTTCATTAATGTAAGTCTGAACTTATATATAATCATTTATATAAGTTTAAACTTATATATAAATATTTCTGAAAAATTTGAAATCTTATTTTATAATAAATTCAGTTAGTTAGATTTACAATTTTCACATTCAATTTCATCAAAATCCTCCCAATCATCTCTATAAATCTTAATTTTGCCTGTATCACGACAATGCACGCATTTGTATTCTGAACTTATGAATGTTTCTTTTTCAACTAATTTAGTCATAATGCTAAATTTATTTCTATTTATTTAAATAAAAAATTCTCAATAAAAAATGGCAATTCCACTTATTTATAAGTTTGGGTTAAGAAATTTATTCAATTAAGATATCATAACAAAATTTAGGATAAAAATGAAAATGTCTTGATTAATTAATTCTATTAATTATAGAAAAGAAGAATTAGAAGTTGGAATATACCATAAATTTATCTCCGGAGCCTAAACTGTAAAGTTCGAATTTACCTCCTCGTTTGGTTTCACAAAACATTTGGATCAAAGGGAATAGGTAAATTTGTGTAGTTACTTGTGAATCTTTATCTTTAGTATATGTTCTGTAGTCGCTGTTTGCAGCATTTATAGTCTTTTTAATATTTTTATTCCAGTATCCTAATGAGGGTTCTGCTTTTGATTCTAATTCTTTAAAATCACTAAATTTTATACCTTCCACTTCTTCAATCATCTTGTGGAGATCTTCCCCTATTTCTTTCTCATATTTCGTTTGTGCACTTGAATGAAGTATAGGGACACCGGTAACGACAGTTTGAAAAGGTACAGGTAGTTCCTCATATTTATAAAGGTTTTTATGGCCTCCACATTCTTTACACTGCTCGGTTCTGTTTCCAGTACCATAACAAGCCCCACAAGGGTAAGAAAACACTTTTTTCTCTTTTTTTTGTTCTTGGCCAACTAATACTGTAAGATTTTCTTCAATTTTACCAGTTCCTTTACAAGTTTTGCATTTCTCTTCAATATATCCTTTGCCTCTACAGTTTTTACAAACTACAGCTTGTAGTGATTCAAACTGAGGTAATATCTCATCTCCTTTCCATTCATCCTTATTTATTTTTCCAGTACCTTTAAATGAATAGAATTGTACTCTTCCTACCCTAGGAGCAGTTATAGTATTTTCCTCTTTTCCCTTTGGTACTGGACCAAGTGACTTTTTTACTGCAAAATAAATTGCTGCTTCCTTATTAGTATCTTTTACGTATTCAGCAGCACTTATAGCATCTAACGAAAAAACTGCTCCTTTTGTTCCAAATTGTTTTTCCATCTTTTTCCTATCTGTCCTAGCCGCTTTTTGTTTCCATTTCTCAAAAATATCATCTAAATTAGGTGTTTTTATTCTCACATCAGGCATGATTTCTCATTTTTTTTTTTTTAAAATATTGCGTTAACTTTATTTAATTGATTTAGAATTATAAAAATATAAAATAGAATAATTTATAATCTTTATATAGAAGATAAATAAAATATAAAACAAATTTAAGAGAAAAGTCGATAATAAAATGTCTGCTGAAGAACGTCAATCAGTTGAATACTTCTTACAATGGATACAACAGGGCGGATTGGGCCAATGGTTGGAGCATTTCTTAAATCAGGGCGATGAAACAAAACTTAGACAGATAAAAGAAGTTTATGACAAAATAAAACATGTTTTTGGTTTTTAATTTTTAATTTATTTTTATTCTCTAATTTTTATATACTATTTGGGCCTTCTTATTTGAAAATTAGAAAATTTGATTTGGTCTTTTTAATTTTATTTTATTAGTAGATAATTGCTAAAATGGTTTCGTAATTGAGTGTTAACTTAAGGAATTTCTTTATAGTATTTGATAGAAATCGTGAACATAAGAAAGATCTGTTATTTAATGTTAATTTCTTTTATTTAAAATCATTTAAGAAAAAGAAATTTGCATTTTCTTACATAAAAGAACCATTTTTCAAGGGAACGGTAATTTTTGGGCCAGATTTTAAAAATAGAATACGTCCTCTAAATTTTAGTAAAATTGAGAAAGAAGGAAGTTCACAACCAATTAACCCGAGATTACTTAAAAAGTTCATTTTATCAGACAAAAATAAATTTATTGCTTTTTCGAGTCAAACTTCTTCTCAAGATGTTTCACCTATCAAAGAAATGCTACAGAATTTTCAATATGATACAGATAAGATTATTAATTTAACCTTATGTAATTCATGTATGGAAAAGAACACCTTTACATTATTAAATGAAAATCTTCAAATTAAATCCTACAAAGATCAAATTATTTGTTCTGATTGTGCTTATGAGACTGTTTTAAATAGAATCAAGCTAGCAGGGCTTATTTCTCAAGAGAAAGTCAGTCCTAAATTAAAGAACTTTTTAATGCACTTAATACTCAAATTTAGGGATATTAGGAAGGTATTGGAAGCATTTAAAGCAGATTTCAATCCCGTTCGATCTCCTGAGATAACTCTTTATGATATTGAAAAAACTCCTCTAATAAGTAAAAAATTTCTTAATCAAGCAATAGAAGGTCTAGATATTCCTTTATCTTTTAAAGATATATTGAAAGGATTAAAACTAATTAATTTACTGCCAATCCAAGCAATTTCTATCGAACAAGGCTTATTAACAAGACGAAACAATCAATTAATTATGGCTCCTACCAGTGGAGGTAAAACATTAATAGGAGAATTAGCTGGAATTTCAAGGGTTTTAAATGAAAAAACCAAAAAGATGTTATATTTAGTACCAATTGTTGCTTTAGCTAATATTAGAACTGAAGAGTTTAAAGAAAAATATAAATCAATTAAACTGAAAGTTATCAAAAGAGTTGGAGAATCATTATTTGAGAAAAAAGAAGATGATGACATTAAAGATTTAGCGAATTCACATATTATTATTGCAACATATGAAGCAATTGATTACATATTAAGAAGTGGGAATAAAGATCTATTAGGAAAAATTGGCACAATCGTAATTGATGAAATTCAAACATTAATTGATCCAGATAGAGGATTTATATTAGATGGTTTAATCGCTAGGTTAAAAACTCAATACCAATCTCAATTTCTATATTTAAGCGCAACATTAGGAGAACCAGAGTTTTTGGCGAAAAAATTGAATTGTGATCTAATAAAATATAATGATCGTCCTGTTCCAGTTGAGCGTCATTTATTACTTTGTTTGAATGAAGCCCAGAAACTAAAATTTATCTCATTATTAATGAAAAGTTCTTATTCAAAGAAATCTAAATACGGGTTCAAAGGTCAATCAATAGTTTTTACAAATACTCGAAAAAAGTGTGAATCGATAACATCCTATTTGCAATTAAAAAGCCTTAATGTGGCAGCTTATCATTCAGGTTTAACAAATGATGAAAGAAAAATTATTGAAGATGAATTTCAATCGCAGAAGTTGGCAGGAGTAGTAGCTACCGCAGCATTAGCAGCAGGGGTTGATCTTCCAGCTAGGCAAGTAATATTTGAATCTTTAGCAATGGGGATAAATTGGTTAACAGTTGCAGAATTTGAACAGATGCTTGGACGAAGTGGTAGATTAAAAAAACATGAAAAGGGTTTAGCTTATATCTTAGTAGAACCTGGAAAGATATATTCACCTAAAATGAAAAATACTGAAGAAAATATAGCTATAAAATTATTAAATGGAAGAATCAAAGATTATGAGCTAATACCTAATGAGGATAGATCTCAGACTGAAATTTTAGCATATATTTCTATGTATAATGAGTGGATTCCAAAAAAAATGGTATTTAATTTTTATAATCATCTAATAAATGAACATTTTAATTTAGAGGAAGTTTTAAAGAAATTAATATCTCTTAATTTAGTTCGAATAAAGGAAGATCTGACAGTTAAAACAACGCGATTAGGAAGAGCAATTGCTAATTCATTTTTAAGTGTTGATGATAGTCTTATAATCATTGAGAAATTACAAAGTAAATCAAAAACTCCTTTAGATATTGCTTTAGATATAGAATCTTTAAGAAATGTATACATATCAAAAAATATTGTTGCGGATTTATCAAAAAATGTAAATATGAAATATTTTTCAAATAATCTCTTTAGTGCTAGTGTTTTATCTCTAATGAATGCGGAATATGTAAAAAAGAGAAAATCATTTTCCCGTGATTTTATTGATTTTATAATGAAATTAACTAATGATATATTCAATTGCAATTGTAAAGATAATCCATATTGCGATTGTGGGCGTTTAAATTTAGAAAAGCTAATCCTTGACTTAAGGATCACCCATAACATGACTATTGAAGAGATTTCTAATTATTTATTAGAAGAATATAAAATCATGGTTTTTAAAGGGGATCTTATTGATTATTTAGAGAGTTTAATCTATAGTTTGGAAAGCATTAAAAACATCGCAGAAGGTATATCTAATTTAGATGAAGATTTCAATAACGAAATTAAAGAAATTCCTAACTTGATTGAGAGCATTAAATATTAAGTTATATGTATTTCTACAATATCATAATCTTTTAGTGCATAATCTAATCCAACTTTTTTGCGTTTTTGCCTTACTCCTTCACGTATTACAATTGCATGTTCAAAGTTCTCAAAGAAGCTTCTATGAATCTTTTCAGCAACTTCTTTTACGGTTACACCCTGTTCCATTAGGAGAGGTTGATCAGCCACTCTTCCACTGCTCATAGTAAATATTCTAATTTTTTTTAGAAATTTTATGATTATCTCACCAAAATCTTTTGGGAAATTCTCTTTTTCAAAGCTTGTACCAAGAATTATTGGAAATCTATTTGAATATGTTGTTTTTAACATCTCAAAAGTCTCTTGAGTGTGTGGAAGATCTCCTTTAGTTCCTAATATAATTACTTTTTTATAAACAATAGAAGGAGTAAGAACATCAATAAGATTATTTATATTAATTTTTCCATATATTTTTACAATTCCATTACGAATTCCATTTTCTTTCACAATTTCTTTTATATCTTCTGTTAGCTTATCCAATTCCTCAATTTGTTTTGCTTCCTTAGTCATATATAAAACCTGAATTTTATTTGCTCCAGTTTTTTCAATAGAAAGAGGGGGAGGGGGTATATTAATTCGAATGTCAGCTCTAGTTAACTCATTTAATAATAAATCCATCTGTTCTTTAACATTTCGAGATAAGTCTATACAAAAGCATAGTAGATCTGCTGCTCTAAGTTGTGAAAGAATTTCTTTTCCATTACCAATTCCTTCAGAAGCTCCTTCCATAATTGAGGGCATATCAACAATTTGAAATCTAATTTTTTGATATTTATAAATTCCAATTTCTGGGAGAGGGGTAAACCTACCAATTTTTTCGTTTGCAGCACCTGTTAAATAATTCAAAAGAGTAGTTTTCCCTACTCCTGGAGTATAATAACTGCTAACTAATATTATTTGAAGTCCTTCCTTTTTTATTGAAAAAGGACTAACAATCTTCTGGGTACTTTTCTGCTTTATTCTACGTTCCTCTACTTCACGTTTCATCTTTGCTAAACGGGATTTATTTAGAGCAACGATTTTTTCAGTAGCTTTATGCTTAGGTACTAGAGACAGAAATTCTTCTAATTTCTTGATTTTTTCTTCTGTTGAATTAGCATCAAGATATTCTTGATATTTTGTTTTTGCAGCAGTTGGTAAATTTGAGCTCAAGACAAAACACTTAGCTATTAAGTTAAAATAAAGAACGAAATCTATCTTCTGTTTTTAATTTTAAATCTCCTAATACTTCATTTATTCGGGTTTCAAATTCTTTGAAATATTTAGGTTTTTTTGAGAATATATCATTAAGAGGATAGCGATTCAGGAAATAGGTAATGATTTGATTTAACTGGCGTTTAACAACTGACGAATCTGTGGCTTTTTCTATAATAGCATATGACAATAAAGGTTGTTTATTATTTTCATCTTCGGTAGGTAAATTAACCATCTCACAGTAACATACTAATTTAAAGGACGCAAGGGAGATTACGTTTATATCATCACCGAAAACTTCACTAGTAAAACTTTCTAGTGCTGTTAAAAATCCTGCACGCAAGTTTGGGTCTAAGACATCATCTGAGGAAGAGTAATATTTGATTTCAACTAAGTTTCTCATGCCTAAATTTATTCCTACTTCAAGAACAGCCATTTTAAAAAAGAATGTCTATATTCTAAAATGTAATTTATTATAATTTTTTATTTCTATTTTTTTTTAAAAACTTTATTTAATATAATTTTAATTATTTTTAAAAGGATAAAAGAGCTCATTGAAAATTTTTTTTTGGATTATCCTATTATAACTGATAAATAATGTTGTGATTTAAATGATTAGCTTATAGAAAAATCAAATAGACTCCATCTGTTTTTTATAAAGAAAAAACGTGTTCTCACAAAGCATCGCAACGGTCATAGGACCTATACCTCCTGGAACAGGTGTAATTTTTCCGCACTTTTCAAAAACATCTTCAAAATCGATATCACCATATAATTTACCTGCAACTCTATTGATACTGACATCAACAAGAATGGCTCCATCTTTAATTTTTTCTTTAGTTATGAAATTTGGTTTTCCAACGGCGACTATTAATATATCTGCTTTTTGGATATAATTGTTGATATTCTTCGTGGAAGTGTGACATATTGTAACGGTGGCATTTCTTTTCAACAACATAAAAATTAAAGGTTTGCCAACTAAATTTGAACGATTAATAATGACTACATCTTTACCTTTCAACTCTATATTATTATTTTCTAATAATGAAATGATACCTTTTGGTGTGCAAGGTGCATGTTCTTCATTATAATCAAATAGTTTTCCTCTTGTAATAGGATTTAAACCATCTGCATCTTTTATTGGCAAGATTTTCTCTAAAAATTCAGGTGTATAATCTTTTAGATGTTCTGGAAGAGGTATTTGCAATAAAATTCCGTGAATATTTGTATTTTTATTAAGCTTATCAATATCTTCTAAAAGTTCCTCCTTTGAAATTTGCTCATCTAACTCAATAATCATGGAATCAATGCCTACACTTTCACATGTTCTTTTTTTAATGTTAACATAGACTTTAGATGCAGGATCTTTCCCTACAATTATAGTAGCTAGTTTTGGTCTAATACCGGTTTTTTCAACTGCCTTTTTAATTTGTTTTTTTAATTCTAAATTTAATTGTTCTGCTAATTTCGTTCCATCCAATATTTTATTATTCATAGTATTTCTTGTTTATAATAAAATTCGAAAGTAAAAAAGGAATAATATTAATATCAAAATATAGTGTTTATTTAAAAAAATATAATACTTAAATTCTTCTTCTTCTCCAAAGAAAAATAGCTATAGCGATAATTAATCCAATTGAACCTAAAACAATTCCTAAAATAAGGAAATTAAACTCAACCGTCCAGATCTCGTAAAGTAAACTAGATAATAAATTTAGTATTTCTAAAGTTTTAAAAGCATAAAAACAAGAGACAACAGAAGAGATTTTTGGTTGAAATTCTCCAGTATTCTCGAAAAATCCGCCATCCTCGAAATTTTGGTGTTTTAATACCCATAATTGTATTTCACGATTATTTAAAATATTATTATCAATTATTGAAATTGCTTTTACACAATAATATGTACTACTTAATAATGCATTTCCAGCTAATTCATTAGGAAGAAATCCTCCATAATTGTGTAAATCGGCAGAATTATTAACATAAAAAGACTTTAGATATGCTAATGTGCTATCAATATTAATTAAATCATGAATATCTCCAAACCTTTCATCATCTAGAATAAATACTGCAAAACTTGTATCAAGATATGTAGATAATGAGGTTTCATTCCCTCCATATCCACCATCAGGATTATTGCATGAAAGAACCCAATTTTTATGAATTGATACATTTAAAATAGGTTGTTCTATTAGCGCGTAAATTTGTATGGCATAAAACGTTGAACTTATGGTTGGTAAACCAGTTGTGTTTGAAAAAGAAAAACCCCCACTTATTTGAGCAATATTATTTAGATAGTTATAAATTCTATTTGATAGACTTGAGTCAATGGTGTACTCTAATAGATTTAGTGAATTTAATAGATAATATAAGTTATATATATTTATTCGAGTACTATCAAACATGTCTTCAATTTTTCCTTCTAAATGAGTCTCTAAAGTGTCATCACTTTTGGGATTTCTTCCCAAATTATTTAATAAATACAAAGCATAAGCTGTTGCTTCAAAAGAAACTAAATCACCACTAGGATCATCCATAATGGCATTGGAAAAGCCTCTTCCTTCAATTTCAGTATCTAATATAAAATCTGCTAAATATGATTGGCGTGTTTTTCCTAATACGTTCGGAATTGTATTTACTGTGAAAAATAATATGAGCGTAATTATGATAAAATTCCGATATTTATATTTCAATTAAAAGTACCTGATTCTGATTGATTAAAATTTAATTTGTTAAATATATCTTGAAATTAAAAATTAACTATATGTTTAATGAACTTAAAGTGATATTTCAATTTTTTACTATTTATATAGAGTTATAAATTAAAAAACTGATATTTTAAACATTTAGTTAAAGAATTTCACTAATATCTCTATATAATAATTCTCTATTAACTTGAAATTGATCATATGTGATAAAGAGTTTTCGAAAGGATCCTAAACTTCCAAGTATTGCCGCTCCATTAAAAATAGCATATTGAAGATTATCGGGTATAAAAAATTTGAGTACTTTGCTTGCTGATTTAATCGATTCAGAGAATTCCTGGGCTGGTGATTTTTCTTTTAACTTTTTTGGTAGATTACTTGTCTCTAAAGTTTCTATTGGTTTTCCACAATATGGGCAAAATAGTGATTCTGAGTCAGGAAGATCCTTACTGCAATAGGGGCATTTTACTACTTTGATCTTTTGTTTACTATCATCTATTTCACCAATCTTAATCTCTGGTAAGACTAATACTCCTCCACATGAGGGACATACATTTTTTCCATCACTGAGATCTATAAATGCTCCACAGTGAGGGCAAGTATCCTCTTTCTTTTTTGAAATTTCAACGGCTTGGAGCTTGATTAGTTCGCTTTTAACAGCAGAAAGAGGTGTGACTGGTTTTGGAATAGATCCTAATTCAGGAAGTCCTAATTCTAACTCTGTTTCAAAGCGTTCTTGAAAGCCAGAATAGGAAAGATTGCCTCCTGAAAAAACTATATGAGATAAAAGATCATACCAATATAAACTATCTATATTTCTCAAACTAGCGATAATCGCTTGAGGGATATTCATAACATTACTGTAACCTAGCATTGCAGGATTGAATAATACTTCCGGAGCTTGATAAAGAATGTAAGTTGGAACCTTTATTGTTGAACCATCAGGCATTGGAACACTAAACATATCTCCTGTCTTCATAGACTTATTGGCGTCTAAAACAAAATAACAATTCTTCTCTTTAATTTCTTGTAAAATTTCATCTGCGGCACTAGATGCGATACTAACACCTTCTCTCATTAAAAGGCTTTTTAAATTTTGATTTACATCAATTCCAGCAAGAGGAAGCTTCTGAACTGCATGTTGAACAATTGTCCCGTTTATTATTGGGGCAATCCAAGTTAAACCATCTCCCGATTCGATAACCATACCTGTTGTTAGACCAACACTAAATAAGGATAGTAGCGGTGTTGGCATCATTATCAGACTGTTAACTCGGTGGGTTTCAAAGAAAACTCTAGCAATGTATTCTTTTGTTTCTTTATGCATAAAAGGAGATTCGCAATAGAACACTGGATATTGAGAAAGATCTTCAATTCTAAGTAGTGAATAAAAAATGTAATTCAATATTTCATAATAGCTATCCCAATCCATGATATTACCTCTTTCGATTGGATGTTTAATTTTTAGTACACCCCGCATTCGAGAAACATCATTTCCAACATATATACTACGAGCACTTACATCAACCATAACAGATTTATATTTCTCAGTGCCAGTAATACAAGGAAACACAAATCTTGGTCCAGGTTCTCCTGCAAATCCGATTTTGACGTATGCTGATCCCATATCAATTATGATAGGTGTTCCAGGTAAAGGCAGTGCCATTTTTTATCACTATTTTTTTTTTATTTTTTTTTTAATAATAATCTAAATTTATGATTTTTATAATTACTTTATAGAATTTAAAAATAAGAATTCTTTTAATTATTTTTTTATATATTTAAGCAGAGTTTTGAGGATCTCTTTTTGCATAACTAATCCAATAAGTTCATTATTTTCATTTATAACAGGTAATCGTTGTACTTTTTTATTGAACATTATCTCTAAAACATAAATTAATGTGTCATTTTCTTTTACAACGAAAGGTTCTGGAGTCATTAAGTCCTTGACAAGTGTATTAGGTGAGTCTAGACTCATCGCAAATCTTGCAAGACGTATATCTCTCTGTGTAATTATTCCAATTAATTTCTTATCCTTGCGATCCTTAACAATTGGAAGGCCTCCAATATTTTTTCTAATCATTAATAGTTCAGTAGCACTAATTTTTTCATTTGGAAATGAATATAGCGGATCTTTTATCATTATCTCAGATACTTTTATATTACCTAATTTTTTTAAGCAATCTTCCATCTTAATACCCCAAATTCGACTTAATTATTCAAAAATCTTTATTAGAAGTTTTTTATGGAAAGTAATCAATATGAAAATTAAAGTTTAATTATCAGTTCCTACTTATTGATTCTCCTAAATTTTTCTCAATGATTATTAGCTGTTTTAGATATTCCTTATATATTTTTAAGAGGTATTCGCCCCAATTATTTAATTTAACCCAACCTCCTCCCCCGCGACCTCCTTTACCAGTTTTTACAACAGACATACCAGTTCTTTTTTCTATTCTTTTCAAAATATTCCATGCATATTTGTAAGAATAACCACATTCCTTAGCGGCTAAAGTGAGGGATCCATCTTCATTTTTTTCTATTCTGTCTAGCAATTCAGCCCATCCTGATCCTAAAATACTTTTATTATCAAATTCTAACCAAAATTTTATACCAAAACCTACTTTTGACTTTAAACTTTCAATATTGGATTGATTTTCCATACTAATATTATTGGTTTTTTAATGATTTAATAATTTCTTTTATATCAGAAAAGAAAAACATAAATGTTAAGCTCTTTTTATCTCTTTAGTTATATAGATTAAAATATAGATTATGTTTTTTTCGAGTGGAGAATCTGAAAAAAAGGGGAGAGAAGTTTTAAAAAATCTTTATTATTTTTCAGAAAGTCAAATGTTAGATTGCAATCAATATATCATACAAGATTTAGGAACTAAAGAACTAGCTTTATTTGATACAGGTAATGGAATTTCTCTCAAAGGTTTATTTAAAGGTATGGCAAAACACAATCTTGAACCTTCCAATATAACAAAAGTCTTCTTAACTCATGAGCATGTAGATCATACTCTAGGACTTTATCCATTAATTAAATTAATGGCTGATAACCCTCCTCAGATTTATGCTTACGGTGAAACTACTAAAATATTAAGAGAGGGAGATGTAAGTAGAATATTTCCTGGAAATCTTGGCATCAAACCAAGCATGTTTGGAGTGGAAATTATTCCATTGAAAGTGATAAATTTAGAAAAGACTAATAAAGTTAGAATATCTTCTGAATTTGAGTTTCAAATTCATTATACTCCGGGACATTCTTTAGGATCAATATGTTATTATGAATCTGCTAAAAAGATTTTAATTCCTGGAGATTTAATTTTTCAAATGGATAAATTTTATAATATTGGGAGTTTTGGTCGTTATGATTTTCCAGGAGGATCATTAAATGCTTTGAAAAAATCGATTAAATACATTGCAGAATTTGATGTTTCGATTTTACTTCCTGGTCATATGGGCATTGTCTTGGAAAACGCAAACCAGCATATCGCAGCAGCTTATAAAACTATACAGACACTTCGATAATAGAATCATGCACTCAATGCATAAAATGATAACACTCACCATTAATATTCTGCTTTTAAATTAATTCTCCAAGATACTAATATTTAAATAACCCTTCAATCTATTATCTTTATAATCTACCTTAAAATTTAAAAAAAAAAAAGTGAAAATATATTATGTCCGAACAAAAAAAACAAGTTAAGCACCCAACTGAAATTTTTATTCGTTCTTATCCAAAAATAATCTTTTTCTATCCATTATTAGTTACATCCTTGATTCTCTGGCTGATTCAGATGTTCATAGCCCCAAATAATGTTTTAGGATATATTTGGTTTATAGTATTTTTTGTAAATATTTTTGTAACCGCATTTGATTTCTCTTCGACTAAATTCTTCGTCTTAATTTTGGCCATAGTAATCGTTGTCTTAATTGTTGCTTTCTTAGTCCTTCCGAATGTTACAATTTCGCTTATAGGAATTAGTCTTGATCTGGCATTGCCTTGGGAGTTCTATATGTTAATGACTTTAATATTAGGATTTATCTTGGGAATTATATTCATAAGTACGAGATTTGATTATTATAAAATAGAAAGAAATGAAATAATCCATAAAAATGGTATTTTTAGTTCAGCTGAACGATTCCCAGTAAAAAGCCTAAGATTTAAAAAAGAGATTCCTGATGTATTTGAATTTTTTATGTTGCGTGCTGGGCGATTGACTATAATGCCTGGAAAAGCTGATGAAGTAATGATCTTACCCACAGTCTTAAATATTAATAAAAGGGAAGAGCAACTTGATTGGTTGCTTTCTCACGTGTCTGTTGAACCAGATGAAATAGATCAATAAAATTAGAAATAATACATATTCTTTTTTTTTAATTTTTTATCCTTTTTCTAAAATTAACATAGATAAATTTAATTTGTAAATAGCACTTTAAAATACAGTTATGTCTCATCCACCCATTTTGTTATTTGATTTTGATGGTGTTGTTATAACTCAAAAATCTCTGGAATATACGGCATCCAAATTAATAAAAAATGATTTTTATGGATGGAAAAATATTCAGAATATGAGATTAATAGATTTTGCTAGACTTATTGAGGAATCCGACTCCAAAAATCAATTGGCAGCTCTAAAAAGAATTAACAAAGCATATAAGCCATATATTCCAAGTATATGGAAAAGAAATCTATTTTTCATTAAATTCAGGCGTATGTATCCTATGCTTGAAAAGTATGAGATATTAAAACCTAATCTAGAACTAATTTTAAACCACCTTAAAAGGAACAATTTTCAATTAGGAATTGTCTCTAATACAAGTAAAAATAGATTAGATTTTTTTCGAAAGAAATTTAATTTAGATAAGTATTTTTCTGTCTTTATCTCTCGTGATGATTCTCCATTAAGGAAACCTAACCCATACCCAATTATAGTAGCATTAATTAAAATTAAGAAAAATTTTAATTATTCAATAAATAAGAACAATGTGTATTATATCGGTGATCTTCCAGCAGATATAGAATGTGCTAGGAACGCAGGTATCAAAAGTATTGCTTTACTTTCTGGTCATGGCAGAAAGGGTGATTTAGAAAAATCGAATCCAACTTATTTGATTCCAAATATTAAGAACATTTTAGAAATTGATTATTTCAAAAAATTCTTATTGAATTGAACACTTTTTAACATTAAATATGTTTAATCTTGAAGAATTTAAGGATAGCTTAATTCTTGAAAAAGTTGATAAGCTAAATAAATACTTTTTTAAGAAAAAATCTGATAAAATATCTAAAATACTCAAAGAATTTTTAGCTTTATTAGATCAACAAGAATATGTTGTACCAATTACATATATTTTAAGTATTATAGCAGAAAAGGAAATAGAACTTATTTCTGAAGGATTAATAGAAAGAATTGAGGTTTTTTTCAACTCTGAGAATACTAAACTAAGGATTAACTCACTAATTATTATTGGATTTTTTATACAAGCAAATCCAAATTATATTAAAAAATATTTTCAAGAATTCGTAAAATTCCTATTAGATGATTTTGAGGATGTTAGAAATAATATTCACTACTTTCTGCCAAAATTGGTTGAATTAAAACCTGAATTAGCAAAAGATAATATAGATATCATCTTACAGAGTTTTGAAATTGAACAAAACAATGATAATCTTATTTCTTTATTAAAATTATTGCTTAAATGTGAAATTCTTGAATTTGATCAGTTATATACTATTAAAAATATTTTAAAATCAATTCTTAACATAATTGAAATCAAAGAAAACTCTAAATTATTTAGAGAAGTAATAAATATAATAAAAAAGGTATATTCAGAGCTCGTTAAACTCGATTTGGAGAAAGAAGGTGCTGGAATAATCATAAACTTATTAGAAAATCAATTTTTAATGAAAAAAACAAATTTTACTGAAGTAGGTAGAAAAACTGGGATACAATTAAAAGACTATTTAAAGAAATTTGTAAAATCTAAGTTAAAGGATAAAAAAATCTTTTTTTATATTAAAACAAAAGAAAATTTGATATATATTTATGAATTAGAAAAAAGCAAATTAAAAAGATTCTTTGAGCAGAAAATTAAAATATCAGATGAGCTTATCAAGAAAACTTTTTCGCAAGTTATAGATAATGGCTCAGAATTAAAAATTTTTATCAAAACGTTAAATAACTTAAAATTAATTGATGGTTATTATTCTAACATTGGATTTTTTTATCCAACTATTTATATAAAGTCAATGTTATTAGAAGATTTACAAACAAATGGAGCTATAAGCATAAAAAAGTTCAATTTTCTTCCACATAATTTTATTGAAAGAATCATTAAAGATATTTCCAAGGTTACCAATCAAAAATTTTTAAGACATAAAGATAAAGAAACTTATATATCTTTAAAAAAAGTTAAAGATCAAATTAATTCTGAAGCAGCAAAAAAAAGTGTTATAGAATTACGACAATATCGTGAGATTTTATTTGATGAAGATTTCATAAAATTGATAAAAAATATGCCTAGAGCGTTTTTATCAGAATTTCATAAAGGAACACAGTGGTTAACTAATCTAGGGTCACAAAAAATTAGTAATGAGATCCAAAATTCTAAAATAGTTGGTTATTTTAACATTTCTAAAGTATCTGATAAATTAAATATAGCAGAGCTTCTATTATTAGACGTTTTTGAACAATTTGTAGATTATAGAAGTGGGATTTGGAATAGAGAAAAAAATATCTTTTATTATTCAAAGTATTTAAAAGAAAAAATCGATCAAATTAGTTTAGTTTCTGATGAACATGAAAAATTGCAGCAAATTGAAGTGATCTCTACAGAACTTAATATTGATAAGAATCATATTTTATCCAAAATAGATGAAAATTTACAATTGATTGCAGAAGAAATAAAACAGAAAGATCAAATAATATTAAGTGAATACCTCCAAAAAACAGGGATGGAATTAGATGATTTTTTGACATTTATTGATGATTTAGATATTCATTACTTCAGAAAGGCGGATTTATTAATTTTTAATACTCAGAAAATTGATGAGGCAAAAAATGAAATAAAATATATGTTAATTGATAAGTCTAAATCAGAGGATTATATACCACTAGGAACAATGAAATTTATTCAATCAACTCTGATTGAAGATTTAATGAAGGAATTACTACAAGATGGAAAGTTAAAAGGCATTTTTCATGAAGAGGAAGGAGAACTCATTTTTTATACGGAACGAGGAATCGGTAAGTTGATGCTAGAAAATAGCTTACTTTTTTCATTTCATGATTTATTTTATGGTAAGGAATTAAATCAAGAAGAAATTGATTTATTGAAGGGAATATTTGAAGATTTAATTAAAAGTAGAGTTATCAAAGGAGATTTTGATGAGGAAACGTTAACTTTTTCTAGTGATGAAGTATTATTTGCGAAAGATTACAATATTGTTTTATCGGAATTTGAAAAAATGGTAGAAAATTATATTAAGAATTTTGAAATTGAATTCCAAAAGATCAAAAAAATTCTTATTAAGAGAGAAGAAACAATTTTTCCACAAGAGATAAAGTATATTCAAGATATTATTGACAAAATTAATGAGAAATATATTAATTGGAGAAGTGGTTTAGAAGCTTTTATACGTAGAACTAATAAAAAGTTATTAAGAGATCAAGGTATTAGCGTAAGACAATATAAAACCATTCTCTCAAAAGAAAAAAAAGAAGAAATAAAATCATTAGAGCAAGATCCCGAAGTACATGAGCTTTTAAATAAATTTAATAATTGGGTAAAAAGATATAATAAAATTGAATTAAAATATCCAAATATAATATTTTACCAAAAAAGATTGATGAATAATCCAGAAGACAGGGAGTCTAATACTAAATTAATAGAATTATTAGATGAATTAGAGTTAAAATAGGTCATTTTTATTTTCTTTTACCGTTATTAGCAAGAAAATCGTCTACATCAATTTTTTCTCTTGAAATAATTTTATAAGTTTTTGGATTAGTGATCCCGTTCAACCTTAAAATTCCTTGATCTTCAAGATATTTCAAAGCTCTCCAAATAAAATTAATTTTAGATCGATTTGAAGATTTAATATTATTACATCTTCTTATTCTTTTAGCATTTACAATAGTTACATTGTTATCAATTAATTTATTAATCGCTTCTACTGTTTCTTTTAAATTCTTCTGAAAAAAATCCATATTTAAAGCGAACCCTCAAATTAAAAGTTAATTACTAGTACTCTCCTCAATTAAAATAATAATTAAAAAAGTTAAATTGACATTGCTTAAGTATTATAAAATTATATTTAGAAGTTTATATAGTTTTTGCATGTAAAGAGACTGAGCCTCAAAACTTTAACTCATCGAAATATTGAATAGAATAGACAATTTAATTTAATAGAAGTTAACTCATTTATTTTTTGGATTAATGTCGGAAAACTCTTTTTCCACAGAATATTAAAGCACAGCCTAATTCGTCTGCGCGTTTAATTACTTCCTTGTCTCTTATGGAACCTCCGGGATTAATAATAGCTTTTGCACCACTATTTACAGCAACTTCTAAACCATCAGGAAATGGAAAAAAAGAATCTGTACCCATAAAGGCCCCTTTTAGTTCTTCTTCATGCCCAAATTCTTTTGCTTTTTGAGCTGCTAACTTAACTACATGAACTCTACTATGTTGTCCAGCTCCAATACCCAATGTATAAATACCATCATCATAGATTTGAGCAAAACATGCTGAATTTGATTTAGCCCATTTTGATACTCTATAAGCAAAAAGTAATGCCTCTTTTTCAAGTTCATTTACTTTTTTTTTGCTAACTACATTCCATTCTTTAACAATTGGTTTAGTATCATACTCTTGAACAAGAATACCCCCTAATACTCCCCTAATTTCTAAATTCTTATTAATTTTACTACTTTTACTAATTAATTCTTTATAGTCAATAATTCTTAAATTCTCCTTTTGTTTTAATATCTCTAAAGCTTCTTCCTCGAAAGAGGGTGCGATTATAACTTCTACAAATATTTTTTCTTGATTTATGATAAAATCTGCTACTTCCCTCTTTAGTTCTTTGTTAACTCCCCAAATCCCTCCGAATGCAGATAAAGGATCTGTACTAAATGCTTTTTTAACTGAGGTTAATTGATCTTTTTTATCTATAGCTACCCCATTTGGACTTGTATGTTTTAAAATTGCTGTTACGTAGTGTTGAGTATCAAAATCCAAAAGAACCCGTATACAAGAGTCTATATCTAAATAATTGTTAAATGAGAGGTCTTTACCACTAAGTTGTTTCAAGAGATGAAGCCCATATTGAGAAGAAGTATCTTTATAATAAGCAGCTTCTTGATCCCAGTTTTCTCCATATCTGCAATCTTGTACTTTTTCATAAACTTTTATCATGGTATTAGGAAAAATAGCAGCTGGATTGTAAAATTTTTGTAAAAAGTTTGCAATTGAAGCATTATAATCTGCCATAATTGAAAAAACCTCTTGGGCTAGTAATAATCGAGTATTTTCGGTAATTGCTCCCTTATTTTTTCTCATCTCATCAATAATTTCATCATAATATTCTGGACTGGGAACTACAATAACATCTGGAAAATTTTTTGCTGCTGCGCGAATCATTGTAGGGCCACCGATATCAATCATCTCTAATGCATCATCAATTTTTATTCCAGGTTTCTCAATTGCTTCTTTAAATTGATATAAATTACAAACAACCATATCGATTGGTTTAATATTATATTTTTCAGCTTCGTCGGTATCTTTCTTTAATCCTCTACGATATAAAATGCCTCCTTCAATTCTTGGATGTAATGTCTTAATTCTGCCATTAAACATCTCAGGAGTTTCAGTGAAGTTAGAGATTTTTGTATAAGAAATTCCATTTTTCTCCAAAATATTTCCAGTACCTCCTGTAGATAAGATGTCAACTCCAAACTCACTTACCAATACCTTTACAAACTCAAGGATTCCAGTTTTATCAAAGACACTAATAATTGCTCTTTCTATTTTTTTCATAAAAATCAATTTGGACTAATTTAGTTACATTTTAATAATATATGTAAAATAGAAAAGTTTACTATTGTTGAAACCTAAATTTATAAAGTTTCAATAGTAGAATACAAAGCAATTAGTATTATAAAAAAATCCTGTTTTTTTCTATTTCTACGACACAAATGTATAAAAATGATGATGCCCTAAATTAAACCGAAATCAAATGGAGGTTATCATTATATGAGATTAGAGAAAAAAATTGAGATTAATTCTACTCCTAAAAGGATATATGATATTGTAATTGATGGTGAAATTGTAACAAAATGGAACTTAGGGGTTGATGATATACAACCGAAAGAGGAAGGTAAAAATTTTCTGTTAAAAACTAAAGTTGGAGATATCCTAATTGTTAATTGGGAACAAAAGGAAAATGAATATGTAACTTGGCATATGAAAGATAGTGACATGAATTCTATTGGATATATTCTAAAACCAAAAGGAGATATGGTGCATACAACCCTATGGGTTGATTTTGAGAACAAGAAACTCAAAAAGTCTTTTGAGAAAATAGGTGACTTAACATTAAAAAGTTTAAAGAATTTCATTGATTTTATTGAAGAAGGTGGAAACATAGAAGATTATGATAAGAAACAACTCATGGTAATTCCTTAAGTTATTCCTAATCTTTTTTTTTTTTATATAAAGGCTGAAAGTCAGCGAGGAAAATTAAAACTTTCCAATAAGATCATGAGGTTGAGTTTCAAGTTGCCCTACTGCTGAAATAATTCCTAAAGCAGCTTCCTTCATCTCTTGAACAGATTTTGCTCCCGCATATATCATCCCGTTAGCTAATCCTTCTTTTAATGTTGCTAAAACTCCATTTACATCTCCCACATAAGGCACATAATTTGAAACTCCCTCTGTTAGCATTTTTGAACCTTCAACATAACGATCTGATATATAACCAAATGTTCTTGCTTCTTTACTTCCCATTCCGCGATAGACTTTTACCTTCCTTCCAGCGATAGTGTCAATAAAACCTGGAGATTCATCTGTACCAGCAAAAAAATGTCCAGACATTATCAAATCAGCCCCAGCAGCAATCGCTTTTGGTAAGTCACCTGGTTTAGTAAAACCTCCGTCTGCAATTAATGATAATTTTGGATTATAATCTTGTATGGCATCAGCTACTTGCGCTGTAGCAAATAGAGTAGGAGCACCAACTCCAGTTTGTATCGAAGTTGTGCAAATAGACCCAGAGCCCATTCCCACTTTCAATCCAATAAATCTTTCCTCTACAAAATCACATTTTGTAATCAAATATTCTGCTGCTTGATAAGTTCCAATATTCCCAAGAACAAAATCAGAATTTAAGAGCTTCATAATTTTTGCTGTACCTTCAATGTCAGCCTTTTTAAAAAAATCAGCAACATCAATAAAGAAAATGTCAACATATTTATCAATTTCTTTTAACATATTCTGAGCTTGTGAGGATTCTGGAAATCTAGGTGACAATGCTAAAGCACATAATAAATGTCCTTCTTCATCTTTTGAAGCGAGAGGAAATTCTGGAGCTAAATCTTTTTTCGTAATCAATCCTTTTAAATACCCATCTTTGTCTATAATTGGCAATTTTTCTTTCCGTGACTCATAAAGAATTTTCAAAGCATCCTCCCTAGAGGCTCCTGGTTTAATAGAAATGACATTTTTTGTCATATAATCTTTTACAACCCCATTTTGCATATCATGCTCTGAAAAGGGAATATCCCGCTTGGTGAAAATACCACAAACTTTCTTAGATTCGTTTACTACCACTATACCGCTTATATTATAGTTATCCATCATGTATTTTGCTTTAGCAACTTTGGCATCAGGATTAATAGTAGCTACATGTTCATCATCAATTACAAAGGATCTAGCTCTTTTTACAATTCTACACATTTCTAATTGTCTCTCGTAGGAGCAATTACGGTGGAGAACTCCTAATCCCCCATGTAATGCCATATTGATCGCCATTAACTCCTCAGTAACAGTGTCCATAGCTGAAGACATTATAGGAAGTGCTAAATGATGATTTCCTAAATTTGAGGATAAATCAATTTCTTGAGGCGTGAAATTTGTAAATCCGGGGAGGATCAATACATCTTGAAATGTAGCAATTATATCTTCTGAATGGACTTTTTTGCGATAATTCTCAGTAATTTCTAGTCACCTTCTTGAAAATCAAATATAAATTGATTTCTATTCCTATTAAAACATATATAAATTATATCAGACTTAAAAATTTTAGTATTGAATTACTGATTAAAAAAAAAGAAAAATTAAAAAATTTAGACTGGAATATCTCGTTTATTAAATATTATAATGGATGAAGTTGCCAAACCTATAGAATAACCTAAAAGGATTAAAACATGTAACGCTACGTTATCCCAAATATGGTTCACGAGGAGATTAGACATATCTGAATAAAAGAAGATGCTCATACGTTTAATCTCTTGAACTCCTTCTGGAAATGATTTCCAAAATTGTCCAACGGCGTAGAAAAATATCACTGCTCCTAATCCTAAAGCTAATGCCTTTTTTGACGATAAGAAAGTAGAGAAAACGAATCCCGTACTTATTAATGCAACCATAAAAATAAAATTCCATAAAAATGCGAAGAGTATTTCGTTGAAAAAAATATCATTAGCATTTACGGAAGGAAATATTAAAATTCCTGAAAGAACGCTCATCATGACAAAATAATATATTATTAAAATTTCAATAATTAGAGATAAATACTTCCCTAAACTAAGTTCGAAGCGTTTAACGGGTTTTGAGAGTAACATTTCAATTGTTTTATCCTCTATCTCTTTTGGGATGTTCTGTGCAGACTTTAATATAAAATAGATACCAAAGTAGAAAAAAGATACTGAAAACAAATAAACGTTAAGAAAACCTCCAAATTCAGCGAGATTATAAAATTCTCCAACAATCTGCTTGATAGCATCGGGATAACCCTCAAATATTTCCTCCATACCGGCAAATAGCTCAGGATCAAAAAATGTTACAAACCAGATGAAGAAGAGTGACATAATACCTGTATAAATCAAGAGACTTTTGTAATGATTTTGTAGTTCATTCCAGACAATTTGTATTACTTTCATGCGATTTCCCCTCCTTTTGATCCACTTTCTTCATAATACTGCAAAAAAATATTCTCTAGTGTTGAATGTGTAATCGAGAAATCTTTTATAGGCATACCAGCCCAATCTCTTTCACTAATTTCGCATAATATCTTTCGAGTTGAATATGGTGGTAATAAAAATTCAAGTTGATTTTGGAAATCATATTTTATTATCGATTCAGGGTACTCTGATCCTAAGAATTTTTTAAATGACTTCTTACTTTCTGGAGTTTTAAATAACAATTCTATATGTTTCAAATTTTTAGCTTTAAGTTCGTCTACTTCAGATATTTCAGCTATTTTTCCCTTCTTGATAATAGCTACTTGATCACAGAATTTATCTACTTCAGCGAGAACATGACTACAAAGAAATACAGTGCAATTTGATTCTTTCTGGCGCTCTGATACGATTCGATAAAATTCTGACTGCATCAAAGGATCTAACCCCGAAGTAGGTTCATCCATTATTAATAAATCAAATTTACCCATTAATGCTGATAATACACCAACTTTTTGTTTATTACCCTTACTTAAAACTCCCACCTTTCGATTCATATCTAGTTTAAGACGTTCTGTTATTTCTTTTACAAATTCCCAATCTATATCTATATCATAAAGTTTAGCAAAATATTTTATCAGTTCATATGCGGTCATATTTTTATATAGTCCCAATTCACCTGGTAAATATCCAATTCGGTTTCGAACCATTATATCCTTTTTTGGATTGATCTTTTCCCCTAATATTGTAATATCTCCAGCATCAGGATTAAGAAAACCAAGTATACATCGAATCGTGGTAGTTTTTCCTGCTCCATTTGGTCCTAAATACCCAAATCGTGATCCTTGGGGCACCTCAAATGAAATGTCGTCAACAGCTTTAACTCTACCGCGATTATAATATTTGATTAAATTTTCAACTTCTATAGCATTCATTTTGATTGACCTTAAGTTTTTTATTTTTCATGAATAATAAAGAACCCAATAAAATAATATGAAGAATGCATATTTAAATGTTCTTCATCCTTCATGAAAGATAAAAAATTATAAATAGTTTCTTGCACATTAATTATAGTAAGAAATGATAGATGAGGAACTTTTGCTCGAAAATCATAAATTTGAGGGCAAAATTAAAGAATATGAACAAATTCTTATTGATTTTGTATTAGATTCAGGAAGAGCAAAAAGTGTTGATCCAAATCTTCAGTTAATTCTTGGATACATTGGAATACACAAAAGATTAACTCAAAAACAGTTAAAAGGGCTAACAGGGCTTTCTTCAGGTACAATTTCAAAGAAATTGAGAGATATATTAGCTTTACATGTTGTAAAAAAAGAAAGTATCCCGAAATCTAATGAATATCTTTATATCAATACCCCTGAAACTTATGGAGACACAGCTGATGCAACTCTAGAAGAATTCATAGAAATTAATGAATTTCTTAAAAAAAAAGTTAGTGTGCTTGAGAAACTTAACGATAAAAAAGGAGCTAAATTTCTTTCACATCGAATAAAAGGATTAATAAAGACTTTTGATACAGTTCAAAATATCTGGTCTGATATAGAGTTTATTTTTACACAAAAAAAGGATAAAAATTAAAAATGAAATTAGAGGAAATATTTGATCCTAAAATTATAGAGATTGAAAAGGAGATTATTGATAAACTATTAAATTATACAGTTTTTACTGTTCGGGGTGAAATAACATCAACGATACTCTTCTATTTTATAACTCGGAAAGATTTAACACAATCTAAGCTCCGAAAATTGACTGGTTTTTCTGCGGGAAAAATTTCTCAGGAACTTAATAATTTTCTAGAATTTAATTTAATAAAAATTTCTAAATATTCAAAACCATGGGTTTATTCTATGGATTCTGTAGTGACAGAAACCTTCAGTAGAGCAATTAACCTCTTGAAAGCAAATATTAAATGGGAGGAGAAATTCCTCGAAATAAAAAAAGATTTGGATAATAATAAAGAAACACTTCAAAAATTAAATGGATACGACAAAGTAAAAGATTTTCTTGAGATAAATCTAATGAGATTTGCTGGTTTTAAGGTTATAATAAAACTTTGGGAAGATCTTAAAAAAAAATATGAAAATAAATCCCTACCAAATCAGGGGAATTAATTTTTTCTTGGTTTTTTGAGCATATTCTGTGTATCCTTCAAGCTCTTCATGTAGCATTCTATCCTCCAAAACGGTACGAATTATTAACCCGGCAACTCCAAGCATTGTAGGTATAAGTGAATAAAGAGAACCAAGGGCTAAACAATAAAATACTATAAATAAAACAAATCCAAAATACATTGGATGCCGTACTAATCTATAAGGTCCAGTAGTTATTACTTTATGATCTCGATCTTTTTGAATCTCGACTGATTTTGACAAAAAAGTGTTTTCTTTCATTACTAAAAAGATAATTGCTAATCCTAAAGTCATTCCAATAAACCCAATGATTTCAACCCAGAATGGAATGTATGACCAGCCATACTTTCGTTCAAATCCTGGTATCATAAATGTTGGAAAAAATCCGAATCCCATTAATATCATGACAATTTTATCCCATTTTTCTGTGAATTTGGGTTTAGCCCTTTTCTGGAGCATTTCAGGGTCGTGTTTATCAAAATATAAGACTACTGTTGTGAAAAAGATTGAAAATATAATAAGATAGATCCACGTCTCAAGCCAGAAAAATGTTCCCGCTGGGATAAATAAACCTAATCCTAGGAAGGCGGTAACAATATATACAATTAATAATAATGTTGATTTGGTAATTTTTTTAGGCATAAATAAGATTAATTTTTATCACATTTAACATTATTAGACATTTTTCTAAAAATAATATTAGATAGCATTCTGTTTTTACTAATACAAAATTATACGACATCCAATATATTTTAGCGCGATTTTTATAATGTTAGGTAAATATTTAGCTTTTAGATCTATATTTTTATTAATTTGCATGACGATATTGAATATTTCTCTATTGAGAATGTGAATAAAAATAGAAGAAAAAATGTTGATCGGGACATTTGGTGTTGAATATAAAGACTACATGAAGAAAAGTAAAAGATTAATTCCATTTATTTATTAATAGGACTATTCTAATTCCCTTTTTTTCTTTTTTTTTATGTATACGGATATCACGTAAAGATAAATTTCTAGTATATATTAATTAGATAAAATTAGTATAGGACTTCTTAAGTGCAAGATATCTTCAACTTACTAGAGATCAAATTAAAAATTTAGTAGAAAAATGAGCACTGAAACTGAAATTACTGAGGAAAACGTAATTGATTATCTAATCGAAAAGAGTAAAAGCAAATTTGGTTTGTTTTCTATTAATTATATTCTAATAAATTGTAAAATTAAAGAATTGTTAGAATTTATTTCCGATTATGGGATTACGGTTCCTGAAAAACCATTTATTAGCAGACTTGAATATATAAAGCTTATTTTAACACATTTAACTAATACTTATAACTCAACAGATTGGCAAAAAAGATTTGAGAATCCTTTAGAATATTGTGGATATGCTGTAATTAATTCAAAAACATTCAAGAAATATCTATATCATTTAGACTTCATTGCAAAGCAAGATTTGAGTGAAACTTTTGCTGATTATTGTGCTGATCACGAAATAACTGTTCATAATACCTCCTATAATTCTATTACACCTAAAATGGATATGTACTTAACAATGAAAAAATCAAAAGTCAAGACTGCAGCTGTATTTGTTATGAATGGAGTCAATGTTAATGATAATAGATATCTCGAGGTAAAAGATTCAATTAAGCTAGCTGCTAAGATTGCGAGTTGGAATATTTTTGTAACAACACCCATAGGAGTTCTTAGAATAGGGTTGAGAAATTTAATTTATGATATGAAAAATTTAAATTGTTGGCTTTATGTTGTAGATCCATCAAGGAAAATAGTTTATGGTGTTATAAAGGCAAAAAAGAACGATGATTATGATCTTGAAATGCGAAATCAGTTTATTAAAAAACTTCCAAAAGAACCAATGAGAGCTCCTTCGCAAGTAATAAAATTATCAGATTATTATTTCGACGAATCTAATTCGTTTGACTCTTATAATTTTAGACTTTTTGATATCTATAATGACTTAGAACATAATAAGTTAATGCTTAAAGAATCTAATGCGCCAAAATATTCGGATATTTTCAGAGATTTAATAATAATGGAAAAAACTAGTGGAGCGCCTTTAATAAACTATGCTAGCGAAAATTTCAAGGAACAGGCATTAGTATCAGGTTTTTTAGCTGCAATGGATTCATTTGTTACTCAAATTGGAGGCTCAAAGATGGAAGAGATTAATTATAAAGGTCTTTATGTTCAAGCAAGTTATGGTAAAGATATTGAAATTGTATGTTTTTTATTTAAACCACCAGACTCAAGTTTTAAGGAAAGGCTTAATTATCTTTCTAATCTTATTGAAGCACTTTATCAAGATCAAATTGATTTATTTAAGAAAACTGGTAATGTTAATTTATTTGATGAAGATGAGATATTATCAATTACTAAAGAGATCCTTGATATTTAAAAACTTTCCAAAATTCAAATTTCATGAAAACATTTAAATAAACGTCTAACCTATATTTAATTAAGAGATGGCAGTTGAAGAAAAATCAGAAACTTATGAAAACTTATTTAGTCTTAAACTTCGAAAGTATGAGGATAAACTTGTAGAGTTTCTTTTAGATATAGCTGAAAGTAAACGTGTTAATCCAAAAATATCTAAAATCTCTTCATATTTATTAATCCATGGAGAATTAACTCAGAGAGAATTAAAGGAGTTAACAGGATTTTCAATGGGCTCAATTTCCACTTTCTTATCTGTTATGACTGGTACAGGAACCTATAAAAAAGAGCGACTTCCTGGTACTCATACCTATGTGTATTCCTTTTCGGGCAAACTTGAAGATCTTACCACAATGGGATTAGAACTCGCGTTAAATAGTTTCAATAGGTTACAGAGTTATTTTAAAAACAAAAAAAAGGAATTAAATAAATTACTTGAACAATCTAAAAAAGGAGCAGATCATCTTCTTCAAAGAATTGATGAATTGTTTGAAGTATTTGAAATTTATAAAGTTTTATTCCCTATAATAACTCAGAATAAAATTGATAAAAACATCAATGTAGAAAAACCAATTCTTACCAGAAGAGAAGAAAAGGAACCAAAGAAAATTCAATTTGATGCAGAAGTATATGTACTTGAAGATGATATTTTGAATCAATTTGCAGCATCACCTATTTTTTCAAGCCGAGATCCAATGTTTGTTAAGATTCTTGGCTATTTTATTACTAGAAAATATCTTACTCAAAAAAAAATAAAGAATATTACAGGTTTATCAGTTGGGAAAATTTCTGAAGAAGTTAACTTATTATTAGAAAACGGACTAATAGAAAAAGTGGACATATCACCTAAAGGAAAAATTACATATGGGGCTGAATCTGCTGGAGTAATTCTCCTAAAGTTTTCACGATCGATTATTAACAAAATGGCAGAATGGGATACTGAGCTACAAAAAATGAAGATAGAATTGGAAAATAATAGAACTAGCTTAGAAAAATTGAAGGGCTATTCCCGGATTTACAAGATTAATGATTATATTCTGGATTTAATTATGAAATATAAAATATTTATTGAAATGGCGGATCAAATTTTAAACGCATAAAAAAATAAATTATTTCTATTTTCAAAAATTACATTCTTATTAGATTTTTTCTCGGTAATTGTTGGATTTTTGGGTCATTAATGTAAGAAGCTAATACTTTTATAAAATTTTCTCGATCTTTTTTTATATTTGAAGATTCTAAGGCGCAATAATTAGATATATGGTCATTAAAAACCTGAGAAGTCACATTTTCCGCTAAATTTTCTATAATTTGCTTTTCTTCTTTTAAATTTTCAACAGGACTTAATAATTTAAATTTTCCTGATTTCCAATCATCCCAAAGAGGAGTACCAGGTAAAATATTTAATGTTCTAAAACGAAAAATGGTGGGATTAATTTCACTTAATACTCTGGCCGTTTCTATTACATGTTCTTCTGAATATTTATGACTTCCTAATCCTAAAATTATGTATAATGATAATTGGATTCCCGCATTTAAAATCTTCTTTCCTGCCTTTATCATAGATTCTGCATTTGTTCCTTTTTTCATAATTCTTAATATTGTATTTGAACCACTTTCTAATCCCATATAAACAATATCTAATCCTGCATTGGCTAATTTTTTTAATTCTTCATCCGTTTTTCTTAGAATATCTAAAGATTTAGCATAACAACTCACTCGTGGAACATCTCTTAATTTTACTCTGACATATTTAATAATGTCAACTAAATAATCTGTTGGAGCAGAAGTAGGGTTACCTCCTGCTAAAAAAACGGGGAAACCATGATAATTACTCTCAGTATATCTATCAATATCTTTTTTTACATCTTCTAAAGATCGAATAGCGTAGTCTTGAGATACTCCATATACACCTTTATAAGTTCCACAAAAACGGCATTGATTCCACGAACATCCACCAGTCACAGGTATTAAAACTGAATAGGCTTCAACAGGAGGTCTTATAACAATTTGATCAGGAGGAATTTTAATAGCCATAAAGTTTCATATGAAAAAATAATTAATGAATTTAAACAACCTTTTTTTCTATTATATTAAAAGAAAAGCGACTTTTAGATATTATTCTTATAATTCATATATTTTTGAATCTTCCTAAGATATTTTATTAACTTAGCTTATAAATAACCGCCTTAGATAACTATTTAAGGTGTTATATATTCATTTTATTAAAATTAAAGAATATAACATTCCAATAATCAAACATTAATAATTTCTAGGATAATTTAATTGACATTCAAGGATCTATTATAAAATGAGTTATAACCGAAAAGATATTTTATTTAGCTTTAAAACCGTGATTTGTGGTGCCAGTTCAGTAGGTAAAACCTCATTATTTAATCGTTATTGTTTTAACTCATTCAATTTTGATAGCTCTCCAACAATTGGAATAAATTTTCATTCTGTCTATTTAAAAATAAATTTTAAAAAGGAGATAAACCCACAGAAGGAAAATTATGTTGTAAACTCTATTTTTGATTTCGGAGGGCAAGAAAGATTTACCCCGTTAATTCCAAAATTTATAGACGGTGCTAATGGAGCTTTATTAGTTTTTGATTCCGTAAATTTTCCATCTTTCAATCAATTAGATTTTTGGTATGATAATATCATTGAAAATGCAATAGATCCAAAGATTCCTATTATATTAGTTGCAAATAAAAGTGATTTAATAGAGAAAACCTCAGAATCTGAAATTATTCATGATAAATTAATTTTTGAATATTTAGAAAATCGAAAATTAGATGGTTTCGCTAGAACATCCGCTTTAGAGAATTACAATGTTTTAGAAGTATTTAAAAAATTAAATAATTTAATGTTGAAGAAACAACGGATTCCATTTGTTGTAGCATAAAATATTAGAGAGAAATATTAAAATTCTCTTGAATAAACAAAATCTGAAAAACCATTAAAAAAGATTTTTTGTTCTCTATTTAGATCGGGGTAAATCTCTTTTAGAGAAGTTTTAGCTTGTTCAATGAAATTTTTCGCTAAACTCTCAGCAATCATTAGTGCATTAGTTTCTAAGAAAATATTCTTCACTGTTTTTACATCATTATTTGTTAAATTTTCTTTATGATAAATTTCGTTTATTGCTTTAGATTGTTCTTCATCTGTATTTTGAACTGCTAAAATATATACAATTTTTCTCTTCTTTCCTTTAATGTCGTCTTCTAGATCAAGGATATCATCACGTATTGCATGAGCTTGACCAATTCGTAACATTGCATAACTTAATGGTTTAATTTGATAATGAATATTACCTTTTGCTAAAATTGCTCCAATTTTAGTAGACTTTTCAAATATTCTTGCTTTTTGAAATTCAGCGATATTCAAATATTGTTCTAAAGTCATAGTTATATTATTATAGTTCATGTACTCTTCAACCAATTGTCCCTTCATCAAATAATCCATTGCTTCTGTATATTCATTAATAGCAAATAGTTTCAATTGTTCTGGAAATTTTGAAGATTTTAAAATATCTAAACCTAAAAGATAACCTTGTGTACCTCCTAATATTGACATGTCTCTTCCATATAATTCAATTACTTCTTCTTTATTTGGGAGATCTAAATCCTTATACACTTGATTTATTTCGTTTTCTAATTGCATATGAAAAGTTGGTTTTCCTCTTCTTGTTTTATCATCATCAAGAAGATCATCATGTATTAAATGTCCACTGTGTAGCAATTCGACTGATATGGAAACCTCACGAATTTGTTCTATTTGATCTCCTAAATACATAGGGTTTACAATACCAGAATAAGCAGCAATTAGTAAAATAGGGTGGATTCTTTTAGCTTTTTCATTTAAAATGAATTCTTCAAGTTGATTAATAAAATCATTTAAAAGTATATCCTTTTCTTTTTTATGCAGATTAGCAAAGTATCTTTCTAATTGCTGGTCTACCATCATTTTTTCGAGTTTAAAGAATTTATCAATCATGTTAAATACATAAATTTGCTTTAGTTTAGCTAATGAATAATATTAATATTAAACATTTAATAATTTAATTTTATTATATAACAAACTAAAAAATTCATTTTAAAAGGAGATTATTAAGGATGAAAATTGCGGTAATTTCAGACTCCCATGATCATAAAAGCAATATCTTAAAAGCAATATCAATTATAAATGAAAGAAATGTTGATGCCCTTATACATTGTGGAGATTATGTTGCACCATTTGTTAGGAGATGGTTTAACGAATTAAAAGATTCAATAAAAAATAATTTTTTTGGAGTTTTTGGGAACAATGACGGAGAAATCCTTCTTCTAAAAGAAAACTTAGGAAAAATATGCGAATTTCCACAAAATGGAAAGGAAATGATTTTAAATTTAGGAGGTAAACGAATCTTTGTATCTCACATGCCCCGAGAACAAACAATAGAAGCTTTAGGAAAATCGGGAAATTTTGATATTATTTTAACAGGTCATACACATGTCTTGTTTAATAAAAAATTAGAAAATGGTACTCTCGTGATTAATCCAGGCGAAGTCTGTGGTTACTTAACAGGAAAGGCTACTTTTGCTATTATAGATACGGATGGAATGGAATCTGAAATAATTGAGCTATAAGATTCAAATAGTTTTTTAATAAATTGTGTTTTCAAAAAGTAAGCTCTTTAATATTGAATTTATTCAAAATAGGAGAAGAAATAGGATTAAGTTTTGAAATCTCAGTGAGCTTAAATTCGTTTATCATTCCAAGCTTTTTACGTATACTTTTATTTTATCTAATTTTTTATTTATTATGTCATTACCATTGGAAGGGAAAATAATATTAGATCTGACTAGAATGCTACCTGGACCCTTTTGTTCTATGATACTCTCTGATCTTGGGGCCAATGTTATTCGCGTTGAAGATCCTCGCTATTTCTATGGACAACCACCTCCATTCTTTCAAAAAGGAAAATATCGTGAAAGTGCTTTTAATTCAATTCTTAATAGGAATAAAAAGTCAATTACTCTTAATTTAAAAAAGGAAAAAGCTCGTGAAATTTTTTATAAATTGGTAAAAGAAGCTGATGTAGTTATTGATTCCTTTCGACCTAAAGTTACAAATAAATTGAAAATTGACTATAAAACGTTAAGTGAAATAAATCCATCAATAATATGTTGTTCTCTGACAGGTTATGGCCAATCTGGTCCATATGAACAAATAGCGGGTCATGATCTTAATTATATTGGAATATGTGGTATTTTAGATTTAAACAGAGAACGAAAGGTTTTTGGTAATGAATCACGAGAAAGAATGCCCGTAAATCCTGGGGTTCAAGTAGCGGATATAGGAGGAGGATTAGTTTCAACTATAGGGATATTAGGAGCAATAATTGAAAGAGAGAGAAATCAAGAAAGAAAAGGACAATATATAGATATATCAATGACAGATTCTGTTTTTTCATTCATGCCTCTCGTTGCTGCTTATCATTTTTCTAAAGACCTAAATGAGGGGATAGAAACTCAAAATCCCTTACATGGAGATTTTCCTTTTTATAATGTATACAAAACAAAAGATAATAGATTTTTGTCAGTAGGGATTGTAGAAGTTAAGTTCTGGCGGGCATTATGTGAAACAATAGGACGTAATGATTTAATTCTCAAACAATTTGCTCAAGGCAAAGAAAGAGAGTATGTTTTTATAGAACTCCAAAAAGAATTTTTGAAAAAGACTCAAAAAGAGTGGATGGATATGTTTAAAAGCCTTGACGTTTGCATTATGCCAGTAAAATCTTTTGCTGAAGCGTGTGATGATCCTCAAATTAAAGCTCGTAATATGGTAATAGAAATGGACCATCCAAAGTTTGGGAAAATTCAAAATATATCTTCACCTATCAAATATTCACGAACACCTCTAAGGATTAGAGAATTATCTCCTAAACTTGGTCAACATACAAAGCAGATTCTTAAAAAGTTGGGATATTCCGATGAAGATGTTCGAGAATTTAGAAAAAAAGGAATTATATAATTTTTATTATTATAACTGAAATTAGAAAATTAAGATTAATGATGTGATAATTAGAGAAATAAATGTAAATACTAATAAAGTGATAAACATAGGCCAATCCTTTAATTGACCATAAAAACCTGCTGCGTTTATTGTAGAGTAGATAGCCATTCCAATAGCAATAAAAAATACTGCTATTCCCCAAAATTGATTCATAATCAATCCAATCCCTCCAATTATAAGCGCTATAGATGTTAAAAATTCAGCAATTAAATGAAAATATATTTGCGTTGGCTTAGTTTTAAGTTCGGGTACTTCTCTCTTCATTATTAATAAGAACCACATACATAGCATTGTTATTCCAATTATTATAACATAAATTGAAGCAATTAATTCAAATACTATTTTATTCACCTTTAAATATTAGGTTGATTCAGTTTAATTAATAGTTAAATTAACTTAAATTTTCTATAAACCTTTTTATTTAAAAATTGATCTTGAATTAGTTGTATTATTATTTATAATTTACAAAATCAAAAACGACTTTAATAGCATGAGATTCAGATTTATGAGCGAGTGTGTTAAACGCAGTCCTGTATTCTTCAAGGGGAAATTTATGAGTAATTAGTATCTGTGGATCTATTAATCCTTCTGATAAAAAATTTAAAAAATGTTCAAATGCGTGTAAAAATACATTATGGAACATTTCTATACCAAATGCATTTGAACCTATAACTTCGAGTTCTTTAAAATAATGAAGTGTATTTTCAAACCTCTTTGGAGAGCTTACACCAAAAAATACTAATTTACCTTGAGTGCGAAGTATTCTTTCTCCGATTTCAAAAGTCTCTGCTGAAGCAATGGTATCAACTATTGCATCCACACCATCAAATGTCCATTTAAGCCCCTTTTTAGGTGTGTATAATTCAGCATTGTTATATGCAGCTATTTCTTCAATTAATAACTCACCTGAGTTTAAAAAAACATGATCAGCTCCTAATTTAATGGCTATATCTTTCTGAAATTGATATCGCCCAATGCCTATTACATTTTTTACTCTAAAAATGTTTTTTAAACAAAGTATTGTCAACAAACCTATAACACCTAAACCATAAACAAGAATTTGAGAACCAGGGTTAGGATTTAACAATACTAGAGAGTGAAAAGAAACAGAAAAAGGATCTGCCAAAACTGCTTGCTCAAATGATATTTTATCAGGTATAGAAAAACATTGAGATTCATGAACGGTTAAATATGGACTAAATCCACCATATCCACGTGTAACACCTAAGTGCATTCCTACTGGAATTTTACCCTTCTGGAAATTTTGACAATGTTTAAAATCACCTAAAGAACATCTTGAACATATCGGTATGATTCCGCGAGGAATACATGAGAACCATGGATTAATTACAACCCGATCTCCTTTTTTAAACTTTTTGACTTTACTTCCAACACTTTCTATAATACCGACAGGTTCATGCCCCATTATCTGAGGAAAAGAAATAAACGATCGTATAGGATTATCAAGTGAGCCATTAAGTCTTAATTCAGTCATATCACTACCACAAATTCCACAAAAAACAGTTTTCACAATAACCCAGTCTTCTGCAATCAACTTTGGATATGGAACATTTTTTAGAGAAACTGGTCCTCCCGATTTCCAATACCCTTTAGGATTTATTTTTCCTCTGATAAATGCTTTCAATAATTTGAATTTTTTTAATTCAAATGTTAATGCAGGAATGCACCCCTTCTCATTTTTTGAATTCATATAAAATTTCACTCCATGAATTAATCAAAATAAAATTCAACTTTAATAGATTTATATTTCTCTTGATTTCTAGCAACCACAAACGCTTTTTTATAATCTTTCAAGAGAAATTTATGTGAAATTATTGGTGTTGGATCAATTCTTCCCTCTTCTAATAATCGAAAATAGTGATAATAGGCATGATCTCTAGTGCCTTCAAAATCTTCTATTGAAAAGGCATTACTACCAATAATATTTATTTCTTTAAAGTACCAAGGTGTCCATTCAAATTTCTTAGGAATATGAACTCCTGTTAACACAATTACTCCGGATTTGTCCCGATTATTCTTATAATCTATTAATCTTGATTTTACGATACGTAAACCGGTCTCTAATGTTTCGGCAGATGCAACTGTATCAAATAAAAAATCAATTCCTTCTAATAACCATGGTTTATTTTTCTTTAAATAATAAATATCATAATTTAAGTAATCTCCAACACTTTCAATAACTCTACTTGGGGGAGATGATTTGATTACTAGATCTGCACCAAATTTTTTTGCCATTTCTACTTGATGTGGAAATCGGGCAATGGCAATTACAGTCATGTTTTCATAAATACTCTTTAAGAAGTGAATTGTTAATAATCCAAGATTTCCACATCCATAAACCCCACAAATCGATCCTTCTCTAAGATCGACCTTTAGTATAGAATGAAGTACCACTGCAAAAGGATCTGATAGAGTGGCTTGCTCCAATGACACTGAATCAGGAATTTTTATTGCCATAGTTTTATGCGCTGGGAAAAATTCTGCAAATCCACCTGTTGCATCACTACTAGTACCTGAATGAATTCCAGGTGTGAGAATACCTTTTGTAAAATTTCTGCAAAGATATGTATTTCCCTCTTCACAGGCGCTACAAAGGGGTTTAATTTCTCTTGGTTCGCAACTTATCCATGGATTTAAAGCAACTCTATCACCTAATTTTAAATTTGATGATTTTCCGGCTTTATTAATTATTCCAACTGCTTCATGACCTAAAGTTTGAGGCCATGAAAGTAAAGCAGTTATAGGATTATCAAAATTCCCATCAAGAAAGATTTGTTTTTGATCTGAACCGCAAATCCCACAATATTTAGTCTTTACGATAGCCCAATTGTTAGATTTAAGCTTTGGAAGAGAAACTTCTTTCAAACGTAATGCTCCAATTTTAGAAAGATATCCTTTTAGATATAAAGTTCCCAATATTCGAGATAATGCTAATCTGTAGAGTTTATAATTAAAAATAAGTGCTTTCATAATGGTATTATTTTGATGTACTAAAAATCATTAGATTGTTTATATTAAATGATGTTTAAATTATAATAAATACCGTTTTATTAAAACTCTTAATTAAGATTAAATCTAAATATTTTATTCAAGAGAACTAATATAATATTTTAGAGAATTTATATTTCAATTTTATAACGATATTGATAAATAAATCTAGAATTATGAATGTAAATATTGCTTTATATGAAATGATTAAAGTTTCTGGAATAGATTTAATTTTATCTTTACCATGTATTTTATTAAAGGGAATTTTAGAAGAAATTGATGAAAGATATGAAATACAGCATATTCCGATAACAAGAGAAGAAGAAGGAGTTGGAATTGCAGCAGGTGCTTATTTAGGAGGGCGAACACCAGCAATATTAATGCAAAATTCTGGATTGGGTAATTCAGTAAATGCAATAAAATCATTATTGCAATTATACAACATTCCGGTCATATTTATAATGAGTCATAGAGGTGCTGAAGGGGAAAACATTCTAGCTCAAATTCCAATGGGAAAACTTACGCCAGATCTCTTAGATTTATTAAAGATTAAAAAATTTTTTATAAATTCAGTAGATAAGGTTGATATAATTCCGAAAGCAGTAAATTTCAGTAGGAAAACAAACAAATCAGTGGGTATTCTTTTAAAAAGGAATTTGTGGAGGAATTGATATGAAGAGATATGATGCAATAAAAAGAATTGTAGAAGGATTAAATGATGAGCTAATCATTTGTAATCTAGGGGCACCTTCCAGAGAGTTATATGATATCTTGGATCGAAAAGAAAATTTTTATATGTTAGGTTCAATGGGCTTATCAAGTTCTATTGCATTTGGAGTCTCAATTTCTCAACCTATGAGAAAAATAATTTGTATTGATGGCGATGGCTCGATTCTAATGAATCTTGGCAGTTTAAGCACTATAGCGAATAATAACCCAAATAATTTAACTCTAATTGTTATTGATAATTCATCTTATGGATCAACTGGAGATCAAAAGACGTACACAAGTAATAAAACAAGATTGGAGATTATAGCTAAAGGTGCTGGATTTAATTCAATCGCAGTTATAGATAAAGAGGAACAGATTACTCCATTCATTGAAAATTTAGAATCTGGATGTAATTTTGTACTTATTAAAACTGAAGCAGGAAATGCACCAGTAGAAAACGTCCCATTGCTCCCAGAAGAAATAAAAAGGAGATTTAAAGATGCAATTTCTAAAAAAAGTGAGATTTCGTTTTAACCATAATTTTAATTAAGAAAATACCTATTATTTTTTTAGAAATATTAATTAAATTAGGTTTTAATGAAATGTCTGAGGAATTTAAAAAAACTAGAAATGACGATGATTCTAAAAAAAAAAATTTAGAAACTAATTCAGAAAAACAAAAAATTGAAGAAGAGAAGCAAATAGAAAAAATAAGTAAACCCGTTGTTATCAGAGCAGATGCTTATAAGACAATAATTCTATACGCAAGTAGATATGCAAATAAATCAATTCTACCTGAAGAGTGGAAAGAAATATATGGAATTTTGATTGGTAAAGCTGATGGGGAATTAGTCTATGTAGAAAGTGCTGAAGCTTTAACATTTGGGCATGCTACAGATGTCCAATTAGATGAAAGGCATTATGGATTTATTGAGGAAATACAAGAAAAACTAGATAAAGAAGGAAAAAAGTATTATATGGTAGGGTGGTTCCATAGTCATCCAGGTTTGAATTTATTTTTTTCCTACATAGATATAATTAACCAATTAGGTTTTCAACAAAATAATAATGATTTTTGTGGGTTAGTCTTTGATCACACACTATTAGGAAATAAAAAAGAAGAAATCCAAAAAAGGGAAGATGGTTCTGAATATACTATGACTAAGTATGATACCGGCTTTGAGATATATAGAATAACCAATGTCGATATGGACATTAATGATCCAGAATTTGATAATAATTATCATAAAGTAGATTACGTAATAGATGGATTAAATAAATATTTTTTCGCAAATGTTTTATCTGAGCTATCTGCTTTAGTGACTGAAGGAAAACCTTTACAATCTGCTTATAAAGAAGAATTTGCATTAGATAAAAATACTCAAGCACCATCAAGTGAAAGAATATTGGAAAGAGAACAGAATTATCATTATACATCGAATCAAAGTGATTTTTCGAATAAAGATTTATTAACTGAAATTCCTATGACCGAAGATATTGCATTTGGGGTCGATGATTTTTTTTATGAAGGCACAGCAGAGAGAAAAAAACAAAGAGAGAAAAATAAAAAAGAAGAAGCTGAAGAATTGATTTATGAAGGAAATTTAGCTTTTAAAAAAAAAGATGCTATTACTGGAGTTGAAAAATTCAGACAAGGGATTGAGAAGTATAGAGAAATTGGAGATTTTGAGAGAGTTCTAGAATTATTAAGAACAGTTACTCAAATATGTATTTCTAATGAACATCTACCTATTGCTGAGGAATTTGCTGACGATTTATTTAAACTCGCTAAAAAGCAAAACCAGCGATTTTATTTAGGAGTTGCATATTATATTAAAGGATATTTACTATTAAAAATGGGAGATAATGAGGTTTTAGAAGAAGCGTTACATAAAATTCAAGATGCTGCTATAAATTTTGAAAGAGAAAGCGATTTTGCTGGCGCAGGAATGTGTTTTAATAAGATTGGCTCAATTTATCAATCGCGACTTAATAAATTAGAAAATGCTTGTCTTTTTTATAGAGCAGCAATAGAAAATTTTAATAAAGCTATTTTAAAAACTCATCCATTAAGAACCGATTTTTGGAATAAACCAGAATTGCTTACTCAAAAAGTAGTAGAATTACGAGATATAGTTGAGGAGCTTTTGCCTAATTTAGAAAATGTTGATTTAAGGAAAAAAATAATTAAGGATCTCAAAAATCTACGTTTTAATTTTTAGACTAAATTTTTGAAAAAAACTATTTTCTTAATCTGCAATCCAAAAAAATTAAATTTTAGGAAAGACTATTTTACTTACTTCTTTTAGTGATTTTGAATTATGCCCAGACGAAAACAAAAAATAAAATATTCAAGAAAAATTGCGTGTAAAAATCTCGAGCCAAAAGGTAATATAAGTAATAGCCTTCAATCTTTGTGTTATTGTAACGCCAGAGAACTCATTTTAGGCTCTCGTGCTTATGTTTGCCAAGTATGTGAATTATATGACACAGGTAAAAATAATAGGCGTTTTTCTGAAGTATATGAAGAGAGTAAAAGGATTGCGGAAAAGAAAATTAAAGAAAAAGAAATTAAATTAGAAGAATTTGAAATTGCTGAAATAACGTCCGAGGATGAAATTGATTTATCGATTGATGAGTTTGAAGAAGAAGATGAAGAAGCACCTTTAAAATTTGAGAGAAGAAAAGCTGGAAAAGCTGGTTTAGAAGACTCAGAAGAACTAGAGGGATCTACAGAATGTCCCTTCTGCGGTGATTTCTTTGTCGATTTAGCATCACACATTCAAAATTGTGAGTTTGCACCTGATGATGCTAGTGTAGAGGATATTATGCCTTCAAAACCAAAAAAAAAAAAGAAGAAAGTAAGTACTGAATCAGAAGGAAAATCTACCGAATCTACTGATAAAAAGAAATGTCCTTACTGTGGAAAGGAATTTGTTCGACTTGGTCGCCATATAAGTTCTTGTTCAAAAAAGCCTGCTGATGCAGAAATTGATGAGGAATAAAATCTACTAAAATATTATAGCGCTTTTTTATTTAATAATGAAAAACAAGGAAGAAACCATCTACCTTTGTCATCCTGTTTTTAGACCGCCATCCGAAGCTTATTCTTTATTAATTCAATTAACTGAGGGTTGTACATTTAAATGCGACTTCTGTATGTCAAATCTTCGTAAAAATTTTTTAGTGAGAGATATAAAATTAGTTAAAAAAGATTTGGACGTTGCTAGGAAGCAATATGGATCAAACATAAGAAAAATTTTTTTCTTAAATGGAAATGCCATGGTTACGCCTACAGATAAGTTATTAGAAGTAATCAAATATGCATTTTCACTTTTTCCTCATTTAGAAAGGTGCGGAGTTTATGCTCATTCTAAAGATATACTTAAAAAATCAGAAGAACAGTTAAAAATGTTATATGATGCGGGCCTTAAAATTGCTTATGTTGGTTTTGAGTCTGGTTCTGATAATTTACTTGAAATGGTACATAAGCAAGCTAATAAATTAGATCATATTAATGCATCAAAAAAATTGATGAAAGCGGGAATAACTTTATCAGCAACATTAATAAATGGACTTGGTGGTGGAGATAATCCCGAAATTTCAAAAGAGCATGCTTTAGAATCAGCTGATTTAATTAATAAAATATGTCCTGATGATAATAGGACTTGGTATATCGCATTTCTTACACTCATGGTTCCTACAGGGACTGAAATCTTTAAGAAAAAGGTCAGTGGAAAGTTTGTAGAAATGAAATCAATGGATATCCTTCAAGAATTAAAAACTTTTATAAGTCACATTAATTTTCAAAATAAAGATGCTAATTGTATCTTCCGAAGTAATCACGCATCAAATTATTTGCCCATTAAGGGAATTTTAGATCGAGAAAAAGAAAATATCTTAAGTACCATAAATTATGGAATAACACATAAAGGAATTTTAAGACCAGAGTTTTATAGAGGATTATAAACTATTATAAATTTTAAAATCTTGATTTTTTAAATATTATTTCTTGAGTTCCAGACTCATAATCTTCTATCGGACTTCTAGGTTGTTCTCTTATAAGATTAATAAAATTCATTAGCTGATTTTGGTTAATAGCCATCATTTTAGAAAGAAAGGAAATTGGAATTTTATCAAATTGTTTTGAAAATTCGAACAACTTTTCTTTTATTAAATTTTGATAAGTTAATAGTATCAGCATCTTCAAATTTGGGAAATTTTCATATTTGATTGCTTTTACAAATTCTAATATCTTATCAGAAGCATCATAGTAATTTAGGACTTTATAGCAACTTAAAATTTCATACATTTTTTTAATAAATTTGAAATATTTATTAATCTTAATACTAATATCTCTTAAATTATATTTATCAATTTTTTGGTCAATATCATTTTTTAACATGGCTAATAATTTCGAGAAATTTTCAAGATTAGATTCATTGAGTTTTTCTCTTAATAGATTGTTGAAACGGCGTTCATAAATTGTTCTTTGATTGAATAATTGTGTTCTTACTTGATTAGTTAATTCATTAAATTCTATTAGTTCTTTTTTAATATTATAAACTTCTTGGTGTTCTTCAAGTAATACTAATGCAGATCTTACTTTTTCTAAAGCAGAATTATAATCCCCATCATTTACTTTCTTTATAATGAGAGATTTATAAAAATCTAATTCATGTACAAGATCCTTTTTGTTTTTAAAATTTTCAATATTGTAATTGGTACCCATATCCCTTATATTAAAATATCGATATTCTATATTCTTATTTATACCTAATTAGTATAGATACAAAATTTAAATTTAATATTATTCATTTACTAAAACATTTAATTGAATATTGGTGAAAATTTTAAGTATGAAAAAAATAACCTTAATTGTTGGTTCTCCCCGTAAAAACAAAAGTTGTAATTATTTAGTTGATAAAGCAATTGATGGTATTAGAACTATAAACGGAGAATTTAAAGTAGAGAAAATTTTTATTACAGACTATAAATTAACCCCTTGTAATGGATGTGATCAATGTCTAAGACCTCCAAATGATTGTCCATTAGCTAAAGATGACGACACATATGATTTAGAAGCTATAATTTTGGGATCAGATGCCTTAATAATAGCAGCCCCCAATTATTTTGGATCGGTGAGTTCTCAGATTAAAGTCTTAATAGATCGATCTAGGCCGTGGAAAATGAAGAATTACTTGTTAAAAGATGTAATTTTTGCTCCAATGGCAGCCACTGGTTTAAGAAATGGAGGTGAAGGCGCGATATCTGATTTAATTAATTTTGCTCTCATTCATGGAATGATTGTTATAGGAAATGCTTTAGGAAGCCCTATAATTGAAGGAAATATCCCAATTACTAGCTTACAAAAACATAAACTAAAGGAATTTTTAGCAAGAGATGAAGTTGATGAATTAGGAGGTCTGATTGCTAAAGACCTTGGGAAAAGAGTTGCTGAATTTTTACTAAAAATCAATAAATAATTAGAAAGTATGTATAGTACAGTTTTAATTACGTGCACCACATAAAGAACACGTTTCAGCATCACCAATAGGATTGCCACAATCTTTACATCGTCTAATCTCATCAATAATATCTTTTCCTTCACGTAATTCCATTTTATCTTCAAAATCCTCTACTTTTTCTTTTGAAAAGATACTACCTGGACGATCACCCGGCCAAATTATATTTATAATCATACCCAATACTATTAAAGCTACACAAATAACTATAAATAAGGTTAAGTCTCCACCTAGATTTTGTTGAAGGAATCCAACTACAACAATAATCCAATCTTGCATCCACTGTCCAATAGGGGCAAGAATTGGCATTAGAAACGTTAAGATTGCCCCAATAATATCTGCAAGAACTTGATAAAAATCTGTTGTTTGTAAAATCAATCTTTTCACTCCTATTATGCTTTCATTCTATCTTCTCTAATTTTCTCTCTATTAATGGTAAAATCTAATATATCATACACTTTTATAACAATTGTAAGAAAATATATTCCCATATATATTAAAACCATCTGTTGAATATCCAAAGAGAAAAATCCAAAACCTGCGATTGTAAACTTTATATCAGTCGCACCAGAAAATTTGTAACTCCATATATATAAACAATTAACAATAACTTGAATCAAAGCAAACACAGCTTTTCGGATTGATTTTTTAGGGGATGAGTGTGCGAAAAAGGCACATCCACAAATAATCAATCCAAATGCAGGTACCCAGAATAATATATTTTGATAATCTTGTTGTTCAAAATCTAATGGAAAACCTTGGATTGTCAATTGGAAAAACCATGAGAATGTAATTAACGGAATTATGATTGTAATAACGGCATATAAAATGGTGTAAAGAAAACCTCTTAGCATATTTTTAAAAGATCCCATGTTTTACACCTCTTAAGGAAATCCTCCTACAGGAATATTAATAAAACCTATTGTTAAAGAATATAATCCTATGGAATAATCTAAACTGATAGTGAAATTGGCGATAAATATAACCGCGGGAGGCCCTACAGATTGATCTACATCTGTAGTAAAATTGAATGAAGGGGGAAAATTAAAGTCACTAAAAATTCCAGTAAAATTGAAGTTTCCTGTTGTACCTTTGGGTATTTTTCCAAAATTTTGGGTTTTATTAAATATTTTAATTACACGTGATTGGTTAACACCTATCACAGGATAATCAACGTGACTATAATTCATAGCAAGATCGATTCTTAGTTTAAAATTATCCATATCAAAATACCCTGCATTGGTTAGATTGAATGGTAAAGTGAAGTTAATATTTAATGAAATAGGATTAAAATTCATATCAATTTCACGAGGATCTATTCCAATATTATCTGGATTTAAAAGAATCATAAATGCAGACATTCCACCAAGTATAGAAACTATCGTTACTGATAAAGTCAATAAAGATATAAAAATTCTAAATATAGTTCTGAAAACTCGCGAAACTCGCATAATACTTGAAAGCTAATGTTTTAATTTAATTTGAAGACTTAAGTTAACTTTTATTAGACTTATTATGCATATAAATTTTATATTTATATTTGTTAACTATTTGAGCTCATTTAAATCGTATAATTGAATCGGTATTTGGATATTTTGACAAGATTATAAAAAACCAAATCATTTGTAGGATTTTTGTTTTTCAATTTTAGAAAGTTCTCAGTTTTTAGAAATAAAAATTCTTTATTAATCAGTATAATTGAATTTAAATTTAACAATTAAATAATTAGAATATAGGAAAAATATTTTTTTTTTCAAAAACATTATAAAAAAAACTGATATAATTATGATTGATTTAGATAACATTCAAGCACACTCAACTAATTACGAAGAAGTAGCTAATAAATTAAATACTTCAGTAGAAACAGGTATAACTGATAATGAAGCTCAAACCAGACTTGAGAAATATGGAAGAAATGAATTAATTAAAGAAAAGGGTAAAACAGCTTGGCAAATTTTTATAGGACAATTTAAAGATTTTCTTATTTATCTTTTAATGTTTGCAATTGCAATCTCAATAGCAATTGGAGTATATGAAACCATTCATAATGGAATTCCTTGGCCTTCAGAATATACTGATGCTATAGTTATTATAGCAATTTTAATAGTAAATGCTATTTTAGGATTTTATCAAGAGTATCAAGCGGAGAAATCACTTGAAAGTCTTAAGAAACTTGCACCACATTTTGCTAAAGTTAGAAGGGATGGGAAAGTAATTGAAATTGGTGTAGAGGAGGTTGTGCCTGGAGATATTGCACTTTTTGAACAGGGAGATAAATTTCCTGCAGATATTAGACTGTATAAAGAATTCTCACTTTATGTTGATGAGGCGATTTTAACTGGAGAATCTAAACCAGTTAAAAAACAATTAAAACCTGTTGATAAAAAAATGATTTTGGCCGATAGGACTAATCTAGGTTATATGAATACTATTATAACCAGAGGAAATGGAGAAGGAATTGTTATTGGGACAGGAATGCGAACAGAGATAGGTAAAATAGCAGAAAGCTTACAAGAAGAAGAAATTGAACTCAGTCCATTTCAAAAAGAGGTAAATAGGTTTGGAAAGCTTTTAGGAGTAGTAATATTAATAATTTGTGGTATAGTTTTTCTAATAGAACTAATAATTTTATTAGTAACAACATTTAACCTCAATGAACTTATTGAAGCTTTTGAAATATCAATAAGTTTAGCGGTTTCTGCAGTTCCAGAAGGTTTAATAGTTGTAATTACTGTTGTTATGTCCTTAGGAATGCGCAAGATGGCTGATCGTAATGCTTTGGTCCGTAAACTTACTGCAGTCGAAACTTTAGGTAGGGTTAATGTCATTTGCTCGGATAAAACAGGGACATTAACAAAAAACGAAATGACGGTTGTAAAAGTTTTTCTTGGAGGAAATGAATATAATGTAGAAGGTGTTGGTTATGCTCTTGAAGGTAAAATTATAGATGAGAAAGGAAAGCAAGTTATTGCCACATATGAAAATAATCTTAAAAGATTTCTTGATGTATGTATGTATTGTAATAATTCCAATGTTTCTCTTAGAAATGATGGAACAAGTGATACAGATGTGGTTGGAGATCCCACAGAAATTTCTCTAAAAGTTTTGGCAATGAAAATGGAATTAAATACTAAATCAGAGAAAATTTATGAAGTTCCCTTTAGTTCAGATAGGAAAATGATGTCTGTTGTATCAAAAATTGAGAATCGAAATTATGCTTTAATTAAAGGAGCCCCTGATATTCTATTGAATAAAGCGGGTAAAGCTGTTATTGATGGGCAAGAGAAATCAATAAATGAAGTAAAAAATATTATATTGAATAAAAATGAGGAATTTGCCAAAAATGCATTGAGAGTCCTTGGTATTGCTTACAAACCTCTAAATGAAGATTTTACTGAGGAGGAAATAGAAGAAGATTATACATTTCTCGGATTAGCAGGCATTATTGATCCTGCCCGAGATGAAGTTAAAGATGCAATTGAAGAAGCCAGAATGGCAGGAATTCGTACAATTATGATAACGGGAGATCATAAAATTACTGCTATTGCAATCGCTCAGGAAATTGGATTAACAGATTCAAATGAAGCTATTACTGGTTTAGAATTGGAAGAAATGAATAATGATGAACTCCGGGAAAAAGTTAAAACAGTAGACGTTTTTGCGAGAGTTACATCAGAGCATAAACTCAGAATTCTACGTAGATTGAAAGAATTGGATTTAGTGGTTTCAATGACTGGAGATGGTGTAAATGACGCCCCCGCTGTAAAAGGTGCACATGTAGGTGTAGCGATGGGTTTAAAAGGCACTGAGGTGACACAAGAAGCTTCAGAAATGATATTGATAGATGATAATTATGCAACAATTGTAAATGCAATAGAAGAGGGCCGCGGAATATTCGAAACGACTAAAGGATTTTTCCGATACATGTTAAGTACAAATTTTGATGAAATTTTTTTAATTTTAGTAGCATATATCGTACTAAAATTATTACCATTTACATTTTTAGCCATTCCAGTTGCACCAATTCAGATTTTATGGCTCAATATAGCTACCGATGGGATTCCCGCTATGGTGCTTGGTTTAACTCCTACGGACCCCGATGTAATGAAAGAAAAACCAAGACAAGGATTTACTTTACTGCCTGAGATTAAAGGGCCAGTTCTTTTGCTTGGAATATATACTTCGATAACAGATATAACTCTCTATTTACTTTTATGGAGCGTATTAATCCCTGTTTGGACTACAACTGGAATTGACCCAGGACTTGTAAGTGGAGCAACAATATTTGGTATTACCTATACAGCACAAGAGTACGCAATTTTATTAGCACAAACTATATTATTTACAAATCTAGTTATTTGTGAATTAATGTTTGTTTACACGTGTACATCCAACATCAAACCATTTTATTTGTTCCCAAACAAACATTTATTTTGGGCAACTGGACTTTCTTTAGCTCTCCAATTGCTTATACTTTTTACACCAATGGGAATAGCATTTCATGTTGTACCATTATTCCACCCATATTACTGGATAACCCTTTTCATTGGTGCATTTAGCGTTTCTGTTGTTGATGAGATTAGAAAGTGGCGATTACGTAGGAAGAAGGGGATGACAATTTGGAATAAATCTTAAATCTTTTCTTCATTCTTAAATATTAAATTTTTTATTTTACGTCTTTTTAATTTATTCTTACTTAATTCTTAAATTCTTTTTAATTAATTTTATATCTTTTTTATAATTTAGTTTAATTATTAGAAATGAACGGTTCAATATCCTAAAACGGTATTTTTATTATGAACATAGCTGAAGTTTTAAAAAATAAGATTAGGACAAATCAAACAGTTTTAACTGAATTTGAATCAAAGGAGCTTCTTAGAGAAATTGGAATTCCTGTTCCCGCTCAAAAATTAACTATTTCAAAAGAAGAGACAATTTTTGCTGCTGAAAATATTGGGTTTCCGGTAGTGATGAAACTTATGGCAGAAGATATCGTTCACAAATCCGATACTGGTGCAGTAAAATTAAATTTGAAGTCAAAAGAAGATGTAGATAAAGCCTATAATGAATTAATGCAAATTCCATCTCAAATGGAGAAAAAAATATCAGTACAAAAAATGGCAGAAGAACCAATTACAGAGCTTATTATTGGTATGACCACAGACCCCCAATTCGGTCCTGCATTAATGTTTGGCATTGGTGGAATATTAGTTGAGATCCTAGAAGATGTTAGTTTCAGAATTGCTCCTATAACTGAATATGATGCTAATGAAATGATTCATGAAATTAAGGGATTTCCGATATTAGATGGATATCGCGGAAAGCCTAAAGCAGATATTAAGGCAATCGTAAACGCCTTATTAACGATATCTGAATTCGTCGTGAAACATGATGAAATAAATGAAATGGATCTCAATCCCGTGTTCATTTACGATAAAGGGTTAATTTGTGTGGATGCAAGAATAATTTTAAAGAAGAAAGAATCTCACGAGTAGGATTTCTATTTTAATACCAAAAATTTATTATATTTTGCTAAATCCAATAAACCTTCTTCCTATTTCTAGAATTTGAGTCTTGTTTTCTAGATTAGATTATTTCTATTTACTCACTCAATCATAATTTGCTAAAAAAAACATAGATTTATAGCAGTTAATCGTGATATAATTTATACTGTTTAAATTGAAAAATAACATTCAAATTTAAACTATAAAAATATTAGTATAAATAATTAATTGTATTATAAAAAATTAAAAATTTTTTGACAATCATGAGCTATTCAAAAATTACAAAAACAAAACATTTGCTCGTCCTTTTTTTACTATTAGCTACTACTGTTATTACAAGTATTAATTTTAGTTATACGAACATAATTCAAAATCAGACAGCAAGAGATTCCGAAACTAACAAAAATAATGATAATAACTTTGATATTGAAAAGAATCTATTAATGGCGGATTATTCCTCTTCATTTGGTAAAAGGGGAGATAATTTAAACATTTCTTTGCATCAATCTTTAGTAAATTTATCTCAAGGCGATTTCTCAAATTTAGATAATTCAAATACTCTTAAAGAAGCTTGTCCTACTGATACTTCATTTAATTCTATTTTCACAAATATTATAGTTGAGGATATATATGCTCCAAATAAATCCATAGTTATTGAAGATAATACTGTTGGGGCTGGTTTAGAAAATTTCTTCTTAGGGGAGTATTATGTATCCTTTACAACAAGAGGATCAGGTTTTCTGGAAAATGTTTCAATTCCTATCAAACTAGTAACCGCTTTAAACAATGCTAATGTCACAATAAAATTATACAATGCCAGAAATGATGGTTCAGGAGTTCCTGAACCTAATTCGAATATAGGATTAATAGTACCTAAAACTCTTATTACGAGCTCAACGTATTATTGGCACGAGTTTACTAATATTCATGCTGCTTTTGATTCATCTTCAACTTTTGCAAATACTTTTTTCTTAAGGGTCGAAAAAGTTCAAGGTGGTGCCGTGTATTGGGATTGGTATTCAGATGGTACTGATGCTGATGAAACTTATGTATATGATGCAACTTTAATTTTGGAGACTTTTGGTGTTAATACTATTGATTTAGGATTGAAAGTTGCATTTTCACCACAAGATCATACACCCACCCCTGAAGGTATTAATTTTTTGATCAATAGTACTTCAGTGACCGGAGATTTAGTTATTGAAAATAAAGGTTCTTGGAAATCTTATAATGCATATAGAAATGCGTCGGGGTTATTATATTTTGTATTAACTGCTGAATGGTGGGATGTATCATGTAGTGTTACCTACGCTCAAATTAATTACACAAAAACAGATTTAACAGCAACCTCACTCTTTTCAGTAACAGGAAGTGGTGAATCGCTTAATTGGAATTCTACTCTTGGAATCGTGAATAATTTTGTTTCACCATTTAATAATTATGAGATTAATTTCACTGTTCCAAGAACATGGGAAAACTTTTCTGCATTCAAAGGCCCGACAGATAAAAGTTCTGATATTAATATTGGCCCAATAAATGAAGGGTATCTCGATCTTCAAATTAAAAATGCTGAAAATGGGATTAATTGGTATATCATGGCTCAATCTAAAAATCTTTTGAAAAAGATCCGAACCTATGTAGGAATAGAAGATTTATCCATAATAAATTTTACAGACACCCTAAATTTTCTAGCAAATTTCTCAGAAATCATCTCAGATGGTACTATTAACTTAACTGTTTATAGCCCTGCTCCCGGTTACCATGAAAATTACTCATATTATGATGATTCAATAACTCCAGACTCAGAAATTTCTCTAGGAAGTTGGGCAATATCTAGTAGCGCTACTGAATATGGAATGTTTAAAGTTCAAATATGGTGGTATAATGCTACTGCAGGAGGATTTCTAGAAAAAGACATAACTATAATTGCAGTTACAGATTTAGTCCTAATATCCCCTCCTATTGATGAGGATCATTTCCCTGATGATATTTTCAATATAAGAGTATTTTATAATGATACTGGTTTGAATTCAGGTGATCAAGGTATCCCTGGTGCTACAATTATTATAAATGGCACATACGTACCTCCTATTGTTGATGAAGGAAATGGATATTATCAAATTCAGATAAACTCAAGCGATTATATTTATAAAAAGAATTATATCGGAATTTATGCATTAAAAACAAATTACAACGGTGCTTTTAAAAGATTTTCATTCCATTTAAGACAATATACTTCAATTGCTCCATCGGATTCAAAAAATTTTGGCGATATTATAAGAGGAACAATAGTATCATATGAATTCAATTATTCAGATGTAGTAGGAACACCTATTACAGGAGCTATTCCTAGTATTGTAGATCTAGATCCATCATTTTTACCAGGTTCATCAATAAGTGAAAATGTAGGAGAACCGGGAAATTATACAATTCAATTGGATACTAGTGATGTTGTAGCGTCAGCTATTCCATATGAATGCATATTCAATGTCATTGCGATAGGGAAAGAAGCAAAAAATATTACCATTTATTTAACGGTGATATTATCACAGACTAGTCTTAATATAATAGAATCTGAATCTTACCTTTTAAAGAGAGATGGTTTAAACCAAACAGTCCTATTCTATTTCAATGACACAGATAATAATCTTCCAATCACAGGTCTTCCTGTTGGTGATGTTACTGTAACGGATAATCAAACAGGATTACCAAGGAATATATGGTTATTTCCAAATGGGACAGATGGGTATTATATTTTAAATATTTCAATTACAGCTTTAAATTCAGGTTGGATTGAGTTGACAATAGACATTACTTTTGACCCTAATTATGCCACAAGTATAGCACCTGTAATTTTCTATTATGAGGGGAATAATACTCAGACTTATTTGAGATCTATGTCAGATCCTGGGGGAGAAGGTTCTCTCAGATGCATATCAAGCACATATACTTGTTTTATAGGAAGAGATATATATATTGACTTTAATATTACTGATACTAATAATGGAAATTCTCTAATTACTGGTTTAGCTAACTCTTATATAGTACAATATGTTGAAGTTGGAAATCCTGGCAATCAAGGTGTTTTGGGGCATTCCTTAAATAATGCTGCTATATCATATCAAGGAAGTATTGATACTTCAGACATTACAATACTAGGAACTTATGAAATTACTGTAAAAGTTTATAAAACAGATTTTGAGACATCAATACTGAGTTTTAATTTAACACTAAGGGCTTTATACATAATTGATATAGTAGTGGATTACCCTGCTGAAATTACAGCAGGAGACTCATTTCATGTAATCATTCAAGTAAATTATTATAATACAACCGATTGGTTACTTTTAGTTGGCTCTAACGTTAGAATTACACCTTATTTTAAAGGAACACCAGGGACACCATCTTCATGGCTTCCCACAAATAATACAGGGGAAGTTGAATTTGAAATTCTAACTAGCAATACTATTAGAAACATAACATTAACAATCGAAGTTCAAAGCGAATACTATCATGAAGCAGATACTAAAAATATCTATAATATTAAAGTTAATCCTCCTTTTGGACTTGGAGATATACTTCCATATCTAATTATCGCCGGTATTGCTGCCATTGCTATTGCAAGCTCAGTTGGAGTTTATAAGGGTGTTGTAGTCCCTAAAAAGCGGGAAAAATCTCGTGTTCTTACAGAAGTAAAAACTATTTTTGATGATGCGATTAATTTAGAACATATTTTAGTTCTCTATAAAGGAACAGGAACTTGTATCTATTTTAAATCATTTGGTTCTGAGCAAATTGACCCCGAACTAATTTCAGGCTTTATATCTGCAATAAGCAGTTTTGGTAAAGATTTAGTTAGTCAAGAAGAATTAAATGAAATATCATATGGTGACAAAATGTTGCTTCTTTCAGATGGAGAATATATCAGAGTTGCTTTAGTATTAGGTAAAAAAGCTTCATTAATTTTGCGCAGAAATTTGATGGAATTCATTCATGGTTTTGAGAAATCTTATAATAATGAGCTACCTAACTGGAGAGGTCAATTAAATATATTTAGAGATGCTGGAAATACTATAGATGAGATTTTAAACACTTCAATTATTTTACCTCATGAAATAACCTACGAATTTTCCAGTACCAAAACATTAAAGAAACAACAATCCAAAGAAGTTTTAAAAGTTGCTACAAATTTAATGAAAGATTCAGAAAGAAACTTTTTCTTTATAGCAACATTGTTAAAAGTAGCTACTGAAAAGACAAGTAAAGATACAGCGCAAATTTTTATGGGGATAAAAGAATTAAGAGATAAAAAAATATTAATGCCAATTGAGATATCTGCAATTGAAACTAAGCCAATATCTCAACAAGAATTGAATTTAATCAATCAGAAAGTTTCTCAACTAGTGAGTTTATCAGCAGAAGAAAAGCAAAAATTAGTTAATGATCTTGCTCAAATGGGGCCAGCTGAAAGGGAAGCATATTTTGTAAGTTTAACTGAACAACAAGAGATTATATCTGCTCCTATTGAAGCTAAACTTGGAGCTGCAGTGATTAACAATATTAAAGCAGCGAAAAAAGAAATTAAAAATTTAAAAAAGAATGGAATAGTAGCAAGAAAGGAGAAAGATTACGATAAATCTATCAAAATCTTCCAAAATGCTTTAAAAATTGCCTCAAATTGGGAACTAACAAAAGAGGCTCAGGAGTTCGATGACTTTATACGTTTAACTAAAATTGTGGATCTAAAAACCAAAATGCAAAACCTTGAACAAGAAGCTAGATTAGCTGCTAAACAAGAAAATTATAATGAAGCGGCGCAAAAATATAAAATGTCTTCAAAAATAGCTTCTGAAATATTCAAATTAGGTGAAGATTTAACTAAAGAAGTTAAGAGATTATCAAATAAAGCAAAAGAATATGAAAAACTAATATAATCTTTTTATATTTTTTTTTATTTCTCCAATCCAAAAAAGTTTGAATTTAATTATTACTGATTTTTAATACCTGAAAAATCTATAAATCAGATAATTTGTCAATCGAATAAAGAATAGAAAATAATATTTAAGCAAAAATATAATTGGAAAACATGAATTTAATTTGAAATATATTTTATCAATCAGATATGCCGCTTTCAGTTATGGAAAAAATAGCTTCACCTTCTGGTAAATGAGGTGCATCAACAATTTTTGCAATCCTCTGTTCTCCTTTACCTTTTCTCAAATAAACTCTAATCGTTGAACCATGGGCCACAACATTTCCTCCAGCTGCTTTTAAAGGATTGCCATAAAAAACATCAGGCTTCGCTTGTACTTGATTTGTCACTACAATTGCCAAGTTTGGATATATATCACATAATCTTAACAGGTCATGTAAATGAGAATTAATAATCTGCTGACGATTTGCCAACGTACCACGACCGATATACTCGCTTCTAAAGTGCCCTATTAGTGAATCTACTATAATCAATTTGATGTTTTGCTCTTTTATTAAATTTGTTGCTTCTTTAATTAAGAGAACTTGATGATCAGAATTATAAGCTCGACCAAAAACAATATTTTTTAGTATTTTTTTGTGATCTAAATCCAACCCCTCAGCCATTTGAATAATTCTTTCAGGTCTGAAAGTACCCTCAGTATCAATATATAAAGCATTTCCTTCAATGCCTCCTCTTTCTTGATCTAATTGGACATTTACACATAATTGATGCATAATTTGAGTTTTACCTGTTCTAAATTCTCCAAAAAATTCGATTAAGCTTCCTGTTTCAACTCCCCCACCAAGTAAGTCATCCAATTCTTGACTTCCTGTGGTAATACGAGCTATATTTTTTCTATGTTCCCAAACATCCTCAGCACTTTTAAATCCAATATTCAATTTTTCCATACAAGCCTTTATCAGCTTTGTTGTTGTTTTTTCTCCTAAACCGCTCTCTTCTTGGATAATGCTAGGAGGTGTAAATGCGATTGATTCCAAACTAGAGAATCCTGCTTTTATTAATTTTGTTAAAGTAGCCTCTCCTACGCCGGGAAGCTTTTTTACGGCGTTGATGGACTCTTGTATACTATTTCCCTCATTAGAAATATCTTCATTATCGGTATCTGTGTTATCCTCAAATTGATTTTCAAGTTCATTATAATCTTCATCATTTTCAAGTTCATCAAAAGCATCAATTAGTTCTTCATCATCATAATCATCATTCGTCAAATCAGTGATTTCTTCTTCAAAATCATTTTCGCTTTGGCGTTTAATTCGGGCAAAATCAAGATGTTCTTTGTAGATTTTCCCTTTTGTATGATTTCGTTTACATTCTTTACAGTAATAAGGCTCACCTATTTCAAAGCCATTATTATCTTCAACTTCACTCGCTTTAGCCATAAAATATCATTAAAAAAAGTGTAATTTTTATAGTCATTATTTATTATGCATAGTTAGTTAGGTCTTTATTTTAAGTAAAATAGAGTTCTAATTTTCAAATTTATTTTTATTGATGAAAAAACAGAAACCGACAATAATTTATAGTTTTAAAATTTAGCTTTTGATAATTTTCCCCAACAGTAAATAAAATAATATAAACATGAATGGATTATATAAAGTTATTATAAATATTACTTTGTTATACTGGATAAAATCTTATGCAAACAACAGTGAAATTTGAAGGTTATCCAGATATAGAAGATAACATTATAAATGATTCAATTAGCATCATAAAAAAAAATAAAGAGCATTGGGATCCTCCTTTTTTTTTCGATACTAAGACTTACCTAGATATTCCAAAGCTCCAAAAATTAATAGGTCATTACATTACTGATAATCTTAAGAATATTATAATTTTAGGCACAGGGGGTTCAATTCAGACTTTACTTGCTTTAAAACATTTAGCGAAAAGAAAAATATTTCCAGTTACTAGTTCTAGAGCTGTAGAACTAAAAGGATGCTTGGATAAAACAACTCCAGAAGATTCAATCGTGATTCCTGTATCAAGAGGAGGAGAAACCTTAGATATTAATTCAACTATTGGAACTTTTCTAAAAAGAGGGTATAAATTTATAGGATTATCTTCTATGGGGACAATGAATGAGATTTTAAAAAAAGTGAATTGCCTTATTCTAGATGTACCTAATCTTTCTGGTCGCTATGCTGGATCTGTTACAAATGTAGGAATCGTTCCTGCTTATATGGCAGGTATAGATATTGAAAATTTTATAAAAGGTTTGGAAGATGCTTATAAAGTATTCTCAAAATATGAAAATCAACCAGCTATTAAACTTGCAACATTTTTATACAGATTATATAAGAAAAACTATAATGTAGTTTTTTCAATGCCCTACTCCAAGAATCTTGAGGGAAGTGTCGGGTTATGGGTACAAGGTATATCAGAAAGCACTGGAAAAGATGGGAAGGGTTTGATAGGAACGTATCAACCGGCTCCTATTTGCCAACACTCTGTTTTAGAGTACCTTTTAGGAGGAACCAAAGGAATAGTGATTCCGATTCTATGGACAATGTTAAATGAAGATCCTGATTTGATGTTAAGTTCGTCAATATCATATGTTGATGGCAAAAGTGCCCAAACAATTGTAAATTATCAATCAAATGCTACATTTCAAGCTTTAATTCAACAAAAAGTGCCATCAGCGAAGATTTCAATTGAAAATCCATCAGAAACGAGTATTGGGCATCTTATTGCATTTATACTATCTTCAATTTATTATATTTGTCTGCTAATTGATGTTAATTGGGCAAATAATCCAAAAGTACTTATTGGAAAACAAATTTGTAACGAAGCTCTTAAAGAAAGAATAACTCCAGAACAGGGAATAAATCTAAGATCGCAAATCGCTAAAGAGAAATTTAAAAATTTTTTCTGATTAATTTTTTATAATTTGGTTAAATTATCAATAAAGGAAAAATCGGTAATAATTTATATTTTTTTAAAATGAAAAAAGTAGAATTACTAGCTCCCGCTAAAAATCTAAAAGCTATTAAAGCAGCAATGAAATACGCAGACTCAGTCTACTTTGGGGTAGAAAAATTTAATATGAGGATGCGTTCAGATAATTTTTCCTTAGAAGATTTAGATAAAGTAGTAGAATTTTGTCATCGTAACAATTTAAAAGTATATCTAACAACTAACATTTTAATTTATGATAGTGAATTGAATCTTCTCCGTGAAATCATAGAAAGGAGCAGAGATGTAGGAGTAGATGCTGTTATTGTTCATGATATAGCAGCCATACAAATGGCTAAAGAAGTAGGTATCTCTTTTCATATTTCTACACAATGTAATGTTTCTAATTCTCTTTCTGCTAATTTTTATGAAAATCTTGGTGCTCAACGTATAATTTTAGCCAGGGAATTATCTCTTGAAAAAATTAAAGAAATTAAAAGAAATTTAGTTAAAACTGAAATAGAAACATTCATTCATGGAGCAATGTGTACCTCAGTTAGCGGTAGGTGTTACTTTTCTCAGGATATTTGTGGATCTGAAGAAAAATCCGCAAATAGAGGAAATTGTGAGCAGCCATGTAGGAGAAAATGGTGGCTTAGAGAACAGGGTGGAGCAGAATATATGTACGACGGAGTAAGATTTTTAAATTCAAGAGATCTATGCACAATTGCATATATTCCAGATTTAATTAAAGCAAACATCGATGCTTTCAAAATAGAAGGACGAATGCGTCATCCACATTATGTAGAAATAGTTTCTAAGATATATCGAGCTGCAATTGATTCTTATTATGATGGTACATATTCAAAATCTAAAACAGGAAAGTGGATAACTGAATTGAAAAAAGTATATAATCGAGGTTTTACCACAGGTTTTTATTTCAAAAGAATGACTGAAGAGGATCATCAACACCATTCCCCTTCTAATTTATCTCATTATAGATATATTAAGGTAGGAGAAATTTTAGATTATAATTATAAAACAGGTTTTAGTAAAATTTCATTGAATAATGGATACCTTTCAAAAAATGATGATATTATAATTATGGGAAGGCAGAGTAATACATATATTCATCAAAAAGTTAAAAAAATTATGAATCAAGGTGAATTAATTAATAAAACCCCAAGGGGATCAAATAATAAGAAAGTAATTATTGAATTAGAAGTAGATGATAAAGTTAGTGGTGATGGGCTTGATAAAGTATATGTATTTACTAACAAAACATACCATAAAAAGAAATATTCTTTATGATTACTTTATATTATTTTAACTAATTATTTAGTATTATAGGTTTTAATTATGGAAAAGGATAAAAAGAAGATAATTGAATCAGTACCAAATTATTCTGAAGGAATTAATAGTGAAAAAATTGAACAGATTGTTTCCAAAATTAGAAACACTCCAAATACACGCATTGTTGATGTACAATACGATGCTGATTATAATAGAGCGGTTATTACTTTTGTTGGAACTCCTGAAGCAGTTTTAAAAGCAAATGTCGACGCTGCTAAAAAAGCCATTGAACTAATTGATATGAATAATCATAAGGGGCAGCATCCTCGAATTGGAGCTGTTGATGTAGTCCCTTTTGTACCAGCACAAAATGTAACAATGGAAGAATGTATAGAATTATCGGTAGAATTTGCTGAAACTATGGCAAAAGAGGGAATACCTGTTTATCTTTATGAAGAATCTGCTCGGAAAATGGAGAGAAAAAACATAGATAATATTCGAAAAGGAGAATATGAAAAACTAAAAGAAAAAATTAAAACAGATCCCGAACGTAAACCAGATTATGGTCCTTCTGAATTTCATCCTACTGCAGGAGCGATAATAACTGGAGCAAGAAATCCATTAATCAGCTTTAATATTAATTTAGGTACAAAAGATGTGAAAATAGCTAGGAAAATTGCAAAAGCTATCCATTTAAGTTCTGGTGGATTAGTTAATATTAAAGCCATGGGTACAGAATTAGCAAATCGTGATTATGTGCAAGTTGGAATTTCTAATATAAATTATAGAAAAACTCCTTTATATAGGCAAATGGAGCTTGTAAGAATAGAGGCAGCCCGATATGGTGTACCTGTAATAGGCTCTGAGTTAATTGGTGTGCTTCCTCTAGGTGCAGTTTTAAATTCATTAGAATATTATTTAAAACTAGAATCACCTGATAAATTAGAAGAAAAACATTTGCTAGAATATTATTTTGATTTTTAAGATTTAAGTTGATTTAAGATTATCAACTACAATCTTACCATTTTTTATTACTGTGGATACTAGATTTACTCCAAAATGATAAGGTAAGAAGTGATGATTTGGTACTTCAAAAACTAGTAAATCTGCTTTTTTCCCTATCTCTATACTTCCAATTTCATCTTGCTTTTGAACTGCACATGCAGCATTAATTGTTGATGCTGTAAGAGCTTCTGCAGGTGAAAGTCTCATATTGTAACATGCTAATGCCATAACCATTTGCATTGATTCTGTCCAGCAATTTGGATTAAGATCTGTAGCTAAAGCAATAGGAACTCCATATTCTATCATTTTTCTAGCGGGAGCATATTGATTTAACATTAAGCAAAAGGGTGTAGCTGGTAAAAGAGTGGCTATAACTCCGGTTTCAGCCATAGCTTTCAAACCTTCATCATTAGATTTTAACAAATGACCAGTCTGAATTGCTCTTAATTCAGCAGCGAGCAAGGCTCCATTTGTATCAACTATCTCATCAATATGGATTTGTGGTTCTAATCCATATCTTATTGCTGTTTTTAAAATTTTACGAGTCTGTTTTACTGAAAATATCCCTTTCTCGCAAAAAACATCACAGAATTTAGCAAGGCCTTCTTTAGCAATTTTTGGAATCATATCCGAAATAATTAATTCAACATATTTATCAGTTCTATCCTTATATTCAGGTGGTATTGCATGTGCTCCTAAAAATGTTGGAACAATATCTATCGGATGGTCTTCATTTAAAATTTGAATAGCTTCTAGTTGTTTAATTTCGCTTTCAGTTGTTAATCCATAACCAGATTTCGTTTCTAATGTGGTTGTTCCATATGAAATCATTCTATCTAAGATTTTCTTTCCATTTTGAACTAATTTCTCTAATGACGCTTTTCTAGTTTCATTAACTGTTTTTAAAATACCACCTCCTAATTTTAATATCTCTAGATATGTCTTTCCCTCAAGTTTCATTGATAATTCATTTTCTCGTGAGCCTTCAAAAATTATATGTGTATGAGGATCTATGAAACCTGGGGTAACTAGTTTATTTGTTGCATCAATTTTGGTAGGTATTTTTCCAAATTCAAATTTTGATATAAGTTCATCTGTAGTCCCAATAAACACAATCCTGTCATCTTTAACAGCTACTGCTCCATCATCAATAATAGCTAATTCAGACATATCTTCACCAATTCTCGGGGCTCCATATTTTGTATTCATTGTTATGAGTTCATTAGCATGAACTATAACTAAATCAGGCTCAAGACTCGAGAATAATTCTTTTTTTGAATATGTAGATGCTACAAACAATTTAATCCAACTCTAATGCTTTTTCAGTAATTTTTAATAATTCTTTACTTCTAATGATTTCTAAGGTGGTTTTAATATAGTCAGATAATACGGTATCTTTAATAACATGAGGTATTTTAGACCTGACATATTTATGAACTTCTTCTAAAATTATGCTAGATTTTAAGGGTCTTCTAAAATCAAGAGCTTGAGAAGCACAAAGAAGTTCTATAGCAAGAATTTTTTCAAGATTATTTATAATTTTAAGAGTTTTTCTTGCACTAATTGGTGCCATACTCACATGATCTTCTTGTCCAGCTCCTGTAGGAATACTATCGGCACTTGACGGAAAACATAGTGTTTTATTTTCACTAGCTAGAGCTGCAGATGTATATTGTGTTAACATAAATCCAGAGTTTAGACCGGCTTTAGTCACTAAATTTGAAGGCAATCCCCACTTTCCTTCAAGTAATAAGAAAATACGACGATCAGAAATATTTCCTAATTCAGATGCCGCTAAACTTACATAATCTAAAGGCAAGGCTAGAGGCTGTCCATGAAAATTACCTCCACTATATGTTTCATTCTCATTAAAGACAATTGGATTATCAGTAACTGAATTAAGTTCACATTCTAGTATCTTATTTAAATGTATAAAAGCATCTCTAGAGGCACCATGAACTTGTGCGATGCAGCGAATAGAATAAGGATCTTGGACACGTTCACAATCTTTATGTGATTCCACTAATTCAGAATTTTCAAGAAATTTCCTCATTCTTTGTGCAACAATTACTGCCCCCGAATGTGGTCGCAATTTTATTAACTTCTCAGCAAAAGGCTGAGGTGAAGCTAAATAACCTTCAAGAGATAAAGCTCCTATGAGATCTGCATAATCCAAACAAGTTGAGAATTTTTCTATTATTTTTATTGTGTGAGCAGAAATAAATTGTGTACCATTAATTAATGCTAAACCTTCTTTTGCTTCCAGTTTTATTGGCATCAATTTTTGTTCTTTTAAAACTATACCTGCGGGGATATAATTATTATTATCATGAGTTAAAAATCCTAATCCTATTAATGGCAAGAAAAGATGAGCTAATGGAGCAAGATCTCCTGACGCTCCAACTGAACCTTGCATAGGAACTAATGGGATATAATTATTATCAATATGCCAACAGATTCTTTCCACCACATTAAAAGAGATTCCAGAATATCCCATACATAATGCATGAACTTTTAAGATTAACATCAATTTTGAAATTTCTGGGTCTATGGGAGAACCTACTCCCACACTATGACTCTTAAGAAGATTTTCCTGTAAAACCCCAGTCTCTTCTTTTGATATTCTAGTAGTGCAAAGAGAGCCGAATCCAGTATTTATACTATATACTAATTTTTCTCCTTTAACAATAGATTGGACAGCATTATAATTTTTAACAATCCTTTCTTTAACCTCATCAGTGAGAATACCTTTTATAGATTCTCTTGAGATTTCTAAAGCCTTTTCTACAGAGAGTTTGTCAATTCCATACTTAAATTCCTTTTTCATTAAAGTCAACTTCTAATAGTTATTAACCAAGGCTAAATCTAAAACATTCTTCAAATAAGAATTTTTTAAAAAATTTAAATCGAATTATTTTTCATTTGAGTTTTTTTAAAAACTTATCTACAATATTATCTAAAAGCTTATCTTCTGCTAAAAAGGGTAATGTTAAATGCCCTTTTTTTTCATTTTCTATGTTCCATTTATGAGCTGTTTCAAGAGCATTAGTGTTTCTAGCCCAACTTCTTCTTGCAATACCACCCATTACATCCCATTCAATAGCAGTTTTGATGATATTATTAACTCTCTCAGATCCATCTAAAACTAATCCAAATCCTCCATTAAAACACTTTCCAATCCCAACGCCACCTCCATTCGATAAAACAACATAAGTCATTCCTCTTACGGCATTTCCTGCAAAACAATGAATAGACATTTCCGCCATAACGTTACTTCCATCTCTAATATTAGATGTTTCCCTAAAAGGAGAATCGGTTCCTGAAACATCATGATGATCTCTACCTAGCATTATAGGCTCAATCTCACCTTTTTTTACTAAATTATTAAACTTCAAAGCTATATTAATACGTTCTTTAGCATCAGCGTATAAAATTCTAGCTTTTGTACCAACAACCAATTTATTCTTTTTGGCATCGCGAATCCAATTATAGTTATCTCGATCTTGAGGTCTTCCCTCTGGGTCAATGCAATTCATTGCCACTTGATCAGTTTTATCTAAATCACTGTCTTTCCCTGAAAGGCATACCCATCTGAAAGGTCCATAACCATAATCAAAACAAATTGGTCCCATAATATCCTCGACATAAGAGGGAAATATAAAGCCTTCTGATAAATCATTTCCATTTTTTGCAATATTTTTAGAACCTGCATCAAAAACTGCTTTCATAAAAGAATTTCCATAATCCCAGAAAAAGGTACCTCTTTTTGTCATTATTTCAATGAGTTTGAAATGTTCATTTAAAGATTCATCTATTAGCTTTTTAAATCTCTCAATATTTGTTTTAATTAATTCCCTACCCTCTTTAAAGCTTATTTGATAAGGAGTATAACCCCCTTCATAAACCGCGTGACAAGAAGTCTGATCTGAAGCAAGATCTACTTTGATGCTATTTTCAACTACATATTTCCACAGATTAACAACATTGCCATTATATGCTATTGATAAAGGTCTTTTTGATATTCTAGCATCATTAACCCATCTAAATATCTCATCTAAGTTATCAGATATTCGCGAAACCCATCCTTGTTCATATCGAGTTTTAATTCTTGATTCGTCAACTTCAGCTATTACACCGATTCCTCCTGCAATTTCTACAGCTTTCGCTTGTGCACCGCTCATACCACCTAACCCAGAAGATAGATACAATATACCACTTAAATCTTTGTCTTGAGGTAAATTCAGATATAGTCTCGCAGCGTTCAATAATGTAATATAAGTTCCATGGACAATACCTTGAGGTCCGATATACATCCACCCTCCAGCGGTCATTTGACCATAATTAGCCACCCCTAGGGCTGCAGCAACTGAAAAATCATCGGGATTATCAAACATTCCAACCATTAACCCATTAGTAGAGATAACTCTTGGAGCATTTTGTGATGTTGGGAAAATACCAATCGGATGTCCTGATGCTACAACAAGAGTTTGAGTTCCATTAATAATCTCAAGGTATTTTTTAACTAAACGATACTGCATCCAATTTTGGAAGACTTGTCCACTCTCACCATAAGTCACTAATTCATATGGGTAAAGCGCTACATCAAAATCCAGATTATTATCAATCATCACTTGTAGTGCCTTTCCCTCAAGAGTATTTCCTAAATATTCATTAATGG
>JBHLNS010000009.1:0-100892 GCA_048941285.1 Promethearchaeota archaeon
TTACTGTTTGTATTGTATTTTTAGTCAAAATCGGGGACCTCTTGTATTTTAAACTGATGAGATAAACCTTTTAAATCATCAATAGAGTTATAATTATTATCTTTCAAATATCCAATTATTCCATGATTTATTTCACTAAGAATTTCAGTTGTTTTAAATAATGCAGTACCAATTTGGACTGCTGATGCTCCAACTAAAAAGAATTCTATTACATCTTGCCAGGAAGCTATTCCTCCACATCCAATTATTGGGATTTTCAAAACTTTATGTAAATCATATACTTTCTTTATGGCTATAGGCTGAATAGCTCTACCAGATAGACCTCCACTTCCATGAGATAAGATAGGTCTTTTAGTATTTATATCAATTTTCATAGCAGATAAAGTATTTATTGCTACTACTGCATCAGCACCACCTTCCTCAGCTGCTAAAGCTATTTCCACTATGTCAGTTACGTTTGGGTTTAATTTTACGAAGAGAGGAACTTCAAGTGTGTTTTTTAGAAATTTTACTAATTTAAATGTTAAATCTTTATCGATACCTATAGAAGATACTTCAGCATGTGGACAAGAAATATTTATTTCAATAGCATCAGCCCCAGCATTTTCAGCTTTAATTGCTACATCAAGATATTCCCCATTGGTACTTCCAAAAACGCTTACTATTAAGGGAATGTTATGTTTTTTTATTTCTTTTATTTCTGAAACAAATTCATTGATTCCAGGATTACCTAAACCAACACTATTCATAAAAGATCCTGGGTATATTTCAATTATAGATGGATTTTTATACCCTTTTCTTGGTTTTGGTCCGATAGATTTTGTAGTGACAGCACCCGCTCCAGCATCAATTACTCTTTTCATTGAAGAAAATGAGACCCCTAAAATCCCTGAAGCTAAAATTATTGGAGATTTTAGTTTTAAACCAGAAAGATTTACTTCTAGCATTTTTTAAAAGACAATAATGATTATAGTTTTATAATAATTATTAATGAAGGAAAAATAACTGTAAGTATAACAATCAAAATGAAGTCGTATATAGCAGATACCTTAATTGGAATTTTTGCATTTGATGAATCTGGGAATATCTTAAACTTTATTGATTTTAATGATGATAATGAGAAAATTTCTGAATTTTATAATGCCCTAGAAAATGATATTATTCAAAAAATATTTGAGGTCTTCTTATTAGATTTAAAAAATTCTGGTTTTAATGAATTTATTTTTGACAATATTAAATTAGAATTACTAACTTCGGAAAAATTAGGCTATAAAACTCATTTAGAAAGCAAATCGTTAGAACTCAAAACTTTTCGTTTTAATCTAGAACAAAATTTAAAGAAAGTTGGAATAAATAAAACAAGAGAAGAAATCCTAACAAAATATAAAGAAATAAGTGATAAATTAACTAAAAAAAAAGTTAGCGAAGTAAGTGGGCATTCAGATAATATTATTATTCAAGTTATTACAGTTTTAGATGTTATTAAAAAATCAATAAGCCTATTTTCAAGTCATCTAAGGGAATGGTATGGATTACATTTTCCTGAGTTAACTGATAAAATTATTGAAGATAATATTACTTTGGCAAATCTAATAAGGAATTTAGGCTCGAGGAAAAATTTTACGTTTGACAATATTAAAAATAAGGTAGATTTGAAAGAAAGCAAAATTAAAGTTATACAACAATATGCTTTAGAATCAATGGGCGCAAATATTGACTTATCTTTGATACAAAATTATGCAGATCAAATTATTTCATTAGATGATTATCGTTTACAATTAGAGAATTATTTAGAAACAATATTAGAAATTTTTGCTCCTAACCTTAATTCCTTAATCGGTTCCTTAATTGCCGCAAAATTAATAGCGAAGGCAGGCAGTTTACAAAAATTGGCTTATATGCCAGCATCGAGAATTCAATTATTAGGCGCAGAAAAGGCATTATACCGATTTCTTAAAACTGGTGAAAAAAGACCAAAACACGGGTTAATATTTCAATGGAATCAGATTAGATCAGCGAAACCTTATCACCGAGGTAAGATTGCTAGAGTTGTAGCAGGAAAAATTGGAGTTGCTGCTAAAGTAGATTACTTCAATGGTGAATTTTTAGGTGATAAATTATTGCAGGGAATTGAAGAAAAAATAAAAGAAATTGAAATTAAATATCCGAGTCCTCCAAAAAAAGCACCAATAGCAAAAGCTAAGAAAAAGAAATCGAAGAAAAAAAGATAATATATTACAGCGAGAGGAAAATGTTAAAAACTGAAATTAGAAAGCACCCTAAATTTTACAATGTGTTTATTTCAGGAACTCAAGAGAGATTAAAACTCTATACAAAAAATTTAGATATAAATAAAAGAGTATATGGAGAGAAATTAATAACTTTTAAAGGGGTAGAATACCGAGAATGGGATCCATTTAGAAGTAAATTAGCAGCATTACTTTTAGAAAATCCTATCACAAACTTTTTATCAGAAAATCTAAAATGTTTGTATTTAGGAGCATCTTCAGGAACTACAATTTCTCACCTTTCCGATATTATAAATTTTGGAATAATTTATGGTGTTGAGTTTGCTGAAAGAAGTATGAGACAATTAATCCAAAATATAGTAAATAGGGAAAATATTGTTCCAATATTGGAAGATGCACGTTTTCCAGAGAATTATGGTAAATATATTTTTACTAATATAGATTTAATTTACCAAGATGTTGCTCAACCACGACAAGCAGAAATTGCTCTAAAAAATTGCAATTATTATTTAAAGAAGGGGGGAATTTTAATTCTTGCTATAAAATCTCAGTCAATTGATAGCATTCAAAAATCTGAAATTACATATACTCAGGAGAAAAAGATACTTGAAAAGGCCGGATATAAGGTTTTAGAAAGCATAAATATCCATAAATATGCTGCTAATCATATAGTTTTAATAGTTAAAAAAAGTGATTAGTCAAAAAATTCAGTGATTTTTTTTGAATATATTTCTTCATTTACTATTTTTTTCGTTGTATCCCACGATTTTCTTGCGATTTTAGGTATTTTTTTATTCTCTTTCACATAATTTCTGAGAAATTGGGTTGTTATAATATCAGAAGGGTATCCTGAACCAAAATTTCCATATTTCATATGCAATTCTTTTATTAGAGTATCTCTTTTATCTTTAGCAATTATAGACCCTGCCGAAACAATTGGATAGAGATCATCAGCTTTATGTTTAGAAATTATTTTTTTGGGAGTATAATTCAATAATTGTTTTATAGATTTTCCGAATCTCTGCTCATTTACATCTGCAGCATCTATATAGATTATATCTGGCTGCAAATCGTTAATAATTTCTGCCATTTTTAACTCTTCAAGTCGATTCAATGTAAGTTTTTTACTTTCTCTTGCATCAATTTCTTGAGGACTAATTACAACTATTTTGTGTGAATGACACTTACTCTGCAAGAGATTATTTAACTCACTTCTACTTTTGGGAGATAATTTTTTTGAATCTTTAACCCCAATTTCAGATAATAAGTTTATTTTTGATTTTTTGAAACAAACTCCACATATAACCATAGGACCTAAGACAGAGCCTTTTAACATATAATTCGAAGAGAATTAAATTCTACCAGCCTCGTCGATCCCACAGATTAATTCGATTTTATCCTCACGATTCTTGTACAAGTTCAATGAATTCTTCTTCATCATCGACTTCTTCTAAATTTTTAATTTTAACAATAGGGATATTTGTATTTTTTAACTGTTCAGGAATTTTGATATCATTATCAATTATGAAAAGTGAATTTTTATGAAATAGATCTGTGAATAACTTTAGACATTGGAAATTCATTTCATTTATTTTTCCTTGTTCTTCAGAGATCCCAGAAAATAGAGGATAAAAGCTATCTTTACTTATCTTAGGTGAATGAGAGTATAAAGATAATTTGAAAGGAATAGATCCTTTTTTATACCAATAAGAAGAAAGACCAATATCCATTATTATATCTTGAACATGTGATTCAAATTTGCTTAATTCTTTTTCTTCTGAAACTCCTTTTTCATCTAAATCATCTTTTATTGTCCATTCAAAAAGATTTATTTTCTTAAAGAGATCATTATTTTCTAATATCTCTGATATTTGTTCAGCAATTTTCTCTGACGGTCGCATAGATTCATTTTCATATGAACATATAGTTCTCTTTGTAACTCCTAAGATTTCTGATAATTCTTTTCGTGATATTAAATTTTTTTCTCTTAAGATTTTCATTAATTTACCATCTAAAAATACTATTGCTCCACCTCTTCTCGCTAATATATGTGGATAATGGCCATTAAGTATATTTTCTAATGTATTAAGTGTTATAAAGGGTAAACCCTCTCTTACATAAATAGTATTGTCTTCTAGTTTCTGGTACCGATTTCTGATTCCAATTAGTAAAGGCTTTGATTTAAGGATTAAGGATAATGATTTTATGTCATGAATAACACTTTCATTTAGGTTATCTATATTAGGAAATATTTTAACACTGAATACCAAATCTTCTTTCTTAACTAAAAGATCAAAACAGAATTTATTTTTATTAATAGCAAAATTTCCCAATGCTAATGTTTCATAATTAGCCTTCTTTAATAATACATCAATCCTTTGAATTATCTTTTCAATCGTCAAATCTAATCTTTAAAAAACTATATAGCATAAAAAAATTATTCTTTTTTGAATAAGGAATATAATCTTATAAATATATAGCTTTTACATTGGTAATGACAAACTTTCTATGCTTTCTTATTTTTTATTAGATATGCGTAGAAGATCTGAATCCGTGATAATTCCAGTATATTCATTGTTTTCTTTCACTAAAACAGCTGGATATTTCATAAGTAGATCAGAAATATCCTTCACATTCCAATTTTTATCAATTTCTGGAAAAGGGAGTTCTTTTATTAGCGACACATCCATATTGATAATCGTTGGATTATCTGTGATATATTTTTGTATTTTTTTTGAGGTAATACTACCAAAATTTTGATTATTTTCTATTATTGGTAATTGTGAAATTCCATTTTCATTCATTAAATTAACTGCCTCTCTTATTGTAGATCTAGGATTTATGAATTTGATATTAGTAGTCATTAATTCTCCTGCAATCCGGACTGATTCTTCCTTTTTCTTACGTTTATTAATTAAATATTCAAAAATCCTCTTAAATTTGGTGTATGGAGGATCAACAGTTCCTCTCTCTATTCTAGAAATTGTGGATTGAGGAATATTTAATTTTTCGACCCTAGCAAGTTCGTTTGCTAATTGTTTTTGGCTAATGTCTAACTTTTTACGTAATCGTTTGATTTCACTTAAATCTGGTAATTTATCCATTTTTGCTATGAATAGATTTTATGCTTCTTATGCATAATATAATTACAAAATATTTATAAAAGTTATTAATTAAAAATTCTGATGATACGATGTATTGCATTTTTGATTTAATAAGGAATTTAACTGATAATTAATTTAAAAACATATTTAGTAGAACTATTTATAGAAGATGAGTAATTGAAATGTTGAAAATTTCAAAGGCACATTTTTTACCAATTGAAAAAAGTGATTTTCCCGAACTCTGTGAAAGGAAAGGAATTGGACATCCTGATACTGTGTGCGATGCTGTTGCTGATGCATGCTCTAGAGCCTTATGTCTTTACTATCTCGAGAATTTCAATCGAATATACCACCATAATGTAGACAAAGCAGCATTAGTAGGTGGAACAGCAAAACCAAAATATGGTGGTGGTCAAATTATCCAACCACAATATTTTTTGATTGTTGGAAGAGCAATAAATCAAATTCTTACAGAATGTGGTGATGGTTCAAATAAACTTGAATATGTTCCTATTCCAACAATTTGTATTGAAACCCAACGTGAAGTACTCTCAAATATTTTTAGAAACCTTGATTTAAATCGAGATATCCAATTTGATTATGCAGTTCGACCAGGATCGATTGATCTAACGGGAGTTTTTGATGAATCCCATCATACTGAAGAAGTTCCACTCGCTAATGATACTAGTTTTGGAGTAGGGTATGCTCCTTATTCGGATGTTGAAAAGATAGCTTTAGAAGCAGAATATTTAATCAATTCAGATAAATTCAAAGACAAATGTAAGGCTTCTGGGGAAGATGTTAAAGTAATGGTTGAGAGAATTGGAAATGAAGTGGGAATAACTGTTGCAGCCGCAATGGTAAGCAAATATATAAATGATGCGAGTGAATATGTTAGCTATGTTGATCAAATCAAGGAAGCTGTTTTAGATTTAGCCGCAGATATAATTCCAGACCGAGAAGTATCATGTCAAGTCAATGTAGCAGATAAGATCGAAAAAGGAATTATGTACTTAACTATTACTGGAACATCTGCCGAAGCGGGTGATGATGGAGAAGTAGGACGTGGAAATCGATCTAACGGTCTTATAACACCTTGCAGAACAATGAGTTTAGAAGCTGTTTGTGGAAAAAATCCTATTAATCATGTAGGTAAATTATATAATGTACTTGGAACAGAAATGGCTAGAGAAATAATAAAGAGAGGTCAAGGAGATATTATAGAAGCACATGTCAAATTATTATCTCAAATTGGTAGACCTATCACCGACCCCTGGGTTAATTCAATCGAATTGATTCCTGCTGATAATGTAAACTTCGATTCAGTTAAAAAAATAGCTCAGGAAGTTACAGCTGAAAAACTTAGTAAGGAATACTTCATTGATTTACGAAAAAGATTAATTGCTGGTAAAGTCCAAGTTTTTTGATAAATTCTTATAGATAAACAAATTTTTATTTTTTTCTCTTTTTTCTTTTATTAGGTAATTTATAGCACAATTTTATAATTTTATACAATCCAATTATTTTTTTATTAAAACAATGATATCTAAAAGTGAGGCTGAATGGGTTTAGATAAGTGGCTAAAGTCAGATGATAAAAAAAATGATCTAAAAAATATGAAAATTCCCACAAAACAAGTTGAAAAGAGGAAAAAAGAACAAAAAAAAAACAAAACTGTTGAACAACAAATAAGAAAATTGATAAAGTATACGCTTCTTTGTGGAAACACTATATGTAAGTATCAAAGAATTATAGTTAAAAAGCAACTGAGTGAAAAGGATAGAATCTGCCCTAGATGTGGAAAAAATATGAGAGTTAAGGAAGAATAAATTTACTAGGTAAACCAAAATCTTTAGTATTATTCAAAAAATTAGATGGAAGATTATCTAAATCAAAAACAGATTCACAATTTGGGCAAGTGTTAGGTTTTTTACTGTATTTTAATATTAAGTAAACAATAAAACCCAAACCTAAAGTTAGAATGACCATAAAACAGAGGACTTCATGATAAACATGGTTAAAATTCTTACGTCTAAGGGATACCACCCTTTCACATGTTGGACAGTATACTTTATGACCCACTGGTTAACTTCTCTCTTTTTAATAATTAAATTAAATATATTAAATTATAATTAATTTTTGGTTATTATAAAAATACAATTTTTTTTTTATTACATTGTTTTATCAATAGGTCTAATATAAACCGAGCTTGAAAAATAAAAGGTATTAATTAAAACCTCTAAAAACTTTTTTTTCCTCTTGCTTCTTTTTCTTTTCTCCAGTTGTTAAAATATCCCAAGTGCTACTAACACCCATATCTTTTAATTTCTTTCGCTCCTCATCTAAAGACATATCATTTTTATTCTCATCTTCAAATTCATCTTCACTCATCAAACAAACCAATAAAATCTTTATCCTTAATAAACTAGTGTGATTAGCCTTAATATATTTTTCTTAATTTAAGATTAATAAGCGTTATGTAAATGTTATAGCATTATTAGGAAAAATTTAATGATGACATACTCAATAAAATTTTAAGTATCTAATTTTATATTTTATTAAAAATCATTTTAAAAAATTTTTTATACTAAATTTGGTAATAATTATGACAATTTGCGCGCATTGTGGGCGTGAAATAATTGGAGAACTTTTTCATTGTAATGAATGTGGATATAATTATTGTGCAATACATAAAGATCCAGTAAATCATGATTGCGATATCATAAAAGATAGTTTAACATTACAGCAATCACCAACTGTTATCCCCTCTTACAATCAAATGCCTCAGTCTTTACAAGCTCCTCAAGAACAAATATATCAACAGCCAAGTGCTTCTGGAGTAATTCGAGGGACGACAGATGGAACATATACTTGGTATCATCAAGAAAGTCAAGTACCAGTCAATGCGTTTGATCCTGATTCAGGTATTAAATTTAAAGGAATCTTATTACCTCATAAATCAGAATTATTTCATTTTATAGTGGGAGTATCTCTTATTTATATAATCGGCATTATAACTTTCACTCCTGATTTAATAACTTATCCCGGTTATCAATGGGCAATTTTCATGTTAGCGGGTTTTTATGCGACAGCCTTTCTTTTTCATGAGCTGGGACATAGACAGGTAGCAGTTCACTTCAACCTTCAAACTAAGTTCAGATTATTAACCTTTGGAATGATTTTAACAGTTGTTGGTGTGGTTATAAACATATATTCATTAATGTCTGGTGGGAATAGCTTTCCTTCCTTAGCTCTACCAGGTGCCGTTGTTGTTTTAGGACTAAGTAAAATAGATAGAACTACAGGATTATGCAAAGCTGCTGGACCCACAGTGAATCTGGTATATGGTATCATCCTTTTCGCAGTATCTTTTATAATTCCAATATACCCGCTTAATATGTTAATCGGTTTAGCCGCGAATTTGAATTTTATGTTGGGTACTTTCAATATGATTCCTATTGGCATTCTAGATGGCCAAAATATTTGGAAATGGAACAAAAAAATCTATATCGTATTAGGGGGTTCATTAATAACACTTTTAATAATTACATATATACTTATCTACGCTCCAATTACGAGTAATCCATACATTCCCTAATATTATTTATTTCCTTATTTTTCTCTAATTTTGAAATAATTATTTTTTTAAGACTATACATGCATTATGACAAAAATAAAAAGAAAAAATTATGAAGGATGATTATTTTAAATTATTTGAATTTTGAGTATTATTTATAATATTATTTGAGCAAAAAAACAATATAATTGATCTTAAAGTGATTTAAACTGACCTATTGCGAATTTTGCGGTGATCAAATTACTTATTTACCATTTAATTGTAAGTATTGTGGTGGTACTTATTGTAAAAAGCATAGATTACCTGAAAATCACGACTGTACATTTGAACTAAAACATGTACCTGTAGTCCCTACTAGTCAGAAGGACACTTATGGACAATACGAGGATATCGCAATTAAAAGACCTGTATCTAAAGTTTATTTAGATGAAGAACCAAAAGCATTCAAGAAATATTTAAGAAGGCAAGAAAAACAAAATGAAAGAACCTTGAGGTTATATCAGAAACCCTATAAGAGATTGTCTCAATATCAGGGAACTAAAACCCTCTTTATTTTAATTATAATATTCTCTATTACAGCTTTATTTTTTAGTTATTACGAAATTCCTGAGTATATTTCTTTAAGTTTATACGGACTTATATATAAATTCACATACTGGACTTTTCTTACAAGTCTTTTTGTAGGTACTGATAATTGGTTAAGTCTGTTTTTCTTGGTAATTATATTATTTATTTTATATTTTATGGCTAGAAATATTGAAACCAGTCAAGGAACTAAATTTTTAGTAATATTGTATATAATTAGTTGCTTATTTACCGCACTATTCTATGTTTTATTAAGAATTTCATTAATTTTTTTTTACCCTTTAGATTTTGCTCCTCCACTACATATTGGCTTAGCATGGGGGGGAATCTTAGGATTATTATCTTATTCTCTATTTCCAATTATGAATAGAAAAATAACTGCTTTTATGTATTTTCTTCCAATTAGAATGAACGGGAGATCGTTTTTGTTGCTCATTATTCTTCTAAGGTTGTTTCCAGTAATTCTTTTTGCGTGGTATTACCCTTATTACATTGTATTTTACTTACCAGAATTGGGTGGAATATTAGGAGCATATATTGTATATAAGTATCAATTTAATTTACGATAATTTCATGAAAGAAAAGTTGTTTGAATTCATAAAAATTATCAAGGAAAAAGTCTTTATTTTCATATCCTATTGAATATATAAAATTATTTGAATAGTGAAAATGCCTGGTAATAAAACATCTAGAATCATAGAATTAAATGCAGATTTGATCGAAAATAATGATAGACTAGCAGAAGAAAATAAAAAAATATTAAAGGATAAAAATATAAAAAGCTTTGATTTTGTTGGAGCTATAGGAGCAGGTAAAACAGCGATTATTGAAGGTATTGTTAAAAAAATTTCACAAGATTATAAAGTTCTTGTCATTAATGGCGATGTGGCTACTAGAATAGATGCTGATAGAATTGAAAAACATGGCGTGCGAACAATTCAAATTAATACCGGACGTGAGTGTGCACTCAATTCATATCATATCTCCCAAGTTTTAAAGAATTATAATTTAAATGAAATTGACATAGTATTTATTGAAAACGTAGGGAATTTGATTTGTCCTTCTGATTTTATTTTAGGTGTTGACAAACGGATTGTAATAGTATCAATAACAGAAGGTCCATGGGTAATTCGTAAACATCCAATGTTATTTAAATTTTCTGATGTTGCTATTATTAACAAGATTGATTTAAAAGATGTTATGGACGTAAATATTGAAGAGATGATAAAAGATGCTAGAGAAATTAATCCAAATCTCAAAATATTTGTTACAAGTGCTAGAACTGGGGAAAATATCTCCAAATTTATAAATTATATCTTAAATTAGGTAAAATAAGAATAAAAGCAAAAGAATATAATATTATTATTAACTAAAAAAGTTCTGATTGATTATGTCAATAAGGCAATATAATACGGAGTTAGGAACTTTAATTGATAAGATTGTTAAGGTTTACATTGATAAGGATAAATTTTTTGTGGGGCAATTAAAGGGAATTTCAGAAGACTCCAATTTAATTCTTATTAATGCTAAAAATGAAAAGAACAAGTCATTTCCAAAATTGTTTGTAAGAAGTAATTTTTATGATTTTATAAGCCTAGAAGAAGAACCTTTTCCTATGCAGGCTTTAGCGGATAGAATTGCAACGATTTTCACAAAAGGGCATGTAGATTATATTGAAGATCAGAATATAATATCAATCTTAAGTGGAAAAATTATTGTTGATGAGAACGGAGTGAGAGGAGAAGGTCCTTCAGCTGATAGAGTTAGGAAAATTTATGAGCAATTTAAAATGGATTTGGAATAAGATTAATTTTTATAAATTATATTTTTTTATTAATTTTATTCTGTGAATAAATTCAGCAAATTTTTTAATTCTATATCCATAATTACATTTTTCATAATAGCTTTCCCTAACGGGGATACTTTAATAATACCTAACTCATCAAATTTTCTGATATAATCATTATCAATCAAAAAATGAATATCTGTGTCCCATACATCATCAAAAATTTCTTTTAAATCATCAATTTTTATATTCTCATCAACTTCTTTGCTTAAAGCAATTATTAATGCTAAAGTTCCATACTGAGATGGAGTTATATTATCATCTTTTCCCTCAGAAGTAAGAATATAAAATTGTTGTTCAAGAAACTTAGTTTTAATAAGCTCTAAACCTACATTTCTTAAATTCATATAAACTTGACTCATAATTTCTTCGAAATTGAAATTTTGGCTTAGATTTTTAAGATCTGCTTCTCGAATAACTTTTTGAGGATTTGTTAAAATAAGTTTGGTAATATTTTTTACAGTTTCGCTTATTTCATTACTATTAATAGTCAATATATTCAACTCTCTTTAACTGTTATTACTTTTAATTTTTTAATTGCTTCTTTTAATTCTAAGTTTGATATAATAAAAGTAATATTAAATTTTGATAAAGTAGGTTCCATTTCAAATATAGGTATAATTTTTCTAATAGTCCGATAAATAGAACCTGCTTTATTATATTGTTTTAAAATTGATACGTTTGAAAAAATAATATTATTTTCATTAATATGGAGTTTAATTGAGATGTAAAACACAATAATAAAGAATATTTTTTCTGGTGTGGTTAATTCCTCAAATATAATTTGTTCTTTATCTTTTCTTATAAATATTATACTAATGTAAAAGCCTTTTTGGTCTTCAGTTAATGTTATTCTAATTTGAGATTTTATATTAACTTCCGTTAGGAACTTGTTCATAAAGAATTCGATATTAGACAGAGAATTCTCTAATTCTTCGAATTGTTTAAAGCTCTGAGAAATTTCTTTTTCATTGATTGTAATAAACATTTCTGATTTATTATGGATTATTTCTTCATCAATTTTCATGAGTTTTTTTATAATTAGAGATAAATCAAAAGGATCTTGAGGATTGAAATAGGTATTTGGTAAGCTATATTTATTTAATTCAATTTCAGTTTTATCAATACTATTTTTTATTTCTTTTGAGGATCTTAGAATTTTTAAATCAAATATATCAATATCTTTAATTTCTGTATTCTTTTCATCTTTAAATTTGTTTTTTAGTTCAGATTGTAATTCTTTTATTCTTTTTTTATCGTTATTGATTATTTCTAATAGAGATTGGTGATCCTTTTCAATTATTTTGTAAAGAGGGGTAAGCCCATCAAGCTTAATTTGAGTTTCTTTTTTTTTAGTTGTTATTTCATTAATTTCGAATTGAATTTCTTTAGCCTTCTTTTGAATTGCTCGAATTTTCTCTGCATTTGATAAATCTCCTTCAGATTCTATTATATCAATTTTTATAACTTGTTTTGACTCATGCTTATCTCCTCCCATTTCTCTAGTAATCCGATTTATTTGGTTAAAACACTGTTTCTTTTGGTTAGTTAATTGTTGAATTTTATTATTATAATTATCTAATGTGATTTTAATCTCATTAATCTGGCTTTTACGTTGAAAATAATCTTCTTCGAATAGCTTCAATTTGTTTTCATTATTAGCTAAAGATTCATTCAATTTATTCAATAAATCTTTTGTAGCAGCAATATCACTTGATTTTTTAGATTGAATTGATAATTCTAATTCTCTTAATAGAGACTCTTTTTCTTTGAGAAAGCTAATATATTGGAGAAGGGATAATAAATTATAGATAATTTCATTATATTGAGAAGTAGTGGCTATATTATTAATAATAATTCTACGATATTCATGGAAAAAGTATAATAGCTCATTAGCTTTTAATAAATCTTGAAATTCTTCTTTTTGTTCTTTTAAAAAATCCACAAATTTATCTATAGGAATATTATTTAAATCCTGAGAAATTTCAAGAAATATATCACTTTTATATTCAGTTAATAAATTCTTTTTAATTTTCCCGTTAATTAGTGTGAATTTATCATTAATTAATATATCCTTTGAGCCGATGGTTACTTTAAAATTACTTGTTGAAATATTTTATACCTTCTATTTTTTTTATTAATTATCAAAATGCTCTTCAAATTGTTTATACTCTTTATCTTTTCTTTTCTTTCTTTCTCGAATTAAATCAATTGGATCTTTATCTTCATCATTTTGAATCATATATTTATCATTAAAGCTTTTTTCAAATTGAGACTTAAATTTTTTAATTTTTTCAGAAATTTCATCACTGATCTCAATTGAATTATTCTCAATAGGTTTTTTGGAAACAGTTGTTAATTTTTCCCTACTTTTCTTCCTCCTAAGTCTCTTAAACTCACTATCGGAGAGCTTTAAATAATTTTCATAAGTTGTTTTCTGTTCTTCTTGTCTCTTCTTTAATTTTTCTATTTCCTCTTTCTCTTTAACTTTTTCAATAATTGCCCTTTTAGCCCTCAACTCTTGTTGAGTTAATTTGCTCTCAATAGTTTGAAAAAATTCATCGAAAGTCAATGTAGGATTTTCTTTGAAAACTTTTTTATAATTTTTTATCAAATTTGGATCGATATCTTTAGGAATCCTTGTTAATTCTTCTTTAAGTTTTATCTCGATTAAATTTTGATAATAACGCTTAGATTTCTTTATAGATTTTAAGAAGATTGTATTGTGTTTTAATGTATCAAGAAGCTCCAACCAACTTGAAATTTCAATTGACGGCACAAATGAAACAAAATCGATGATTTTACTAATTTTTTTTCCTTCTACTAAATTTAATCCTATTTTTTTTGTTATCTCTTTATCGATGCTTAATTTTTTTAAATTCTCCTTAAATCTTTCTTTATATTTCGTAATCAATTGGTTCTGAAAATCCAGAAAGCTATTGAGATTAACTTTTGAAAGTTTATCTAACTTATCGTTTACATTTTGTAACAATTCTTTTATTATTGCGATCTGGGAGGAAAAATTCTTATCAGTAACATCTTTTTCAACATATTGAATATTTTTTGATAATTTAGACGAAGTATCGTGTATTTGATTTAACTCTACTTGTAGATCTTCAATAGGTCTTGTTAATTCCCTAATCTTTTCTAGATTAAATATTTGGTAAGGATTCATAAGAATTATTTTAAAAAGTTTTATTATTTCTATATTTCTGGAGGTCCAAAACTCTTACTTCTATTTTTTTTAGAAGTATTTGAAAATGTTTGAGCTTTTTTAGCATCGCTTAGAACATCTTGTCTATCAACATGAATAGCAGTGCCACCAACTAACTTTAAAGAATTATAAAAATCATCATAATTTAATAATCCTGTATTAATTGACTTTAATAAGGCGACCCTTGTACCTCTTTCAATATCTGATCCAGAATATCCATATGATAGCTCTAAAAGGCCTCCTCTTTGATTCTTTTTCCTAAATTCTTCCCATAGAAGCCCATTGTCAAATTCAGATATAATTTTCCCTAATTTTGTTTCTAACTCTTTTGAAATTGCTTGAACTTTTTCATATTCACCATTTAAATTTGAAAGAATTGAATCATCTACTCCAATTTTGGAATTTTTTATTTTGGTGACAAATGATTCGATTATTTTTTTTCTTAAATGAAAATCAGGAAACTCAAATTTAAAATGAAATGTAAACCGACGCCATATTGCTGAATCTAGCTGATGTTGATGATTTGTAGCCCCAAAAATCGCAAGAGGTACTCCTTCATAATTTACTCTATCAATCACTTGGAGAAAAGAAATTACTGCTCTTTTAATTTCTCCTACTTCATGAATATTAGATCTCTCAGAGCCAATTGCATCAATTTCATCAAAGAATAACACAAAGGCATTTCTTTCTTTAGAAATTTCAGCGGCTAATTCTACAACTCCACGAATATTTTTGATAGTATCCCCTAATAAGGGTGAAACTAACCTATCCGACTCTACAACACATATTGGAATATTATATTTCTTGGCAAATCCCCTTGTTAAAGATGTTTTTCCAGTACCTGGAGGTCCATAAAGAAGTACAGTGAGGTTTGGAGCCAATTTTGTTGTTTTTAAATTTTCTGTGAATTCATTATATTTTTTTAAAGCTTTAAAAAAGTCATCTAAAATTTCTTTTTTTCCTTCATTTCCTAATATATCGTCTACAGTTTCTTTAATATCTGAAGGAAAATAAATTGCGCCATATTTACCAAGTCGCTCTTTAATAACATCATCAGTATATACTAATTTATCATCCTTCTCATTATTAGTTTTAGGCATATTATATCAACTTTGTATAAAATTAATTTTTTTTTATATTTTTATTTTCAAAACTCCCACAAAAGAGAGCAATTTCATTAATTAATATTTTAAGATTATCTATTTGGGATCCTATAAAATTAAAGATTTCTTTTCGGTATTGAATTGAATCTCTAATTTTCATTTTATCTAATCCTAAATAATTAGGAAAACATATTAATTTCATTAAATATGGTAGAACCTTTTCATTTGTTTGAAGATCTTTAAAGATAGTATAAAATATATTTTCATCAGATAATTTCCATTTTAAAATACCCATATATACCAGAAATGCACAATTCATTGAAATCCAATTAACTAGTTCTTTTGACAAAAAACCTCTTCTTTGAGAGGCAAAAGCTAAATAATAAAGTATAAAAGTTTCATTACTAAATTGTGGATAAAACCTTATTATTCCATCTGATTGTTTATTTTCACGCAAGAAATTATTTTCTAATAAAAGTTCTACAGAATCCTCCTGTGGTGCTAAAAATATCCCATCTATAAGACGTAAACCAATTCGTTCAGCAACTTTCTCTAAAGCCTCTTCTTCTGCATTTGCGATTGAATCAATATAGGGTAAAAATATATCGTTCTTCAAGATCATAGGAATTTCGTGATTTTTTTTTTCTGGGAATTCCCCAAAATTAGGATCCAAATTGTAGAGTGAAGTTATATTATTTATTATTTGGTATATCTTAGGTGATATTCCAGGAATTTCAAAATAATCTGGATTTTCTAAATTTTCTCGATAAAATGTGTGAGGCTGTAAAAGGTGTCGTTGACACTCATAAAAATTAGTAGAATGCTGTAATAAATTATTATATATGATTCTTAGGTTTGCGCCACGTGGGAATAGTTTATCCTCAATAAATTTAACTAATTGATATAGATACGTATTTTCTAAATTGGATTCATCAGGATTGGTGATATGGCGTAAAGTATTCAACGCATTAATAGATTCATGAAGGAAATCTACAATATAATCTTTAATATCAATTATAGGGATTTTTTCTCTATACTTAACAATAAAATCCTTGATAATTTCATAAATATTAGATCTATACATAGCAGAAAATTCTGAAAGTGCCCTAACTTTACGAATATTTCTTTTTTCTTCTTCTTGACGTATTTTATCGAGAATTTCTGTATCTAGAAGTAAATCAGCATCTAAATCAAGAATTATTCTTCTTGTTTCTCTTAGGATTGGACGCATATGACTCAAGAATGTTAAGTACCGTGGTAAAATATCTGTCCATTTCTCTCTTTTCCTTCCCGGTTTGACTGTTCTCGTAGATTTTTTCTTATAACTCATTATTTTACCCTAATTCATAATTATTTTATTCTTCATTATATCCAACTAAAATTTCAGTAAAAATGTTAGAGATCTCAATAAAGATAGGTATTTCAACTCTACATAAGTTTCCCAATATCCATTTATTAACATCTTTAAGAAGAAATCTTATTTGATTATGGATTTTCTTATTAATTTCAGAGTCAATTATTTTAGAAAGCCATAATCCTCCTCCTATTCTATAAGCTATGATTTTGATAAGTGGTTCGAATAATGGTTCTAAAACTTGTTTCATCATCCAAGATTTTGGTATAACACTCATATTTTTCTCGTTAAAATTAGGATCATTTAAAATGGGATTAGTTTCATCAATACTTAATTTTGGCATGAAACTAAGTAATAAAATTAATGCAAATATTGCTGAGATCCCATTAATTGTATAAGCCCCACCTATTTTCTCGATATTATCTCTGTTTATTGCTAAATTTGCTAAAAACATGCTTATAAAAACAGTTCTATCAAACTCTTCTGAAACATAAGCATATCCTAGTTCATCATCAATAATTAAATATTTCTCTTCAAGAATTTTAATGATTTCGTCAGGAAATGTATAAAAAACAAATACTTTTTCCTCACTTCTCCTTACATCTTTCTTGATCATAAGTTCTTTAGATATGAGTCCAAACATGTTTGAAAGTTCTTCAAGTTGTTTTTTTACATAATGACGCGGTTTATTAGGATCTCCAAACATAGCAAAAAATTGATGATCAACTATATGGAAATCATTTCTCTTACTAAACGCCTCAACCATTCTATCTATTATCGGCCCCTGAGTTCCAGTTGCTATAGCTTTTGCTTTAGAAGTTACAAATCCATTTAACAATTCATTGATAATAAAATCTTGTTCATGCGTTCTTGATTTCAATATGTTTTTTAATGCTTCAGAAAAACTCTTAGTATTAGGAAAAAAGGCATTTTGTATTTTATCATTAATCGATTTTATTAATATTTCTCCATTATTTTTAGGAAAGTGAAGTTTCATATTGTTTAATCTCTGGATCAAAGCTTCTTTTGCTCCTGGGATATTTTCTATATCTCTTTTTTGTAATACTTCAATTGCTCTTTCAAGATTCCCTTGAAAATCATTCAAGAGTTCTTTCCAAGTTGTATCTTGATCTTCTTTCATGTTTTTATCACTCTTGGATACTTTTTATTTAGTTATTTTCCAATTTAATTCGATTGAGATAATTTTTAAAGCATCGATTAATGGTTTAACAAGCTTCTTATCATAAATATTTGGAGATGCCATCCCTTTCTGGGCTTTCCAACCCATCTGAGTTCCATCCCCCATCTCCCTCTGACCAAACTTCAAAATATTACTCAAATCACGAACCCACCAATAGAATCTTAACCATTTTTTATTTGGATTATCCTTAGAATAAATTACAGCTAAAGCTTTCCATTCTCCCATTAACCATTTAAGGGTTATCCCACTTACTGGCAAATAATAGTTTATGGGAAAATTTGCATGGAATCGAAGATCAAGATCCTTAGGTTGAATATTAAATATTGGTTGATTATAACCTTCTAATATGACAATTTCTCCGCAATGCTGACACTCGTAATGGGATTTCATTTTATCCATTTTTTTCTGGCATTTAGGACAAGTTTTATTTTCAAGAATCCTATATCTTATTATCTCTAGAGTTTTTTCATTTTCTAATTCCTCTTCAGTTTTTTGTTTTTGTTTTCCAAATTTTCCACTCCAAGTCCAGAGATCATCAAATGATGCATCAATTTTTTCCAAAGCTATAATTGTGTTATTTAAAACAAATTTATCATAAATTTTAAACATACCAGCATGTTGATAATTTTTCCACCATGATAATCTTACGTATTGTTCTTCCTTTAAATAGGGACTATGACAGATTAATGCAGCGAATAATCGATTATCAGTTTTATAAATTGTAATGCCTTGTTCACAAATTTCATATTGCTTATTCAAGCTTGCATTTCTGTGAAAAAATTCACCTTCTTGAAAACCTCCTGCTTCAGTTTCCTTTTTTTCTTTTGTTTCTATATCGTTATCCTTTTCTTTAATAATTTTTTTACATTGGGGGCATTGAAAAATTCCTGCTACTAAAGGTTCCATCTGAATATCGCAAGCGGGGCATTTCAATTTTAATCATCACCACTCATTATTAATAGTCGTTCATAATCTAAATTTAATAATTTTAATTCTTTTTCTGCTATGTTTGTAATCTTATCATTAATTAGAACCAATTTTTTTCTGAGTTCAATTAAAATATTTTGTATATTCTCTAGGATCCCTTCTTCATTAAAAGAGATTTTTTCAATGAATTTTAAATAACTATTTTTTCTTTCCTTCCCAGAATAAAGCTTTTTCAAATCCATCAATCCTATATTGATTTCTTCAAGCTGGTTCCTATATTTTAATAATGATAATAATTGAGAATTCCAATCTTTAAAGATATCAACATCTTTATTAATCTTTTCATATTTAAATTTATCAGAAAGTTCTACTTTCTCATCTTTAAGATATTGAATTATTTCTTTATTTTCTTCTATTGCTTTGTTGATTTTTTTTACAATTAATTTTGTATTTAATACTGGATCAAAAATTTTAATGAATTCATTAATTTTTTCCTGTATTTCTCTAAACCTTTGAATAAATCCCTCAATTGTAAATTCAATTTTAATCGCTTGGTAAATATTCCCAAATTGATCCAAAATATAATAAAGATCATCCGATAATGTATAATCATGTTCGCCAATACCAAAAATAAGGCTATGAATTACATTGCTTTTTTCACATCGTACACCCTTTAGCCTGGTTAGTGCTAAATTAAAATTCCTACGATTTAGAAATTTAAATTTTTTATTAATTATTAAAAATAATGTATCTTCAGGAACAGAGATAGTAACATTTTCTATAGTTATTGTTTCTTCTCCTAACTTTAAAATAAAATCATCTTCTTTTTGCTCAAATTCTCGCAAACTTCGAATATTCTTAATTAATCCTAAATCAATATAGATTTCGATAAATTCCTTGTTCCAAAATTTTAAAATGTTACTCTTATAAATATCATCTAAAATAAGTACTCTTTCATAGGATTCAATAAGAATATTATCGCTTAAGTCTTTAAATAAATCATTTCTAATAACATATAAGAAAAGAATGATATATCTCATGTCTAAGTTATCGAGAACGCTATCTATTAAGGTTTGATCATGTTCTAAGGTTAAATTTCTATGTTCCATACCTAAAATCCACTCATCTTTTTTAAAATAGCAAAAACATTTCAGTGAAAAAGAGTAATTATAATAATAAATCATTCCTAAAAAATTTTACTAAAAGCCTTTAAAGTTTTTCACTAAAAGCAAAAATATTTTAGTTTCCCCTTTCTTTATTCTATTTGAAAATTGATATATTTTTATTGTATTAAAGTGTGATCTCAATGGGAAGAAGAAAGCGTAAACAAGTAAGCCCAAAACGTGTAAAAAGAGTCCCAAAAATCTTTACTTGCCCAGAATGTGGTGAGAAAAGTGTAAAAGTGACAGATTTAAAAAAGAAAGGGGCATTTGCTACTGTAAAGTGTGGAAATTGTGGTTTAACCAAAGAAGTATTAGTAAATTCAATTTCAGAGCCCGTTGATGCATTTGGGGATTTTATTGATATTTATTATGCAGATCAAGAACTATTAAGATTAGAAAAACGTATTGTTAAATTAAAAAAAGAAAATGAATGGGGAGAACTTGCTTTAGCCTACTCTATTTTATCAGACCTATGTAAAACAAAAGCAGCAATTTTATTGGAAGAAGATGATGTGAATTTAGATGAAGTTGATAATTGGAAAATGCAAGCTGAGAAATATAAACAGCTTGAAAAAGACGCCATATTAAAACTTGACACTGAAGAACTAGAACGAGGAGTCCGAACTGATGAAGAATCGTTATTTACTGAAAGTGATACAAAGATAAAAAAAGAACGGAAAATTGATGATATTTTTGATGATCCAGGATTTTTAGAGTTTTAAAAAGGAATATTTTTAATATTTATTCTCTTGAAAAATTAATTTCAGAGATTTACTAATTCTTTTACTGGAGGTGTTGATTTAGGAAGTAAAATATCTCCTAAAGATTTAGCAGAAAGGTTCTCAAATAAAAAGACTAGCAATTAGTTTTATTCAAAATAAAAAAATTTAGAATAAAAGACTGCATATTTATAGAATATTGTATTACGTCTGTTTACGTTTTGCAAAGAGCTGCTTTAATTCCCCCATAATTGCTCCTCTAAGTGATACTGGACTAGCAGGACGGCCAGGGGTGGGAACAGGACCTGAACCTCCAGGGGGACCTCCAGGTGGGCCTCCTGGTGGTGGTGGTGGAGGACCTCCAGGTGGACCTCCAGATGCACGCGCTGTAACAGGAGTTACCGCAGTTGGTGTTGTTACGGGAGCGCCTCCCGATCTGAGTGATGAAATTTGATTATTTAAAGAATTAATTTGGTTTTGTAAATTTGAAACTTTCTCATTTACAGAGCCTAAGGATTGATCGACCAAATCAGGGATGCGTAAGACAATAGACATTATCTTTTCAATAATATCGCCAAAAGCATTTAACTTTTCTTCTAATGGCGCTTTTCGAGTACTATCTAAGAAGCTTGCAAATTCTTCAGCACACATATAAACTCTTTAAGTCTGGTAATTTTTTATATTATCTAGTAATTTAATAGATTTTAGTTTAATAAATTTAAGTTTAAGCTCAAATCAATTTTTAAAAAAAATGTATAAAAGAAAAGTAAAATTTTTTTTTAACTCAATTCAGTAATAGTATCTTTTAATTTAATCCAGAGCGTATTGATCTCATCTCTTACCTCAGTGAATTGATATATTTTTTTTATTAATATATCTCGTGCTCTGTCAAAATCTCTTTGAACATCATTTAATTCTTGGTCCAGGAGATTTAATTTATCGCCATCAATTAGTTTATTTTTCGCTTTTTCAGCATCTAGAGCTTTTTTTATTACAATTGTTCTTTTGTCAGCGAGTTCTGATAATGCATTAACGAATTCTTCTTTTTTTTGTACTAAATATTCTTTTTGCACAGCAAGATCTTTTATCGCATTTAAATATTTATTGTTTGCTTTAATATAATCGTCATTTTTTGAGATAATATCCTTATATAAGTTTACTTCTTCATCTTTAATGTTAGACCTATGTTCTCGAGCAAGAGTTTGCATTTGTTTTAATACATCTCTAAAAACTCGGTTTAGCATCTCACGAGTTATATTTGCTTTAGTTACATTTTCTGCATATTTCAATTGAGAACTAATGAGATTTTTCTGCGCTTTAGCCAGTTTCTTAAATTGAGAGACGAGGTCTTTCTCAGCCTTTGCTAATATTAATTCATCTTCATGCGTAATTATAGGACTCATTTTCAATCCCTCTCTATTGTTTTTTACAGTATTTTAAAAATTCCGTAAATGATTTACTCATTTTGAATATTATAAAATTATTAATATTTAAGTTTATATTGAAAAGGATGCTGTTAAAATATTATCTTTGTAATTAGCTTTTATAATTTTAGCTTCAATATAATTTCCAATAAAATTTTCTGGTTTAATAATTGGCTTGTTTAATAATATCTTTATACCGAAATTATTACTAATTTTACCAATAAATTCCTTTTCCCATCGTCCCTTAGAAATAACTTTCAATCTTAATATTTCATTTTTTCGAACTTTCAAGGATGCACCAGTTTTTCGCTTATGAATTCCAAAATCATTTGGTCCCAATTTTAATTTTATATTGTACTTTTTTTCAAGAGAAGATAATTGATTATAAAAATAACCCCAACTTTTTGGTCTAATTTTCTTCAATTTTCTCCCCGTTTTATAAATAAGATATTTTTGGATACCTATTTGAATTTTTTTATCACTATAACCCATTTTCCTTAGATCTTTGACAAGTTTTATGATGTCCTCAATATCGTTATCATTTTCCCCTGGAAACCAGACAGGGGCTAGTAACACATTAATTGTGGTATTTAGTAATCGTGAGATATTTTTCAATAAATTATTTAAATCGTAATTTTTACTATTGCATAAATAATTAACCTTTTCTGAATTTAGCGAATTTAAACTGATATTTATTCGTGTTACTTTAACTTCTTCTAATCGTTTAATTATATTTTCAGTTAACAATAACCCATTCGTCTGCAATGATATAGTTTCAATTCCTTTTATCTTCCAGATTTCTTTAATTAAATTGAATATTTCTGGATAAAGCAGGATTTCTCCATATGGAGCAAAATGAATCTCTATGTTATAATATCCTTTGGCATTAACTATTTCTCTTATTTTATTAATTAAATAGTCAGGATCAACGACAAAATTTGTATTATAATCTCCAGCACTTACAAAACAATATTTGCATTTCAAGTTACATAAGGTTAAAGGTTTTATTTCAATGACATTTGTGCCCCTATCAATTATCCCGAGAAAATCTACTCCAAATAATGGGATCTCTGATTTTTCATCTACATAAATAATCTCTTTTGTCATGATATGTTTCAGAGTTTATATCGTAAAATTCCTATAATTGATCCTAGACCTATTAGTTGCTCACCTGTTAGATTTTCTGTGCTCATGATATTAATCTCTCCACCAGTTTTTTCAACATTTGTTATAATTTCTTCAATTTTTAGCTTATTTTGTTTTGAAGAGCCTCTAATTAAAACATCCGCTATTAATAATTCTTTAATTGCTCCTTTTTCAGAAGCAATAAACACTTCATCAAGGCCTATGGCAATAAGATCAGCATCAATAGCAAATTGTCTCATTACATTTTCTATTTGTTCAGATTCCTGCAACACTTTTATTTTATTCCTAAAATTTTCTAACTTATTTGATTTTAAAGCTTCTCTAATTCCGCTTTCAGTCCCAGAACTAGTATGGAACGTCTCAATTTTACCTTTAAAATTAAAACCTGGTTCTTTTTGAAGAAAATTTATAAAATTGTCTTTGGTATTTCCAGGTCCACATACTATGATTAAGTTTATTTCCACGTTCTTTATATTTTCTATTATTACCTTCTCAATTTCGGTAAAGAATTCACTTAATGCCTTATTTCGATAAGTTTGTTTGTATCGTTTACCAGGTATGTTTTTTCTGATTGTAGCTATCCTATTATGGCTAAAATTTGTGATAAGAGCTAAGTTTGCCAATCCCGTTTCAATTGCAATAATTAATGTAATAAAATTTGATTCAAATTTCGATGTTTCTTTTAGTCTTCTTAATTCATTTTTCAACCAATTTTCTTTAATTATTGTTAACGTTTGAGAAACTTCTACATTAAAGGTATGGTAGCTTCCAAAGCTAACATAATCGTCTGGACCTTCTAAAATTTTACCTTTTATTCTTAATCGATTTGAAAATTCATGAAAAGATATTGATTCAACTTTGAGTTTTAATTTCATTAATTTACGTTCGCCCGAAGTTCCCTCTTTAAGAACAACTCTTCTTTGAGTAAGGGAAGAAACTTCATCATCTTTATTGATAATATTATAGAGTGACCATAGATCATTAAGATTTTCTATCTTAACGGTAATCTCTCCATGCTTTTGATCCATAGCAAGAATTTTCAAATCTTGACTGTCTCACTAAAAAATTCTATTTATTTATAATAAATTCAAAATTTAAGAAAAGCTTAATTCAATTTGATTACAAAATTAATAAAAATAATATAAATAAAAAAGATAAAAACAAAATGTATTAAATATTTAACAGCCTTTATTTTTCTCCTAAAGCTTTTTTAACTTTTTCTAATTCTTCCATACGCTTTCTTTTTTCTTCCTCTCTTCTCTTTAACTCTGCTTCATCGACTTTTTGAAGTGAAACACCTTTTTTAATTTCTTCTTGTAATTCTTTATCTACTGGAGCCAATTTTATTGAACACCTTTTACTTTATATTGTCCTAAAATAATTAAATTAATATTTACACAAAATATATTAGAATTTATTTATAAGTTTAAGTTTATAGAGAGTCCATTTCCAATTCCATTAAATAGGCACTTTCTCCCGATTGATAATAATTTTTAAGTATCTCGGGATTTTTTTTGAATTTAAATTTTTCATATAATTTTATAGCGTTTGAATTACTTATTTGAACGTTTAATACAATCTTTTTAATTTCTTTTACTTTTTTTAGTTCTTCTATGGTTTTTTGAAGAAGGAATGAACCATAACCTTTATTTTGAAATTTTGGTTTTATAAGAAAATTAATCATATTTGCTCTCTCTTTTTGATCTCTTATAACTATAATAAAACCAATTAATTTTTTTTTTCCTTTGTTATTTTCTAATTTTAGAAAGAGTGCATTATTTTCTAATAGATTTCTCAGTAAATCCTTAGAAAAAGCATTCTTCTTGAAAATTTTTTGCTCAAGATTCACAATTTTTTTTAAATCTTTTGTTGTTACTTTTTTAATTTCCATTAAAACCATATTCATCCATAAATATTTTTAAGGGAGTTTTTTCTGTTATTTGCTGATATTTTAATTCTCTAAAAGGTGTTGTTTCTATTACGAAGCCTTTTAATTTATACCTTTCTATTAAAGATATTACTTGATCGTTAATTGAAATATAGAAGGGCATTCTAATATATTTTTCAGTATAGGAAAGCAGTTTACTATGAATTTTTAATTCATAGAGTAAATCCTTATATAATTTGACCAAATCTTTTTCTCCCCCTTCAATTTGTCCAAATAATAAAAGACCTTCCTCAGTGATTACTTCATAAGGTAATTTAATATTTTTAGCTCTGCGAAGATATCTATTTTTCAATTGATGGTAATCTTTCGCCCGTATGGAACAAAAATGGATCTTTAAAGAAATTTCCGATCCTAATTTTCGCATTAGACTAATTGCTGTTTCTCTGCTATTAACAACAGATGCGATTGAATCTTTTTTTAATTCGAATCCTCTAGACTTAAGTGATTGACTATTAGGAAAACAGTATTCGAATTCATTTATATTAATAAAATCTGCTCCGATATTATCTAAATAAAATATCAATTCCTCAAGGGATTTTTTTCTTTCTTCTCCAGGGATTGCTGGAACTTCAGCACCTACACTCATCTCCCAATCTAGAGCCTCTTTAATATTTTTCCAGTTTTTTTTCGCGGGGTGAAATCGTAATTCATCCAATCCCGCAAGAGAAAGTCTTTTAGCAATATTTTGATTAAAGTTAATACCATTTGTATATAAATGGATGTGAAACCTTCTTCCTTTAATACCTTTAATATAATTAATATAATCTACAGTTTTTTCTAAATTTTTCTCTGAAAGTGGTTCTCCCCCTGTAATACTCATTCCTTGAGCATCCATCATGTTAATTTCTTGTAATAATTCATCTTTATTTTTAATTTGCACTTCATTGGCGAATGTTATATCTTTACCTCTCCTTTCATCTGAAATAGGACAGTACCAATAACAATGATCAGGTTTTTGACAGATACCATTTAAAAATAAAACTAATTTAGATCCTCTTAAACAATATTTACATCCTTTAGGAATACCTTTTCCTTTAATATAGTAAGTTTCTTCCTTATTTTTTACTAATTTTGCTTTTTTCATATTTTAAATAATTTTTTTCTTATGATGGATTTCTTTTTTGCTAAGCTTTTTAAAACGTCTTCTGTGGTTTCGTTAATCTGGATTGATCTTTTCAGAAATACTCCAGTTCTTCCATACTTTTCTCTTCTTAAAAGGACTTTCTTTCTTTCATTTAAAGTGCCAATACTAATACCTAATTCTTTCGCTATATGAGCTTCATTCCCAATTATTGAAATTTCTTCGTGTCCTTGAGAATTTGGTTTGATTAATACTAGTCTTTTATCTATACCCATTACTCGTAAATCTGATTTCAATTGATTTATATCTATTTTCCCTCCAAAATCATAGAATTCCATATTTTTTTTGTCAAGTCTAGATAAAGGCAATGTGATACAATCTAATTCACTTAAATGGATATACAATTTAATAGAATCTACGGGTGTAGCCATTAATATTTCCCTAAAATAATTTTTATAGTTGTTTTTTTCTAAAACAAGCTCTATTTGGAATGGAGGAATTTGTTGAAAAAAAACAATATCGATATCACTATCTTCGTGAACATCACCACGAGCTATACTTCCGTGAACGATTGGATTGAACCCTTCTTTAGCAAACATCTCTAATAAATTTAAAGCAGTTTTCCTTTTTTTTTTAAAGAGAATCCAATCTTCTTTAGAGTATATTATTTTTTCACAATGATCTCTTAAAATTTTTTCTTTTTTCATAACTAAATATTATAATTCTGATTTTAGTAACTTATTCTCTACAATTTCAATAATCATGCTTATAACGATTGTCTCATAATACTTAAATGAAAATGTAGCTTTCTCTATGGCTAAATACTCTAAGTAATTTTGTTTTTGATGAGGAACTCCTTCTAAGAACTTCTTCAAGTGTTTGTTTTTCGAGACTAATGTTGATTTTCCACTAAAAATTGGAAATATTTGAGCCTTTATGGAATCTTTACTAAAGATTATATCATAATCTGAAAATTTTCTTTTGTTTAGTTTTGGATTAATCATGATAACACCCCCAATATTAGAATCTGATAGAAATTGTTTACAATAAATAACCGATCCTGAATAATTTATTAAAACGTATTGAAGTTTTGCCATGGATGTCATTATTTTAAAATCACCCACAATAGTTGTAATTAATGATTTCCACTCCTCAAGTAATGTATTTTCAAGCATCTTATTCGCTGTTTTGTGGTTTATTTTAGCTTTAATATTTATAACATTAAAGCCATAAGTACTTAATCCTTCAGTAAAGACTCTTAAGAGCTTCTTTCTATGATTAGTTCTTAAGATTAGAATCAAGGGTAAAACACTAAAATTATTTTTGAGGTTTGAATTCCTTGTTAAGCACCACTTTTTAATAGAAATTATTGATTTTGTCTTTTTTTCTCTTGTTTTTGAAAAGCAAATATGCTCTAAAACTTGATTTGAAAAGGAATAACGCCATCGATGAGTAATTTTAAACAGTTTTACACTAAACAGTAATAAAAGTAATAAGATAATTATAATAATGTCAACAGAGATCCAATCTATTTGAAAAAAACCTGTCATTTTATTAAAAAATTAAATTTAGAGTTATTCTACTACTTCAGCAATCCAGTTTAAATACTTTTCAGAACCTTTTTCTATTTTAAATCCAATACATTCAGGTGTTTCATAACTATGGACTTCATTAATTTTATTTATTATAAGCTCACTATTCTTTTCAATCGTTTTGATGAGTAATAAATACTCGTCGTCTTCCTCAATTTCGCCCTTCCATCTATAAACGGATGAAATATTATGGATAATATTTACACATGCAGCAAGTTTGCTTTTAACCAAAAGACTTGCGATTTTTTTACTTTCTTCTATATTGGGTACAGTTACAAGGAAAATATAATAATTCATTTTAGATCTTTTTTTAAAATTTATAATTCTGATTAATGTAACACTTATTATCAAATTTTTTAAGATTTATTGGTTTTCCTTTTCAAATATTTAGAATTTTTTTTTGATTATGAATAATAAACAATGAAATAATGGTCTTTTTCATGGTTTTAAATTTGTCATTATATTTTGATAGAAAAGAATAATTCAAAATGGCATATATTTTCTCTAATATTTTGATGCTTTTGGAAAATTAATTACTTTCTAATATTTTGAAATTTTGGAAAAATAAGTTTTAAGAAACAATCAAATAAAAGATTTAAATAAAGAATTTTCATGATTAAATGCAATTGAATTTGAAAGTAAAAAATCAATAATATTAATTTAAAATTTTTTTAAAATGCATGGTTTATATAGGTTTATTTATTTTCCCTCTAATTTCTTTTCCATTTTCGTATTGAGAGATATTAGAACTTCTCCTGGAAGTCTATTTTCTAGGAGAAATCTCTCAATATTATTGAATTCAAACATGAAATCACTTCAGAATCAAGAGATTTTGAGTAGAAATGAATTAATTATAAAAACCTAATTCTTCACTAATATTTTGAAAATTCAAAAAAATCCATTATTTCAGAATATCTTGATATGTGGAGAATCCATACTTTCCAAAGAGATTAAGAATAATATTTAAATAAAAGATCTTCGTGTTTTAATTAATCTATAATTTATGTATAAAAATAAAGTAAAAACTGAATAGGTTTACTTATAAAAAAACAAATAAATTAACAAAAAATCAAAAAATATATCGTGTATTTATTATGGAAATGGAGAAAAAAAATTTAGCGATAATCATCTTAGCAGTCGTACTAGCCGCCTCAGGTGTTGGAAACGTAATCATGGCTGCGATGCTTGGTTTTATTAAAGAACCTCCAACTGTTGAGGTACTTAAAGTGGCAGCAGTATCCAATCCTGTTACTATGGATCCATGCGACACCTGGGATAGTGTCTCAAATGACATGCTTCGCCAGGTAGTTGAACCTTTAATTGCATATAATTTGTCAGACCCAGCATTTCCTCTTGTTGGAAGACTTGCTGAATCTTGGAGTTGGCCTGATGAGACAACAGTCGTATTCCAATTGCGACCAAATGTATTATTCCATGATGGTACTTCTCTTACTGGAGAATGCGTTCTCCACTCTTTTGAAAGAATAAACTTTTTTGGTAATGCAACTGGTACTTTAACTGCTCCTCATCACATGGCTTTTCCACACTCTCTTTATAAATTTGCTGATGCGGGGCCCTACGTAGCACCAATTTTCAATCATACCCTTAGTTTTGTCAATCCATCTGACCCATTAGAAGTTACACTTAAATTAAATGCTCCTTTTGCTCCTGCTGAAGGATTATTAGCTTACGAAGCAAGTTCAATTGTTCATCCTGATTCTACTCCTGTAAATGAGATGTTAGAACTTGGCACAGATCTAGCCATTGGAACTGGTCCATATAAATTAGTTAGTTATGTACCTAACTCCGAGATTCGATTTGAGCGATGGGATAGATATTGGAGAGAACCTGGTTATTGGGATGAAATTGTTAATGTCTATTATCGAGATGCTGTCACCGCTAATAATGCTATGTTAGCTGGAGATATTGACTACCTAGGTCAAGGTATTGCAGCATTAAAAGAATATTTCGAAGCAAGTCCGTATATTACGGTAACTGGAGATGGCGTTAATGATTTCATAAATGGATCTCTTTATTGGTATATTGCATTTAACTCTCCCTATATAAATGTTACCTGGAGAAAAGCTATTGCCTCTGCCTTTAACTATACTTATCTCAATCGAGAAATAGATGAAGACACGACAGTGAAAGCAAATTCTATAGTGCCTCCAGGGTTTCCTGCCCATAATGCTTCAGTTAAAGGTGGTGTTTATAACATACCAAAAGCTAGACAATTAATGCAGAAAATGGGTTATGGAGTAGGATGGGAGACAGGTTCCCAAGTTGGAAGTTCATTCACTCCTGGAGCAGATGAAGCTCTTTGGAAAGCCGCATCATGGGTACCCGATGTAGGTAACTTTACCAATGGGTTTAACTTCCGTCATAGACAAGGAAGTCATTTCATGGAACTTCTCATTCAACGATTCGATTATGATATGGACAGAATAGGAATTGAAATTAACATCCAAGTATTAACTTGGGATGAATTCATAGAAATGGGTGAAAACCATCCTGATAGACTCCATATCTATTATGTCGGATGGGGTCCTGATTATTTTGAAACCTTTAATATGATTGATCCATTAGTAAATCCAGCATCATCATCTAACTTTGCTCGAATTAATAACCCTCAAATAAATATGTACTTGTCCCTTGCTGCAGCTGAAACCGATACTGCTACGAGATACTCATATTATGAGAAACTTCAATATTTAATTATGGACAAATATCAATATCATATGGGCGTAGAATACGACAAACTCTATTTTGTACATTCCAATACCGTGAAAAACTTCCCATATAACACTATGAGGAACTTATACTGGTATCCGACTTATCGCGAAACTGCTTAAAAAAATATCAGATAGTAATATACAAATTAAATTCCCTTTTTTTTATCTTTATTTTTTAAAAATTAGTTAATGTTAGTAAAACAATATTACTTATATTATATACTGCTTAATAGATCTTCGCCTAATAATCTAATATTATAATTTGAGCGATTTAAATGAAAGTTGAAATATAATATTGCAAATTAAATTAAGAGATTATTTATATTTTGATTTCAAGTAATAACAATAAAAATGATTTACGTGTTGTATAAAGAAATTTAAATTAGTAAAATTCTATTAAATATACAATTAAAATATTATAACTGAGGAATATAAAAACGTGTTACATAATGTTTACTTGATCCACCAATACACAGGGATTTGTTTAATCCATCGAAAGTATGGGACTATTGAATTTAATCAAGATTTAGTTAGTGGCTTTCTCACGGCATTAAAGGATTTTAGTGTTGAATTTTCGAAGGGATCTGGAGAATTGAAAGTAATTGATATGCAGGTGTTTTACTTGCTTTTAGTTTTTAAAGAAGGAGTGTTAATAACTGCTGCTGCTGACAAAAATGACGACGCTAAGATAACCCATAAAGCCTTAACGGATATTATTGATAAGTTTGTGGCTAAATATGGTGATCAGCTTGAAAATTGGTCTGGGGACGTCCGTATCTTCCGAGATTTTGACCAAGTTATTGATGGTATTTTAGAAAATGGCAAACTTGCTGAAATCGAACTGAAGCTTCCAATTTTGAAGATTTTTAAGAAAGATTTTCAGAAATCTCAAAAGCAGATAGCAAAGAGAGGGTTAGTATTATCAGAGGAAGATCTACGCAAAGTTCGAGATCAGAAGCCAGAATGGACGGAAAAGAGACTACCTAAGCAAGTTATAACACAAGGATTTCTAGATAAGAAGGAATATAAGATTGCACATTTAGCAGATGGATTCCATACCATTTCCGAGATTGCTGAGGAGGGAGGTCGACCAGAATCAGAGATTCAAAAAATAATAAAAAGTTTAGATGATTTAGGTTTACTTTCATTTATCGATATAAAGTAAAGCTTTTTCTGATTTTATTACATACTATTTTTTGGTAGAGATTGAATTAATTGCGTACAAATCCCAATAAATTTTGGGTTCTTTATTGAACATTTTATTTTATGATATTTTATAAGAATAAAGGAAAATATTTTTGAAAATTGATTTACTTATAAAGATAATATGAATGTTAATAAAATTGATGACAATATCTACGAGATTCCTCCAAAAACATTAATGACAAGGATTAAAGGAAATATTGAAAAGTTTCAAATGAAGGTTCCCGTCAAAATTTATGCTAATGATTATATTTTAGAAAAAATCCGGATAGATCGTACATTGGACCAGATATGTAACGTTGCTTGCTTATCTGGGATACAAAAACATGCTATCGCTTTATCAGATGCTCATCAAGGGTATGGTTTTTGTATTGGGGGTGTTGCTGGAACAGATGCAGAGGATGGAATGATTTCTCCCGGTGGTGTAGGCTATGATATTAATTGTGGTGTAAGACTGTTAAGATCAAACTTGTCTCTTAATGATATTAACAGTGTTCTTCCTAATCTGTTGGATAAAATCTTTGATAATATTCCTTCAGGTTTAGGTTCAAAAGGTAAACTTAATATAAACTATTCAGAGTTAGATAAAGTGCTAAATAATGGGGTGAGATGGGCAGTAGACAATGATTATGGTATTGAAGAGGATCTTAAACATTTGGAAGAAAATGGATGTTTAAAGGATGCGGATGCTAGTCTAGTTTCTCAAAAGGCAAAACAACGCGCAATAAAGCAACTAGGTTCTTTAGGAAGTGGAAATCATTTTCTAGAAATACAAAAAGTCGATGAAATTTATAATGAAGGAGTTGCCAAAACTCTCGGAATACATGAAAAGAATCAAATTACTGTTATGGTTCATACAGGAAGTAGAGCGCTGGGACATCAAGTATGCACAGATTCTTTACGCAACATTGAACAAGCCATGAAAAAATATAATGTAAAAGTTCCTGATAGAGAACTAGCATGTGTTCCTGCCAATACTTCTGAAGCACAAAACTATTTAAAACAAATGGCATGTGCAGCTAATTTTGGATTCACAAACCGTCAATTAATCACGCATTGGTTAAGGGAATCCTTTCAAAACATCTTTAGGAAGGATATAGATGATTTAGATCTACATCTAATTTATGGAGTTTGCCATAATATTTTAAAAATAGAAGAACATGAAATCAATGGTAAAAGGATGAAATTAAACGTTCATAGAAAAGGTGCTACAAGGGCCTTTCCACCAAATCATCCTGCTTTACCGTCTAGATATAAATCTATAGGACAGCCAGTTTTAATACCCGGAACGATGGGTTCTGCATCATATCTCTGTGTTGGTAAAGAAAAAGCAATGGATCTGTCTTTTGGCTCTACAGCTCATGGTTCTGGAAGATTAATGTCGAGATCTAAAGCAACGAAAAAATATTGGGGTGAGCGAGTTAAAGAGAGTCTAAGCCAACAAGGCATCCTAGTGAGAGCTGCTTCTATGAAGGTGATCGCTGAAGAGGCCCCTGGTGCATATAAAGACATAGATCAAGTTGTTCAAGTGAGCCATGATCTTGAAATCGTTGAAAAAGTAGTTAGGCTAGTTCCTATAGGGGTTGTAAAGGGATAATTTCTTCTAAATATTAGTCTTACTTTATATATCAAATACAATATTTATCTTAACACTTTTCTTTTTTTCTTCAAGCTTCATAAAAGAATATGTTATAGCTTTAACTTCAGTTCCGAGTTCATGTTTGAGCTTATCAAACTTGAGTCCTTTAGCAACAGCTTTTAGGAAATATTGCTTTTTGTCTTTTTTTATTGGATGAATTTTTACATCATTAAAAATTAACTGCTCTACATCAAAAATATAGAGAAATTCAGTTAAAAAGTCAAATAATAACGCTTCTTTATCTTCGGCTTTAATTGTTATGATTCTTTCAATTTCAGGTGATATTGATCTAAAACTCGGAGTAATTGTTTCCATTAAGCTATAAACGGTTTGTTCAAAAGCATCTTCCAAGGATTTACCTTTAGCTTCAACCGAAACATCAGCAGTATGATCTAGGAATTTATAGCCTCTTTTTGTCATATTTTACAAATAATTGAGTATGTTTTTCTCATTTAAATGTCCTTGATATATAAAAGATTTTTATAATTATATAAATTTCTTAGTAGTTTAAATTGATAATAGACAATAATAAAGTATGTTTTATACAATTGCGGATGACTTGATTTTATATCAATTAGTATCTTTTAAAAAAAAATATTCAAATTTTGAACTTAAACTACGGGAGTATTTTTTTGAAAGAACTCATGGAATATATCCTGATTTTGTAATTGTAATAAGGCAATTCATATTCTTTTTCGTAAAGAAACAACATTATTTTAACTCAAAAGTGTATATAGATTCAATGAGAAGGGAACTAGAGAATAAAAAGATTATAATTATAAGAATTGAAAAAACGCTAATTAATATGCTATTTAATTTTTTTCCTGATTTAAATATTGAAAATGTTAAAATAGAGTTTGATAATAAATCGAGTAAAAGAGAAATTTCAATTTATTTTCTATTTTTTGAAGAAAGAGGGATTGCCATAGGGCGTAATGGAGAATATATTAGGGTAATAAACGAAATTTTTGAACGCTATGTTATTTTTGAAAACGAAAATGCCCCATTAAAAGTTAAATGCAAATTCAGGTAATGGTATCTCCAACTTATCCCTACCAAGGTACGTCTTTTAAACCAATAGCAAAAGCTACAGTATTTGCAATAATACTTACAGCGGGAGTTAAAATTATTAAAAAAATTACAATATAATAATCAGGTAAGAAGAAGAGATTTGGTGCTATGAATCCTGGGATGGAAACAAATAATAATGCTACTAATGCGAAATCTAACTGGTCCACTATCCAAAAGGGTGCTCCACTTTTAATATCAAATCTTCTTTTCAAAAATGAACCAAACAAGTCGCCTAAAACTGCGCCGTAGGAAGCTAATACAATGCGTATAATTAAAACTAAGAAATTAATGGGAAATTCTCCACCTATAAAATAATATTTAAAAACTACTATTTGATTGTAAAGGAGATATTGTCCTTGAATAGTAGCATCAACAATAATTCCATTTATTGGTTCCCATAATCCATTAAAAAGAAGAAAGATACAAAATGATATTGGAATTCCGATGTATAAAGGTCCTTTTAATCCGTTCCATGTTTTATGATCCCCTAATATCCTCCTACCATCTCTAAAGTATTTCCCGCCATCAATTGGTTTTCCTCCTCCGGTTATAACCATCGAAGCGTTTGAAATGTATGCGGGAACAATTATTAGTAGGCTAAATATTAATAAAGCAACCCAATCCGCCCAGCTGAATAAAAATGTAATTATTAGGAAACTAGCTAAAATTAAAACAGCAAAAGTTATTGCTAAGATAACAGCAATCTTTTTGTGGCTTTTTTCAGCACCAGAACGACTAGTTTCAGAAGGCAAAAGTTTATAATTCCTTAATAAGAGTGTTTTTAGATTATTAAAATAAATAGTTAATTAAATTAAACTTTTTTTAATAGAAAAAGTTTTTAATAAGAACTTAATAAATATTGCTTCATAAATAATATTCTTTTAAAATCCCGACAATAATATTATAAATTATTAAAAAGATTCATCAAAATAAGCTATTAAAGCTTTAACATTTTTCTGTTAAATTAAAGATTAATAATTAATTTTAAATATGCAATTGAAATTTTTAACATGCAATTAATATGTTAAATATTTCGAGTGCAAAAATTTCTATTAAAATCATGGAGTAGCGGAGTTATAATTGTTGAAAAATAATAGTCATCAACACCAATTTAATATAGATAAATTTTACAAAAATTATCTTAAAGGTTCTAAAATCTTTAATAAGAGAGATGCTTTAGATTCATCATATATTCCCAACGAGTTACCTCATCGTGATTCTCAAATAAGAGACATTGCTGAAAAGACTGCATGTGCGTTATTAGGTGATACTCCGCCAAATTTTTTATGTTATGGGATGACAGGTACAGGAAAAACAGCGACAATAAGATATGTTAGTCAAAAGTTAGCACAGCAGAACTCAGAAATTAAACCATGGTGGATATATATTAATTGTAACGTCATATCAACACCCTACCGTATTTTAGCCCATATTTATAATACCATTTCGAGAAAAGAGAAAATTCCTCCTACTGGATTACCGAAAGATATAATTTTTAAAAAACTTCTAGGTTTATTAGATTTGAAGGTTGGCCATTCAGTATGTTTCTTAGTGTTAGACGAGATAGATATTTTAGTTGATAAAAAAGGCGGAAATGAAATTTTATACGATTTGACAAGATTAAATGAGAATTTAGATAATTGTAAAACAAGTATGATAGGTATTTCAAATAAATTAAAATTTCGAGAGAACCTCGACCCTAGAATAATATCGAGTTTAGGAGAAGAACACATCGTATTTCCATCTTATGATGCAAATGAATTGAGAGATATATTGATTGAAAGGGCTAAAATAGCATTTCAAGAGGGGGTTTTGAAAGAGGAAGTTATTCCATTATGTGCTGCTTTAGCAGCAAAAGAACATGGCGATGCTCGAAAAGCACTCCAATTATTAAGGAAAGCAGGAGAATTGGCTGAAAGAGATCAAAATAAAATAGTTTCAAGTAAGCATGTAAAGAAGGCCCAAGAAGATTTAGAAAATGATCACATTATGGAATATATTAAAGGGATGCCACTTCAAGCACAATTAATTTTGTCATCAATTTATCTAATTTCAAAATTTAGCCCCGATCATATAATTATTTCAGGAGATATCTATGATGTACACTCAGAGATTAGAGGATTGATACCTGGTGTTAGACAATTGACTAAAAGAAGGATAAGTGACTATATTAATGAATTAACATTAGCAGGGATAATTTCTGCAGAGATTAAGTCTATGGGACATTATGGGAGAACTAAAATAATTAAACTTGATATAGGGTCTGAATTATTAGAAAACGTATTATTAGAGAATGAAAAGATAAAAGGTATTATGAATCATAAACCCGTTTTTTTACGGACAGATAAAGTAAAGTTGAAAAATAATATATTTAAAAAGTTAATTTAAGTAATAAAATCCCACGAATCAATATTTTCAGCAATTTTACCAAGAAAAAACTCTGCAAGATTCTGATTTTTATCTTTTAATAATAAAAATAATTTTGCTAAATGTTTACAAAATTTTTTATTATCAGCTCTCCGTGTTTCAAAGTCATGGCAGTTATGATGGATAAATTTATCATTAGTGTTAATTTCTATTAGATAAACTTCTTCTTTAGAACCTTGTACCTTTGATTTAATAATTCCTTTAGAACAGTCATATTCCAATTTCTCAAATGCAGCATCAGAAACAGATACAGATCTATTTAATGTGCTCTTATCTACAAATGCACTAATTAAAACACTAAAATTAGTTGATTCTTTTGAAATATCGTTTTTTAATTGTTTAACTTTATTTTCAGTGTCAATATTTTCTATGATTTCCATTTTTCTTTTTTTTTGCCACTCAATTAATCTTTTTTTTAAATTCTCAGATAATTTAAGATGGTTGTTATTATCCTTAATAAGCAATTGTTCTTCAATACATTTATTAATAAATGCTTTAGCTTTTTCTGGGGGTTCAAGAAATAAATCATAGGAAATTCGAAAAAGCAAATCATTGTATGATATAAAAGGGAGATCGATGATTTTCCATATATAAAATAACTTCTCTGAAATATTTGTTCTAGGAATTGCGAGATTCATTGTAATTAATTTATGTTTTTTATGATTTAAGAAGAATAATTAAATATTAGTTTTTAAGTCTAATTGTATACCTTTTAAGGTATCTATTTCAATAATTGAAAGAATTCCTGGAGTAGGATGTAAGCCTAAAGAATTCATAAACTCTGTTTGAGACTGAAAACATCCAGAATTTACTAACACAACATTATTGTAATAATCCATACCGTTAATATGAATGTGACCTGTATGAAAAATGTCTGGGATCTTATCGATCACAAGCCAATCTTTACTGGTTGGAGCAATTTGCGTTTTTTTTCCATAAATAGGGGCTAAGTGCCTACATTTTAATAATTCAATCATTGTGTCAACTGGTTTGTTGTTATCTAAACCTGGGATTAACATGTTTAAATCAAGTATACTATCACCGTGAAAAACTAAAGTGTTTACGTTATGTGTTTGTAGAAGTGCGGGGTTTCCTATACATGATACGCCAAAATCTAAAAGTTCTGCAGAATATTTTTTTGGTACCGCAGGTCTTGGAATTGCATTTCTCACTGGTTCGTGATTTCCAGAACTATAGAATATTTTAATATATTCTGGGATTCCAGAAAGAAGTTTTGATGCTTTTTTAAACTGATTATGTATATCTGTTATAAGAAGATCATTCTCTTGGGAGGGATAGACTCCAATACCATCAACTAAATCACCATTAATTATAATATATTTAATTCTTCCTGCTCGTTCTCTTTGAATTTTGTTTCCGATATCCCCATTCAAGAATTTTATGAATCTCATCCATAATTTTTCCTCAAATTCTTTACTACCGATATGTGTATCGGAAATTAAAGCGATAGACAATGGATCTGGTGATAAATTGGGTTTAAAATCTCTTGGAATATCAATTTTAGTTATGTAATTACAATAAATAATTCCACTTTTACCTCTTTCTGCTGGTTTGTATGTTCCTTCAATATAAACCATTTGATCATTTACTGTTCTTTCCGCTATTTTTACATTTTCTTGGTTCTCTGAATCTTTCCGTATAATTACATTAATAATGTTGGTAAGATCTTCCAATATTAGAAAAAAGTTTCCACTTTTAGTTTTTCGTATGTCATTGACTAATCCGATTACTGAAACTTCAACACTATTAGCTAGTCTTAATATGTTATTAATATTGTTTGCTGAAAGAACATCGGGTCTTTTCTTTATTAGATCCCTTAGTTTATTAAATTTATCTATTGTAAGATTATAAAAATCTTCATAATCTCCACTTGTATAAAGCTTACCAGTGGGATCTTTTAAAATATCATAAGAAAATGTATAATCTTTCGCTATAGGTTTATAGGTTAATGATGATTTAGAGCGTTGAAAATTTGTTCTGGGGAATTTATTATTTTCGACATTTATTTTTGAATTTTTATGATAATTATCTAATATTTCCTCACCATTATTTAATGCCAAATTTTCTTGGATTTGTAGAGAATATTCAGGGCTTTCATTAGTTTTTTGCCTTATCTTCCCAATTGTTGAGATTTTAAGTTCAGAAGAATGCTCATTTTTAACATCTTGCTTTAATTCTGCCTCCTGAATAGTTATTGAATCAATATTTTTAATTAAAACGTTTTTTAATGATTTCTGTGATTGCTTACTTGAAAAATTCTGTAAAATTTCTTCTGTTAGATGACTATCAAAATTCGGAAGAAAGCTAACATTTTTAATTATTGATTTAACTTTTTTTAATGGATTATCCATATTCAAAAGAATTTCTAAAGTTGAGGGTGTTATGTTGATTCCAGAATTAACTAATTCTTTGATGATGTTTTCTTTTTCATTTAGGTTATCGTCTTTCAAAGCAATATTCTTTAAAATGGAATTACTAATATTAATTGAAGTATAACATTAAATTATTTTTTATTAAAGGAAAAACAAATTTTCTTTTATAAGTAGAGACTGTAGAAAATTAGCATTCTCCCTAAGTTTATAAAAGAAATAGCTGATTAATAAATGAATTTAATTAAATTCAGAAAAATAAGTATTATAACTCTTATTTTTAATACATTAGTTTTTATTAACTTTAGAAATAGGGAATTTTATGGTAGATATAAGTAAAACAATGGAATTGTACTTTAATACAATTCAAAAACAAGTTGATAAATGCTATTCAATTGCAGAGCACGCCCGCGAAAAAGGACTTGATCCTGAATTAGAAGTAGAGTCTCCTCAGGCAAAAGATTTAGCCGGTAGAGTTGAAAAGCTTGTTGGTCCAAAAGGTGTTGCAAACATAATAAGAACATTAAAAAAGAAAGGTTTAACAGAAGATGAACTTGTCTTCAAGGTTGTTGCTGATATTTTGGATAATAAAATTGGAAATATTGAATCTTTAGAAGCCCGAGTTGATAGAGCAATAAGAATTGGATTAGCGATAAAAACTATGGGCGTAGTAAGCGCACCGCTTGAAGGAATCTCTAAGATTTCAATTAGAAATAACGGATATGGGAGTAATTATTTATCCTTATATTTTGCAGGACCAATTAGAGCTGCAGGAGGAACTACCGCAGCTTTGTGTGTATTAATTGCAGATTATGTAAGAAGAAAGTCTAAAATTCCTAAATATGAGGCTACTGAAGCAGAAATTGGTAGATATGTAGAAGAAGTAAAACTATATGATCGAAATGTCCATTTACAATATCCTTCATCAAATAAAGAAATCAGATATGCTGTGGGGCATTTACCAATAGAAATCAACGGAGACGCAACTGAAGATGAAGAAGTTTCTGCTTTTAGAGATTTACCTCGGATTGAAACAAATCACATAAGAGGTGGAGCATGCCTAGTTTTAAATGACGGTATTCTGCTCAAAGCCCCAAAATTACTTAAAATTGCCAATGCTATGAATCTGGAAGGCTGGAATTGGCTTGCTGAATTAAAAAAAATTGCTCAAAACCAAGAAAAGGTGGAAAAAAATAAAGAACAAGATTTAAAAGAAGAAATTAAAATCCCTCCAAACTCTAAATATGTTGCAGATATTATTGCCGGACGCCCAGTTTTTAGTCACCCCTCTAAAATAGGAGGTCATAGAATAAGATATGGAAGGTCTCGAAATACTGGTTTAGCTGCTGCAGGAATCCATCCTGCAACAATGGTTATTTTAGATGAATTTGTAGCAATTGGAACACAATTAAGAATTGAACGACCTGGAAAAAGCACAAGTGTATGCCCCGTAGATAGTATTGAACCACCTATTGTTAAATTGAAGAGTGGTGATGTTCTGAAAATATCAAATATCAACAAAGCAAAACAAATATTTCCAGAAATTAAAAAAGTATTATTTTTAGGAGATCTTCTATTTGGATATGGTGAATTTACAGAAAATAATCACATATTAATACCCTCTGGATATGTAGAGGAATGGTGGGCATTAGAACTAGAAAAATCTATAAAAGATATAGAAATAATAGATAAAAGATCAAAAGCTTTTATTGAAAACCCATTTGAAAATATTCCTACTCCTGTAGAAGCTATTAAAATTTCAAGAGAATATAATATTCCTTTACATCCTTGTTATTTAGATTTTTGGGGTAATATAACATTAGAAGATTTGGAATTGCTGAGAAATGCACTTATCAAGAATTTTTCCAACTCTGAACAAAGAATTACGTTAAATTATGAAAAATCAATTAAAAAAATTCTAGAAAAGGCATTTATCCCTCACAAAATAAAGGATAATAAAATATTACTTAGTTTAAAAAGGAGTTTTATATTTAAAGAAATATTTAACTTAGAAGACAAAAAAACAATAGAAACAGAAAAAGATGATGATGTTTTTACTTATTTTTTTAAAGTCTCTTCAATTAAAGTCAAAAATAAAGCGCCATACTATATGGGATCACGTATGGGCAGACCAGAAAAGTCAGAAAGGAAAAGTATGAAAGGAATTCATGCATTATTTCCTCTGAGTGATATTGTTGGTAGTTCAAGATTATTTGAAAAAGCAATGGGATATAGTGCTAGAAAAAATGATAGTAATAATTCAATCTATAAAAAAAAGAAATCTTTCGATTTTGGAAATAAAAATAATATTGTAGAAACCGGTAAAGTTAAAATAGAGGTCTGTAGGAAAAAATGCGTTAATTGTGGAACATCAAGTATTTTTAATATATGTCATAACTGTGGAGGTCATACTGAATTACAGAAAATATGTCCACGATGTAAAATACTTTTTCCCACTTTTGAAGAAAATTGTTCAAGATGTCATGAGCCATTGAAAACTTCAATTGAAGCAAAATTTAATATAAGAAAGTATGTAAACTTAACTTTGAAATCACTTAATGTGCCTTTTCCCCCAAAATTTAAAGGTATTATTGGTTTAACGAATGAATATAAAGTTCCAGAACCTATAGAGAAAGGAATTCTAAGAGCCAAAAATGATGTTTTAGTTTATAAGACTGCTGAAATAAGATATGACGCTACTGATATACCATTAACCCATTTTAAACCATCAGAAATTGATACCTCCATAGAAAAATTAAGAGATATGGGATATGAATTGGATATTAAAGGAAATCCTCTAAATGATAAAAATCAGATTTTAGAGTTGAAAGTACAAGATATAGTTCTTTCTGATGATTGTGCTAATTACTTTATTAAAGTTGCTAATTTCTTAGATGATGAATTAGAGCTATTTTATAAAGAAGATCGTTTCTATAATATTTCAGCTAGAGAAGATCTATTAGGACATTTAGCTGTAGGTTTAGCCCCACATACTAGTGCGGGAATAATAGGTAGAATAATTGGATTTACCTCTGCGAGAGCAATATACGCTCATCCATATTGGCATGCCGCGAAAAGACGAAATTGTGATGGGGACGAAGATGGTGTTATGCTACTCTTAGATCCTCTATTGAATTTCTCAAGGCATTATCTTCCAAGCAAAATTGGTGGAAGAATGGATGCAACTTTAGTTATAGGTACTAAAATAGATCCCAATGAAATTGATGTTGAATCCCACAATTTAGATACTTTAGATCGATATCCATTAGAGTTCTATGAAGCAACAGAACGATACGCTCTACCATCTGAGATAGAAGCGCTAATGAGCCTGGTTAAAAGTTGTTTGGGAACATTTAGACAATATGAAAACATCGGATTCAATATCCCAACAAGCAATATTAATGAGGGCCCAATAACAACAGCCTATAAATTATATGAGACAATGGATGAAAAAATTGAAGCACAACTTAATTTGGCAAAACTTATTAAAGCTGTAGAAGCAAAAAAGGTAGCTGAAAAAATTTTAACTACCCATTTCAACCCAGATATACTAGGAAATTTGAGAAAATTTGCCATTCAGAGTTTTCGATGTGTTAAGTGTAATGAAAAATTCAGACGTCCGCCTTTATTGAACAGTGGAAAATGTCCTAAATGTGGAAATAGAATTATCCTGACAGTAAATCGTGGAGGTATTGAAAAATATATACCTCGTGCTTTGAAAATTTGTAACGATTTTAATTTGGACAATTACACCAAGCAAAGAATGGAATTAATTGAGGAGTATGTAGAAAGCCTAACAAATAACCCAAAAATTAAACAGCATAAGTTATCTGACTTCTTTTAACTCCCTCTTTTCTTATATCAATACTTCTTAAAGCTTGATGACAAATATTAATGCAACCGTTTAAGGCTTCCAAAGAACATTTATCAGGAGTATCTTTTATTGAATGGATATATTTCGAATCTGCACTTGAATGAAAACAGCTTACTTGAAATTTACTATTAGTTTTTTTAGCATATTTTTGAAATGATTTATAATCACTATTAGGTTTAATAGCTTTATTATAAATTTTTAATGGAATATTCAATTGATTTGCTGTTGCCCCAAATATATCATTTAGACTTTTATTCGTTTTTCTTCTAAAAATTATTCCAGATTTATTTAAAAGACCTATATAAGAACCTACCATATCGATATTAATATTAAATGAATTATCAAGATCATAAATTTTTTTCAGACTTTTGAAATGAGTTTTACAAAACCTTCTTGAGCCCTTTAGCCCCCATTCTTCAGCTCCAGGCCATAAAATCAAAACATCCATATTATTGAGCGGATTTTTTTTTAAAATCTTTGCTAATTCAAGTGAAATAGCTATTCCACTCGCATTATCAACTGATCCTGATGATGGGCGTTCTCTAAAAACTAAATATAAGATTGGGATTGATAAAAACACTCCTCCAATTGATGAGAAACTTATAAAGATTATTAAAAGATTAGACAGAGAGAGACGAATTAATGCGAAAAAATCAAAAAGAAAGATAGCTATAAAGACTACAAAAACTATAATATAAAAAACTACAATTAATCTATAAATGAAAAAAATAATTACTTGCAACCTATATGGAATATTTGCAGAAATTGAATCATAATGGGCAGATATAATTACTAATGGTCTTTCTGGTGTTTTTTCTTTAGCTTTAATTAATGCGAAGATGTTTTTGGATTCTTCACTCTTTATGAAACTAACTTCGCGAAAATTAGCAAACGAATATTTTAAAATAAAATAAGCGACAACAATTAAAATCATGCGAAAAAGTATTAGATTGATTATTATAAGAAGATAACTTGTTCTCATAAGTATTTTTAAAGGACCTGTCCAATCAAAATGTTCGACTTCGGGAGTAATATTATTTTCTATTAATTCTTTCTCTATATAGTTTAATGCTTCAGTTTCTCCAACAGATGAAGCTGTACGATTAAAGGCTAAAGATTTTATGTGTTCCATAGCATTTGGCTCATCATACAATTGTAAATTTGAAATAGGCATCACTTATTTAATTTATTATGTGTTCTTATAATTCAATAATAAATAGAATTATAACAAATATAAATGCTCATATTATAGAATTTGAACTAATCAAAATATTAAGTTAGGTAATCTATATCGAAAAAATTAAATGTTTTATATCTATAAATGTATTTTATGATAATTAGGTTAGAATATGGCATTTTTATATTTCATCCACAATTTATTGAGATTTATTTGCCTAAAATTAGTGTGCAGGAGGTGGGATTCGAACCCACGAATTTAGGTCGAGGAAGCAATTCCTTCGAAGACCTATGTCACTAGAGCCTCAGTTACGCCATAAACGTATTATTACGTAGTATTCTAGCGCCGTAGACCAGGCTTAGCCATAAACGTATTATTACGTTGTATTTTGGCAACTCCTGCATTATGAAAAAAATTGTAATCCAATAATTTAGAGTTTATGAATTAAGATAATGAATTTAATTTTTAAAATTTTTTTCCTTTAAGATTAATTTATTAAATTCGAACTTTAAATTTTAAGGCTTTCTAACGTTTTCGTTTTCTATAAATTTTTATAACGAACGTATTATATACAATAATATATTTCAGTTATTTAGTAATACAGTTGCAACCAAAGTAAAAAGGATGTGAGCTATTGTCGGTCGATCGAAAAAAACTTGAAGCGCTACTTAAATGGTATAAGCAAGAGATTGGAGAAAACTTAATCGCGACTCTTATTGTGAATAGAGAAGGGTTGGTAATGTCTGCATTAAAAGGATCTTCTGATACGGAGGTAGAAGAAGATGTTATAGCAGGTGTAAGTGCACTTGTAGAACCTGTTCTGACTAGAATTACAGAAGAATTTAGTTCTGGTTCTTTTGGAACAGGAACTTTTGACACAGAAGAGCAAAGGTTTATTTTTTGTGAAGCTGGCCCCGAAGCAATTTTTGTGACTGTATTGAAAGCTGTTGCTATGGTAGATCCTGTATTTCCCTATGCGTATTTAGCTGCTGAGAAGATTGCGAGAATATTTGATGGGAGATCAGTAAGTCCGGTAATTCCTAAATTGATCACAGAGAAAGAATCACAAAATATTCAAAGAAAAATAGACAGCCTACAAAAAATTAAGATCAAATCTGGAGAATATGCGTTTAAGCTTATACTTGGCGGAGAGGGTGGAGTTGGAAAGACTAGTATGGTTCATCGATTCGTAGAAGATTCATTTCAGGTTGACTATAAATCTACAATTGGCACGTCAATAATGAAAAAGGAATGTGATTTTCAAGGATTAGAGTCAAAAGTTCGTTTTGTAATCTGGGATTTAGCTGGACAAGCACAATTTAAACGAGTGAGACAGACGTATGTTGCAAATGCTGAAGCAGGTATTTTAGTCTATGACGTTACTCGTAAAGATACTTTGGATAGTTTAGAAAATTGGTTTAATGAGATTAAAAGTGTTTCACCAACAATATCAATGATTCTCGTTGGAAATAAGATAGACCTTGAGAATGATCGTGTTATATCCTCTGAACAAGGCGAAAGGATCGCAGAAAAATTAAATCTTTCATATATTGAAACATCGGCTAAAACTGGTGAAAATATTAATGATGCTTTTAAAATGCTTGCATTACAAATGATTAAACGTTATGTATTTACAGAAGAAGTATGAGTAGAGCCTCTGGGGGGATTTGAACCCCCGACCTACGGATTACGAATCCTTAACATTTCATTCAACACGAAATAAAATGTTGCTCAACCGCTAAGCTACAGAGGCAAAGGCAATGTAATAATACAAGTTTATTCAAAAATCATAATTGTAAAGAAATTTTAAAGTTTATTTTATGAAAAATAATATTTACTTGGGAGATATTGGAGAAATTAAGTTAATTAAATTAGTCGAACAACAAATTTTAAAAAAGACTGGTAAAGAGTTAATAATTGATGATTCTTTTTTTTTTGATGTTAACGATAAGAAACCAGGTATTAAAATAGTCCTAAATTCTGATATGTTAGTATCTACAACCGATGTACCTACTCTTATGAATTCTTATCAGATCGGTAGAAAATCTGTGATAATGAATGTTAGTGATTTAATTGTTAAAGGTGTTAAACCAGAAGGCATAATCATTTCTTTTGGCTTACCAAAGGAACTTGAAAAAAAATCATTCATAGATATCGTAAATGGAATCATAGATTGCGGTATAGAATTCGATCTGGATTATATAGGAGGAGATATTAATGAAACAAAAGAACTAATAATAAATCCTACTGTTTTCGGCTTTAAACACCCCTCAGAAATAATCTATAGAAAAGGTATTAAAGTAGGAGATATTTTGGTTGCTAATAACAAGTTTGGATTAACAGGTGTAGGATTTAATATTCTCCTAAAAAAGAAAGGAGGTCTCAATGATTTTCCTTATTATAAAAGAGCAATAATGAGTGTTCTAGAACCAGTAATCTCAGCTAGGGAAGCATTTACGTTAGCACAAAAAGATTTAGCAACTTCTAGTATAGATTCTTCTGATGGGCTCTATAAATCTTTAAAAGATCTAATGATTTCTAATCCAAATCTTGGATTTGAAGTTGAATTTAATGATAATTTAATTGATGAGGAAGCAATTAATTATTCAAAAGAATATAATGTTTCTTTGGAAGAATTAGTTTTAAATGGGGGGGAAGAATTTATACATTTATTTACAATAAATCCTGAAGATTTCAAACAGGCCCAAAAAGAAATCCGATCGGCGAGAGGAAATATTTTTAAAATCGGAAAAGTTATTTCAGAGGATTATATTTCTATTTCTAAGGAGGGAGAAAAAAAAGAGATAAGTAATTATGGATTTGAACATTTCATTAAAAGGGTTTAAATAGTGACAGAATTAATGAAAATAATTTACATTTGGACGAAAGGAACTGATTTAGATAAAATTTTTATATTATTATAGATTTATACTCATACTATTTAAGCTTAAACATTTAAAAAATTCTTGATGGGCTATTGGCGCAGGCAGGTAGCGCAGCAGGCTTTTAACCTGACATTTATGGGAAGATCTCCCATAAAAAGAAAGGTCGGGGGTTCAATTCCCCTATAGCCCGCCATTGTTCACCTTATTATATATAAATTTGATTTTAAAAAGATAACTAGAGTTTAAGAAAAATTTATGAGATCTTTAAATTTATAATTAATAAAAAAAACCCTTCATAACAATACCATATGGAAAATTTAGAATTTAAGCTTCCATCCGATGAACCTGAGCAGTTATTAGTTAAATCTCAGGATGATACAAACCCAGATTATGGATGTGAACCAAATAAAAGAAGTATTGAAGCACTTCTACAATACGGTGTGATAAATCTAGACAAACCTAGTGGCCCTACTAGCCATGAAGTTGTCTCATGGGTTCGTAAAATTTTGAATATATCAAGCGCAGGTCATGGAGGAACGCTCGATCCTAAGGTTACTGGTGTATTACCATGTGCTTTAGGAAATGCAACTCGTGTATTATCCGCATTATTAAGTGCTGGTAAAGAATATGTTGGGGTAATGTATTTACATACGTCAGAAAAACAAGAAAGGATAGAAAAAGTATTTAAATTATTTACTGGAAAAATTTATCAAAGGCCTCCATTGAAGTCATCAGTCGTTAGAAAGCTAAGGATAAGAGAGGTATATTATTGTGAAGCTATCGAGGTTGAGAAGAATTATGTTTTATTTAGAATTGGATGTGAAGCTGGAACTTACGTCAGAAAATTTTGCTTTGATATAGGAGAAGCTCTCTGTTCAGGAGCTCATATGCTCGAGCTTAGAAGAACTAGAGTTGGGAATTTCAAAGAAAATGACAACCTTACATCGCTACAGAATTTAAAGGATGCATATACAATTTATCAACTAGAAGAAAATGAGTATTATTTGAAAAAAATAATCTATCCCATGGAAAAGATGGTATCCCATTTGCCAAAAATTTATGTTAGGGACACTGCGGTCGACGCATTATGCCATGGAGCAGATTTGGCATCCGCTGGTATTTGTTATATTGATGCTAGAATAAAAAAGAATATGTTAATAGCATACATGACTTTAAAAAAAGAGTTAGTTGGATTTGGGACAACATTAAAGGATGCTTTACAAATTTATAAAGCGAAATCAGGAATTTTAGCAAAAACCAATAAAATTTTTATGGAAAGAGGAATATATCCGCGATGGAAGGAGAAAAAATAAAATATTCTAAATTTATATCATGGCTGAAAAGAAAAATCATTATTTCAGTAAATTTCCCGATGTTAATGTAAAAATTTATACAATATCTGAAAGTTTAAGAAGGCATCTTTTTATTTTTAAGACTGTAACTGGAGTTTTTTCTTTTAATAATATCGATCTTGGAACCAGAGTTTTAATAAACAATATGTATATTCCACAAGATCCTTCTGTTTTGCTTGATTTAGGTTGTGGTTATGGGGTAATAGGTATCGTTTTAGGCTATGAATCACCTCATAGTTCTGTTTATTTAATAGATATTAATAAGCGAGCGATCTGGTGTGCTAAAGAGAACATCAAGATAAATTTGCCAGATCAAACTAAAAAGGTTGTTGCTTTATCTGGAAATTATTTCAGCCCCATTCAAAATAAGAATATAAAATTTGATGGAATTTATATGAATCCTCCATTACGTCAGGGAAGGAAAGAATTTCTAAATCTTTTAAATGATATTCAAAATTATCTAAAAAAAAATGCTTCTTTTCAATTTGTAATAAGAAAAAAAATGGGAGCTCCTTATATTTTAAAATATTTTAAAGATACCTATCCAAATGAAAAGATTGAGATTCTATGCAAACGAAGTGGATATTGGGTTTTTAGATGTTTTCATTAATGATAATTTAATAAAAACCTCGTTTGTTTTAAGAAAATAAACGAAAAAATGGAAAAATTTTTTAGATTAGTATCATTTGAATATTTATAATTCGTAAAAACAGAGGATTTTTCCTTGACTAAAAAGAAACAGATTGATGTTTTACTCCATAAATTCGTTCCTAAACATGTACTTTTAACTAAAGAAGAATCGCAAAATCTTCTAGAAAAGTTCCGCATTGAAGTAAATGACCTACCTCAAATATTTGAAAAAGATCCAGTTGCAATTGCTATCGGGGCAAAAGAAGGAGATATCATAAAAATAATAAGAGATTCCGAGACAACGGTTAAATCAGTAAATTATTATAGATATGTAAAAAAGGAAAAAGCTTAATATTATTTTTTATTGAAAAAAAAATTAGTAGGGTTTATTGTATTTTGAGTTCTGAAAAATTATCAAATGAAGATAAATGGGTTATTTTAAAGAGTTTATTTGATGAAAAGGGATTAGTACGTCAACATTTAGATTCTTATAATAATTTCATTGAATATGAAATGCAGACAATAGTAGATGAATCTGGCGAAGTAATTCCCGATATACCTGGTTTTAAGATAAAATTTGGAAAAATTAAAGTGGGAGTACCTAAAGTTAGAGAAGCTGATGGTGCTACTATGGAAATCACTCCAATAGAAGCAAGAATTAGAGAACTTAGTTATGCTGCCGATATTGCGCTGGAAATGACTCCAATAACTATTGATGAGCGAACTCAGAGAGAAGAAGCTGAGGAAACTCTTGACATTTATATAGGCAAAATTCCTATAATGCTTAAAAGTTGTCGATGTCCATTAGAAAGTCTCTCTGAGCCTGAATTAATCAATAGGGGGGAAGATCCTTTAGATCCAGGAGGATATTTCATAATAAACGGAACTGAGCGCGTTCTCGTTACACAAGAAGATTTAGCGCCAAATAGAATTCTTGCTGAGGAAGCCAGTAGAAGTTCCAGTGCAACTCATCAAGCTAAAGTTTTTTCAACAAGAAGTGGATTCCGTGCACCTGTAACAATTGAAAGGAAAAAAGATGGAAATTTAAGAGTTTCTTTTCCTTCAGTTCCAGGTAAAATTCCGTTGGCAATTCTTATGAGATCTTTAGGATTACATTCAGATCGAGAGATTTTTGAAGCAATATCTGAAAATGATGAAATCCAGAAAGAATTAATACCTGTGATAGATGTAGCATCAGAGATCCAAGTTTTAAAAGATCCCGAAAAATCACAACAAAATGCACTTGATTATATAGGAAAGAGAGTTGCAATTGGACAAACTAAAGATTATCGTATTAGAAGAGCACTTCAAGTCTTAGATAGATATCTTTTACCTCATATAGGGAATGCGGAAGAAGATAGAATCAAAAAAGCTTATTATTTAGGACAGATGGCGCAAAAAGTAATGGAACTTGCTTTGGGATTAAGAGAGCCAGATGATAAAGATCATTATGCTAATAAAAGACTAAAGTTGGCAGGAGAATTATTTACTTCGTTGTTTAGAGTTGCTTTTTTAAATCTTGTTAAAGATATTAAATATCAATTAGAAAGAACTGCTGTTAGAGGAAGAGCTCCGAATATAAAAACCGCTGTCAGAGCAGACGTCATAACTGAAAGAATAAGGCATGCATTAGCTACTGGGAACTGGGTTGGTGGAAAAGCTGGGGTTAGCCAACTTTTAAATAGAACTAATCATGTTGGAACTTTGAGCCATTTGAGGCGAGTAATATCACCATTAAGTCGCAGTCAACCTCACTTTGAAGCTAGAGATTTACATCCAACTCAATGGGGAAAAATCTGTCCCGCAGAAACTCCTGAAGGCCCGAATTGTGGCTTAGTTAAGAATTTAGGATTAGCCTCAATAATCTCTGTTGGCACTGATGAGAGAATTATTGAAAATATCTTAATTGATTTAGGAGTGATTCCAATAAACGAAGTTAAAAATGTGAGAGGAGAAAAGGTAAAAGTCTTTTTGAACGGGAAATTAGTAGGTATACATCAACAGCATAATCCATTTATACGACAACTAAGAGAAAAAAGAAGAAAAGGAGAAATTGGGCAACATGTTAATATTGGATATTATCATGATTCAAAAGAAATTCAAATCAATTGTGATGCAGGAAGGGCTACCAGACCTTTATTTGTTCTAAGAAATAACAATTTACTTGTTTCAAAAGAAGATATTGAAAAACTCAGACAGAATAAATTTATTTGGTCAGATTTAGTTCAAAAAGGTGTTATTGAATATTTAGATGCTGAAGAAGAAGAAAATGCTTATATAGCAATGTTTGAAGAAGATATAACACCCGAACATACTCATTTAGAGATATCACCTGCAGCAATTTTAGGGATTTGCGCTTCAATTATTCCATTTCCAGAACATAACCAATCTCCTAGAAATACTTATGAAGCAGGAATGGTAAAACAAGCATTAGGTTTATTTGCTGCAAACATGCATCTAAGATTAGACACTCGAGGGCATACCTTACATTATCCTCAACAACCTTTAGTAAAAACCAGTCCAATGGAGATCATAGGAATAAATAAAAGACCCGCTGGTCAAAATTTTATCATCGGAATGATGAGTTTCGAAGGCTTTAACATAGAGGATGCAATAATCATCAATAAGGCATCAATCGAGCGAGGTCTTGCACGAAGCCATTTTTTTAGGACATATGATGCTGAAGAGAGGAAGTATCCAGGGGGCGAAGTTGATAAATTTGAGATCCCAGAACGCGGTGTAAGGGGATTTAAATCTGCCGAGTCATATAGATTACTTTCTGAAGTCGATGGAATTATTGAACCAGAAACTCAAGTCAATGGAGGAGATGTATTAATAGGAAGAACATCTCCACCTAGATTTATTAAATCTTATGAAGAATTCGAATTAATGCAACCTAATAGACGTGAGACTTCAAAAAATATGCGTCATAATGAACAGGGAATAGTAGATACTGTTATTATTTCAGAAACTGTTGATGGCAATAAATTAGTTAAAATAAAAGTCAGAGATTTAAGAATTCCAGAATTAGGAGATAAATTCTCTTCCCGACACGGCCAAAAAGGTGTATTAGGATTAGTTGTTGAACAAGCAGATATGCCATATACTTCTTCTGGAGTAATTCCAGATATCATTGTAAATCCACACGCAATGCCCTCTAGAATGACTTTGGGACAACTTTTTGAAGGCATTAGCGGAAAAATTGCATGTACTACAGGAAAATTAGGAGATGCAACTGCTTTCGAATGGACAGATATTACAAAACTTCAGGAGCAATTAGTTGCAGCAGGATTTGAATTTAATGGAAGAGAAGTAATGTATAATGGTATCACTGGAGAAAAATATGAAGCAGGAATTTATTGTGCACCAATTTATTATCAAAAATTATATCATTTGGTTGCAGATAAGCTTCATGCTAGAGCAAGGGGACCAGTACAAATATTAACAAGACAACCCACAGAAGGACGTGCTCGAGAGGGAGGCTTAAGATTTGGAGAAATGGAGAGGGATTGTTTAGTTGGACATGGATCAGCGTTACTCTTAAAAGAACGCCTCTTGGATGAATCTGATCGAACAGTAATATTAGTATGTGAAAAATGTGGACTTCTTGCTGTTTATGATAGAAACAGAGATAAACGTTATTGCCCAGTTTGTGGAGAAGGAACTATTATTTCCAAGGTTGTCTGTTCTTACGCTTTTAAATTGCTCTTACAAGAAATGATGAGTCTGGGATTAGCGCCTCGTTTAAAATTGAAAGAAAAAATCTAAGAAATCAAATTTGTTTTTTATGTCTTATTTTTTAAGTATTAGATATGACTCTTTTAAAATTTCTAATTATCCTAAGATTTTTTTTTTAAAAATAAATTTAGAAAAAAAAATAGGAATTAATATTTGTCCAATTTCTTGCTAATTATAATGAAAACCCGAGGAAGCTAGCGAACCCTGGGATTAAAGTGTACAATAGGAATAATATAAACAGCGTCAATAATGAAATCCATACAGAACTGTCCCAAGCAACATCAAGAAGAAATTTAACAAGGATCATTATTATTAAAAAGCCAATAATTGGTACTAATAGCATCAAATAATTTCCATCGCTCCATGGGATTTGACTGAAAACCGCAAATACTGCGCTAATTGCTCCCAGTACTATTGGAATCACAAGTACAATTATAAAAGCTACTAAGATAATTAAAAATTTCTTATCTGAGGCTTTAGTTTTTGAAACTATAACTATAACAGCAATATACATAATCAATGTAACGATAACTGTTGCCAAAATAAGCCAGATTATAAACCAAAGAGTAGGATCAAGTTGAAATAACATTTTATTCTCCTTTTTTTCTATTTAATTGAAGAAATTGTGATTATTAGAGGAAAAATTTTCTTCTTTTTTAAATATTGACAAAACCAATTCTATTTCAAAACTGATAGGAAGTAAACAAAAATTTCTAAAACTTCTAAGAAAATTGATAATTTCAAGTAAATTTATTGATTTTATGATTCATAATCCATATGAAAGCAATAAAAAGTGAAAGGCGAATGCTAAAAATACAGCAGAAATCACAGCGGTAATAATGGATAACTTAATTGATATCTCTCTCCCATACTTGGTATATATGATTAAAATTGTTAATGAAATTATTCCTATAATAAGAAAAAACCACGCTAAGACCCATATTGTTAGAGATGGAACAACAGCCATATTCCGTACATCAAAATTTTTTTATAATCTGTATTTTTAGATATGTTTTATTTTTTTTTAATTTTATTAATGAAAAAAATTTATAATTATAATCTTTTGATATTTATTAGATAAAATTAGAAATAAATAAAAAGAAACTTAAATGGATAATAAAATGCACTTTCTAAGAAAAATTATTCAAACCCCAATTCTGGATGATCCTGCTAATAATTATAAGGAAATTCATCGGCACTTTTATAGGTATTCGAGAGGAGATTTTATAGGCCCTGCTTTGAAAATAAGCCAAACTAAGACAAAATTCACACTGAAAGGTAGTCATGAGTATGAGGATTTGATCCAAGAATTAGTTGTAAATGGAATTTCAAATCCTAATGATAAATTTGAAATTAAAGGAAGATTAATCACTGGGGAAGATATTCATGATGAAATTATTAAATTAGGATTTAATTGGGATCTTAAGCAATCTACAGGTCAAACAAAAAACTTTAAGGTGGATATTATTGATAAAGCAAATAAAGAGTCATTATTACAGGGTATTGAAGCTTTTCGGGAAACCAGTTATTTTCTAATATCTTTCAATGTAAACCCAGCTTGCAAGGTATCAACTAATAAAAATATCCCTCAACCTTCTAAAAAAAAAGTTGAAGAAGATGATGTAAATAAAAGGATTCAATTTTGTACTGGATATCTTAATAATACTGATAAAAATCTAAATAATATAATAGATAATGCATTATATGATTTTAAATCTGATTTTCCAAAAAACTGGAAATCACTCATTATTTTTAACAATTATAAAATAACTGATATTGAAATCCCTAAAAAAGTTTCAAATTCAAGATTGTTAAGAATAATGGCAATAAGAAAAGGCAAGCTGTTTCGTATTCTTGATATTGATGGTGAAATTATAGAAAAACAATATTCAATTGTCGTTTAAATATTAATTTCAAATTTTTCTCATAGGAATTTTCAAAAAAATTTAACTTTTATAAATTATTTATCTATTAAATTTAAATTGATTAAATGAACGAGGCTAAGTCATATTAAAGAACTGAATCCTTACTTGCGATCTTTTTTATATATTATTGGTGGTGAGATTGCCATATATGTTGGTGTAGAACTTCTAAAATCTGAAGCAGAAGATATTACTGATGAAGACATAACTGAAAGCATAAAACAGAGTATTGAAGGTACAGACATCGATTTCGAACCAGATGATTCCGAAATCTTAAAATTAAATACTGTTCGTAAAACACTTTATAAATTATATTCTGAAAAGCTTGCTCAATTTAGACGCATAAGAGATAAATCTACAGGATGGTTTATCTATTATTGGTGGCATGAATTCGATTTGCTTGAAGAAATTCTTCTTGAGAAAAAGAAATTGATTGAGAGTAAATTAAGAGATAGATTAGACTTCGAACAAACTAATTATTTCTTTATTTGTAATAATTGCCAAGATTCAAATATGAAATATAATTTTGATGAAGCTTTTGAACTTAATTTTAGATGTCCTGATTGTGGGGGCCCACTTGAAGCTCAAGATAATCAAACGATCATTGAATTTTTGAAGGAAAAAATTGGTCAAATTCAAAATACACAAATTTCAATTGAATAAATAAATTCGCATTTATTACTAAAAATAGTGTTTACAATAAGGTTTTTTTAGCTGGAATATTATCTATTTTAAAATTTAATCTATATCCATATGAAAGGAAAACATTCTTTTAGCAAATCTAGATTTGGCACATGCTCAAAAGATTGTTATGGTTCATGCGTTTTTAAGGGATATTGGGACGATGAGGCATTAGAGCATAAATTTTTAATAGCTGTTCCGTTGAAGAAGCATCCGTTTACGAATGGATTTTTTTGCCCTAAATTTAAACAAAGAGAGAATTTATTGTATCATCAAGCGCGATTGAGAACTCCATTAATCCGAACCGGCCCCAAATCAGAAAATCTATTCCGAAAAATTTCTTTAGAGGAAGCAATCGATCATATTGCTGGAATAATAAAAAAAGTTTGTAAAAATGATAATAATAGGTCTATTTTAGCAGCTTTTTATTCGGGGAACTCTGGTATTATATCCCAGTTTGCACCAATAAGATTCTTCGAGACTTTAGGTGCAACAATTACAAGCGGTGGGATATGCAATGAAGGAGGTTGCGCGGGTCTTAAGGAGCTATTTGGTACATACTCTACTACAAACCCTTTTCAAATAACAAATCCTTCTACTAAATTAATAGTAAATTGGGGTAGTAATATATCAGAGAGTAATAACCATGCTTATTATTTAGTAAAAAAAGCATTAAGAAATGGGTCAAAACTTGTGGTCGTAGATTCGCGAAATACAGTTGTTGCAGAAAAAGCTAGTTTATTTCTTCACATCTTTCCAGGTACTGAACATTTGTTAGTTAAGTTAATAATTAATGAATTAATAGCTTGTAATGTCCATGATATAAATTTTTTAGATGAATATTGTGAAGCTTATTCATCAATTTTTCAGGAAGTGGCTAAGGTTAATAGAGAGAAACTTTTAAGGTATATAGGAATTGATATTAAGGCATTCCGGAATTTTATTGAATTATTAATAAAATTCAAACACCATACTTTATTCAATATAGGATATGGTGTTCAGAAAGATTTTTTTGGCGGAAAAATAGTTAAGAGTATTGCCTTAATTCAGGTTATCCTGGGAAATATAGGAAAATCTGGTACGGGAATCATATATTCTCAGAGTGATTTTATAAAACCACTAATTCAACCACTTCAAGAGTATATAACTAATATAAGAGGTGAAGCAAACCTCAAAAAAATTCCTTTAATTAAGCTTGGTTCTTTTTTATCCTCAAGGGATTATCAGTTGTTATTTATTTATAATTTCAATCCAGCAAGTTCACTACCTAATCAAAATCTATTAAGAAAAGCATTATTGAGAGAAGATTTATTTGTAATAGTATTAGACATGTTTCTTAATGAAACCACTAAGTATGCAGATATTGTCATCCCCGCTAAATTTGATTTAGAGTCATATGATTTATTTTCTCCCTATTATATACCCGGTTTATCAATAAATATCGGAGGTCCGTGTCCATATCGGGAATGTGTGTCTAACTATGAGTTCTTTCAAAAATTGGCGGTGGCAATTGGTCTCGATTCAATGCAAGTTTTTCAAGAATCACAAGAAACAATTTTTAAAAATAGTCTAGAAATGCTACCTCCAGAAGTACAAGAAGATCTTAATTCTGCAGGTTATTTTTTATTATTTGATAATGATTCAATTCCTTTCAATGACTTAAAATGGCCTACTCCTAATGGTAAAATTCAAACAGTTGGCCCACATTTTGGATTTGGAGAAGAGGAACAAAAATGTAAATTAAATTTGAAAAAAAATGAGCTTTTACTCATCTCTCCTTCTCATTCTTATTTTTTACATTCTCAATTAGGAGAATTAAATAAAAAATACTTAAATGATTTTAATAAAATATTTTTAGCACCAAAAGATATTAAAATTTTGGATTTAAAAGTTGGATGCAAAGTCCATATTTCTAATAAATATGGATCCGGGATATATATCTTAACGCAATCTTCAATTTTGAAGCCTAAGACCGCATTAATATATTCTGGGTTATCTTCAAATTTGGAGAACACCCCCAATGTTAATTATTTTATCCCTGAAAGACCAGAACAATTAGGTTTTTCGGGAGCATACAATTCTGCAATCATCAAAGTAAAAAAATTTGATTCCTAATTTAAGTTAAATTCAATCTATTTTTTCTTTTTAATGAAGGCAATATCACCAAGAGAAGTCCCGGTTGATTTTTTCATGAATTTATCATTTTGGATTTTTGCTTCAATCTCATCAGCTTTTTTTAGAATTTTGATGTTATAAATATCTTCTATTTTTTTAGCTAATTTTATTGTAGGTTCTACTTTTCCTGTTTCAATTCTTCTTAGTAAGGAAGGTTTTTCATTCAGTTTTTGAGCAAATTGATCTTGGTTCAATCCAAGTGAATTTCTCTTATTTCTTATTCTTTTAGCGTAATCGGGAATTAATTCTAATTCATCAATTAAATCTTTTTTGATAATTTGACGTTTTATTGAATTTTTTTTATTATATGTATGGGTTTTTTCAATTTGGGGTTTTTTGGATGGTTCTTGGATTTTCTTACCATGCTGAGCACAATTATGGCAAACCGTTATTTTAGCTCCTTCTAATAACACTTTTTGGCCCTTTCCCCAAATAATACTGCCACAAATAGGGCATTCCTTATCAATTTCATTATATCGTGATTTAGGCATAATGAATTATTGAGTATAAATTATTGAAAGAAAGATTCTATATATATAGAATTTGTTTAAATATTCTTATAATTTACGTTTTACAGTCATTATATTTTATAATGTATAAATTTTTTAAAAATCGACATTTTTAAGAAATATTATAGAACTAGCCTTAAATTTAAATGATTAAAAGTTTATTATTAAATTAAATCAGTTTCTTAAAAAAGTAAATTAAAGTTAGAAAAGAAGGGGTATACTTTTTTTGACAACGACTAAAGAAAAGCGAAAAAAAGAAGAAACAAAAGATGGAGAATATCTTATAACCTATACCAGACACTTAGAGAAGCGACTTAGAAACTTGGAGACCGAAAAACAGTTATTAGATGCAGAACGTCTAAGATTGGAACAGGAGTTACATAGTTTAAGAAATGAAATTGACAGACTGAGAGAACCTCCATTAGTCTCCGCCACCATCATTGACTTTTTGGATGAAAAAGGCAGAGCTATTGTAAAAAGCTCAACAGGGCCCAGTTTTGTTGTTAATACTAGTCGAAAAGTTAAAAATGAAAAGTTAGATCCGGGAACTAGGGTTGCATTAAATCAAAGAACTTTTGCAATTATGGAAGTTTTACCGACTAAATTGGATCCTTTTGTAAAAGGTATGGAAGTAATTGATTCTATTCCAGATATTTCTTATGCTGATGTCGGAGGTTTAGAAGACCAAATGCAAGAAGTAAGAGAAACTGTAGAATTACCTTTGAAAAAGCCAGAACTGTTTAAAAGAATTGGAATTGAACCTCCCAAAGGGGTATTATTATTCGGCGCACCTGGAACTGGGAAAACACTATTAGCGAAAGCCGTTGCCCATGAGACTGAAGCAACTTTTATAAGAATTATTGGCTCTGAATTGGTGCAAAAATTCATAGGTGAAGGTGCTCGGTTAGTTAGAGAAATTTTTAATTTAGCAAAGGAAAAAGCCCCTACTATCTTATTTATTGATGAATTAGATGCTATTGGATCTCAAAGACTTAAAATAGCAACTTCGGGAGACAGAGAAGTTCAAAGAACTCTTATGCAATTATTAAGTGAATTAGATGGATTTGAACAAAGAGGAGATGTAAAAATTATTGGTGCTACGAATAGAGTAGATATTTTAGATCCGGCGTTATTGAGACCTGGAAGATTTGATCGTATGATAGAATTTCCCATTCCTGATGAGGAAGCTCGAGAAGCGATATTTAAAATACATACAAGAAATCTGAATATCGAAGAAACTATAGAATTTAAAAGATTAGTAAGTCTTACAGAAGGAGCAACTGGAGCTGATATCAAAGCAATATGCACAGAAGCAGGAATGTTTGCAATTCGTAAAGATGCAGATATGATTATTAATAAAGATTTTTTTGATGCTGTAGATAAGGTAATGAATAAAGTAAAAGATCAATTTTTTGAATCCCGACTTTACTCATAATTTATTTATAGTCCACTTGCTTTTCTTAATTTAACTAATTATTAATCATTGATCTATGGAAAGTAACTTTTTACTAGGTTTAAGACAAATTAAGGGAATCTCAGATTACCAATTTGGGAAAGATATTACGGATATTCTTTTTGATGATATAGATCACATAGACTTTAAAAGATCATCAAATACAAAAAAAATAAGATATGTCTTCTATAACAGTAATTTACTACTTATATTAAGGCCTAATAATGGATTTTTTACTTTAACTCTTTTCTCAGCTAATAAAATATTGAAGAAGACTAAAATTCCAAAATTAAGAGTTATTGTATTGAATGAAATCTCAGAGTTTATAAAAAAAGGAAGAAATGTTTTTTGTAAACATGTTGTAGATATTGATGGTGATTTACGACCATTAGATGAAGTAATAGTAGTAAATCAAAATGATGAATTGTTAGGGATCGGTAAATTAAAAGTTCCGGTTTCATATGTAAAAGACTTTAATGTGGGGATTGCAGTAAACATTAGAAAAGGATTTTATAAGTCAAACATTTAAATCTCGAATTATTATATATATCACGTTATAAACCAATTTAAAGTGAAAGGAATTGGTAAAATTACCAAAAGAAATGCAAAAGAAGGAAAAAAGTAAACCTAAACGGCCCCAACCAGTTGTAAAGCGAGAAGGTCAGCAATATGGGTCAAGACAAATGCGAAGAAGAATGGCACAGCAAGGTATAGATATGGAACAAGTTGATGCGACAAGAGTTATTATAGAGGGTCCAGAAAAGACAACAATCATTGAACAACCTGAAGTTTTTCTTATGAAACAAGCAGGTCAAGAAATTTATCAAGTTATTGGACAAAGTGAAGAAGTTTCTCCTGAAGAATTGATAATCGAAAATGCAGATACTAGTGGAGGCCTTGAAGCTTTAGAAGAATCTGAAATTAAACCAACTATAACAGAAAATGATATAATGCTAGTTGCTACGCAGGCAAATGTAGAAAAGCAAGAAGCAGAGGCGATTTTAAGAAAATTTGATGGAGATATTGCTAAAGCGATTTTATATCTTAAAAACAGACCTTAATGGGAAAAAATAAATTAAATCATAAAGATTAAGAATTATAAAATTTTTAATATTCAAAAAGCATACATATTATTTTTAAATGTCAAAAATTAAGAAAAAACCAGTCATTAGCCCTTCTAAAGTTTCAGAATTAGATATGAATTTTAAAAAAATTCTTCAGTTTTCAGGTTGGTTTTTTTTATTGGGTCTTCTGGGATTTTTGGGTGGCTGGTTAGTCTTAGATAATATTTTGGATATTATTAATTTAAATTTAGATGTTGTAGAATTCTCGATAATAATTTTTACTGGCACAAACTCAGCAATCAGTTTTGCTTTAGCTTCTAAGATAAAAAATAATCTAGAGAAGAAAAGACAATATTTTCTAGATTGGTTATTAGCAGAATTTTTGTTTTGTATGCTCGCAATTTTTACAATTGCCGCATATCAATGGTAATATTTTCTTATTTTTAAAAAATAAAAAAAAATTCATATTATTTATAATCTTCTCTAGAAGGATGAAAAACTTCAATAATTTCAGCTTTTTCAATTATAAAAGCTCCATGTTTTTCATTAGAGTCAAAAACATAGCTATCTCCTGTTTTAGCAATAAAATCCCCATTATCTGTTAAGAATTTGATTTTACCATAAATTACATAACCAATTTGGTATTCTTGATGTCTATGTTTCGGAATTTTAGCATCTTTTTCAAGTAAAAAATGACATAACATAACGGAATTATTATAAGTTAAGGTTTTCCGAAAAACTCCTTCAAGAGCTTTTATTGGCTTAATATTGTCTTTATTTGTAGTTCTATTCGACATAGTAATCAGTACGAATTTGAATTTGACGATCTTTTTTGTTTAAATATATCTATAATTAATTCTTATAAAGGTTTTACAGATAAATTAAAGATACATCTATGATGTCTTCGACATTATTTTATATTAAACGTAATTTAAGATTGAATAAATTAGAAATTGAGAAGAGTCCAAAGGATTAAGAATTTTTTCGTAATTTTAATAGGCAGCTTTCAAAAGATCAAATAAAGTATTAATAAATTAAGTTTAAATTGGAAAAACAAATAAATTTTTATATCAAAAGAGGTAAAATATTAACGATAATAAACAGTTAATAATTCTCTTATTTCAGTTCATATTACCGACAAAATTTGTAAATTAAAATAGTATATTATTTCACTACATAATAAATGTATATATAAGAATCAAAAAAAGGTATGAGATCAATTGGTATTAGTATCAGATTCAGAGGCCATAAAAGAAAAAAAGAATGAAAAAATAAATCGCAAATATTTGACAAAATTACTGCCACAAGTCTTTCGAACTGAGGGTGATGTAGTATCATTCGACCCTTTAAAAATTGAACAGAGTATTATATATGAAACAGGGTTGGATCAAAAATACGCTGATAAAATTACGGAATTAGTTGTAAGAAGAATAATATCTTCTGGTATTCGTTTTTTATCTGGTCCTCATATTAGAGAGATTGTTTGTTCAATATTGTCAGAACAACATTTTGAAGATGAGCGTAAATTATATACAAGAATAGGAATGCCATTAATGGATTATGAGGCAATTTTGGAATATGGAGTAGATGAAAATGCAAATCAAGATATGAATCCTGAGAGTATTCATCATTGGGCGGCAAATAGAATATCAGATGAATATGCGTTATTAAGGATTCTAGATTCTGAAGAAGCTCATGCTCACTTATATGGAGATATTCATGTTCACATGTTGCGATATTTCGATTTAAGACCTTTCTGTCAAGAATGGGACCCGCGAATGATTCTTGAACATGGGCTCCCTCCAGTAGAAAGTTGGGCGCATTGTAGTAAATCAGGTCCGGCTGGAAGTTTACGTGTTGCAGTAACTCATCTCGCAAAATGGCTAGGGATAATTCAAGGTGAATTCAGTGGAGGTCAAGGATATGATTATATTACAACATTTTTAGCTCCTTATGCTCGTAATTTAAATGATAGAGAAATTGAACAGTCAATGCAATGCCTAATTTTTGAAACAAATCAAATATTCGCAGCAAGAGGAGGACAAGTACCATTTACTTCAATTTCTTGTACTCCTACAGTCCCTGATGGCTTATTAAATATCCCTGCTGTTGGACCTCATGGAAAAATAGTAGGTAAATATGGCGATTATAAAGATGAATGTCTTAAACTCTTTGATGCTTTAACTGATGTGTATATTCAAGGGGATCATAATGGAAAGCTTTTCGCCTTTCCAAAGCATGAGATTAAAATTAAAAAAGAATGGTTGCAGGAATTTGAACCTTCTTACTTAAAAATAATGGAGGAAGTAGCAAAAATGGGAACTCCCTACTTCCTTAATATGTGCCCTGATTGGATGCCAGATGAAATTCATAGTCAATGCTGTAGGAAATTTTTAAGTGGAAATCAAATCATTGAACAATGTATTCTTGATCCAGAGAAGAGAAAAAATGCAAATGTATGGGAAAATTATGTTACCATTGGTTCATTGCAGAGTGTTAGTTTAAATCTTCCCAGGTATGCATATTTATCTAAAAATGAAGATGACTATTTCAGAATATTAGATGTTAAGATGGAACTTACAGCTCGAATTCTGCAAAAAAAATGGAGGTTAATGGAAAAGAGATTAAAAACTAGGCATTTACCTCTATGTAGTGGTATGATAAACGATAAACCCATTTTTAGTATAAAAGACCAGAATCTCTCGATTGGATTCACTGGGTTAAATGAAGCTGTAAAAAGTATTACTGGATATGAATTACATGAAAATAATACTGCGTACGATTTTGGAAAAAAGATATTAAATTACATGGTCGCAAAGTGTAATACTATGACAGAAAGGGATCAGAAATATTATTCGCTTTGGGAGCAACCGGCTGAATCTAGTTCTGGGCGTTTTGCTAGATTGGATCTGAAACACTTTCCTAAAAAAGCAATTGTACAATCAAATGGTAAATCTGCTTATTATACCAATTCGGATCATTTTAGATATGATGCTGAAATTCCGCTATCTGAACGAATCAAGAAGCAAGGAGATCTTCACCCAATTGTAAATGGAGGTGTTATTACGCATATTTGGCTTGGTGAGCAAAAACCAGATATCAATGGTTTATGGGAACTTACCAAAAATATCTGTCTAAATACAAATACAGCTTATTTTGCTTATTCACCAGATTTCACTTTCTGTCCATATTGTAGAAAGATGTTCCGAGGGAGAAGCTTTATATGCCCGCAGTGTAATTCTAGAGATGTAAAAATATATTCAAGAGTTACCGGTTATTATAGTGAAGTAAATAGATATAATCCTGGAAAGAAAGCGGAGTGGGAAGCTCGTAAGCGAGAGATTTTGTTTGTTTAGACTTTTATTTTTTTCTAAACTTTACCAGATGTTGCCTTCATTCAAATATGGGATTAAATTTTCTTTCTATTTTGAATGAGGCTCATAGCAAAAATATAAGGTAAAGACTTAAATTAGTTTTTTCTTGCGATTTTTTAAACAATCAAAAAATATTCTATATATGTTTGATAAGATTTCACTTAGTGAGATCCAAAAGGTGATACATGATTGGATCACAAAACATGGGGGCTATTGGCCTCCCTTGGCTATGTTATCTGCTATAATAGAAGAAATTGGTGAATTAGCAAAAGAGATTAATCATCTTGAAGGCTTTAAACCAAAATTAAATAAAAACGAAGAATTTAAAATTGGTGAAGAATTAGCTGACGTTCTTTATGCTTTAATATGTATTGCAAATTACTATAAAATTGATTTAAATCATGAATTAGATAATGTGATAAGTAAATATTCAACCAGGGATTCAAAACGATTTATTTAAATCTTTCTATGATTTTAAGTTTTAGATGTAAAATTTTAATTATTTAAAATGTTCTTCTTGTTAAGTAAAATTTGGTAAGAAAATAAAGTTAAACAATATAATATAGGAAAGATGCAAGAAAAGGGCTTAGAGAAACAAGAAATTCTTAGGATTTTAGAAAAGAAATTGGAAAAAGATTGTTCATATAAAGATGGGTCAATTTTAGGATCTATGTGCACTGAACCTTTTGAATTTGGGGTTGAAATTTACATGAAATATGTTTCTAAAAATCTAGGAGACCCAGGTTTGTTTTTAGGAACCACAATATTAGAAGAAGAATTAGTTTCAGAAATTGCTGAGCTTTATAATGGAATGAATGTAACTGGAACTTTCACAACTGGGGGTTCAGAAGCAAATTTGATAGCTATGAGAATTGCTAAAAAATTAAGACCTGAAATTTCTAATCCTGAAGTTGTGGTGCCTCAATCAGCACATATATCTTTTGATAAAGCTGCTGATTTGCTCGGTATAAAATTAAGAAAAGCAAAATTACTGAATAATTTTGAATTAGATTTAGATCATTATGAATCACTTATTAATAAAAATACTTGTGGCGTTGTAGGCATCGCAGGAACCACTTCGTTAGGTTTGATTGACCCAATAGAAGATATTGGACACATTATAGAAGATAAAAATATTTTTTTTCATATTGATGCAGCATTTGGAGGTTTTGTGTTGCCTTTTCTAAAAGAGTTGAATTATAAGATTCCCGCTTGGGATTTTTCTGTAAAGGGTGTTGATTCTATTACAGCTGACCCACATAAAATGGGTTTAGGAATTATACCCTCAGGAGGATTTTTTTTAAGAGATTCTTCGATTTTACAAAATTTAGGATTTGAAATTCCTTATTTAGCTGGAGGGAATTTTAAACACTTACATATAGTTGGAACTAGATCTGGAGGAACAGTGATAGCATTTTGGGTGATCTTAAAATCTTTGGGTAAAGCTGGGTTTAAAAAAATCACGAGAAAGTGTATGGAAAACACAGAATTCTTATCTAATCGAATTAGTGAAATAAAAGGATTAAAGCTAGCAGCTAATCCCGTTATGAATGTTGTGGGGATTACAACTGAAAGTGGAGAAAGCATTTGTCAAATTGATGAAGAATTACGAAAAAGAAATTGGATGGTTGGGAAATTTAAAGAGTTCAATTTAATAAGAGTAGTAATTATGCCACATGTTCAAAAAGCCCATTTACAAAACTTTACTGAAGATTTAGAGAAAATTATAAGGAAATTAAATATTTCATAATGGAAGATTTTTATCGCTGATTAAAGTTGAGTTATTTAATTTTTTTTTAAAATTTAATCTACTTTCTAACCGTTCTAATAAACTAGTAGAATATAAGAATGATAATTGTTATATCTAATTTAGAACTCTTGAATTCACTTCTTTCTAATATGAATCTAATTAGAGCTCTTAATAAAAATATAAATTTTAATAGTAAAGTTGGATAAAAATATATTTAGGAGTATTTATTATTTAATTAATAGAAGGTTTAAGTAGGAGTTTAATTTCAAAAACTTTGAAATAAAAAAATGGGCAAAGAAAAAAAGAAACTCGGCATAAAAACAACTCGTTATTATACAAAGCAATGTGATAAGTGTAGCTTTGAATATCCTAATTGGTTTACTAATTGTCCTAAATGTGGATCATCATGGGATAATACGGAGGTAATCAGTGCTCCTAAGGAGGCTCATAAAAAAACAATTAAAATTGTAGTTAAGATCACTGAAGAAACTTTTAATAAATCAATATTTACAGTAAATTTAATTTTTAGTGCTGACCAAGGAAAATCGTGGTATCAAATGGAAATGGATCCAAAAATGGATTACTTCATAGCAGAAATTGTAGAAGTTCCCATTGGTTCTGTAATTATTTATTATGTAGAGGTTTATTTAGAGGATGGGGAGAAAATTGTTGAAAATAATGAGGGAAAATACTTTTTTTATAAGGTTGGAGTACCAATTGGAGAGGCTGAACCTGAAGCTACAGCTCAAGAAAGTGAAGCGATCAAAAAAAGTATTGATCAATCCACTTATAAGCCTCAAAAATATCACAAACCTCCAATAGAAGCTCCACCTCAAAAACCAAGTGTTACAAGAGAAATGGTTGAACATTCCAAGGCTATTCCTAAAGAAGAGATTAAAAGCCTTGAAGAAAGTCTTTCTCAAGAATATCATATGGAAACTACAACTATTTTTGGGAAACCTCAAACTGAAATTGATCCTGAATTAAAAATATGTACGCATTGTAATTCTAAAATTAAAAAAATGTGGAGTATTTGTCCAATTTGTGGAAAAGCACTCTGAGATTTTTCTCAAAGAACTCCCATTAACAAGCCTATTTTTGAATTATAAAGTGTTTTTAAGAAAATAAGAATAAAATCTATTAAGTTATTGTTTATTTCAATTATAATTTTGATCCACACTTATTACAGAATTGATAATCACTGGATAATATTGCTCCACACTGTTTACAAATAATGATTTGCTTTCCAGAAGATTTTGTTTGTTTTTTCTGAACTGGTTGCGGTTGGGAAGGAGTAGCTTCTAGATCTGAAACATTTGGTATTATCCTTAGTTTACTGGTCTCTTGGGTTTCGGTTTGCGTTTTTGCTGTAAATGGCATAAATGTTGGTAATGAAGTCTTTTCAGTCTCAGTTTTTTGAGATAATGCTTGGAAAAGGGAAGGCGTGGTCGTTGCTTTGATGATTGGTGTTGGTTCTGGTTGTACTATTTCTTCCTTTTGTTTCTTATCTTTTTTAGGTTTTGGTTTTTTTTCTTTCTTAGTTTGCTTCATTTCTTCCATTAATTTTTCTTGTCTTTCTTTTTCTTCTCTGAGTTTCTTTTCTTTCTCCTCTTTTTTCTTTTGTTTTTCGAGTTTTTTTTTATCCTTCTTAGAATATATTGGCTCAGGCAAATAATCCATTAAAGAATCTGATTTAGCCTCAGTGGTATGCTGTGTTGGAAAAAATGTACTAGCACCTGAAGAACTACTTTCAATAGATGGTGGTGATTTTTGAGGTTGAAATCCTTCTGGTGCGGGTGCTGGAACCGGTACTTTATTTGTAAAGGGAATTGCTTTGGGTTTATATGATTCTTCGCTGCTCGTAAAATTTACTGGTTGAGAAATAGTAGTTTGAGGTTCCTTTGGGATTTCAGTAGATAAAATCTCTTCTGGTGTTTTAAATTTAAATTCCACCGGCTGAATATCGATTTCAGCAACTTGAGGTTCAGGTAAAGGAATTTCTGGTTCAAATTCAGGTTCAAGGGCAGGTTCAGGTACGGGAGGTGCTTCATATTCATATTCAGGTTCTGGCTCAAATGATGATGAAGGTTCATTTATTTGGGGGGAAGCAGGTTCTGGAACTGGAGGTGCAGCAAAATCAAACTCAGATTCCAATTGTTGAACTGGAGTTGGATATGCCCCTATAGCTGTGATTGGAACTTGACCGGGACTGTATACAATCCCTTTTGAGATAAGTTGATCAGGAACTCCTGAACCAATCATCAGACAGGCTAAAATATAAAAGCAGTCACCTACTCCTTCACCCGTCTTTGCTGAAGTTTCCATATAATATAAATTAAAATTATTTGTAAAACTATTGATTTCTTCTAAAGAAACAGCTCTTTGATCAACCAAATCACTCTTATTCCCAACAAGTAATAGTGGTATCTCGTTTTTTACGTTTGTTCTTACTTCTTCTATCCATTGGGGTAAATGCCCAAAACTAGCAGAATTAGTTAGATCAAAAATCAATAACGCTCCTAGTGAACCTCTATAATACATTGGTCTAATCGAGCTAAATCGCTCCTGACCCCCTGTGTCCCATATCTGTAGTTTTGCACGAATAGGTCCTTCGACTGAGTCAATAGCAATTGTTTTTACATGGAAATCTACTCCAATTGTCATTTTATAATCTTCTGTGAAGAAACCTTTACTAAATCTGAGGGTTAATGCAGTTTTCCCTACCCCTCCATCTCCTACGACAATCGATTTAAAGAGATAATCATATTCTTCAGCCATTACAAGTTCCCACTTTACCTTTCAAAATATTATATATTGAGTAATTTTCTAGAATGTTCAAGCAATTATATATTATAACTATAAATACAAATTTATAATTTTATTTATAATAAAGAAATTCTGTGATTTCGCTAATAACTAAGTAAGATATCATTATAATATATCTTATAAAATTAAGAAGATAAATAAAAATTTTAAATTAATTTATGAGCTTCTTCACAGATATCAACTTTTTCAATCCAATCGTTGATTTTAACTAATTCTTGTTGAGGAAATTCATATGAGTGTTCTCGATCCGGATAAACGCCATTTATAACTTCATCTTTATAATCATGTAAGGCACGTTGAATTTCTTCACCAATATTGCCAAAATATTTAAGAAATTTTGGTTTAAAGTCGGTAAAAATACCTAACATGTCATGGATTACTAATACTTGGCCATCACAATAAGGACCGGCACCAATACCGATAGTTGGAACATCTACACTATTCGTAATTAGCTCAGCTATTTGCCAAGGGATACTTTCTAACACAATAGAAAAAACACCAACTTCTTCTAAATTCTTGGCATCTAAAATTAACTTTTTTGCTGATTCAATTGTTTTCCCTTGAACTAAAAAACCTCCAAACTTATAGATCGCTTGAGGAGTTAAGCCGATATGTCCCATCACTTGAATATCTGCATCTATCATTGCTTTAATTGTAGGACAAATTTCTGTTCCTCCTTCAACTTTAACTGCTTCAGCACCACCTTCCTGGATAAACCTACCAGCATTTTTAACAGCTTCTACGATATCTACCTTATATGAAAGAAAAGGCATATCTCCTACTATTAATGCATTTGAAACACCTTGACTAACTGCTTTTGTGTGATGAATCATTTCATCCATGGTAACTGATAAGGTATTTTTATTTCCAAGCATAACCATCGATAGAGAATCTCCTACAAGGATGAGATCAATTCCACTATTATCGACTATTTTTGCAAATGAGTAATCATAAGATGTGATAGTAACTATTTTTTCGCCTTTCTTTTTCTTCTCTATAATATCTTTAGTAGTGACTTTTTGTAAAGACATATGTTCAAATAACTATTTCGTTTTCAAAAATTTTATGGTAATTTGAAGATTAAATTATGAAAAACTTTCATATTAAATCTACTCTAATGTGATTTTTTTTGAAATTGACAAATTAAATCTCTCGAAAAATATATTTGACATATAAACTTGCTTAAAATCTTGTTTAATTCAAACTTTTTTGATAAGATTTTTTAACAAACGCTTCATATATTAATCCTACTAATCTAAAAAAAAGAGATTGAAATTTATGGTAGATCCAAAAGATATTGATTTTTATTGTTTGGGTTTCAACTTTATTGAAACAAAAACAATGTTTATGGCGACACACAAAAATGGTATGTGGGGCGATGGAAAATTAATACCATTTGGAAATTTTGAAATCTCACCCGCGTCATGTGTATTAAACTATGGCCAAGGAATTTTTGAAGGTATGAAAGCCTTAAGGGCAAAAAATGGAGAAATCACCTTATTTCGTCCCGAGGAAAATGCAAAGAGATTTAATTTTAGTGCTCGAAGGATGCTGATGCCCGAATATGATATAAATAAATTTGTTGATGCAGTGAAGAGTGTTGTCAAGGAAAATATAGAATATATCCCACCTTCTGACAGCGGAGGAGCTTTATATATTAGACCCATTTTATTTGGCTATGGCCCAATTCTAGGAGTACATTCAGCAAGAGAATTTAAATTGATTATTTTTACAGTTCCCGTTGGGCCTTACTTCCCAGAAGGATTTAAAGGAATTAATTTAGAAATATCAAAAGAATATACTAGAGCTGCTCCAGGAGGCACTGGATCGGCAAAAACAATATGCAATTATGCAGGGACAATGTTACCTGCAAAAGAGTCAAAAGCAAGAGGTTATGCTCAAATTCTTTATTTAGATGCGGTTCATCTTGAATATATTGAAGAGGTTGGAGCTGCAAATTTTTTTGCGATTATCAATGGTAAACTCGCAACTCCAAGAAAAACAGGAACCATTTTAGAAGGAATTACTCGAGAGTCTATTTTAAAACTTGCATCAAAAAAACTGGGATTAGAGGTTGAAGAAAGAGATATCTCTTATAAAGAATTATATGAAGAATCATGTACAGAAACATTTTGTAGTGGTACTGCAGCAGTTATAACTCCAATCGCATCAGTTGCTTTAGAAGGAAAATTGAGAATATTTAATAATCGAGAACCCGGAGAAGTGACAACTAAACTCTATGAATTTCTAACAGGTATTCAAAGGTTAGATATCGAAGATGAATTTGGATGGGTTGTTAAAGTATAAGTTATTTTAATTTTATAAAATAATTAATTTGGTATTTTTTTTAATAAAGAATCAAAAGCATTCTCAACATTGTATCCTGTTTTTGAGGAAATCTTTAAATAACCGACGATATTATCATATTTTTTTACAATTTCTGAAATATATTTATCAAAAACTTTACAATCTTCAAGATCGATCATATCACACTTGGTTCCTAATATAAAAGCAGAAATATTTCCATTTTGAGCTAATTTTTGTATCCATTCTTCTACAATTTCAAGAGTGCTAAGTCTTGATAAATCAAATATAACAAATGCTGCCACAGAGCCATCTACAAAATTAGTTAATAATTGTTTAAATTGATGTTGACCCGCAAAATCCCAGATAATAAAATTATACTCATGTCCATTTATTGAGAGTTTTTTTGAGAAAAATTCGACTCCTTTAGTTAACTCAGAGTCATTATTGAATTTGTCATGAATCAATCTATTGAGAAATGATGTTTTACCAACACCACCATCTCCAGAAACAATAAGTTTCACTGTTTTTTTCATTTCAATAAATTATTTTTTTTTTTAATTTAAAAAAGTACGATAAAATGTGATTTAAGTAATAGTAGAACATAAAAAAATTTTGGTAATCAACTGATATTTAATTTACTTAAATGTAAATTAGTATAAGAGAAAAAAATAGAAAACCTAAGAACAAAATGATTATGGAATCTAAGTAATATCCTATATTCTAAGAAGTTGCGAGCTGCCAGTAGATATTAGATCTCCAATTTCATTCCATATTTTTGCTTTACAAAAGAAGATATTTTTACCACTTTTTAAACATTTAGCTTTTGCCTTTAAACGTCCTTTAGAAACCGGTTTTAAAAATTCAACTTGCAAATCAATTGTTGTCACATACCCATCAGGTAAAATGAGTGAAAGTGCTGCACATGCACAAGTAGAGTCGATAAGAGAAGCTAAAACTCCACCATGGATCATACCATTTTGGGTTAGTTCTTTTCTAATTTCAATTTCAAAATGAGCTCTTCCGTTAGCAATTTCTTGTAGTTCAAAGCCTAAAGTTGAATAAAAAGGGATTTTATCATAAAGTAGTTTTATTAAATCAATCATATTAATTATCTTACGATCTTACATTTTATTTGTATCTATTAACTATAAAAAAATAGTAATTTAAGACAAAAAATTATATCATAAAAACTACCTATTACTCTTGATGTTAAAATATTCAATCAATAAATACCTTGACCTAAGGTTCGAAGATGGTAAAACGAATATATATGTCAATGATAAATTATTTAGACATTGCAAATATATCTTATTAAACAAAACAAATGATGGTTCTGAATATTTTGCTGAATTCGATTCTATAGATGATGCTGTGAAAAAATTAGATGTGTCTCTTGAATCTTTAGAAAATAAAATAGATATTATTGCTCCTGAGATAGTATTTTGGGCTCATTGTTCAAATCTTCAAGCATGGTATGACAATAATTATAATTCAAACCTAATTCATAGTAATTTGGCATTTCCACTTCTTAAGGAACTAACTAATGCAGGAGATCGAATAGCAAGGAAAATTTTTAAGGAGGAAATAGCAAAGAGGTTTGAAAAGAATAACATAAATATTATTCAATTCTTAATTTATAATGGATATTTGAATAATCTGAATGAAGATGAATTAGAAATTGTCATTGAACATATAAGAACTAATTTATCTGAGATTATAATAACCCAGTTAAATATATTAATGAAATCATCGCAATCTAACCATCAAAAAATAAAAAATTTAATTGATATAATACTTTTCATTGACTTAAAATATAATCAAAACCTAATTTTTAGTATCCTCAATAGACTGAAAGAGAATATAACCCTTCAATTTGTACGATTTTTAATATTATATTTGAATTATAAAGAGTTCGTTAATTATAAAATCCCTTATGGAAGATTTTTTATATATTTTGAAAAAATTCTTGATTTCATATATAATAACTATCCGGAAATTAAAGATTTATTAAAAATTATTGACTCAGGCTTTCTGAGTGGGTCTTTATCTTTAGATGAGACATTTTCATATGGTACTCAATCTTATCCGTGAGAAATTTAAGGGTTCTATTGATTTGATAAACTATCTAATTTTACTTTTTTCAAGGTAATAGTAACTATAGGCTTTCTTAAATCCCAATTTAGCATACAATTTCATTGCTTCTTTATTTTCAGTTTCAACTTGTAACCATATAGCATTGACTTCACTCTTAATTCCCCATTTATTCATAATAATAAAAAACATTGAAGTTGCGAGCTTTTGACGTCGAAATTCAGGATGTACTAAGACATCAACAATATATAAAAAACCATGAGGATCTAGAATTGCTGTAAGAGTTCCTATAACTTTATTTTTATATTTTGCTATTATAACTCGTTTTTGAGGAATGATTATCCTATTAGATAATTTTTCTAATACATTTTGAGCTCTTTGATTTCTTTGAGAAAACTTTGCCAAAAATTTTGAACATGCAATTACTCGTTGTGGATAAACAATATATACAAAATTTTCATTTATCTCTTCATTTCTTAATTCCTTTATAGTACTAATCATAGTATAAGTAACACAGCCTGATTGTTGATATCCATGCTCTAATAATTTAATATCTAAATTATTTGGTTCAAAATACTCTGGCATTGTAAAGATAGCCGGTAAATTATAAGAATTATAAGCTTTTTCAACATACGTTATATCTTGATCAAGAGTATCCAAATTTCCAGTATAATATAAAGGAAAAACTGAATTTGCACGAGCCGTTACGCCTTTAGTGAAGCGTAAAATCCATCCGTTTAGAAAGTAATAATGGTGAGCTGGCCAAACATTCAGCAATATTTCTTGTAAACGTCTTATTTCCTCTTTTTCAAACATTAACATCTATTCTTAAATTTATGGTTGTATTTTTTATTACTTTTTTCTCTTTTTTTCAATCTTGGACTACTTAGATTAGCTCCACAAAACTTACATATGTTATCAAATGATTCTAATTCTTTTCCACACTCAGAACAATATTTTGGTCCTGAAAGGCAATTATTTTTGATATTATTACACTTCTCCTGATCTGTTTATTATAAATAGAATTATATCTAATTTTTCCTATTCTGTAATTTAAATCATTTAAAACTTGGGTTAATTAACGGTTTTTCTCAAACCATTCTATAGCAAAATTTATCATTTCTCTTTGTGATAATAATCTCGTTTCTGCTAATCCAACCTTTCCAGGAGTATAATTAATTTTTGATTCAAAATCTGAACCTAATCTCTCAAAATCATCAGTATCTAGATCTAATTCCTCCCAGGAAACCCATTCTCTCTTCCCATTTAGCAAAATTGCAGAACCTGTTAATCTATATCTTTTATTTTTAAAAATGCTTCGGTATTCAGCAAGATGAAGCGAAGAATTATTTTCATGTGAAACACCTATGAGTAGGATTAATCCATCAAGGTCAAAAATACGAGCTAAAGGGGAATTTTCTCCTAAATCAGCTAACAATTCATGGTTTCTTGTAATAAGTCCAGCATGTTTCCCCCACGCAGCAAATGAAGACATAGGATGATTACTACGAAAAACATTAGGCCAATTTCTAAATATTTCTGCAATCACCCCTACTCCTCGTGTAGGGGTTTTTATAGGATGATAAGGGGGCATTTCATCACGGATTATATCCCACCAACTTTTTGGTACAGGAGGATTGTTCCAAAATGATGGATCAGAATTATCACCTGAAAATGTGGGCATTATTAAGGTTCCTTCTGATGTAAGAATTTGCGTTATTGCTTCTATTACTGCAACTGGACCACCTGCAGTCCAACCTATCTTACTTAATGAACTATGCATTATAATTACTGATCCCGGTTTGACTCCAAGCGCTTTAAAATCATTTTTCAATGTGGTTATTGTATTAGGCTTTTGAGTAGATTTAACAACTTTATTTTCAGATTTTTTATTATTTTCAACTCCCATAAAGACTTAGAATTTAAAAAATTTAAAAAACTTTAACTAAAGTTTTGCTTTTATTTTCGACAAAAATACTAAATTTATACTCTGTTTTTCTTTAAAAATGCACAATAATTGATAGATATATGGTTGATAATCATAGTTATAGTTTTTTTGGTCAAAAAGTTGGTCTGATTATTCAAAGTGCTCTAAAATCTGAACCATATATATTTTTTAGATTGATAAAGTGTAAGAACAATAACACTTGGGAAAAACCTAGTACTGGAGAGGGAAAAATTATCAAATTTTCGCTAGAAGAAATGGTTTGTATCCTTCGAGTGCTAGAAAAAGAGATAAATTCATGGTCAAGTTATCATACTTTTAAGGACAATAAAACACAGATTTCATTTAAATGGGAAAATGAGGAAAAGAGTAAATTATGGATACATATTGGTTCTTATTCAAAGGTCCTTGATTATGCTCAGTTTATAATATTAGGGATGCTTTTGAAACACATCCTTAAAGAGAAAATTGAATTTGCTACTACTATTTCTTTTTCTACTAGCCCTAAAAAGAAAGAGTCTAACAAATTGAGTAATATTATTATACAAGAAGAGTATATTACAGAGAATGATAACAATGAGAACATTCTCGTTAAAGACGAGATTAATGGGAAACATAGGGAGGTTCAAAACATAACTGGATCCATTAAAAGAGAGACAAATAAAGCCCTACTCATTCAATTTAACAGCGGAGCAGAAATTTGGATACCTAAATCCAAAATCCATTCAGGTTTCGATAATACTAAGGACTTAGTTCAAAAATTCAGTATAGATAGTTGGATCTTGAACAAAAATAAGATTATTTCTTAATTACATCATGCCTGGTTATAATGAAATAATAAAAGATAAATTTCGAATTATAATTTATCATGGTCATATTCACCTATTATCAGAATATGAAGAAATAGAAGATAATGACAATAAAATAGAAATTCAAAATCCTGATTTCTAATTAATATAAAGTTTTAAAAATTATTTGAGCATTTTAAAATGTAATTATGTATGATGTAATTATATCAGGCGCTGGACCCTCAGGATCAAAATGTGCTGAAACTTTAGCAAAAAAGGGATTCAAAATAGCCCTATTAGAAAAAGATATAAATTGGCGAAAACCATGTGGAGGAGGAGTGCATCATAGAGCTTTTTATTTGGTTCCAAAATTGCGAGAATTAAATATCCCCAAAATTCAAGGTATTGTTATGTATTCAGCTGATTATCATAAATTAGAATATAGATTGAGTGGCCAAAAATATGGTACTGTTATTGATAGATTAGAATTTGATAATTTAATGAGAAACACAGCTATTGATGGGGGCGCTGAGCTCTTTAATAAAAATATATCTCTAGATTTTATAGTAAAAAATAAAGTAAAAATTGGGATTAAAACTAGAAGTTCTTCAGGAATTAAGGACTATTATGGAAAAATTTTAATTATTGCTGATGGTATGAGTTCTAAATTAGCACCAAGATCAGGTTTAAGATCTAAATGGAGAACTCAAGAATTAGGAATTGCCAAATGTTCTATAATGGAAGGAAATAATCAGTTGGATGAGGAATTTATCTATACTTATTTTAGACCTTACAAAGGGTATGGATGGATTTTTCCATTAGGGAATAAGAGGTTTAATATTGGTGTAACAACATTCGCTGAAGATAATGTCAACTATAATATAATCTCCCTTTATGATGAGTTTCTGAATAATCCTGATATAAAAAAGTATCTTTCGAGTTCACATTATAAGGTGATTTGGACTGCGGCTTTTCCGTTTCCTGGTGAGGGTGTTTTAGAAAAAAGTTTATACGATGATAATTTAATGTTAATAGGAGATACTGGGGGCTTTGTTTCTCCTATAAGTGGTGAAGGAATTCATACATCAATTATATCTGGAAAATCGGCCGCAGAAGTGGCTGTAGAAGCTTTAGAGGAAGAAGATTGCTCCAAAAAAGTACTAAAAAAATACAAATATCATCCTGAAGTCAAGAAAATGATTAGGAATTTTAAACTTAAACGTTCAATGATCAAATTTTTCTATGAAAATAGGGGAGAGAATCTAAATAAATTATTAACATTAGCAGAAAATGATCCAGAATTTAGAGCCCACGTTGTTGATATGTTTTTATCAAAATCATTACCATCCCAAGAGTTTTTTTCAAAAATTAAAACAGCAAATTATTAACAAATACTTTTAAGTCGTTTTATATCCCTGAAACATAGGAATGATTTTCATATATAAATCACATTAATAATCCATAATTTTATTGTTTAGATATTTAATAATTTAAATGATTCTCTGAAAAAGCCAAAGAGTTATGAAACTATTTTAAAGAAATGAAATTTACATTAATATCTTAAGATTATCTCCAAAGCACCTATAATCAATGTCTTTTGTGTACTTCTATCAGATGTATTCACATTGAGGTGCTATAACAATATTTCTGGTGGTTATTTATGCAGCTATTACAAAATGTCTCTCCACATAAAACGCAGGCGATTTCTTCATTATTAATTATATTCAATTCTTTTTCACATCGATTACAATGCCGATATCTCTTAGCAAAAGAAGATCTATAATTTAATTGTTTCCTCTTTCTTAATTTAAGCAATATTTCAAACATCTCAAAAAAGTAAATGATTTCTACTCTTTATTTCAAAAAATATCTTTTTAAACTTGTATAAAAATTAGAATAATTTTGATAATTATCATATTCAAAAGTATATTCAGAAATCGAATTTGCCCCTAAACTTATATTATTTCCGTTTATTACCTAATTAGTAATTGTTTTGCTTTATTTTAAATCCTCAACTAAATTAAGAAAATCTGAATACGCAATGGCCGTCCAGCTTTCAGCAAAAACGGCTCCAGCGGAGCGAGAGAGCAGCGACACTTTAGCAGCATCATGTTCATTTTCTACTTCAAAGATGTCAATAAAATCATAAGGCCCCAATATGGCATAATGTGCAATCCATTTAATATCCGGAACTTTTTCTCTAACTAAATTTAAAAATTTTGCTCCTTGTTCTTTTCTTTTGTGAAATAAGTCAGGATTTTGAAGTTTAGTTGCAAGAATATATATCGGCATAAAGAAAAATATACCAGATGGAAATATAAATCTTGTTGCTCAATAAAATCTTAATTCACTAATATAATATCTTAAAGTAAAAAACCTTTCAATATTGCTAAAGATCCAATATCAATAGTTATTAAGGCAATAATTTCGACTATAATTGATTCAATAACTCCTCCAATTATATTGATAATCAACGCTAAAATAACAATAATAATTCCTACTAAAAACCATTGTATTTTCTTCTTAGTAGTCTCCTCAACTTTTTTAGCTATTATAGCATATTTATAAACAATGTACATTGATAGAATAGCTCTTATAATATTTACAAAAATAAACCAATAAAGTGGAGTTTCAGTATCTACAATATGTAATCCGTACCTAATTATGTTTAATGTTGGAGGCCATACAAAATAGCCAAAACTCATTAGTATTAATACAATTATCATCGATCCGAGGTATTTAAAGCTCATAGCAACCTTTTTATATTTTTCTAATATAAATACTGTCATAACCAAAGATACTGGGAAAAGATTAAAAAAAATTTGGCCAGTAACCATTAAAGGGATAATTACATGAGGATTATTTAAAATTAAATGATAAATAGTATAAATTGCAAATCCTAAGGAACTAGATAAAAAAAATAATGTAAACCATCTATTCAGAGATTCACGTGGATTTAGGCTATATACACGTAATCCAACAATAATTGATAGGATAAATGTAATAGTTGCTGCTATTATTTTAGCTAAATTGTTAATATCCATCATTACTATTAGGGAGAACTTTTCAATTTGTATTTACTTTGTAATTCTTCAATAATGGCTTTGAAGGCTTTTTCAACATTTTGGCCCGTTTTAGCCGAAGTATGGTAATAATCAATAAAAGAGTGTTTTTTTATAAACTTTTGAATTTTTTCGTCAGATAATTTGCTTTCATCAACCAAATCAATTTTATTACCAAAAAGGATCACAGGAATATCTCCACAAAATTTCTTAATTTCTTTATGCCAATCGGTTATATGTTTAAAACTATTTGTGCCTAAGTCATTTTCTTCTAGAGAAAATACAATTATAGATGCTACACTTGATCTGTAAAAAGCAGGTCGTAAAAAATGAAACTCATCTTGGCCAGCTATATCCCAGAAAAATAATTCCCAGCGATCACCATCTCGTTCTTCAATATATTCAGAAAATTGCGCTCCTATTGTCTTAATATATTCTTCTTGAAAATTTCCTTGTGTGAAATTTCTTATTAATGAAGTTTTACCGACGAATCCATCTCCTATTACAGTTATTTTATGTTTGAATTTGCTCATTAAATCACTTTTTATAAAGAAATGTCACCTATTTATAATTATCAAACGATAGTTAATAAAAAACTTTCTATTATGATGAATTTTCATGGTTGCAATCAAAACAAGTAGGATGGAAGTCTTATTTGGCTTTTTTGGAGCATTATTTATTTTAATAATATTGCCAATAACAATAGTTTTTACGCCAGGATACAGTCCTTTAGAACGAACCGTAAGTGTGCTAGGTGAAGGGGATGCAAAAACATTATTTAGTATTGGTTTTGTGGTATGTGGTTCATTATTAATTCCTTTTTATATTTATTTGGAGAGAGAATTGATAAATATCCAAGAAAGTGTGAGAAGGTTAGCCACTGGAATTTCTATTTTTACTAATGTATGTATAGCCCTTGTCGGAATAATTCCAGATGAAACATATAAAGCAGCTTTTGGCGCATTTCATACATTTGTAGCCTTGGTAAGTTTTATTGGTTCTTCTATCTATATTGTATTGTATAGTATATTAATGTATCAGGGTCCTAAATCCAAAATGTATAAAGGACCATCATTTAAAAAATATCTGGCGTATTATGGTTTTCTTGTAGGAATTATGTTGGTATTATTTTTTACCACCCGACATCCACTAATAGAATGGATATTATCGTTTTTAATAATCACTTGGGTTTTGATTACAGCAATACAGTGTATATCATTTAAATTTTCCAAGATCCCTGGAGTATATTATAAAAGATCTCAATATCCAGAAGCATTAAGATTATTTGAAAATGCAATTCAAGTATTAGATAATCTTGAAATGGGAGATGAACCCATAATGGAGACTCTTAGAGAGAATATTGATTATATCAAAAGTGAAATGGAGAAAAAACCAAATAAATAAAATCCTATAAAATTTGAATAGAATATGTATTTTACTTTAATTTTTTGCCTTTAGAATAATACATAAATAATCTAATGATTTGGGGATTGGCCAATCTTCTGCTGGTTCAAATTCATACTCTGGTATGTTAAATCCTTGAAATTAACAAGTATTGTGTGGTTTTGACTTAAATTTTGCCAATATAGGTTAAAGTAAATAAATCTAATGATGGAAAGATAAAAGATCATACCAAGAATTTATTTTGATTGGAATAAGAAAAAAATAAAAAATAAAACAAAAAAATTATTTAGCTATACTTTGAAAAGCAAAACCAACGTTCTTAACAATTATTTGAGCCTGTTCATTTCTTTTCATTTTTTTTTACCTCTTTTTTAGAGTTTCTTTATTAATTATATTATAGGTAAAATTCATTTTATAGTTTTTAATGTAAAACTTTCTGCGAAGTTCGAATCAATCTAAAAGTTTAAGAATATTTTATTCAAAACTGTTTTTATTGATTTAATAAAAAGATCCAATAATCAGAAAAAGAAATATATTAAGTATACAACTAATAATTCAGAACTATTGTAATAAAACGAGAAAAAATGGAAGATTCATTAAAGCGTTGGTTAACCGATCATCATATTCAGTATGTTTTACACAATCATCCGGCAGTTTTTACAGTACCCGAAGCAAGATTGCATTGTGGTCATATTCCAGGAACTCATTGTAAGAATTTATTTTTAAAAAATAAGAAATCTGAACAACTTTATTTAATCACAATACCTTATGAAAAGCGTTTGGATTTAAATGAATTTCGAAAAATGATAGGAGCCCCAAAAGTACGTTTTGCTGGACCAGAAGTTCTTGCTAAGGTCCTAGGTATTACTCCTGGTGCTGTATCCCCACTGGGATTAATAAATGATATTAATAATAAGGTAATTTTCATTATTGAAGAAGATATATGGAATGCAAAAGAAGTTTGTTGCCATCCAAACATAAATACTGAGACATTACAAATTCCTGGACCAGATTTTCGAAAACTAATAAGAGCAACTGGGACTTCTATGGAGATAAAAAAACTTCCATATTTGTCCTCAAATAGGCCTCAATAAAGAATTATATTACTAGTTATGTGTTTATTTAATGCTCTTCATTAATTAATTCATTAAGGTGCAATAAACTATCGTATACGGATTTTCCTTTTTCTGTGAGTCCAATATATTCTTCTCCATTAATTTTTTCAAGATTTATTAGTTTTGATTCTAATAGTTTATCTTTAATTCGTAGAAAAGAATTGTAATTACTAAAATCAATTAAAATTCTATAGAATGCCCCTTTTTCCGCCTTATATTCTTTAAATTGTGTTAGGACCTGGAACGTGTTAAAAAATCCTCGTTTATTTAAAACTGAATACAACTCCTTAAAACTCATGTTATATCCCCACTTAATAAATATATTCTTATGAAGTCATATAGAAATATAGTACTTATTTATGTTTGCATATTTTTGTCGGATTGAATATATTTAATCATTATAGAAAATTTTCATTAAGGGATAAAATAAAATATTTTGATTATACTGTAGCTTCGCGAATATTTGAATTTTTGAGGCTATACGTCTAAAAGAAAAATAGTAAGAAATTAAAATAACTTTGAGGTTCCTATTTCATGGTTTTGTCATATTATTTTAATAACGCATTACGAGCTTTTTCTAAGTTATCAACCCCAACAACGATTCTATTATTCTCGGCAAAATAGATTAAGTCAATATTTACACCTGCATCCCCTATTTTACGAGCCATTTTACCTCCTGTGCCAGGTTTTCCTACAATATGCCCGATGTCCATCACAATTACTTCACGTACTGCACGTACTTCAAAACCAGCATCTTCTAGTGCCCAGCGAGTTGTTTCTTCATCTTCAACTAAAATATGAACAACAGCTTCGTTTTTTAGTGGAAATCCACATAATCCCTCCATATTAATGCCCATTTTGCCTAGGGCTTCTCCCATATTTGCTAACATTCCCGGCTCATTTTTTAAAATTACAGTTAAATCTCTCATTTTTCTAATCCTCTTATTTTTTTTGTTCTATTTTTTTTAGTATATTCCTTATTTCAATATTACAGGACTTCTTTCCAATGCTTAATTATGTCTTTTCCTTATTTAAGATTTCTTTAAAAATATTTAATTACACTAGTGAAACTAAAAGAAAGATCATGAATAGCTACGATTCCTCTTTGTGTTTTATTAATTTCTTCTAACTTCGCAGAAAGTTCCGTATAAAGAACTAGATAAGGAAGTTTAAATATACTTTAGTTAATAAACTCAATAAAAAAATTAAAAATACGAGGTTTATACCATGAATGAAATAACAAATCAGGAATATGTAGTGGAAGATATTGATGAAAAAAAAAGCATAAAAAAAGAAAAGTTTGTAAGCACTAAGAAAACTCTAACTGGGAAATATTATGATCATTTATTACGAAAAGATCCAATAATTACCCTATTAATTATTGGAGCAATTTTAGGGTGCGTTTTTTCAATTTATTTTGTCTCTGGTAGATGGGATTTGTGGTTATGGATTCCACTTAGCATATTCTTTATTGGCCCATTAGGGTTAGTTTTTATTGCATTAATCCTTCCATTTGTTCCTTGGATACTTTATTTCGCTCTTAGAATTTTCATTGAAATACTAGCAAACGCATAAAAATAAAAAATTAATTTTTCTTTTTTTTCCTTTATTTATCACAATTCTTATTTTTTTTAAAAATGGATAATTTTTAACAAATATTTTAAAATATATTCTTAATTAAACTTTAAATCTGAATAATTGGATTTCAAGACTGAAAAATCTCTTTTTAATATAGAGTAGAGAATGATGATTAATTGTCCAAATTGTGGAGCAAGAATTTCACCAGGGTATGATTTTTGTCTTTCATGTGGCTTTAGAATTGACTATAAAGCCCTTCAAAATGAGATCATAAAATCTCGTAGAAAAAAAATCCTATGGTTGATTTTATTTGGGCTTATCTTGATAATTATTGTTATTCTATTGGCTATTTTAGTACCTCCTGTAAGATTTATATTGACTATAATACTTGCTACAATATTTATGATATTCATATTTGCGATTATCATCTTTCTTTATTACTTTTTTTATAATTAGTGTTTAGTAGAAATTATCAGATTAAAAATATAACTGCCTTAGATACAATCTTAACTCTTCAATATTTTCAAAGTAAAACAAGCTTTTTTCTTCCTTAAAGAAAGGTGTTAATAGACCTCCTCTCTTTAAGACTTCAGTTATTTCTACATCCTTTAATACAAACACCTTTGTCTTTTCGAAATATTCTTTAAAGGAGAGAATAATTCCCATCTCAATCATGTGGCCTCCTTTATCATGTTCAATAATCATGATAATTTCATTGGAAAATTTTGCGATAAGATCAAATTTTAAGATCAAATTCTCAAGATGGGTACGTCGAAAATCTTTTTCAAAAAATGCGAGATTGTTTTCAATGGTATTTACAGTGTTTTGTACTTCTTGAAGTGTAGGGAAAGTTTTATCACTATAAGACCCACATATAAAGATTTTGTTTTTATTTAAATCATATACTGAAAAGATCTTAGTAAATTCTTCTAAAAAATCATCCCACGCTGAATCATGTGAAACTTTCATTCCAATTTTCCCATTTTATATAAAATAACTAAGAAATTCATTTATGCTATAAATTATTATATATCAATAATAATTGCCTCAATTAATTTTGAGTTAAATTTAAATATGAAATTATCCATTATTAGCATAGAATTAGATGAAAAACTAAATTTAAATACAAGGAGGTAGAAGATTTGGATACTCCTAAAAAACTTGAAAATATGAGGAAACAATTGGAAATTATATCAGAGAAAACGCGGTATAAGATACTACTTACATTATTAGCGAGTGAAAAATCCCTTTCATTTAGCCGGTTGAAGGAATTATTACCATCAATTCCTGAAAATAGCTTAAATTATCATCTTAATATACTTAAAGAAAATAATTTTATCAAAAATGAGAAAACGATGGAATATAAACGCTCAGAACCTCGATCGTTTTATTCTCTTAGTAAAAAATCAGTTGAATTGCTTGGAAATTTAGGATTAACTGCAGTTAAGGAAGAATTTCAAGCCCTATTTAAGCAAATGACATAATTTTCAAATTATTTTTATTTTCGGGTTGTATTAAAAATCATTTAATTATATCATTAAAAAATAGTTAATTGTATTTTCATTATTCTATACAACACTTATTTGAAATTCTACTACTTTTTATTTAGTTTCTAATGAATAAATTAAAATATATGATTTGTGTAAAGATTAAAGTGATTAAATTATTACTTTTATTACTTTTCTTACTATAGTTGTTCCTTTATTTGATTAGCGAATTGAATAGCATCTTTTGTTCCAATCCAAAATAGTTTTCTAAATCTTCTTTTGTCGATTACTTCGGCTCCTGCCTCCTCGACTTTTTTTTTCATATACTCTATGGCCTTTTTACCAGTAAAACGAGCTGTATTGAATACAACAGCCGTTTTTCCATTAAGAGTTCCCAATCTCGTTATTATCTCATCAAAAGCTTTTGGAGGTTTATCTCCATAAGTGGGCATACCAATAATAAATAATTCATAACCTGTAGCATCAAGATTGTTCAAATCAGTCTCTATCGCTGAATAATCTTTATTTTCAAACTTATCTAACATTTTTATTTTTTCAGTTAGTTTCCCTGTTAATTCGATAGAAAAATAGCTCACTTGATGAGTGTTAAGAGTACTACCAATAGCTTCTGCGGTTTTTTTCGTTCTTCCTCCCATTGTGAAATATACAATTAGTGTTTTCATAAGAAAAAATAATTCTCTTTGGTAAAAAACTTTTGATATTTAGCTCATTTGTTCAAAGATTTGAACAATAAAATGTTTTTAAAGATTTAATGGATCTTATTCTTTGAGAATAAATGCAGAAAAAGAGATTGAATTCAGTTACTTTTAAAATTTTCAACATAATTCTATCATTACTAATCCTTATAAGTTGGTTATATATTGCCAGTCTAAATTGGACTGAACCCCCATGGTTTACTGAACCCCCATGGCTTAGAGATCCATATTGGTTCTCTTGTATATGCAATAGTACTAATGATGTGCTGAAAAACTATATCCTAAATAATTTTATACCAAATATTGCTTTATTATTTACTTTCATTAGTATTTTCTTCTTAAGAAACACCATGAGTGGAAATATTAACTATCTAGAGAGGAAACTCATGAAATTTACATTTTCCTGTATGGCACTTACATCTATACTATTTATAGGAGTATTCAGAATGCCAGAACCACAATATTTGATATTATATAATTATCAGGGATATATAAATTACAGTGAGCTTATCCAAAACTACTTCTCTTTCCTATCTGTTATTAATATCCTTATAATTTTTATTTCTCTAGTAGGACTTCTGCTTATGAGCAAATTAAAATTAATCAGAAGGTTGTAAAATCATAATTTAAAAATGTAATTGAGAAATTGATAATCCATCCTTCTCATCTCCAAGCATCCGATCCTTATAGCTTCATTCACTTTACTTACTTGAGAATATTATAGTACAAATGTGAATAGTAAATAAACAGATATCGCAATAATAAATATTATACAAATACTTTTCATTATTATATCTTCTACTTTTGAACATAATTTCTTATTACAATTAAGGCATCTCAATCCACGAGTCATTGTTGGGTCTCCCAACAACCACCCTAAAGTGTGCTTTGGACTATATGATTCTCTTATCGTTAAAATGTCCTTCTTATATCTTTTATAATATAATTCCTTTTGAATAGTTATTTCTTGCCAACCCTTACGTCCCATTGGTGGCCCAAATAGAAAAAATTTTATATTATGTGTACCACATTGAGGAGATTATTCTAAACTTTTATTTTCCACATATTATTCATTTTTACAATCATAACACACTAATTTGATTCAAGACCACCATTTTATAGTAATAAATTCCCATTAGGAAATCTTATTTTACTGTAGTTTTATTTGGTTTTGATCTTAATAAAAATATTTCTACCCATTACTAGTAATAAGCGAAAAATTACCTCCAAATTTATCAGTTTGAATGCAAATTAAGTTCGAATTATAGAGAAAGTTTATAATGTAAGCTGTTCAATATTATAAATTAATCCATAATGCATTATAAAATTTGAAGGTCAAGTAGGAAATAAGTATGTTTTGTCCTCATTGTGGTCAAAAATTAATTGATACGAACCAAAAGTTTTGTCAACATTGTGGCGCTGAAGTTCTTACTGTGTCTAAAACACCTGATTATACTCCTGAAAGATTTCAGAGGGAACCCTCAACGAAAATATATTATGTTCCTGTGAAACAACAAACACAATTACAGAGGGGACCACCTGGAAAATATTCTAAAACGTGCCTTACAGGAGCTTTAGTATCCATCTTTATAGGAATCATATCTTTAATTATTGGATATTACTATCATGCGTTTTTCTACTTTGCCCATTATAGCTATTTTATAAATTTAATAGTATTGATTGGGTTCTTACTAATGCGTGTGGGAGGATTAGTCTTGGCAGTTTTTTCTAAAGTAAATAGTTCAAAAGCCCAATTCCTCGAGCCCTATAATGATACTGAGAAAGCTGGAAGCATCTTTGCAGTTTTTGGGATGATTATTAATGCAATAGGTATCTTTCTGTCTTTACTTGGTCCATGGTCTATTTTTAGTCCCCCATATTGATATTATTTATTAATTTTCTTTCTCTTTATTAATTCGATTAATTCAAGTACCACTCCAAATACATTTACAGTATCCATGTAGACTTCTTTCATTCTTGGGGGAAACATGCCCGATTTAACTACATCTACTCTTTTTATTGAAAATTATCAATACATTTCTGAATATCGTCAACAAACACTCCAAAATGGTGCAGCGCTTTTTTCTGAGAATCCAAAGACTCTTTATATAAAGAATCACCTTTAAGTCATTGAAAAATCTCAATAGACGTAGTAATCACTATTCAAAATTAAATTTGACACTTTTATCTAATTGCTAAAATTTAAAGGAAAAATGCTGCTCAACAAAATACTCCAATAAATCTTCTCAACTCAAACTTCAACAAATAGACTTTTTACCCTCGTATACCGTTTTCTTTAGAAGTCTAATAATAACAGAATTTATTGAAAAAGGTTAATTATAATGGTTAATTAGGAATATTATAATCATAATTTGATTACAAAAGGTGGTCTAAAGTGAAAGTTCTAATAGTTTATTATACAAAGTATGGAAACACTGAAAAAGTAGCTAATTTAATTTCAGAAGGAATAACTTCAACTGAGGGTAACGAAGTAATAGTTACTAATGTAAAAGATGTAAAACTTAAAAAAGATGATTCCTATGACTTAATCTTAATAGGATCTCCCGCTCATTTTGGAACTCATGTAGGGGCGGTAAAAAAATTTATTAATAAACTCCCAAATGCTCAATTAAAAGCAAAAACTTATGCAGTATTTGATACCTATATACCAGTTGATTTTGAGAAAGCAGTTAAAAAGATGGAGAAACAGATCAGTGAAAAGATGCCGGATTTACCAAAAGTAAGTCCAGGATTGTCCATAAAAGTTGATGGGATGAAAGGCCCTATAACAAATGAGGATCTTCCAAAATGCAAAGAATTCGGCATCAAATTAGTACAAGCGTACAAATCTTTATGAAGATTGGCATTATCTTATTTATTTTTTAATTTGTTAATTCCTTATTATCCAAATTTATTATAGAAATAAGTAAAATTAGAAAAAAAAAGTGATTTGTGTAATTCTTATATAAGTTTTAGGATTTTCATTCTTATTTTATTAATTTTTTCCTTAAAACATTCCAAACTTCTGGCTCAGCTGACTTACCAAAAATAGTAAATGGGCCTATTGCCTTAGCGCTAGGCATTGTAAAAGGATGGATGCCATGAGTTCTCGCTATTTTTTTACCAGCGAGAAATAGATTATTAACAACAAGCTCCAATTTACTTTCTGGTATTGAAAAAATCATTTCATGATCTTGTACACCCGCTATAACGCGATCTCCCATTCCTGGTGAAACCACCTGACATTCATTAGTAAGATATGTTCGAATTATACCTTCTTTACAAGATGCTTCCATCCCATTGAATTTACTTGTTATACAATCTCCATCGTAAGTAGCAGCTAAAATAAGATGTGATAAAATTAATGGTGTGACATATATCATCACTAAATGAGGTTTAATAATGGTTTGATTTAATGGAGAAATGACAAGTCCTTTAATTTGACCATAAGGCAGTTTCGCATCAGATTCGCGAGATTTTTTTTCCAAACTCGCATTTCTTTTATAGGCTGCCTTTTTCTCCCACGCTTTATATAAGTCTTCAGTATCTGTTACTTGCTCTAATCCAAAATAACCTACACTTATTGGTTTACAGCCAATATCATTTTTTGTTAGATAAAAGGAAAACCCACTTCTACTACACCAAGTATAAGTTAAACATGCGGCAACTTCGGAACCGAACATATCTAATGGTTTTATTACGTTTGTTGGGACTTCTTCTTCTGGTTCTATCAACCTCACAGCAACGGGGTATGTAATAAGTTTCAATTTATTTATTAACGCATTTCCAATTTCTTTATAATGTTCTAAATCGGCCATATTTTACTTCTTTATTTATTTTATTTTTATTTTAAAATAATAGTATTAAATTAGCTGGCTTTAATAATAAGCTTTTGTTGGAATAAAATTTCTATTTTTTTCAATGGAAATTCCAGTGAAATAAAACTCTGAATTTACTTTTGCGGCATAGAGGGCTAATACCTGTAAAAATGGTAAAAACAAGAAAAAAGAATAAAAAATTTGCTCTAGAACATACTCTCCCTAACCTTATTCTCTAATCTCTCCAAAAGCACTACTTATTCTCTCCTGCTAATAAAATTTTTAAATTTTTGACTAATTTAATAAATATATTCGGGTAATATTAAGATTGAGGAGATAGATAATTGAATTATAAACAATCATGGAGAATAATAGTACCCATCATCTTAGGAATATCGGGTTTTATAATGATTTTAATTTCAGAAATAATTAATCAGATTCAAGGATCGAAAATTTTGATTATCGCCTGGCTTGCTAGTATTTTAATAACAATTTCAACCATTATTATAAGGTTTTATTCAATAGATCCTGAAAAATTTAAAGAGATCATTCAGAAGACAAATCCTGTAGAAAATCGTCAACTAAATCCACACCGCTTTTTAAACTGGATCACTATTGCAATGATCGTTGGACTTGTTGCCACAATTCTTATTGCTTATGACTTTATTATTGGAATGATTATATATCTTCTAATGCAAATTTCCTTAATAATCGCCTTTTCTGGAATAGTTTTCATTAGCCCAAAAGTTCAAATAGGTCATCCAAAACTTCGTAAAATCTTCTTAATATCTATCATATTTTGGATCGTGTTCATCCCACTGGTATTTTTTATCTTTGTTTGGAATGGTACAGAATCATTAATCGTAGTCCCTTATGTCGTTGCTATTGGCTCAATGGCATGTATATCTTGGTTTGGGGTTGGATACAATCAAAGATCAAAATTTTTTCGGTATTTTATTGTTGTCGCATCAAGTTTATTTGTTTTTTCTGATCTCCTAATAGGAAATGCTAGATATGGAATATTGCGTATAGATGTTTATCTATTAATTGATATTACCTACGTCCTAAATATTTTGCTTATGTCTCATGCTCAACTTTTCTTACATGGCGTTCTAAGGCTCAATTCAAGTAAAAAAGAGTGAAAAAACTATCTTAAGCTTGCCTTTCCAGTTTCTTTTCTTTATTAATTTCTTAACTTTTTCTTTTATTCTGTTCTTTAGGGGGTGTGACATCCCACCATAATATAAAAATTGCAATTAATGGACTCCTATTCTTTAATCAATCATCTTTGAGATGAATATATTAGATTTTAAAAAATCAAAATTCGAAAATGAAAATGTCAAATATAGGTCTTAAAAAAGAATTCCATGATTTTGGGAAATATATCCAACTTGTAGCAATTTTAACTATTGTTAGCATTACCACTGGAATAGCTGGTTTTATCGCAATGATTTTTATTTTTATTGCTATGGCAAGTCTTAAAAGGGCAAATTATACATTAAATGATTCGTCTTTACATCAATTTCGCGCAAAATATATCAAGGGTTTTGTATCAAGAATTTGTGGTATGGTCGTCTTGATTATCGGAGGGGTTAATCTTGCTTTATTTTTCTTTATTTCATCCCCGTTCCCTATCTATATCTCGCTCTCTATACCTATAGTTCTCATGATATCAGGTATAGTGTTTATATATATAGGCGTAGCGGCTGAAATGAAAGCGTGGAAAAATCTGAAAATATTTTTTGAGAATAATTTTAAGATGTTTCCAGTTAATGTGTCTGAAGAGGCAATTAAGGGGTGTGATCAACTAAAGACAGGTACACTTCTAAGCTCACTATGGTTTTTAATTATTCCGGCAATCATCGGATTTATCTATCAAGTAAAAGGATATTTTAATTTAGCAACATTAAACAAATTGTCGACTTATGACGCTCCAGAATCTTTAGATTTACAACCAGCCTTTCATGAGCCTGAAATAATAAAAAAATCTGAAAGAAAAATCAATTTTTGCTCAAGTTGTGGAGCCAAATTATCTGAACTAGGAAATTTTTGTGCGTCATGTGGTTCAGAGATTAGATAATATTTAATTTTTTTTTTTTTTAATTTATAACTATACATCTAGGCTTTTTTACGATTATTTGTAAAACTAGTAAAAGTTCTACTTTAGGTTCTGAGTAAACTCTTCTCCATGTTTGAGAACCTCAGCATTCTGTTTCCCCTTGTTTATAATATTAAAATAGGAATGGGTTGAAAAGTAAGTGTTCAAACACCCAGAATGTTAATTTATGAGTGTTAAGTAATTAATTAGTGAAATTGTCCTACACTTTATATAGAATGTTTAACTATATTGCAGAAATTCAATAATTTAAATAGTAAAAAAGTGATTTTGATTGCCAAAATGCCCTTTTTGTAAAGAAGAACTCGAATTAAAACTCGAAATAAGCCCAACACCCATCAATGACAAGTTTAAAAGTGATTTATTAAATGCTTACGAAAGCTTTATAGAAATTCAAGCTGAAGTTGTCCCATTTGGGGGAAAGATGCTAAAAAGTATGGCAAAGTTTAGCCTAAAATTTGTTGATCGATATTTAGATCGAGTTGGAGCCATACCTCTAATATTACACTCTTGTTCAAGATGTGATTCTGTAATAACCTCCGAATCTTTGTTCGATTTAATGTCTTCAAAAAGTTCAAGCTCATCATAAAAATTTTGACTTTTTTTCTATTTTCTTATTTTTTTTTTCTTATCCATTCTGAGAATGTAAGAATACAGACCATTAAATATTATCACACACTCGTGCGGTTGAGAGTAGCGGGCTGAATATGTCGCTCGAAAGCTCCCCATGCCTACCTCCACCTCACTAACCCTGCTCTTTATTAATATTTTACTTTCCCAACATAAAAACTGAAAAAATGGACTAATAAATGGAAAGGATAAAAATACTAATAAAAAAAAGAATAAAATTAAGTTATATTAATTGTATAAATATATCTTTTTAATGAATTAAACCATAGCTAATTTAGATGTCTTAATAAGATTTGACCCAATATGGATTGGTTTTAATAAGCTTTTTACATCTCCATTACAATTTTGAAAACAATTCTTTAATTCTTGAATTACTTCTTTCATTTGTCCCTTATTTATATCTCTCTCGAGCTTGCTCTCTTCGTTTCTTATCTTTATTATTGGAGATCCTTGATAGGAAATAAGCTTATTAGATTTTAAATCTCTTACAACTTTCTTTAACATATTTATCTCTATCTTTAAGAACTTAATTTCCTCTTCTATATTAATAGGATTATCATGAAATTTTACAATTCTATAACAAGTGGGCCCATACCCTAATTTAATGCTTTTAGCTGATTTTAAAACTCTTCCACATCTCTTACACAAAAATACCATTTTTAACTCCCTTTCATAATAATTTACTAAAAGGCTTTTTTCTCACCTCGTTTTTGATCATAATAAAAATATGCTAATTTATAATTTTTGAATTTTGTCGAATGATCCTTAATTTTCATGTATGTCAATTGAAAATTATACAATTCTGTGATATTAACATAGCAAACATTTAAACATTAAACTTATCATGTTATTAGTAATTTAAAAAAAAGAACATATGAAAAAGGTTGAGAGAAGAATTATTCTCATTAATTGAATTTCATTTCACAATAGAATATTCTTTCAACTGATTTTCACATTTTCAGAAATTTAATCGAAATGAGGTAAATTTTATGGCACCAACTGACTATTCAGCCCTTAAGGATGAGGTTTTAGATCTTATTGCTAATAAAAAACACGGAAATGTTGTAAAGAAGCTATTAGGGGGATTTAAAAAGCTTGTACCCGATGAATATGATGCGATGGGTGAGATTTTCAAGGCTATCATCGAAGCAGACGTGGAGCAATTCAATGATAAAATATATAAAGGATTTATGTTCATGGCTTCAGCGAGATATGGACCAAAACTGGTTGATTTTGAAAAGCATTTCATTAAGAAATTTTGTAAACTTCCAGGTGAGGAATTTAAGGTAATTACAGAAGGATGGCTACAAGACAGCAATTCAGAAATCACAGGGATGCTTTACATATCGAATTATAGAATTATTGCTTCGGGAAAGAAGGAAATTAAACAAGCGAGATTAAGTGGAATGGGTTTGGAATTTATTAGACTGGGGTCTTATGCTGTCCATAAGTCAGTATCAGATTCCATAGCTAAATCCGTGGCAGCTGATATGGAGGCATCTAATATCTTGAATTATGGCCACATTTATCCATTTAAGGACAATTATGACATAGAAGAAAAGAAGATTAAAAAAGGTGTTATCAAGTATAAAGTAGACGTTCCTTTCACTGATAAAAAAGGGAAAGAAAAAGTTACTGACATGAATATTACCGTGATTGTTAAGAAAGGACCTGAAATGGATAAAGATATAGCTAAGGTAGCAGAAATACTCAAGAAAAATTCAAAATAATAGAAACTATTATAATTTTTTTTTTTGGTTTTCACTCCTCGAAAACATTTATATACTAATTCCAAATGCATTTATAAATTCTAAATATATTACATTTTTGGTGCAAAAATTATGGTTGGAACAAAAGTTCATGTAGCATATGAGATTAAAGATCCACCACTAATAGTTAAGCCCAATGATGAAATTGAAGGAAAGATCATTTTAACAAACGGAGAAAAAAAGGATAAAAAGTTAAAAAAGTTGTTTATTGAATTATTTGATATGTATAAAGAATTCGTCACTACCACAGATCCTCAATCCGGGGAAGAAACTGAAGCTTGGAGAGATCAAAAGAAGGAATTGAAGCAATGGGACATTATTTCTGGTGAGAAACTAAAGGCAGGTGAAACAAAAGAATATCCTTTTAAGATTAAATTACCAACATGGCAAAAAAAAAAGGGCAAGGGAAAAGAAGATGAGATATATAATAAATGGCGATTGGAGCTACATTTTAAGCAAAAAACAGCAATGGTAGCTTCTAGAGGATCTGAAAAACTAGATGCAACATGCATATTACCGGTAAAAGGCTCAAAATTAAATTCTTCATTTGGGGATGTTAAATTAGCAAAAAAGCAGGCGAAACAAAAAAAAGCAGAAGAAAAAGCAAAAACAACGGAAGCAAAGAAAATTAATCCTTGAGAAGGTTTTTATAAATAATCTCTTTTTTTATTCCTCAATTGATTGTAATTTTCTATAGAAATATTCATTGAAATCAGACTCTGCATTTAAATTTTCATGAAAAATGGAATAAGAAATAAAATTTAGCTCTAGAACACACGTCTTCCTGCCTCATCTCAAACTAATCATCAGCTTAACTTAACGCTCCTTGCCACATCCTAAACCTGAACATTATGATTCCTATTCAAGAAAAAAAAAAGATGAATTTTAGGTTTGATTTTTCAAACTTTAGGAGGGTTTTTTTCTGCCCAAGCAGGATATTTTTTAGCTAGTACTTCATAGTTCTCCATATATCTAGGCATCCCTATATCTTTTCTTATACCGAGAATAATTGGCTCTATTTTTTCCCACGTCATAGAACCCATTAAATCAAAGACTAGATCTTCACTAATAAGTTCCTTATTCACAAAAGTGCTTAAAAGCTCCATATAATTACAATAAGTTCTAATAAATCTGTTTCCTTCACTTTTCAATGGATATTTAGCTTTAAATTCGTCGTAATTCTCTATATCTAACTCTTCAAATATCCACCTATTAGCTTTTGAGAGTTTTTTATTTTGCCCCATTATTGCCAATAACTGAAGAAGTAAAGAAGCATCTTCTCTTGTTGGTTTTGACATTGGTGTCACCATCATTGGAAAATGAAAAATTGTTATTTAAGTCTTATGCTTCAGCTGTACTTCTTGTCTCTGAACAAATTTTACATTGCTCCATTTAAGACTCATCACAGACACTCTAAAACTTAAGATCTTGATATGACCATAATCTTTATTAGATTCGAGTTTAGATATTTCTTAGCATACACCAAAGAGGTACATCGGTTTCGGGGATTGTCACATGGTCAATGATTTCAAATCCATATTTCTGGTAAAACCCCAAATTTTTTTCATTATTAGTCTCCAAGTAAATAGGAAATCCTTCATTTTCAATTTTTGGAATCATAGCCCTTAAAAGGTGCCCTCCGTATCCTTTTCTTTGTTCTTCTGGTTTCACGGCAATATTTTGAAGATACCAATGATCAAATGGCGCAAGTTCTTTATGTTTAGTTTCTGTATAACCAAATACAGTCATAGTTCTCTTCATTGCTTTTAATTTTAAACCTACTTTACGCATTGTATAAAACCCACCATTTCTCATCAAAGTCCAAGTCGAAGGAAAGGTCTTGTTGGGGGGTAACCATACTATAATTCCTTCTAAATGATTAGATGTCGCATAAGCTACTCCATGTCTCATTCCATAATTATAGATCATTCTAAATCCATATTGTAGTTTTTCCTTTCTTTCTTTCTCATCAGGATATATAAATAATGTGGTGGGATCCTCTTGAAATGCTTCACCTGCCACTTTACATATTTTATCAATATAGTCTGGTGTCAGTTTAAAATAACTGTCTAATTCTATATTCACCTTCATATTAGAATTAAAAAAAAAATTCTATTAAAAAAGATTCGTAGACCAATATTGAGTATTTTTCCACAAGGGATGGGCTAGTAATTTTTTTTGATCGATTGTATAACTTTTAAATATTAAGATGGGTTTAAATATCTGGTGAAGCTAGAGCTAAATTTTTTTTCATATAAAACCGGAATAGGTGTAAAATAATGAATGAAATTTTAAAATTAGCGGAAAACAAGAAGATTCATAGCTTATTTATCCTTAAAGAATCAGGAATTTGTATTTATAGTAGAAATTTTACAAGTAAATTTGAAAAAGTAGATATTGATTTAGTGACTAATTTCTTTGCAGCTTTATTTTTATTTGCTGAAGAGGTTACTTCAGAAAAAATGGAAAATCTTGAAATGGTTAATGTGAATTTACTATTTATATCAAGTAAAGATTTCTTAGAAGGCACAAAGGAAAATCTTATCTTTTGTCTCTTGGCTGATATTGACGAGAACAAAGTGTTTTTAAGAAACAATTTAATAATGGTAATGACCCAATTTTACAATATCCATGATGATTTAGTGCCAGCTAGGGTCAAAGGAACTCCCAAAGCAGTGTGGGACGCCCAGAAAGATTACCTTGTAATAAAAAGTAATGAATTAGATACCTTTGTTGATTCAATAATGTCAGGAGAATGGGAAATAGATAGTTATGAAGGATATTACAAAGAAGTAGAAAATTATCTTCATAAACTGATCTCTGAGAATGAGATTCTGGGAGCTGCGTTATTATCTATCACTGGAAACGCTATAAATTACAGTTTATCACAGAAACTATTTAGGCGTGCTTTAAAAGAATTAGAAATTAGACTCCAGTTAGGATATTCAGATCTTCCCTTAATGATTCATGTTTTAGAAGATGGATGTAAAATCTTTACTAAAGAAATTGTAAACAAAGAATTTTTAATTCTTCATTTCGATTCCTCAATCCCTTTAGGAATGTGCGACATTACTTCGAATGGAATAGCAGATCACATTGGTAAGTTGTTCAAAAGTTGGTGTTAAACAAATGAGAAAACGAAAAGAAAAATTTCTCAAGGGATTTTTCATTAAAATCAGATTCTGAATTTATCTTTTCATTCCAAGATAATTTAATATTAATGACAATTTTATTGAAACAAAATGCTAGAATTTCTCTTCATAAAAATTACATAGGTCTGAAAAAGATGTCATTTGCTATTTTTTTTGATGATGGAGGGGTGTTAAACGATAATGCCATTCGAGCTCCCCAATGGAAAAAGTTTTGTGGAGAATTTTTTCATTCGAGGTTTGGAGGAGATCCTAAAGTGTGGGGCGAGGCAAACCAAAAAGTGATGAAGTCATTGGAAATCCATGGAATGGATCCAAAAGAGATTTATGATGATTACTTAACATTTTACAAGAACTTCAAGAGTGAATGGGTAATAAAGATGTTTGAAGAAGCTGGAAGATCTGTACCACCTAAAGCGGAGCATGAAAGAATTTTTGACACTACAGTAGAATATGTATGGCCAAAAGTTCACTCAGCAATACCCGGAATCATTGAAAGCATTAAGATGCTCTATTCAAAAGGTTTTACCCTTTATACTTCTACTGGACTACCGTCAAGAGAAATAAAAATGGTCCTTGAAGGAATGGGCATTAAACATTTTTTTAGTGGTTTTTATGGACCAGATCTTATAAATACATGGAAATCTAGCTCCAATTTTTTTGAGGCTATATCCAAAGATATAAAATTAGAATCAAAAAAAACTATTGTCATTGAAGATCAACCTAGTTTTATTGAAAATGCTCTCAAAACGGGAGCTAACGTAATACAAGCATGTGTAACAAGCGAATTTCAACCAAAATATCCATTTTATGTCGAAAATATGCATCACCTTCCTAAAGTCATTGAAAATCTTATAAAAACTCTAGATTAATAGAAATTTTCCTAGCAATTTTCATTAATTTCAGACTTTGAATTTACCTTTTCTGAAAAATAGAAAAAGAAATTTAAAAATTATATTCAAGAACATATTCCTCCTTCCTTATCTCAAACTTCTCCAAATATTTTATCTTCCTTCACGCTCTAAGCCTGAACCTTGAGATCCTCTTTCGAACGCTACACTCTTGTGAAGGTTATGAACACGCTCCACCTATCTTAAATTATTCTAAATCTTCTTCAATAGTAGATGCTGTTGCTGAAGAACCAGGAGGCTTAAAAGGCCCTAGACGACTAAATACATTTTTCTCAAATCCTTCAAACCCATCTTCCGTAGAAAGAAGCAAAATACCATAATCCCCAAAAGATACTAATAAAAGTTGCCCATCTGAACCCTGAATGAATATCTCGTCCAAATTTTCTTCTCCCAATTCCATAATTGATTGACGCCCTAATGAAAATAACGCTGAAGTCATCGCAGCAATCCTCGTCTCATCTATCCGTTTAGAAACAGCTGAAGCTATGGGTAATCCCTCTCGAGACACAATTGCCGCTGCTTTAACCCCCAAATTCTTAACTAGCAGCTTTTTTAAAATATTATCAAGATTTTCAGTACCTAGAACCATGGATGTCCAATGAAAGATTCGTCCAATTAATATTAAAATAAGAAAGTTAAGTATAAAAATAATACCAAAGAACATACCCTATATTTCCATCTTAAATCTTACTTTTCTATCAAAATCCAAGATTCTACTCGGAGTTTCCTGATAAAAACTATTATTGTATTCTACACTAGAATAGAATCACTCGAAATCTAATAAAAATATAATAGATAATTCAAAAATCTAACAATTTTATAATACTAAAGTAATGGCATTAACTTACTTTTTCTTATTTGCAATCTTTATCATTAAATCTACAGAAGTTTCAGGTGGAATGATGGGTTGTTCTTTATTTTTTAGATGAATTGCCTCAGATGGGCATTTAGATACACAGACACCACATCCAATACAACGTTCTCTATTAATGGACGAGACGTCATTTGTGTTTATCGCTTCCATTGGACAGAGATCTGCACATATACCACACCCAGTGCATTGCTGCTCGTCAATTTCGGCAAAAAAGTTAGAAGCAAATAATCTGGCAGGATTTTCAAGTTTTTTAGCATGAGAAAGAATGCCACAACAACATCCACAGCATATGCAGAATCCGCGTGCACTTTTGGAATTTCCGGGTTGAATTACGAGTCCCTTTTCTTCTGCCTTTTCTAATATTTTAAAAGCTTCTGCTTTAGTGATTTTTCTTGCATTACCGCTATCAAGATAATCTTGACTATTTACAATGCACCGTTCGAGCCAATCGTGTTTACATTTAATTCCAATTAACTCTTTGGATTGAACACATATACATGGTGCTACTGCATAAGGACCTTCTACATTCTCAAGTACCTTTCGTGCGTTATCATAATCCATAATAACATTCTCGTGAGAAATTGATGTAATGATAGGAATTGTGCGCATTTGGGGAATACCAGTATTTTCTCCTAAAAACTCTCTTATAAACCGCTCACCATAATCTTCGCTTGCCTGTGCCATTTCTTTAGATAAGCGATTAACATGAGTTTCAAAAAATCCCATAGCATAAGGTAAATTTCCATACGAAATTTGGCTATTTTTAGGATTCACCTCCTTATATATTATTCTTTTTTCTACCATAGCGTCTAATTTCTCTTGAGTCTCCTCAAGTGACATTCCTCTTTTCTTAGTGTGAGAATAAATTTCTTTTAGAGATACGGGAGTAAAATCCAAAAATGTTGCAAGTTCCGCTTGCTGTGGAGTAAAAAAAGCTTTTAATACCTTTATATCAGACCCATCTTCGGTAGAGGGGAACCCAATAGGCATCTTATCGAGATGTTTTTGTAAATCTCGATATACATTGTCATTAACTTGCATCCTAATATCTTATTAAAATAATTCCTACATATAATTTTTATATTACAAATCTAAAAGTGATCCTCATAATTAAAACCTATCAAGATATACATTAGTCTAAATTATATTAAAGAGGCTTTTAAGTGGGACTTAGAAATGATTAAAAAGGGGTGATAAATAAGAAAAAAACATTAGAAAACTTGCTCTAGAACATACTCCAACGATCCTTCTCGATTTATTTCAAATTACTCCAAATACTCAACGACCCCTCACGCTCTAAAGAATAAACGTCAACAACGTTCGTTCTCTAATACTTAAAACATCTTCCTTTTAACTATATAAAATTGAAGAGATTGTTCAGAAATTCGAACAGAAATAAATTTATAAAGAAAAAATGGATCTTATTCAAAGAGAATACATGCAAAATCAACAATTGAAGTCTATAATTTTTAGAGTTGTCAATTGTGTTCTAATATTCCTGACATTTTTTAGCTGGCTAATGATTACCAGCCTAAATTGGAATGTTCCGGAGTATATCAGAACATTATGGATTAAAGAGAGAGATATTTATGATCCCGTAATTTCAGATCTTTTTATCATGTCCATGCAATATATCCTTAATATTTTCGTACCTTATTTTACTTTATTTTTAATTTCTGTTATCGGCTTTTTCTTTATCAATGCATGGAAGGGAAAAATTAAATATTTAGAAGAGTTATTAATGAAAATTACATTTTACTCTGTGATACTTACATCTATAATATATATTATCGTATTAAATACACCATTACCGCCACCTCAAGAATTGCCTTTATTATTTTATGGGTATATCAGAAATAGGGAAGTTATGCAATTCTATTTTACGTTGCTTTCAGTAATTGGTGTCATATTGATTATTATTGCTATAATTGGACTTCATATAATGAGCGAATTTAATAAAAAAAGAGAAATTGAACTACTTATTTTAAAAATCTAAATGATTAGTTATTGCTCTCCTCTTTCGAACG
>JBHLNS010000040.1:0-29733 GCA_048941285.1 Promethearchaeota archaeon
GAAGTAAAAGGTTTAGAAGATGATATAAGACTTCATGATTTAATTAAAATTACAAAATTTAACATAATAAGTGAAGTTATTCAAATTTATTCTGATTACATTGTAGCGCAATGTTATGACAGCACTCATAGGTTAAAATTAAAAGATAAAGTTATTAATCTTCAGAAACCATTATCTATGGAGTTAGGCCCTGGTTTGTTGACAAACGTTTTTGATGGGATCCAACGACCTTTAGAGACAATATTTCAACATTTCAAAGAAGGCCAATTAGAAAGAGGAATAGATTTTCCTTCACTATCAAGAACAAAAAAATGGCATTTCATTCCATTAAGAAAGCTAGGTGAAGATCTATACAGTGGAGATATTATTGGAACTGTTCAAGAAACGCAAAATATTAACCACAAGATAATGATTCCACCTGAATCTTATGGAAAGTTATCCTTTATCGTAGAAGAAGGAGATTATTCCGTCATTGATGAAATTTATTGTCTAAATGATAATAATACGGAAAAATCCTATACTTTGATGCAAAAATGGCCAATTAACAAAAGAAGACCATTTACAAAGAAAATTAAGCCCAGTGAGCCTTTAATAACTGGGACACGTATAATAGATTTACTTTTCCCTATTGCTAAAGGAGGCACATTTGGTGTTCCTGGAGGATTTGGAACAGGAAAAACAGTAATGTTACAAGCAATTGCCAAATATTGTAATGCGGATATAATTGTATTCATAGGTTGTGGTGAACCTGGTAATGAAATTGCAAATCTTTTAAAGCAATTTACAGAAATTTATGATACCAAAAGTTCTAGACCATTAAGTGAACACATAATTGTAATTGCGAATACATCAAATATGCCTGTTTCTGCTCGCGAGGCTAGTCTATTCTCAGGAGTTACTATTGCTGAGTATTATCGAGATATGGGATATGATGTTGCCGTCATCGCTGATAGTACATCTAGATGGGCAGAATCCCTTAGAGAAATTTCAGGATTATTAGAAGAAATGCCTGCAGAAGAAGGATATCCTGCATATTTATCAACAAAACTCTCAAGTTTTTATGAGAGAGCTGGTGTTTTTGAAACAAAAGGTCGAGATCACTTAGGAAAAAGAAGTATTGGCTCTTTAACAATTATAGGATCAATATCACCTCCAGCGGGAGATTTCAGTGAACCAGTTACAACAGCTACTAAAAGAATAGTTCAAGGTCTATTGGCATTAGAAGGTAGTTTATCATATTTAAAGCATTATCCAGCTATTGATTGGTTAAAATCATATTCAAATTATATTGATTCTGTTTCGGAATGGTGGGTTAAAAACGACATTAATTGGTCTGAGATTAATATAAATTGGATGGAATGCCGAAGACAGGTCGACGAGATACTATCTAAAGAAAATGATCTTACATTTATAATTCAATTAATTGGAAAAAAAAATTTAGATGATGGTCAAAAACTTGATTTATTTATTGCTAAATTAGTTCGAAACAGCTTTTTAATCCAGAATGCATTTGAAGAAATTGATAATTTTACTGACCATAATAAATTACTGGGACTAATAAAAATAATTCTTCTATTGTACAATGAAGGAAAAGTGCGAATAAAACAAGGTTTTAAGTTTGACGAGAGTAAAGAAGATGAAGTTCTAAATAATATTATAAAAATTACACACACTGTGCCAAATGATAATTTTAAACAAATCAATAAATTTAAAGAAACGGTACTAAACGAAATTCTCAACAGACTTTTTTTAGATAGGGGTAAATAGAGAATGAAATGAATTTTTTAATTAATATTTGATTTTTGGGTGCCTTTATCCTCTTAATGGAAAAGAGATCTATTTATCCAATTGGAGTAAAGTATTTAACAGTTAAGATTAAAGATTTTGTATTTAAAGGCATAAGGTTTAAATTAATAATAAAACCTAATTATTGAATTCTCATGGTTTAAACCATTCAAAGAAATAATAACTACACGTAAGAGGATTAGCGATTACAAATTTCTTTCTTACAGATGTAGCTAAACGTCCAGCTCTAACCATATCAATCGCAGTAATTTCAGAATCATGTGGTAACACATGAACCATAAAAAGAGAATGTTCAAGTCCTGGTCCTTTTTTATAAACTACGAAATCTGCTCCGAATTTTAGTCCAGGTCTAGGGATATATCCTTTTTCTCTTAAATCTTTGTAAATTATATATTTTTCCTCAAATTTATGATGAATCTTCTTTGCTATCTCTTTAAATGTATTAGAGTCTAAGAACTTATCCTCCTTTACATCAAAAATAGTAATTTCATTTCTTTCCAGGAGAAAAAATGATTCAATTAAGGATAATTCGCTCGGTTTGGAGAAATATTCTAATCTAGGTTTATGTATACCAAGTGGAGCACCAAAAAATCCTTTCTTTACATATAAATAGGATGCATACAAAGGATTGAAAACAATCACTCTTGAATTAATGAATTTAGTTGGAATTTTATCTGGGACTTCAATATCATCAAGAGAGATTTGTTCATCCTTTACTTGGTTCATCACTAAAGAGGTATTAAAAATGACTTAATAAATCTTTCAATTTTACTTTAATTAGATGAAATTATATAAATTTCAACATTATTAAGTTTAGTAATATATATTAAAAACAAATAAGGGAAAAAAAAATGGTCATCCGTAAGGCTGCTGTGGCAGGTACTTTTTACCCCCGTTACAAACCAGATTTAATAAATATATTAAAAGAATCATTTCTAAATAAAGAGTTTGGTCCTGGAGAAGAACCAAAAACTCTCAATCAAGAACAAAGATCCATCATTGGGGGGGTTTCTCCTCATGCGGGGTATATCTATTCTGGATGTTGTGCAGCTTTTACTTTTTTAAATTTGTTTAAAGAAAGGATTCCTGATACTGTTATTGTATTAGGTACGGATCATCAGGGGTATGGAAAGATTGGTTTAATGGATGAAGGAGAATGGGAAACACCTTTAGGAAATATTAGTATAGATGAAACCTTATCTAAAAAGATATTAGATAATAGTGAAATTATTAAGAATGATGAATCTGCATTTATTGGTTTTCCTTTTGGACGAGAACATAATATAGAAGTCCAATTACCATTTATTAAATATTGCGCTCAGGACAAAAACGTTAAATTTGTACCAATAAAAATATCTAATAGAGATTTTAATGTCTTAAATCGATTAGCTAATGATTTATCAAAAGCTATTCAATCATATGATAAAGATGTAGTAATTGTTGCCTCATCTGATATGACTCATAGAGAAGTTTATGATTCAAAACAATTAAGTAAATTTAAAGAGCGTGATCAACAAGTAATTGATGCTTTTGTCAAGGGGGAGCCTAAAAATACATTTGAAGCTGCATCAAGAACGACAGTTTGTGGACCTCAAACTATAACTTCTTTAATGATGATATGTAAGAATTTAAATGCAAATAAAGGAAAATTATTAAAATATTACACGAGTTCTGAAAGGACTGGAAATATAAGTGGATATTGCGTTGGTTATTTTTCTGGGGTTTTTATGAAATAATTCACTATTAATATTTAAAAATTATAAAGTAAAAGGTTTTGTAGTAAAATGCCGGGAGATAATGAAAAAATTGAGGATTTTGTGAGTCTTTGGAGAAAAAAGATGGAAAATGGAATTGATAGACCTAGTGTCATAAGAGAAACTTTAGATAGAATAAAAGAAGTAGAAAATGAAAATGAATTATTAAGAAACAAAATTAAAGACAACATAGAATTGATAAGTAGGACAGAAAAAATTATAAAGAACACTATTGATGAAAATGAAAGCTTAAAAGCGCAATTAAAGCAAAAAGAAATAGGTACTGGAATTAATTTAAATGATCTTCAGCAAAAGAACATTAGTCTTAATAACACAATAATAGATTTAGAAAAAAAATTAGCCGAAAAAGAAGTGGAATTAAGAGCAAGAAGTAATGAAAAAATTGAGTTAGAAGCTAAATTAGAGGTTGCTTCAAAATCAATAGTCAAATCACCTGCTATGGATTCTGGGGCAAGTAGTGCTCTGATTGAGGATCTGAAATCTGATTTGGATAAAAAAAATGCTCAAATTGAGGAACTACAAAATAAAGCTAATGCTTTAATTGAAGAAAATGAAGGTTTAAGCCAACAATTAGTAGATGTAGAAAAGATGAAATCTTTACCTATTGATTACGTAGTTCCTGTAGAGCAACCAAAACCATCGGTAATAAGACCTCAAACAACACAACCATCAACGGAAACCCTTGAAAGATTATGTCAAGACCTTCAACAAGATCTAAATAAATATAAAAGAAACTTAGAAAAATTATCCAAAGAAAAAGATGATCTTCAAAAAACACTTGAAAGTGGAGGATATCAATTAGAACCTGAGGAAATTAAGGCACTAAAAAAAGAAAACGAAGCCTTAAAAGACGATCTATCACAATTACAGGAGACTTTAAAAATAAAACAAAAAGATTCTCCTCAAATCAATACGAAAATAGATAACCTTCAGCAAGAAATAAAAGAAAGAGATCTTTTAATCAATAAACTCAAATCATCCCAGCAAAATCAGGCCTCAGTAGGCAAAGGGCCAATGTCAGGTTTGGTAGAAGACTTACAGAATAAAATAAACAAACTTAAAATAACAATAGAAGAAAAGGATAAAATTATTGAAGATTTACAAAAAAAGTCCACTTAAATGAATGTCCATAATAAAAATCACCCCTCTATTATTTTTGCAGGTCATTTTGCAATTGATAACATAATAAGATTCAAGCACCGGAATAAACCTAGCCTTGGAGGAAGTGTATCCTATTGCTCTTTAGCTCTAAATAGTTATACCCAAAATGTTAAAATAGGCATAATTTCTCATATTGGTAAATTAAATTTTAATAGTTCTCTGATAGATAGGATTAAGAATGAAAAAATTGATTTAAGAGGGATTAAATATTCACAAGTGAACAACACTAATTTTGTCTTAGATTACTACGATCATGCAAGGACTTTAACTCTTAAATCGAGAAGCCCCAATCTTAAGTTTAAAGATATCCCCTTAGAATATCTTAATCATCCTCCGGATATGTTTGTGCTAGTTCCATTATGTAATGAAATTTCATATAACTATGTAAAAAAAATTTTGACATATTTTCCCGATACTTATATCGGTATAGATTTACAGGGTTTTATTAGAAAAATTAATGAGGAAGGGAAAGTAGCTTATATTTATGATGAGGAAATCATCTCAAATATTGAAAAAATAATTAATTTAGTTGGAAATAATTTAATTTTGAAGGGATCAGAAGAAGAAATGAATTTACTTGCCAGAGAATGCGATGATTTTGAAAAAATTATGACACATTGTAATAAAAATTACGATTATGGAATTTATATTATGACAATGGGAGAAAAAGGGTCTATGCTCTCTAAAAAAGGAGAAAAGATCCTTAATATTCCTGCTTTTAAGCCTAAAAGAGTTGTAGATGAAACTGGTGCCGGAGATGTCTACTTCTCGATATTCTTATATGAGTTTATTCATTCTGATAAATCCTGGGAACAAATTGAAAATGCTGCATATCTGGCTTCAGCAGCAGCATCTTTCCTAGTTGAAAAAAAAGGACCTAATGGCTTTGTAACCAAAAAAGCAGTTTTAAAAAGAATAAAAAAAAAAATATATATCAATTAGTCTCAAAAATTAATTAATTAGTTTTATGCATATAAATTTTCATTTTGCGGTTGGAGTTATTTTTGCATCCATTTTAAACAATTTTTTAAATTTTACAGTATTAGATTTTGTTCTAATTGTATTTTTTTCCTTTATTTGTGATCTTGATATTTTTTTCAATAAATATGCGAAAGACCATAATCACAGGTTATTAATTACTCATTCAATAATTCCTAGTATTGTTATTATTATACTTGGATATGTATTTAACTTCCTGGCATTAATTCTTAGTGGTTTAAGCTATTCTATTCATATATTTATTGACACTTTTGATTGGGGCACAAATATTTTCTACTTTCAAAAAAAACAGGTTGGTTTTAAATTATTAATCTCTAAAGAAGAATTTGACAATTTACCTAAATATTTAGCCAATTATAGAGTACCTGCCTCCTTTTTTGATGAGAAATATTATCGTAATAAGATATGTTTGGGATCAGAGATAATAATTTTTATTCTAATGGTGGTTTTTCTAATCCTATTTGCTTTAAATTATATTTTCATGATTTTACTGTATTTTCTGTGGTTATTTTTTCATTTACAGCGTCATTTTTCTCTTAAAAAAATTGAAAAGAACCATAAAGAACTACACTTTTAATTAATATATAGAAGATTTTTGTAAGACATTGTATTAGTTACCCTAGAATAAAAAATTACTGAAGCCGATATCTATGGATGAAAATCAGTTAAAAGTTTTTGAATGCGATTTAAACGATTCTAGTTTGTTTAATTGTATTCTGAAAGAGGTGGGTGAACCAGATATTGATACATTATTAACGTCTACTCCTTTATTGCCTGATAAATCATTTATTAATTGTTTAAATGCATCATTAGTAAATTGTTTGAGAAATAATAGAGAAGAATTAGATTTTCCTCGGATACAATTAAAAACTACTAAAAATGAAAGCGGAGAATTATTAATTAAACATATTAATATTATAGTTGATAAAGATTTTAAAGATGATTTAATACGTGAAAGAATCAATCAATGTCTCAAATTTGTTAGAAAAGCTTGCACATTAAACGATTCTATTCAATTATCAATAATCCACTCCGAAGTTAAAGAAGACTTGAAGTACTATAAGGTTGAATTGACTAAAATTAGCCAACTTCTAGAGAATATTAGAGATAATAAAACAAAAAAAGAAAATTTATTCTCACTCTTTAGAGATATCGCTTCTAACAAATAAATTTCTCCAAATAATATGGTAAGGGATGATTTTTATTATGAATGAGATGAAAGCTAAAGTTGGTATAAAATTGGATGATTTAGATTCACAAATGATATTTAAATGCGACTTAGGTAACATGAAGGTTAAAGATTGCTATATAGATGAAGAACATCATGATGAAGTAGATATGCTAGGTCCAAATCCATCAAGATTGCTCGCTTTAGGAGTTTTAGGATGTTTAAGTGCAAGTTTTATATTCTGTTTAAAGAAAAGAAATTTGAAAGTTGTTGACTTTAAAAGTGAAGCGGAAGTTACCATTGCACGGAATGAAAAAGGTTTCTGGAGAATCAAAAAAATTGATGTGAATATAGAACCAAAAATTAATGATCCGGACACTCTTAAAAGAGCGGAACAATGTTTAAAAACTGTTAAAGATGGGGTAAGTTTTTTTGAGGAATACTGTATCGTGACCCAATCTGTCCGTGCCGGTATTGAAGTAAATGTTAATATTGATATGTAATTTACTATTTTTATTTTTTATTAAATTAAGGTGAAATTTAATTGCCAGATGAATATAAATCTGAAGTAGGTATAAGTTTAGAAGAAGAAATGATATTTAAATGCGATTTGGGGCAAATTAAAATGGATGATTTATTTATTGACGATCGGCATAAGAAATCAATTGATAAAATTGGACCAAATCCTTCAAGGCTGTTAGCATTATCGGTTCTCGGATGTATGGGGGCTAGTTTTGCTTTTTGCTTACAAAAGAAAAATTTTTCTTTATCCGATTTCGAAGGAAAAGCATTTATTACTAGTAAGAGAAATGAACAAGGATTTTGGAGAATAAAAAAAATTGATATACATTTAAATCCAAAGATTGAAAACCAAGAAATGCGTAAAAGAGCAGATCAATGCCAGAAATTTTTTGAACAATTTTGCATTATTTCAGAATCTTTAAGAGAGGGAATTGAGATAAACACTAACTTTAATTATTAAATCTCTCTCTAAATTAATCTTTTATACCATCTTCAGTAATTGAAAAAATAGCATCACTTTCAGGAATATGAGGAGCATCAACAACTTTAACAATTCGTTGTTCACCTTTTCCTTTTCGTAAAAATAGACGTATGGTTGCTCCATGAGCTACAACATGGCCCCCAGTATGTGTTAATGGATTACCATAAAACACATCTGGTTTAGCAGAAACCTGATTTGTAAATAAAACGGCTAATTCATCATAAGTCTCAGTTAATCTCAATAAATCATGTATATGTGTATTTATTATTTGTTGGCGTTCTGCTAAAGTTCCTCTACCAATATATTCACTACGGAAGTGACCTATAAGAGAATCAACTACAATTAATTTAATTTTTCGTTCACTTATGATTTTCGGAGCCTCTTTAGCTAATAAAATCTGATGATTACTATTATAAGCTCTTCCGACAGTTATTTTTTTTAAGACATCGCTATGATCTAAATCTTTTGCAAGTGCCATTTGAATTATTCTTTCTGGTCTAAATGTCCCTTCAGTATCTATATACAATGCACCACCCTCTAATCCGCCCTCTTCATAGGAAAGTTGGACGTTAACACACAATTGATGAGCTAATTGTGTTTTACCTGTTCTGTATTCTCCAAAAACCTCTGTAACTGCTCCTGGTTCGATTCCACCTAATAATAAATCATCTAAATTCTGACTACCGGTAGTTAATCTGTGCAAAGTTTTTCTTTTTTCCCATATTTTATCAGCTGATTTAAATCCCATTTTTTCAATATCTTGGGCAACTTTAATAATTTTTTCGGCGGTCTTTTCTCCTATTCCTGCTTCATCCATTAATTTATTTAATGGGTATAAAGCAAGAGTTCTAATTGAAATTATCCCAGCTTCTTGCAATTTTTTCACTGTTGCTTCTCCTACTCCTGGAAGGTCCTTCAATGTATAGGAGGCTTTTGATTTTGAACTTTCTTTATTGTTTGTATCTTCGGGTTGAACTTTTTTTTTTGCCATTATATAATAATAATCTTAACTTTTATTTGAATTCCAGATAAATTTGATATTTTATCATGAAATAAATATAAAAATAAATATAAAAATAATTTTTTTTATGTTTTCTCTAACCCGCTTCTTGTTATAAGAAGAAGGATTAGAAATAATACAACTAAGAATAGGAACGTTAAAGTCCAAAAACCCGCTGGATCTGGTATCCATATATAACTCAGATATAGAAAGGGAGCAATGAATATCACAACAAAGATAATAATAATCGGTAGAGGTATTTTTTCATCTTTAATATCTAAAATTAAAGGAATTATAACTAACAATATCAAAAATGTCGCAATAATTCTGAATGTCATTGCTATTACTGGATCAAAGACAAGTGAATGCACATTAGGTAACCAGAAAAACCAGAACTTTTCTACAGTAGCTTGTAAAGAAGGATTGGCTTCTGGTATAATAGCGCTAATAATTAATTGTATTAAAATACTGATAGCTAAATACAATAATATCTCATTGATTTCTTTTTCTTTTTTGCGATAAATACCTATAGTATCTCGTAATATTGTAATAATCCACAATCCGAATAGAATTATATATGCAATAAGTGGATCTCCCCCCATACCCCAAAAGTAATTAACCGGTATTACAGCAATAGCATAAGCTAAATAGCCATACTTCTCATTCCTACCAAATAAATCAAAAACCAAAAAAATCATAAATATAATAAATAGAGTTATCAAAATTATTACACTAGGAATGTCAAATGCCATGATTTTTTCAACTTTTTTTTTGGATTGAAAGATATTTTAATATTATAATATAATTTATTCTATTTATTTTAAACCTTAACTCTATATTAGACCAAAAATAAAAAAAATGCGTCAAGGTCAATTTTCTATTAGATCAAGAACTCCCTTAAACAAATAAATTGCTAAGCTAAAAATAGATAATAGGAAATCTAAAATCTTATTCTAGGATCTATGATTCCATAAATGATGTCTAAAATCAAAGTAGTGAAAATGTAAATAAAGGCTAATACAACCATGCATGATATTAATAGCCAATAATCTCTGTAGAGTGCAGCTTCGACTATTAATAAACCCATTCCAGGCAAACCAAATGTAGATTCTAATAGAACGGCTCCAGATAATACGGTGGCAACATTTAAACCAATGACAGTAATAGTAGGGATTAAAGAATTTTTTAATGCATGGTCTTTAATAACACGTTTTCTCATACAGCCTTTAGCTTTCGCAGTTCTTACATAATCTTGTTGTAGGACTTCTAGCATACTAGATCGACTCTGTCTTACTATTCCCGCTAAAGTGACGAACGATAAACATAATATAGGTAAGATTAGATGGTATAGATAATCTGCAATTTTATAAAGTTCCCCTGCGATTAATGCATCAATCATATAGAACCCAGTTACAAAAGGAGGATCGGGATATGCTACATTTTTATATGAAGCTATTGGAAAAATTGGAAATCTATATGCTATCCAATATTGTAATAACATTCCTAAAACAAAAACAGGAAAAGCAGCTCCAATAATACCAATACTTCGAAATATTGTGTCTCTCAACTTGTTTCTATGAGTTGCTGATATAATTCCAATTTTTACACCAACAAAAGAGGCTATAACCATTGCAAAGAAAGCAAGATCTATTGTTTTAGGTAATCTAAATATAATTAAATCCCAGACAGCTGATCCTCGAGCGTATACAATAGATTCACCCCAATTTCCTGTAAAAATATCCACTAAATATTTAAAATATTGTAAATGTAGAGGCAGATTAAGTCCTAATTGATTAACAATTTGATGATACATCCCATAGTCCTGTCTTACTTGTGCCTGCAATAACAATTGCATTACTGGATCTCCTGGCATTGCCCTTGAAAGAAAAAAGGTTATTGTCAATACACCAAATACAACTGGGATGCTAATCAGAATTCTTTTGAAAACGTATCCTAGAAAACTCATTATTTGTATAAATAATTCTATTTTAATATTTTTTTATAATAATTATTGAAATAATATAGCTAAAGAGAATTAAAACATTATAACAAAACTTTAATTTAGGAAGAATAGGATTAATACCTAATTCGTGGATCTATAAATCCATATAATATATCTATTACTAAAATAGTAATTATATAAATCAAAGCTACGACAACCATACATGCATTTAAGAGCCAATAGTCTCGATACAATGTTGCATCAATTAATAATAAACCTATTCCACGTAGATTAAATGTTGATTCTAAAAGAACCGCTCCCGCTAGTGTAGTAGCAAAATTCAAACCTATTACAGTAACAGTTGGAATCATTGAATTTCTTAATGCATGCCTTCGAATCACGTCTTTTTCAATACAACCTTTTGCTCGTGCAGTCCTTATGTAATCTTCTTGTAAAACAACTAACATGCTAGAACGAGTTTGTCTTATAATTCCCGCGAGTGTAACAAACGATAAACAAAATACAGGCATTGCTAAATGATATAAATAATCTGGGATTAAATAGAGGTTTCCTGAAATCAAAGCATCAATCATATAAAAACCAGTTATAAAAGGGGGGTCAGCATAATCTGCATTTTTATAAGATGTTGATGGAAGTAGATTCAATTGAAATCCTAGCCAAAATTGCAAAAGCATTCCTAACACAAATACAGGAAAGGCAACTCCTACTATGCCGAGGCTTCTAAAAACAGTATCTCTAAATTTATTCCTATGAGTTGCTGATATAATTCCAATTTTAACTCCTAGATATGAAGCAATTAGCATTGAAAAAAATGTAAGGTCTAATGTTTTAGGTAATCTAAAAATAATTAATTCCCAAACATCTGACGTTGGAGCATAACCAATAGATTGACCCCAATTTCCGGTAAAAATATCACCTATGTATCTAAAAAATTGAAGATACAGAGGAAGATTAAGTCCTAGTTCACGTGCAAATGAATTATAAATTTCTGGTGTATATCTTATCTGAGCTTGATTTAGTAGCATCATCACTGGATCTCCAGGCATAGCTCTTGAGAGTAAAAAAGTTATTGTTAGAACTCCAAAAACTATAGGAATTGTAACTAGTACCCTTTTGATAATATAACTCAATAAGCTCATTGTTTTTATAAATCTTTACCGATTTAATAATTTTTTTAGTAACCTCTATAAGTTTATGGGGATTATTATCTGTACTTTTTTAATCTTTTGTTCTTATAAAAATAAAATCAAAATAACTGGATTGAATTTCTTTAAAATTAATGAGATATTTTAGATTTCAGAAATCATCTTTTCCATTTTCGAAATCATTTCTTGTGCCTTATCTTTGTCTTCTGATTCAGCAGAAAGAAGTATTGCATTTCTATAAAGTGCAACTTTAATAATGATATAAGCATCATCTCCAATAATCTTCAGTTCATTTATGATATCATGGTATTTATATCCATTTTCTTCTGCTAATTCTCTTAATCTATTGTGTATATTTTTTATTAAATCTGAGGAAACGGAAATAGTTTTATTAATTTTTATTCCTTTAGGAAATCCTCTAGTTAACGAGCTAAGGAGGTCGTCTTGAGTCGTCATAATTTCAAGAACTTTAAGTAGAATGAAATTCCCATCGGAAAATGGGGCATATTCACTGAAGTAAAACTTCAATGTATCTGCAGCTGCAAAGCATGCTCTTTCTTCCCTTATTTGTCTTGAAATCTCCCCAGGATAATTTTCTACTTGTTTTAAAGGAAAATTACTATCTTCAATAAACTTTTTTACAATTGGAGATATTGAAGGGCTGGTAATGATGGTACTTCCTTTAGATTTTTGAATTCTTTTATCAAAAGTAATAAATAGCATCAATAAATCTTCATAGCTAATTTCCAAACCATTTTCATCTATTATTAATATCCTTGAACCATCCACATCAAAACAGACACCAAGGTGACTATTTGATGCTTTTACAATATCAGCTGTATTTCTAATAGTATTAATACTAGGTAAAGGACTTGAAGATCTTTCACGATAATGGGTATTTAATGCAATTACTTCAACACCAATATCATTGATTAAAAGGGGAGTTATTTTTCCAGTTGGGCCATAAGAGCAATCTACCACAATCTTTAATTTAGCGGCTTTAATTTTCTTTTTGTCAACAAATTGTTGGAGTGATTTAATATAAATATCAGCAGTCTGAGGTATTGCTGTTATTTGGCCTATTGCGTTAGGATCAACTCTTCTTACTTGTTGAGGGTAATCGTTATAAGACTCAATAATTCTTTGAAGTTCAGATTGCGCTAATTCAATTCCTCCTGCATCTAAGAAACGAATTCCCACATCTTCACTATATAAATGACCTCCTGAGAAATAAAAACCTCCACTTGCCCCAAATCGCCTTATTGTAAACTGTAACAAAGGAAAAGTACAATCTGAGAGATTTAAAAGATTAATTCCAGTAGACATCATACCTGAGGTATATGCTCTTTTCAACATCCGACTATCATTATGGTAGTCTCTCCCCATTACTATTGATTCTCCTGGTTTAAATAGGCTACCATGAATTGATCCTATTGAGCTTGATATTTCTGGTGTAAATACATAATTTGCTTTGCCAATAATCCGACCGTTTTTTTTTAACTCATTAAGATTTTTGATTGGGTTATGAATCATATAATCCTACTTTTTTAAAATTTCGATGAATTTTCAATTGGAAATTATATATGATAAAAAGCTAAATAAAAATATATAACTTTAACGATTTTTAACTATTTAAGATTCTCTTTAATATTAAAAATATGAAAAATTATATAACATTAGCAAATTTCGATTAATTATACTTTCATAGAGATATTATAGAATTATGACAGATATTTTAGGATCATTTAATTTAGTGCTTCATTCTCACCTTCCTTGGGTCCTTGGTCACGGAAAATAATGCGAACTTATCGCTCTATACGGAATATGGCCCCATGGGATGGACTGGGTTAACGAAGCGGCTGCTGAAACTTATATTCCACTTCTTATTGAATTATATAAATTAGTTGATGATGGCTATCACCCAAAACTTACAATCGGTCTAACACCAGTTTTATGTGAAATGCTCCGTAACCCTAAATTCACTGAAGGATTCTTGGGGTATCTAGAGGAAAAATATAATGCAGCTTCATACGATTTTGAAGACTTTACTAAGAATAAATATGAAGACGGAAGAATTAAATTAACAAAATGGTGGCAGGAATTCTATAACCGAGTACGGGATAATTTCATAAATAGATACAATAAGGACATTGTTGGTGCTTTTAAAAACTTACAAGATATGGGACTAGTAGATATTATCACTTGTGGGGCATCTCATGGATATGCTCCATTACTTTCTAAAGACTCATCAATTGATGCTCAATTTAAAACAGCAGTTGATAATTATAAGACACATTTTGGGAGAGCTCCTTCAGGAGTTTGGTTACCTGAGTGCGCTTATCGTCCAGGATACCGTTGGAAAAATCCTATAAGTGGAGAAGAATATAATCGACCTGGTGTAGAATATTTTCTTGCTAAAAATGGTTTAAAATATTTCTTTATTGATACTGCATTACTATTAGGAGGAAAATCGCAAGGAGTCTATGCTGCTCGGTTTCCTTTACTTGCTGAGCTGTGGAAGCAATTTGAATCCCAATATGAAGAAATTCCAACTTCTTTTGAAAAATCTCAATATGAACCATATTTAGTGTCCACTGATCCAAGTACTCCTGGGCCTGTAGGCTTCTTTACTAGAGATGAAAAAACAGGGATTGTTGTTTGGAGCGGAGAACATGGATACCCAGGCTGTGCAGAATACCTTGATTTCCACAAAAAACATTATCCTGGAGGGCTTCGATATTGGAAAGTTACAGAAGCTAAATTAGATTTAGGGAAAAAGATGCTTTATTGGCCAGAAGATATACCTGGTAAACTTGATGAAAACGCAGGTCATTATCTAAATCTTATTAAAGATATTTTAAGGGACTATAACCATAAAAACGGAACAAAGGGAATTGTAGTGGCTCCTTACGATGCAGAATTATTTGGACACTGGTGGTTTGAGGGCAATTGGTGGTTAGCTAGAGTTCTTCGGTGGGTAGAGGATGATCCGGAAGTAGAATTGACGAATTCTCGAATATATTTAGAAGCTAATCCGCCTAATAAAGTTGTTTCTGTGATTGAGGGCTCATGGGGGCAAGCTAGCTCTCATTGGGTCTGGTTAAATGAGTGGACTACTTGGACATGGGAAAGGATATATGAATGTGAAGCGAAGAGTGAAGATATCATATCAAAACACAAAGATTCAAATGATACTAATTTACTCAAAATTTTAAAACAGATGGCGAGAGAACTGTTATTATTAGAGAGTAGTGATTGGCAGTTTTTAATAACAACTTGGTCCGCTAGAGATTATGCAGAAAATAGAATTGCCTTACACTATGACAATTTTAATAGATTATATAATATGGCTATTAAATATGCGAACGGGCAAAATGTTGAAGAAGGTGAATGGCACTTTTTAGGAACAATTGAAGCTGTAGACGATATATTTGAAGCTTTAGACCTTGAGCCTTTTGCTAAAAAGTAATCATTAATTTAGATAAAAGAACTTGTATTCTTTTTTAATTTTCTTTCTAAACTTACTTAAAATATAAGAAATTAAGTTTTGAATACCAACTTTTTATATAATACTTACAATAAATAAATATTAAATTAATTATTGAAAGTGTTTCTGGATGAGATCAATTACTAATGAAAAATATGAAGTTCTGCTTAACTTTCTCGAGGAAAAAAAGATTGATATTTTAATGATCTGTGATTTTGAAAATGCGAGAAATGTCAATTTACAATATATTACAGGGCATCCAACAGATGCTATTCTTTTAATTACAAAAAATGGGGAATCTGTCTTAATTCCTGGAGATTATCAATTGGCGAAAGAATACGCTGAAGTTGATGAAATTATTGATCTAGGCAATTACAAATATAACTTCTATTTGGCAATAAAAGAGTTAGTGGAGAACCGATGGAAAAAATCTTCAATAATTTTTGGAGCTCATGAAGCAACTCCCTATGGTACAATTATTAAAATGAAACAAAATATATCACAGCTTCAATTTTTCAAGGATCCTATTCAAATTACAGAAATTCTGCATACATTAAGAGCAACAAAGAGTGAATATGAATTAAATCAATTAAAACAGGCAGCACAAGTGGGAAACAATACAATTAAAGATATCAGAAATTTTTCGGAAACTCTCATTGATGGAACTGAGAAAGATTTATCATTTTTAGTCCAGAAGAGAATGCTAGAATATGGAGCAGATGATATTGCTTTTGAATCATTAGTGGCAAATGCAACTCGTTCTCATGAACTACATTGTTATCCCAATGCTACTAATCAGATATTTTCTTTACAAGGATTGGCTTTAATTGATTTTGGAGCAAAAGTTCATGGATATTGCTCAGATATAACTGTTCCAATTAGTTTTGGAGCATTATCTGACGAACAACGAAAAATGCGGGATTTGGTTATAACATCTTATGAAGCTGCAATAGATATAATAGATATTGGAGTACCGCTATGGAAAATTCATGAAAAAGCTGATCAAGTGCTAAAAAAAGAGGGGTACAGTTTACCATATGCTTTGGGGCATGGTCTTGGGTTAACTGTGCATGATTCCCCAATAATTGGTCGTAAGCCTTCTGATGAATATTCTTTAAAAAATTGGAAGGAGGAAGTAGTACAAGATGGTATGGTTTTCACAATTGAACCTGGAGTTTATAAGCAAGGATTGGGAGGCGTCAGATTAGAAAATGATGTTCTAATTAAGAATGGAAAGATTGAAATAATAACAAAATCAGAATACATGAATATAGATTAGATAATTAGTAATTTTTAGAATATTTGCTACATATTCTCTAAATTGAGTTTTCTCTTTCAAGTTTTTTATATATTCTATTATTATTTTATATTAAATGATACTGCTCTGCTAAGCCGAAAAGATTTTTAGATTTTCAGGTAATTTAAACAACTATAAGGAAATTGCATTAAGTTTTTATTTAACCCTAACTATTTGATTTCTAAAGATTATCTACTGATTATTTATTTTAATTATGGTAGCTGTAAGAACTCTATCTTGGCAGTGGCCTTGGCAGTGGCAATAAAGCCAATTGCATTTGATTTTAGTTTTATTTATTTTTTGCTTTAATATTTTTACTTTAAATATTAAATCCTCTTTCTAAATGAGCATTAATTAAATTGAATTCCAATTTTTTAATGATACACATTTTAAAATGTGAAAAGTAAATACAGATGGTAAATAATATGACAGATTATTATAATGGAAGAATTTTATTACAACCAAATGAAATTCCAAAAACTTGGGTAAATATATTACCAGATTTACCTTCTCCTATGACACCCTTACTCAATCCAATGGATAGGAAACCAATTCCCCCAGAAATGGCATTTGCTATTTTTCCTAAAGAATGTGTATTACAAGAACTCGCCTCAGAACCGACGATTCCTATTCCGAAGGAACTAAGGGAAATTTTTGCTAGAACTTATCGACCAAGCCCACTCCATCGTGCATTGAGATTAGAAAAACAATTAGGTATAGAAGGAGATAAGATTAAAATTTTTTATAAAAATGAATCAGTTTCTCCTACAGGTTCACATAAACCTAATACCGCTATAGTTCAAGCCTACTATGCTATGAAAGAAGGATTAGAAGGATTGGTCACCGAAACAGGAGCCGGACAATGGGGCTCTGCTTTAGCATTTGGCTGTAAACTATTTGACATTAATTGTACTGTTTATATGGTGAGAGCAAGCTTTTTTCAAAAACCAGGAAGAAAAATTTTGATGAAAGCTTTTAATGCCGATGTATATGCGAGTCCTTCAAGTTTTACCGACTCTGGAAAGAAATTTTTGGAAATAGATCAAAATCACCCGGGAAGTTTAGGAATTGCGATATCTGAGGCATTGGAACATAGTATGAGGTATGAAAAAATAAAATATTCTCTCGGAAGTGTAGTGAATTTTGTATTATTACATCAAACTATTATCGGACAAGAGGTAAAAACTCAACTAGCAAAAGTGGGGATTGAAAAACCTGATATATTAATTGGATGCATGGGAGGTGGATCCAACTTTGCTGGTATGATGATCCCATTTGTTAAAGATCAACTGATTGCACAAACTTCAGATATAGAATTTATCGGTGTAGAACCTCGAGCTTGCCCAAGTGTATCGAAAGGAGAGTATAGATGGGACTACGGAGACTCTGCGATGAAAGGGCCTATAGTAAAGATGTATACTTTAGGACATACTTTTATCCCTAGTTCAATTCACGCAGGAGGATTAAGATACCATGGAATTGCTCCCATTATTTCAATTCTACATAATAAACGAATTATCGATACTACAATGCATCATCAAACTGAAGTAATTAGTGCTGGTCTTCAATTTGCAAAAGCTGAAGGAATACTTCCGGCTCCAGAAAGTGCCCATGCTATCAAGGAAGCGATTGATCAAGCATTGAAAGCCAAAGAAAATAACGTAAAGAAGGTAATTTTATTCAATCTTAGTGGTCATGGCTTTTTTGATTTCTTAGCTTACGAAGAATTCATGAACGGAAATTTGAAAGAATATGAATTACCTATCGATGATATTCGAAAAAACTTAGATTCAGAAGAAATGCCTGTAATTGACGAATCTCAATTTTAATTCATTTTTTTTTTTAATCAAAATTTTTTAAGAATTAGATTTGACTTTAATTCATTTATAATGATTTATCTAAAATATTGTTAATAGTCTCTTCTAATTTATTAGATAATTCTTTATCAGCATTCCCGCAAGATTTTAAGATTATTTTTGCTTGATCAGCGTAATCGACTTGCTTCTTTACTGTCCAGTCATCCACCATTTCCAAGAGATTATCTATCCTGTCAGCTATTTTAATAATTTTTGCTTCTTTTGAACTATTTATGAAATTTTCTAGCCATTCATCTTTTTTACGACCTTTCACATCTTTAGGTTTAGTAAGCTCATTAACGATAGAAACAATTTTTTTTCCAAAATTCTTCTCAATTTCTTTAAAACTAATGTTAGTGTCTTCCAGAAGATCATGAAATAATGCTGCAATCATTAGTTCTTCATCTTTAAATTCATTGAATCCCGCTGCTCGCAAAATTAAAGTAATACGAATTGGATGTATGATATATAGAATATCTTTTGCCCGCCGTTTCAGATTGCCATATTTTTCAAAAGCAAAAGATAGAGCTTTCCAGTAATTCGAAAAATCTTGCATATAAAAACCATTAAAATTACAATTCTGTTCCAAGTTCTAAAGTTTTATCTCGAATTTGAGAATTACTACTTATTTTACAATTGGGGGCAATAATAGCTCGCTCTAAAACCACATTATCACCAATTTGACAATTATTACAAATTATACTTTCTGTGATAATACAACCCGCACCGATTTTAATCTCATCCCATATTACGCTTTTTTCTATTATAGTATCTTCTCCGATTGTTACATTGTTTCCAATGGATGTTAATTCTTTGATCTTAACTCGGTTCTCCAACTGAACAAATTCCCCGAAACAAGTAGGCTTTTTGATTATGATATTTTGTCCAGAATTGATTATCCCCATTATAAAGATTTCATCATATTCTACACCATTAGGTAAAATAGGCCAAGCATATTTACGTAAAAGATCCCAATTCGCCCATAAGTAAGTAATCGAATTCCCTGCATCCATCCAATAATAGTTCTCAACAAAACCATATAAATTATATTTATTTTCAAGTAAATAGGGGAAAACTTCGCCACCAAAATCCATTAAACCCGTTTCATGAAGAATATCTCCAATTTCATTATTAAAACAGTAGATTCCAGTGTTGGCAACATTTGTATGTAAAAAAAGATCTTCTCGTTGAGACATGCTACTTAAATATAATTCCATTGGTCCAGGTTTTTCTAGAAACAGGTAAATCTTCCTATTATTATCCAATAATACAACACCATATTGAGAAATATGGCTTTCAACGGTTTTCATTGAAATCGTAGCTATTCCTCCCTTATTTGAGTGAAACTCCATGAAACGTTTCATTGGAAGATTGGTTACAATGTCCGCCATTGATACTACAATATTTTTTGAATCAATACGATCTGTTAAGAGCCTATAGGCATCTGCAGTACCTTTACTCTCTTGAATATAACATTCTAATTCAACGTCTCCCAATTTGTCTTTTGTCCATGTTTTATTAATGTAATCTTTCATTTCCTTTCCCATATATGCTAATGCCAGAATTACATGCTTAATGTTAGCGTACAATATATGTGCAATAGCATAATCGACCATAGGGACATTTGTGACTTTAACTAGAGGTTTCGGAATTAGAGAGGTCAATGGCATTAAACGCGCGCCTTTACCACCAGCTAGAATTATAGCAGACCACTCTCTCAATATTGATACCTCATGGAAAATTTCAAATATGTAACGTATTTAATAGATATAAATCTAATTCAATTTAAATTATAAAGGTTATGTCTTTAGAAAGTAAAATAATTAATTAAGATATTTCTTCAATGAATTTCTAATTTCTTCTGCCGCCAAGTGAGGTAATTTTCTAGCAACTCGCATATCATCAGCCATTTCAGCACCTCCAATTACTTCATGTGGTATAATATCTGCAAACATATGAAAATCTGCATCATAACCATATGGACAACAATTAAATAAAATATTACGATTTTTATCAATTTCAATATCGTCTAATGCTTGAAAAATAATTTTTAGAGATTTTGCTAAATCTTCAACTTGATTGACTTTTAGTTGGGAAAATCTTCTTATATGCTCGTTTGGATGAAATCTTATATGATAATTCCTTACAGGACTTCCTGTAGTATAATAAGTCCAGTATTCCGTTTCTAATATTATCCTATCTGTACCTCCATGAGACGTTTGACACAAATGACATTTACCCCCCATTTCCTTAAATGCTTCAAGATATCCTTCTAATCTACTTCCATGGCCATCCATATTTAAATCTATATAAACTTGGCTATGTATCCTTGGTTGAGATCCACCAACTTTAGTTCCAATATTAAAAAAAGGCATAACTGGAATATCATAATAATCCTTATTGATGGATTCTTCAATACAATAAAGAATTGCCGCTTTCATTGAAAGAAAGATACTCGATAAAACTTCCTCAGGAATTAAGTTGAAACATAAAGATGGATAGAAATTTCTTGAAACAGTAACTAAATTTATACCTCTTGATAATTTTAAGTGAGGAGGGAGCTTCTGGTGTATGTTCTTTTCAATATCTGGATCTATTATTCTTGCCATTGCAGGAAATCTATTTATTAACGTTAAAGCATTAACTGTATCGGAGATCTTCTCTATTCGATGTGGGGTTTCTGAAAAGGGATTGTCACGTCTTTTTTCGTTCTCAGTAATAATTAACGTAAACCCATCTCCTATTGGCATACCCCAATCATCATATACTACTTTTCCCTCAACTACCGAGGAAAAGACATCCTTATGCTTGCCAATAATTTTTTTTGAACAATCATAGAATAATTTTTCATCTTCTGATGTCTTAAAACCCGCAGGTCGCTTTGACCTTATTGGGCTTATATAAGAATAATGGCCATAATACCTTATTCTCTCTTTTCTTAAACCAAAATCCTCACTTCGTATTCTTACTGTTGATAAAGGATCCCATCTCTTAATTGGAACATCATAAGTAGTTTTATTCTCAAAATTCTCCTTATTGATTATACCCCACTCCATGAATTTAGGTGAATAATGATCTTGGCTTTTCAGTTTATCAGAGATAAAAATTACCTCTAGTCTTTTTTACATTAGATTTGTTAATATTATTTTAATTGTATTTATTTTTTACTTAATTGAGGAATTTAGTTGATGAGTAGATTCTCAAAAAAAGAAAAAAAAAAGAAAAAAATTACTAACCAATAAATATCTAAATTATAAAGAGTGAATTGTAAAAAAATTTAATATTCTAAACGTTTGATTATTTTATAAGTTTTAAATTCACGAACGGGTTCATCTTTTTCATTTAATCGCTCAACAGGGACTCTTACATAATTCTCATCATCAAATTCTTCCAATTCAGCCTCTTTATATTTAGCTAAATTGTTAGCCATTTTTAGTTCTCTAAGTAGAAAATCTCGAACAGCTACTCTAATTAACTCAGATCTAGATGGATATAATCCACTTTCTCCCACTAATTTTTCAATACTATCCAGATAGGATTCAGGAATGTTAACAGTTACAATTTTCATTTTAACCCACTATATTTATTCTTAAATATACCAAATTCAAAAATCGGCAAATTGATTAAAGCTATTTTTACTACTACCGCCTTAAACCACAATTTTTTTTATAAGTTATTTTATTACACATTAATATATAAATGTTTATTTTTATCGGATTAATATATTTAAAGAAATACTAATTTGTCATGTCTTAAATATTCCAGATAGTATATTAATGTATTAATTTTTAAAATGTTCCTATACTCCTCAAATTTAAGGATATTTTTGAAGTTTATATTATTATATAAAGTTGTATGAACAATTTTATAATAAACTAGATTTTTAGATAGTTGAATTTCATAATTATTTCAAATTATTTGCACGTTTGTTTATTTATTTAAATAATCATAAACAATTTTTCAATTTAAATAACTATATATTTAATAGAATCCAAATTATTATCCCGTTTTGATTAAAATTTGTCAAATTTCAAGACTATTGATACGAATGTATCGTTTTTCAATATTCCTCCTCTAAGTCTACAACGTTAATAAAATCATGACGTCCTTGAACCATCCGAGAAATATTCTCAATCACCTCATTCCATCTTAATAAATCATTAAAAGGAGAATAACCTCTATGGGGAGATAATATAATATTATCAAGCGTATGAAAAGGGAAATTAAAAGGAAACATTTTCCCTTCTTTATTGGTTTCTGGACTATAGTTATACCATACATCTATAGCAGCACCCTGTATACATTTTTGTTCTAAGGCTTTAAATAAGCTTTCTTCATCAATAATTTCCCCTCTACTTACATTTATTAATAAACCATCTGACCCCAATAGGTCTAATTCAGATTTCCTAATCATATTCTTTGTTAATGAAGTTACAGGTAAAGCTACTATGAGAATATCGATCTCCTTAAGAAATTCATTAAGTTGAGCAAATTCATATCTTTTTATCTTAGTTGGCAGTGGATCTTCTTGTTTTTCCCAATGCTTTCTTAAAATAGAAAACTCAATATCAAAACCACTCAAAAAACGGTGAACATTTTGATTTATTGCTCCATATCCAAGTAATCCTACTTTTTTAAACCTTAATGGAATTGACGCGGCATCATCATCTCCAGTTCTCCATCTTCCTTCACGCATCCATTCATGATGAGGAACAATTTTATTCATAAGTGCTAATAAAAGAGCGACTGTGTGTTGAGCTACAAAATAAGAGTTTCCATGACCATTAACCAAAATAACTTTCCTTTTTTTATTAATTTCCCGAAAAAGTTGCAAAAGATGATGAATTCCAGCCCCAGGATTGATGAACAATTTTAGGTTTGTAGCTTTCATCAAAATCTTATTGGAAGGCCGCCAACCAATTAATATATCTGCTGATGGAATAATGTCTAGTAAATCTTCATCTGAAACATCCGTTCGAAATATTACCCGTAGATTATCAAAGCTCTTCAAATTTTTGATAAGATATTCTCTTACATCTTTAGATATTGTAGAAATAAAACAAACAGTGAAATTCTTATTTGAATTCCTCATAATTCTAAAATTTGACGAAATTATTTATTAGAGCACATTATCTTTATTTGCTATATATTAAATTTAATTCAATTAAATTTTTATATACATTCAGTTGCTATAATTTTAACAGAAAAAAAAATTAAAAGAAAAAAAGGGAAAGAAATTGTCTGATACTGTTTTAAAAAAGCTTTTTCAAGTGTTTGTAAACAAATTAGAATTTAATCCCGCTGATTACTTAGTTTCTGGTGAGGAACAAGAACTTTCAAACTTTCAGAAAGAAATGATTGAAAAAGCAACTACAATCATGAAAGATAATATTGTAGGGGATATAAAATCTTTTGGGGGAAGTGTAAAAGTAAATGAAGAAAAATTTAAGGAACTCGAGAGTAAAGCAAATGAAGAACTAGAAAATCAAGAATATGAAGAAATTAAGAAGGAATTGAAAGCTTATGTAAAAAGGTTAAAAGAATTAATTGAAAAAACATGTGTGGCAATTATTCCTGTAAAAGAGATGCCTTGGGTTGATGTCTTGTTTCGGACTGTCCCTCGTATAGTATTTAATAAGAAAGTAGAATTTCAAGATAATGCAATTGCATATTATGGAGAAATTAAATGTTTAATTACAAGATCAACGATTTTTGGGAAAATAAAAAATGAAAAACCCTTGTTTGCCCCAATTATGGGATCAGTTGATTTAGGAGGGTATAAACTCGATGATTCGATAAAAGAACCTAAATCTCAAATATATCCTTATGTGAGTGCTATTATTAATTCATTAGATTCAACTATGATAAAAAATCATCTAGCAAAATATCATGAAGGTTATCAAAGACATGGGGATCCGATTTGTGACTTCTTAATGAAAGATAATGAATTATTGAATTCAATGGAAAGAATCACTTCAGGAATCGAGTCAGAACGAATTGATTCAGATGTTGCTGTTTATAGTATAGCGATACCACACCCTGCTGATAAATCAACATTAGTTTTAGTTACTGATGAAGGAAAAGATCCTGATAAATATTCAAGGTGTTTTGAGGCCCTTTTAAGGTTTTCTGCAGAATCTTGTAATGTACCCTCTCAATTCCCTCCACTCCCTACAGAGGCAATACCTCAACAAACAGGGGCAGTTAGAACTTCAGGAGGCCAAGAACTAAAGACTTGGACTGCAGAAGAATTGGCAGAAGAAGCGCAAAAAAGAATGTCTTCCCAACCGGATATACCTAGTTGGACAGAGGAAGAATTATCTAAATTTGCTGCAGAGCGAAGTACCGGCTTACCTGAGGGAATGGAAGTTTGGACCGAAGAAGAATTAGAAGAATTAGCAAAGAAGAGACAAGGGGGGTTAGATATCCCAGAATGGAAAGTGGACGAAAGCCTTCAAGAATGTGTTAAATGTGGCTATAGTCTAAGACCTGGCTGGAGTCGATGTCCGGTTTGTGAGACTCCTGTAGATACTAAACCAGAGTCAAAAAAATCTGAGGAATCCAAACCAGAATCAGTTGAAGAATCTAAGACAGAACCCATTGAGACTCTAACTGAGGAATCTATTGAAGAAGATACTGAAGAGTCATCACAAAATACTCAGGAAGAAAAAGACGATTAATACTATATAATTATTGTTGGATTTATTCATATTTCTTTTTAAAAAATCAAAGGAGTTATTGTCTTTTATAAATTAAACCAAAAACTTTAAAAGGATATGAAATCAACAAGATTCCAAACGTTTTTTAATTTATTTTTATTTTCACCCATATAGAAATTAAGATTTCTGGAATTATTCGTGTTGCACAACATTTTTTTGTTTAAAGGTAATAGAATCCAAGATTTAGAAGATCTTAATATCTATAGTTATCCTCATGAAATTATTAGTATTAAAAATAAAATTCTTGTTAATAATATTATAAAAGTACATAATAAGAAAAGCTACATTCAGCAATCAGATTCAAATAATTTTATAATTAATGAGCCTATTGCTCAATTTCTCAATGAATTAAATATATACACATGTTGCATTAATGAAACAATTATCATAGGTCTTATTTTTGATAATGAAGATAATCCTTATGACTATAAGGAAATATTTGAGGAATTATTAAATGAACTCTTAAATAATGGTAATGGATATTCATTCGATGATGAAATGGAAATTGATAATTTGTTAATTTCTATGTTTATTGACATTCGAAGGTTCGGGGATGAAGTGGTTGAAAAGCCTTTTGAATTTGATTACTATTTTGAAAGAGAGACATTTTTTAAAATATTTCTATTTGGAATTGATGAAGTTGGAAAATCTAGTTTAGTTAGAAGATTAAAAACGGGAGAATTCAACGAGAATTTTTTTACACCAACTAGAAAGTTTAATATTGAATATATTCCAGTGAAAGATGAAGGGTTATTAGCTGTATGGGATATGCCTGGACAGAAATCATTCCGATCAAAATGGTTAATAGGACTTCAAGATTCTAACATTATCGTTTATATGATTGATATTGCAAATCAGAGAAGATTTGATGAATCGAAAAGCGAGTTCTGGAAAGTGATTAATAAAAACGAATTAAATGGAATCCCCTTACTTATTTTGGGTAATAAAATTGATTTAATTAAATGTTCTCGAGAAAATTTTGATATTCAAATCCAAAACTTGGAACGAGAACTTACTGACTTTTATAATTTCAATAAAATAAAAAATCGAAAATGGAATTTCTTATTTACTTCAGTAAAGACTAATTTTAATATTGATAATATAATACCAGAAATTTTTAACTTAATGTCATCTTAACTTTTTATTACTAAAGCAAAAATAGATTAAAATACTCAAAGTTGATAAAAAATTAAGATTTGATGTTTTTAACATTAAATTTAAATATCTAGCTATTTAAAATTCTATTATATGAAATAAAAACTTAATAATTCTCTTTAGATAATAAATTAGGGATAAACCATGTCTAAAAGACTCAAAAAAGAATTACAAGTTATGATTGATGAAAAAACAGGTCAATTATATTTTGGTGATAAAAAGAAAGAATTACGCTTATTGATGCTAAGACCAATTGATTTAATCGAATTCTCAGAATTTGCTGGTACTAATGCAGACGATATCCTTATTTGGGTTGGTAAAACTATTGGGCGAAATTACATCGATAGATTCTTCTATAATAAAGACTGGAGTCCAGAAACTATGGCAACAAAAAAAGAAGTTGTACTTGGGAATCTCGAAGCATTAGAACTTATGGGTTTTGGAGCTTTAACAGGACATTTTAAAAAAGACCACATCTTAATTGTCGTAGAAGGGTCATTAGCTTCCGAGGAGAAAGATAATATTATGGCAAAAAACTTATGTTTACTTTATCAAGGTCTTTTTAGTGGTATGTTTGAGAGTCTAAGAATCGATGTTGATGTCGAAGAGATCGAATGCGTTCTTTTAGGGCATGAAAGAGATGTATTCAAATTTGATTTGATTGGTGAAAAACTGGATGAAAGTTTAGTTGATTCAGAAGAAACTGTATCAGAATTTCTATCTACACTTTAAATTAACTATCAAATTTTAGTATTTCTCTTCATAAATATCTCAAAATATCCTCTTTTTGTTAAAGTATAATAGATTAAATCTATTAAATTAGAGCTGCATTAAAATGATAAAAATCTATTTAAATTATAAGAGTGAAATTTCACACTTTTTTCAATTAATATAGATGAGACTTTAAGTTTTGGAATATAATAATTAAAATAAAATCTAACATAACTCTATTTATAATTAAATATCAAAAAATCAAATAATAAAAAACATATATAGATGTGAGAAACCTTTGGAAAAAAGAGGCGCAAAAGTAAAAATTGATGAATATAAAGGTCCACTTGGAACGATTAAAGGATTTGAATTAACTACAGGTAAGATTTCTTATGGAGATGAGACAGAATGGGAGCCTATGGGTCCCACGCCACAACCACATATACCTACATTGCGTAGTTGGTTTTTCAAATTAATGGAAAGATATAAGCCATTTTATATGCCAATTTGTGATATGTGTTGCTTATGTACATATGGGAAATGTAATCTTTCTAAAGGCCGAACTGGTGCTTGTGGAATCAATATGGAAACTCAACAGAGCAGAATAGTAGAAATTGCTTGTTGTATAGGAGCAGCATGCCATTCAGCACATGGTGATCATTTACTTCATTGGTTAAAAGAAAAATACGGAAATATTCCTATTAATTTTGGCAATAATATTGCTGTTGAGATGCCTCATACACGATTAGTTGTTGGTATGAAGCCCGAAACTTTAGAAGATTTAGAAACAGCAATGGAATGGGTACACTTTACAATCACACATTTATTAGCTGCAGGGCATACAGGGCAAGAAAGTTCTTATTTAGATTATGAAGCCAAGAGTTTTTTAGCAGGTTTAGCGGATTCAGTAGGGATGGAAATATCTGATGCCGTTCAAATAGCCGCATATGGGTTTCCTATGGGAGATCCCAATGTTCCCATTGTAGAACTTGGTATGGGAACACTTGATACGGAAAAGGCGGTTATATTAATGATTGGTCATAATGTTGCACCTGGGGTTGAATTAGTTGATTACATGAGAGAAAAAGGATTAGAAGATAAACTTGATGTAGGAGCTATTTGTTGTACTAGTCATGATTTAACACGCTACTATGACGGAGCTAAAATTGTAGGTTCAATGTCAAGACAACTTCATGTTATTAGATCAGGTATACCCGATGTTGTTATGGTTGATGAACAATGTGTAAATCTAAGAACGTTTGAACAAGCTCAATTAATTGGTGCACCATATATTGCCACCAATGAGAAAATAATGGCAGGACTTCCTGATCGAACTGCTGACGCTGTTAATGAGATAGTAGAAGATTTAGTTAGTGGGAAAGAACCGGGTGTCCTTATATTAGATCCAATTAAAGCAGGAGAAGTTGCGGCAGAAACTGCCATAAAAGTAAAACCAATTAGAAATGCAAAAAGCGGAATTCCTAATGAACAGGGTTGTATTAACATGGCTATGAATTGTAATGGATGTGGAAATTGCCAACGAAATTGTCCAAACGACTTACCCCTTGTAGAGGGTGTAAAGTTGGTTAAAGATGGAGACTTTTCTGTATTAGCGGGTGTATTTGATGAATGTTTGGGATGCGGACGATGTGAAGGGGATTGTATGAAAAATGTATCACCTCTCACTCTAATCCAATATGCTGGCAGAGAATACATTAGAAATGAGAAATTCAATTGTCGAGCTGGACGTGGACCTATAATGGACACTGAAATCAGAAACGTAGGAGCACCTATAGTCTTAGGAGAAATTCCAGGAATAGTTGCGATTATTGGATGTGCGAGTTATGCTCATGAGATTCAAGAATTATATAAAATGGCAGAAGAATTCTTAATAAGAAATTATATTGTAGTGGTATCTGGTTGTGGAGCTATGGATATTGGTTTAGTTAAGGATGAAGAAGGTAAAACTTTATATGATCGGTTTCCAGGCGATTTCGATCGAGGAGGTTTAGTTAATGTTGGGTCATGCGTTTCTAATCCTCATATTACTGGTGCCGCAATTAAAGTTGCTAATATTTTTGCAAGACGTCCATTACGGGGAAATTTCGAAGAAATCGCAGATTATATCTTAAATAGGGTTGGTGCTGTTGGAGTAGCTTGGGGTGCGATGTCACAAAAGGCTGCTAGCATAGCAAGCATGGCTAATGGTCTAGGTATTCCAGCAGTAGTTGGACCCCATGCTGCTGAATATCGACGAATGTATATTGGAAGGTCAGATGATGAAGATACTTGGGAAGTTTTCAATGCTAGAGATGGATCAGAAGGACACATTGTAGGTCCTGGACCAGAACATCTATTAACTACCGCAGAAAGCATTGAACAAGCTATCTGTTTAGTTGCGAAAATGGCATTAAGACCTGCAGATAACTCTAAGGGACGAATGATAAAATTATCTCATTGGATCGATTTAGAACGAAAATATAAGGGA
>JBHLNS010000088.1:0-6750 GCA_048941285.1 Promethearchaeota archaeon
GTTCTTTGTTTTAATTGTTGTTGTTGCTTATGTAAATTTTCAAAATCTAAATAGTGCATCCATGAAAGCTCATGGGTGTTAATTGCTTTTGCACTTTCTACCCATGTCGCCATATCAGTATCTTTAGGAACAGATTTTGTTCCACCATCATATCTTTCTATATCTTTTTTCCTACCAATAAAACATGATGTTTTACCTGCAGACTCTATTGCTTTTAATAAATGAAATCCATTAGGTTCAATTTCAAAACTTCCATATATCAATTGATGCAAAACTCCTAAAGTGTAAGGATTTTTAGTGCTTAATAATAGCATTACTTCAGAGTTAGTAATCATAAATTGTGGTTTAAGATAAGTGATCTCAAATAAACCAAAATTATCTATTAAATTTATACTAATACGTTCGATTCCTTGGTATAAATCTAAAATTTGTTGAACTGCTTCTGGAATCGTACCATGGGGAGGTTCAATATCTAATAACTTTAGTATAGTTGCGGGTAATTGATTCAGGTAGCATTTTATTGTTTGCAGTTCTGACATAATATGTGCTTTAAGATTGATTATTTTATTTATTTTTAATAATTCTTAATATTATTAAAAAGATAATATAATTATAAAATTGTTATCACATAAATTATCGATTATTATACCAATTTTTACAAAATAATAACATGAGAACATTATATATTGATATGTATAACTCTGGGATTTCAGGGGATATGTTCCTCGCTTCTCTTTTAGGTTTAATTCCAGAGTATAAAGCTCTTTTGATAAAATTAGAGGATCTGAAAAACTTTTTACCTGGAGTAACAAAATTAAAAATTGATTTAGGAAAAACAGAACACACTGGAATTCAATTGAATCAATTAAAGATAGAAATAAAAGAAACCAAAGAGCATAGAACTGCCAAAATATTGAAGAAATCATTAAATGATTTTCTCACAGATTTAGAAATCTCTAATCAAGCATCTAATTATGCTAACAATGTTCTAGATACATTAATTCAAGCAGAGTCAGAGGTACATGGAAAATTAACTGAAAACATTCATCTACATGAACTTAGTTCTGTTGATACTCTAATAGATATTATTGGAGTTGCTAGTGCCCTTGATAAAATTAAAGCTTTTGATAGAAAATTAGAAATTTTTTGTAGTAAAATCCCTTTAGGTGGTGGTACAGTTAATACTAAGCATGGAATTCTAGCTATTCCTGCTCCTGCTACTATAAAAATTTTAGAGAAATCAAATTTAATTACTTTTGGAGGTCCTATAGATTCTGAGCTAGTAACACCTACAGGAGCTGCTTTAATTGCAAATTTAAATCCAAAATTTCATCAATATCCCAATGAAATGAGAATAAGTAAATCAATTTATAGTACAGGACAAAAGAAGTTTAAAAACTTTTTAAATATCTTAAGAATTTTTTATGGAGAAATCGAGGATCCTTACGATATGGAATATAATCATCCCTTACAGAAATTTATTGAAAAGGTTGCTATACTAGAAACTGATGTGGATGATGTAACAGGAGAAATTCTGGGAAGTTTTATTAGTAAACTAGAGAAAGAGCAAGTCTTAGACATTCAGGTTTTTCCAAGTATAACAAAAAAGAATAGACCTGGGCATATTGTAAAAGTAATTTGCTTTCCAGATCAGATTTTTAAGTTAATTGAAAAGATGATGTATGAATTAGGAACATTGGGAGTAAGATTTAATGTAATTAACCGAGTGTGCGTGAAGAGAAAGATTGAAAGATATAAAATAGAAATTAATGAAAATAGATTCGAATTAGATTTTAAAATTTCATTTATTGAATCTGATAAAGGAAAAGAGATTGTCAATATTAAACCTGAATTTGATAATTTAAAGAAAATAAGTGAAGAAACAGGAGTACCTATTAAAAAAATCCAATTATTAGCTCAAGCAAAAATTAAACAGATTTATCTTGATTTTTTGAAATAACTCAAAAATAATAAAGAGAAAAAAAATAGAGTTGGTAAATAGGTTGTAATGTTAGAGTTAATATTTATCAACATTAAATTTGTGCATTATATATTCGTCTTCAACCATTTCTCTTGAGAATTCTTCCAGTCTCGAAATTTCTTTTTTTATTTCCTTTACTTTTCTTAATTTACCCATATCTTGAAATACTTCTGATGCCTCTTTGAATGTTTGAATACTTTTATCAAAGTTTCCTGATACTTCTAAATCTTCAGCAAGAAAAACTAAACCCTCAGCAGTTTCTAATTTTTTACCAAGTTTTTTTTGAATTTTTAATGACTGATAATGATATTTCATGCTCTCAGGATATTGTTTAAATATAGAATGAGTTCTTCCTAAGGCTCTTAGAACGAGAGCTTCCTGTTCGGGTAAATTTTTCTCTCTGCAATGTTTTAAGATTGATTCCAGAAATTGAATATATTCTTGTTTATTTTTAATCTTTGATCGATCAATGCGTTCCATTGCTCTATGGTAATTTTCTAGTGTATTAAGGATATCACCATCTTCAAAAAACTTTCTAGATTTTTCAAAAAGTTCGGTATGATTAATAGATGCGACCATTTGGGTCTCAACTACTTATTGTTAGAATTTTTTATTTAGATTTTATTAATTGAAAAATAAGTTCAAATATTATTATATTAATATCAATATTTATACTTATCTATCTTAAAATTTATGTGATTTTGGAACTTAAGATCTAGCTTTTTCTTGAAAAGGGATGATTATTAGGAAATTATTGACATACACTTAAAGCAAAGAAAACAGTTAAATACATCTATTTAAATAATAATCTATTTGACTAAACCCTAATTACTCTTTCTTCTTCAAATTTTTCAGATAAATTTGAATATGAGAAAAAAAATTATTTAAAAATTGATTATTCCAGCGATACCTAAAGGTAAAAAGATACATAGTAATATAAGTCCGACAGTATAGATCATCCCTACCACTTTAGCTTTTGACTTTCTATCTGGTAAATCATATACATAAAAAGCCATTACAAAGAAATGAAAATATCCTATTAGAAAGATTAAGATTGGATTATACCAATGCCACCACCAATACGCCCAAATTAAATAATTGCCAATATTTAAAAAAATCTCTACTATAACACAAAAGAGAGCAAAACCAATTGCCATAGCCCATCGATTAGGAAGACCTAGTATCTTTTTACTTTTATCATCTGATAAAAACTTAGAAAATATGATTCCTGCAATTGAAAACATAAAGGCAATTTCAATATTCCATCCAATCAAAATGATGTATGCACTCGCTCCTGGGGTAGTCCAAAAAGCAGAATAGTCAGTAACAACAAATACAAGCCCATTCCAAATTTCATTAATCAAATCCAAACCTAGTACAGTTAATCCTGCAAAGACTGTGCTCCAATTTCCTGATTCTCTTGCCGCTTTAATTTCAGTACCATAAATATATAACACTATAGCCAGTAGTGGAATAATGTACCAACCATTTTCTGAATTTAATTCACGAAGTTTAGATAGTGCTTCAATTGAAGCTGGTGTTGGTGCCATAAAGGTCACTTTTCTTTAAAAACTATTTTTTTTTATTAATTAAAGAAAATTTAAATTTGTATCTTTAAATAATTTTTTACTTTAGGTTTTATATAAACGAGATAATTTACTTTTATTTTTTTTGTAGAAAAACAAAACTGTTATATATTTTGAAATTTTAGTATTGCTTATTTAGCAATTTTATTAGCAATCATAGCTGCTGAAACCCCTGCTCCAAATCCATTATCTATATTCACTACTAATAACCCTGGAGAACAAGATTGCAGCATCGTGGTTAAAGCTCCTTTTCCTTTTTCACCTATTCCATAACCACTTGAGATTGGAACACCTATGACTGGGACATCCACTAGAGATGCCACAACTCCTGGAAGTGTTCCTTCCATACCAGCACAAACTATTATCACATGAACACCTTTTTTTATCATGTTACTTAAAGGAGTAAAAATTCGGTGAATGCCTGCTATCCCAACATCATAACTAGAGATCACTTCACATCCCATAGCTTTTACAATTACTTCTGCTTCAGTTGCAATAGGAATATCTGAACTTCCCGCTGTAATAATCCCCACAATTCCTTCCTTCTCGGTAAATTTGAATGATCTTTCTTTCACAATTATAATTTTACCTAAATTATTTATTTCAATTACGAAATCCTTATTTTTTCCAAACTGTTCGAGTATTGTCTTCTTTTGATTTTCGTTATAACGTGTTATTATAGCAAATTTCTTACTATCGATAAATCCAGAAATAATATCAATTAATATATTGGTATCTTTATGTTGAGCATAAATTACTTCCGGTACACCAGTCCTAGTTTTACGAAATATGTCAAGTTGTGCTACATCTCCCACTTCTTTAATTATATTTGCCTTTAGTAATTTTTCAGCTTCATCCATAGTTATTTTTTTCTCAAGTAATTCAAGCAGAACCTTTCTAATTTCACTCATCTAGCACTTCCCAATATTAATCTATAGTTTTGTTAAATTTAATAACAATTCATAAATTTTGTACTTTACTAATATTTCAAAAAAAATAATAACGACTCAAAATAATTATAAATTACTGTATTATCAAATATTAATCCCAATTAATAGTGAAGTAACTTATGAAAATTGATTATACATCATATAAAGATGTGAAATTAAAGGGAAAAAAAATATTAATGAGAGTTGATATAAACTCAAACATTGATTTAGAAAAAATGGAGATCAGAGATTCTCCTCGAATTCGAGCACTTGTTCCAGCTTTAAATCAATACTTCAAAAAAAGTGCTGTAATAATATTAGCTCATCAATCACGGCCAGGAGAAAAAGATTTTACAGATCTAGATATCCACGCCAAAGAAATAGAAAAACATCTTGGTCGACCTGTAAAATTTGTTAAAGATATATATGGAGAAGAAGCCGTTAAAGAAATTAAAGATCTTAAACCAGGAGAAGTTTTAGTATTAAATAATGTGCGTAAATTTGAAGGAGAAATGAAAAATTACAAGGAATTCTCTGAAGCTGAAAACACAGAAATGATAAAGACACTGTATCCATTAGTTGATTATGTAATTGTAGATGCTTTTGGAGCTGCTCATCGTGCTCATGCTTCTATTGTAGGATGGCCTAAAATGATGGCGGGTCCTATAACTGATAAAGAATTAGATGCATTGAAGAAAATCATGCAAGAACCCGAAAAACCTATGGCAATGTTAATTGGAGGGGCAAAAGCTATAGATAAATTTAAAGCTATGAAATTTAATTTTGACAATGAAAAATTAGATTACGCTCTCTGTTCTGGTTTGACAGCTATTTTAATTTTTGAAGCTTTAGGTAAAAATATGGGAGAACCAAATCATAAAATAATCGCTGAAGATTTGGAAGCGAATAAAAGTATGATAATGATCACCTATGAGAAATATAAAGAAAGTATTATTCTTCCAGAAGATTTAATCATTGATGATAATGGTAATAGAAAGACGATCGGAATTGACGAAGCAGGTACTTATAATACAACCACAGGAGATATTGGTGAAATAACTGTAGAGAAATTTAATGAAATCCTCATGAAGTGTAAAACAATTGTCGCAAACGGTCCACCTGGAATTTTTGAGAAAGAAGTTTTTAGAAAAGCCACAAATGAAATTGTAGATACGATGGTTAGGGCTACTAAGAAAAATAAAGCCCTTACAATAATAGGCGGAGGTGAAATGGGTGCTGCCGCTTCAATGGCCGGTAAAGCAGATGAAGTCTCATTTATATCAACAGCAGGGGGCGCAATGCTAGAAATTCTTTCAGGAAAAGATTTACCAATGATTAGAGCCTTGCGAGAGAAAAAATTATAAAAAGTTAATCTTCTTATTTTTTTATTTTATTTTCGAATATAAGGGAATCTAATAGAAATATACAATTTTTAATAAAATATTTATTTTTTAATATTATAAATTACATACGAGTAATTATATTATTCATAATTTGAAATAAAAGGGCCCGTGGTCTAGAGGAAACTCATTTTCTGAGTTTCGGAAAACTCGGTATGACGTCCGCTTGACGTGCGGAAGGTCGTGCGTTCAAATCGCGCCGGGCCCATTAAAATATTAATAAAATAAGATTAGCATGCCGATAAGAATTCGTTGGACATCTAAAGAGTATTTTGGTGCAACTTTAATATTATTAGCAATGAATGGAATGTTTCAATTATTTTTCATATTTATTGGTCAATATGTATTAGCAATGGGTAATCACATTATATTAATCTTAATTCCAACTGGAGTTTGGGTTGCTATCTTCTTTGCCAGTCTTATCATATTTGAAAGTTATGCTCAAGTGGAGAGGAGACAGAGGTTAAAGAACAGATTTGGTAAAAAGGTTATAAAAAGTACAACCTTGAATAAGTTTCTAAATTTTCCCTTAACAAAACCGTTGCTAATAGTCTTTATTGTTTTTAACGCTTTTTTCTTTAGTACATTCTTTATTTCTACATTATTCTTACAAAATTCTATGGCGTTTTTAACAGCGGAAGTTCTAAGTGCAATTACTTGTCTTCTCATTGCAAATTTAATAGAAAAAAATTATGGTCGTATCCAAAGATATTAAAAAAATGCTATATTCCCGATTTGTTATTAATATAGAACTAATTTATTAAGCATTGACATAGAAATTAAACAAAAACATAGATGGTAAATATCAACCTAGTTTATTAAATAAAGCCTTTTTTCAATAAGATTAGCTGGTT
>JBHLNS010000041.1:0-29064 GCA_048941285.1 Promethearchaeota archaeon
TGAGAGCATCATCGGCATTGATTTCTGAGCCTAAATACATTAACTGTTTTGCTCTTCCCTCTCCAATAATTCTTGGTAAAAGCTGTGTAGAAGCATTTGAGAAGAATAAACCTACTCCTAGTTCTGGGAGCATTATACGAGTGTTACTAGCAGCAATTCTTAAGTCACAAAATAATAATTGCTCAAATCCCCCGCCTATAACCCAACCATGAAGACCAACAATTATAATACCCGGATGGATCATCATACTTCTTGTTAAATTTTGGAATGATTCTAAAAATTCTACAGCCTCACTCATGCGAGTTTTATCAGTAAGAAGATTATATCCATATTTTAAATCAGCACCGACTGTAAAATCTTTCCCGTTTGCTTTATAAATAACACAAATATCATTATTCTCAGCACTCTTATTAAAAGCGTCAATTAACTTTTTAAGAGTCTCTAAATCTATTGCGTTTCTTTTTTCTGGATTATTTAAAGTAATTTTTCCAATATCCCCTTCTTTTTCATATGTTACAATATCTTCCATATTAAAACCTCAATTTACGAATATATAAAATTCTAATAATACAATTTAAATCAAAATATAACCATTTCCTTTTTGTTCAATATTCTTATTTTTTATGAATTTATCGATATGTTTTTGTATCATTATCATTTCAGCGATAATTTCATATTCCTTGAACTGACTATAATATTTATAAATAAGATTTCTTTCTTTTAAATCTAATATGCTTTTCGGAATACTTTCAGAGAAATGGGATAAAATTCGTTCATCTCGTTTACAAATTATATTTTTATATTTAATCAATTCCTCTTTTATTATTTTTTCACCTTCTATTACTCCTCTATGACCTGTAACAGCTGTTCTTATATTAAGTGTATTTAATTTTTCAATTGATTCCTCAAAATCCATTAAATTTGAATCAATTCCTGCATAAAAAATGAAGTTGGTTAAATCGATATCAGCTAAAAATGCAATTCTGGAGTTTAATTCTAAAAAAACACAATGACCAGCTGTATGACCTGGTGTATGGATAACTTTGACATTGAAATCGTTTCCAACCTTAATCATTTGATTATCCTCCAGATGATTTTCGATCTTCGTATTTTCAAGTTTTAATCCTTCCATAAGCCATTCAAATTCTTCTTCTGCTGATAAATTATTGATTCCATAAAATTCACTAAATTTATTGACATTTTCAATCAAAAATTTATCTTTTAAATGTATATAGAATTTAGCATTTGGTAATAATCTATTACCTGATGTATGATCTTCATGCCAATGAGAAATTAATACATTATTTATTGGGTAAAGTCTTTTAAGTTTTCTTAAAAGTCTACTGGAAATACCTGTATCTATTAAATAATCTCCTATTAATAGTGAATGCGAATATGGATATTTACCATCTCTCGCTCCCCTTATAAAAACTAAATCTTTATAATCTTCTGAAATAGGTTGTATAAAATCATTCATTACAATCTAAATAAAATTATAGTACTTTTTAATGATTTTTAAAAACTTTAAAATAAGATAATAATAATTTGAATCGAAGGGTTTAAAAAATGTATTATTATTGTCCTAAATGTGCTTCAATGAAAATACCAAAAGTCTTAAATTATTTTCCCCCTAAAACAGTAAAATGTTTTAATTGCGGTTATATTAATGCAGAAATTAAATTTATAAAAGAACACCAGCAAAAATCTCTTCCACTTAATTATTCTCATTGAAGCCCTTCTATTTTATTTTTTTTAAATATTCCTCCAAAAATTTTATTCTAACAGTTTTAAATAGGATATAATTAAAAAAAAGGTATATTTTTATTATTTTAATGCATAATAACAACGTTTGGGCGAAAAAACTTTTCCTTCTTCACGTAATTCTTTTATAATTTTCGATACTTCCTTAGATTCTATACCTGTTTGTTCTGCTATTTCACCAGGGCGCAATGGCTTTTCATTACTTTTAAAAGCACTTATAACTTTATCTTTAGATGACATAATACATCACTGATAAAAATAAGAATTAGCAATTAAAATAGTTATCAATTATAGAAAAATCAAACTTATAGAGATTATTTCTAATAACTCTTTGCTATATATACCGTACAACCAGCAGGCTTTCCACAAATTAAGCATGTGGCGAATTCATGTTTTTCTTCATCAACTCTTTTACCACGAACAAATCCACCGATTTCTTTTTCAACAACTTCGGCACAATGATATGCATCCATATCAATTGAGCAAAAACCACAACAAACTATTTTTCCATTGTTGATCGCTTCGAATGCTGCATCTATTTCATAAACACACTCAATTTGAGACTCAAAATCAATTAAAGATTTCTCCTTAATTTCATTAGTGTAATTCTGAGCAATTTCTTCGATTTTATCTGTTAATTTTTCTTCCTTTATCTGGAACTTCTTGCCATCATGTCTCTTTACTATAATTACTTGATGCTTTTCAATATCTTTTGGCCCAATTTCTATTCTAATAGGTACGCCCTTCAGTTCCCAATGATAATATTTATTCCCAACTGATTCGTCAGAATCATCAATTTTAATTGTATATTTATTTCTGAACAGGTTATATATTTCATTTGCCTTATCTAGTACTAATTTTTCTTTTCCTTTATAAAATATAGGGATGATAATAATCTGAATTGGCGCTAAATCAAATGGTAAGACTAACCCTTTATCATCGCCCAAATATGCAATCATCGCACCATAGTTCCTACTCTGAGCAGGACCATAACAAGTCTGATAACCATATTCCTCTTTTCCATCCTTATCTACAAATTTAACTTCAAATGGTTTTGAAAATATTTGACCTAATAAGTGTGTGGAAGGTAGTTGTAATACTTTTCCAGATCCCATTAACGCATCAGCAGCATAAGTATGAATGGCTCCCGGAAATTTATCCCATTCTGGTCTTTGGAAAAAAATAATAGGAATACAGCATTCGTCTTGAAGAATTTGATAGGTTGTTTCCATATCCTCCTTAACTTGTTTCATTGCATCTTCCATTGTAGCAAATACATTATGTGATTCGATCCAATGAAATTCTCTAGCTCTAAAGAATGGCCTTGTCATTTTTCCTTCATATCTCCATACTTGACAGGATAAATATCTTTTAAATGGTAGATCCTTATAACTTCTTATCCATAGGGCATACATTGGATAAAGAGCAGTTTCACTTGTAGGGCGCAATGCTAAGCGTTCCGATAATTTACCAGAACTCCCCGCTTCTGTAACCCAAAATACTTCAGCAGCAAAACCCTCAACATGTTGAGTTTCTAATAAAAGATTTGATTCAGGAATAAGAGAAGGCATTGTTAGTGGGAGATGACCCTTTTTATCTAGCAAATCTTCAGTCTTTTTATACATTTTTCTAATCGTCATTGTTGCCCATTCTCTGTATACAATAAAACCCTTAATATTATATCTAATGTCAGCTAACTCTGCTTTGTTGATTAATTCCGTGTACCAACCAGAAAAATCTTCTTCTTTTGACACGGTAATTCCTGTTATGGGTGCTTCTTTCTTCTTTTTAGCCATAGAAAATCATCAAAATAAATAATTCAAACGTTAAATATTTTATGGGGAGGTAAATAATTAAGTTTTGCGGATATATTTTAAATAAAAATAAATTTTGGTCAATCTGGAAGTAGTTTAGCATCTGTAATGATTGTATCATTCTTAAGCAGACACTTATATTTTTTGCCCTCTAAAAAATTCATTATTTCTCCACCAATTTTATTCAATTCAATAAAATTAGAAGGTTCTTCACTATCAAAAATAATTAAGGATTGGGCAGTCTCCAATTCTTCCTTGCTCAGCTCATCGGCGACTCTGATGTTAATAGACTTAGCACCTGCTAATCTGGCAATTTTCTTTATTTCTTCCTCTAAAGAACCAAAAGTAAAATAGTGCCTAATTTTACCCTCAATTTTTTCAATGAGAATTTTCTCTAATGCATCTCTTGAATTTTGGTCATAGAAAGCAGTTAATTCTTTGGTACTGATATTTTTATACTTTCCCGAAATTAGGTTATCTTTATCATTTATAAATTCTATTAAATTATCATAATACTCTTGATCGATCTTCTGAAAATTTTCAATATTTTTAACTAAATCCGTCAATTTAAAGATTAAATCATAATAAAAAGTTAAAGTTGATTTAATCTCGAGTTTATCCTTCATTTCTTTTATCTCAGGATAGTATTTCTTTAGAATAATATTGATATTATGGTTAAATTCAGCACATAGCTTAGCGACTTCATTAATATTTTTTACAGATTTTTTGCTTAGCTCATTTAGTAAAGAATTATCTAAGATCGATAAATTGTCAAATATTTCTTTGATGTTATTATAATATTTTTTCTCTATATAGCTCATACCCTAATTAAAAAGATAAAAATTCATCTATATAATCTTATTTTAAAGTAAAAGAGTAAATCTCATTTTTCTAAAAAATTAAAAATATAAAAAAAAAGATACAATTACGTATCTAATCTTTATTTATTATAATCCTAAGAATATTTTTACTGTGGTCATAACAGCCCCGCTAATTATTGGAACTGTAAAATTATCATTTATCCCTATAGGTAGTAACTCGATTAACGGAGCTGCGATCCCTCCCGAAATAAGCAATAGTAGATGAATATCTAATGATGTATTTAGAATATATCCTAGAATAATAACAGCCCCAATATAGGCTAAAGTCCCTTCAAGTGTTTTTTCAAATATCTTGTGACGCCCATATGCTAATCCAAATATTTTTGCAAACATGTCTCCAAAGACAAGAAAAGATAAAGCAGTTATTGCAATCTCAATCTGAAACTGTGTAAAAAAAAGCACTGTTAAAAATGTAGACATAAGAAAAAGAGTCATTGTCGAAAATCTTTTCTCCTCACCTTTTCTAAAAATTGCTTTAATTTTTTCTGTTAACAATACATTTGTTCGTTTGTGAAGAAATCGAAAGATATCCAGCGAAATAAAACATAGACACACAATTCCTATAACATAAAGACCAAGTTGAACGTCAATTAAAACAAATATTAGAAATAATAACGATACTGGTCTTATTGCTACTCTCCACCAGCTTGAAATGAAAGTTTTATCTGTAATTACTAGCTTTTTTTCTGTGATTACTTTGTACATCCCAACAGCAGCTATATGAATAAGAAGCAATACAAAAAATAGATTAAATCCACTTGTAGGGTAGATTATAAATACAGAGTATCCAAGTAAAGGAAATAAGATCATCGGTAAAAGGGTTCCCGCTTTAGATATATATGTAAATATAATAACAAGCACTAGCAATAATAACAAAATGTAAAACAATTCAAAACTAATGTTAAGGTAAGTCACTAGATAAAAAAGAAGTAATCCAGTGGCAGTGGCTTGCCCTTGACCTCCTCGAAATTTTAAATAAAATGGAAAAACGTGCCCCACTATAGCCATTAATCCACTAATCTGCCAAAAGATAAGATTTGCACCTAAGCTAAATGCAACTAACATCGCCAATAAACCCTTCAACGTGTCATATAAAGCTGTAAGAATGGCATATGGAAGCCCTAAGACCTTAAATGCATTTGTAGTTCCTGGGTTTTTTGTTCCTTCCTCTCTTACATCTATTCCTTTCAATTTTCCAAAAAGAAATGCCGGTAATATAGCGCCTAATAGGTAACCAATAATTATACTCAAAATACTTAGAAATAACTCAATTAAATCCATTTTTATTCACTATAAATACTAATATTTGAAATTATTTTATATTAGTACTTTTTTATATGTTAATTTTTTTTTATTTTGAGTATCAAACAAGTAAAGCGTTATTAGTATAAGTAGTGCTAATGATCTTGAATTCCTTAATAATTCTTCAAGTAAAATGACACTGTCCTTGGATTGACTATTGAAATATTATGTCAGCCATATGAATATTTGCTAACTTTTTTATACTTAATTTCTATGATTAGATTAGAAACCCACTTATTATTTTGGTAGTAAAATTTGACAAAAAAAAAATATTTCGAAATTGGTATGCTCTGTTTGATAATTGGATCTTGTTTAGGGGTTATCTTATTGTCATTTAAATTTGAGCAAAAATATAACTATTTATATGGAGCAGGAGAAATTGAATTTTATACAATTGAGGACGGGATCTATGCTATTATATCCAATGATGGAGCACAATATGAACCAATAAATTTACCAGATGAATTTAAAGTTGATGGTTTAAAGGTTGAATTCATCCTTAAATTGCCAAATGATGTGACAAGTTATCATTTATGGTTAAGAATTGTAGAAATTCATTGGATGAAAGAAACAGCTAAATAAAACTTCATAAATTAGTACCAATTTTTAATTAAGGTAAAAATACTTTTTCTATTACTTAATTTGGTATAAATTCATTATTGAATCTAGTTCTCAAAAAGTAAAATAAAAAATTAAAAAAAGAAATAAAAAAAAATTATTCCATTGCTCTGAATTCGAAAATCTCTTTATTGCAGCTTGCTTTTTATTTGTTTGGAGCGACTTCGTAAAGTCACTTCAGTAACTTTTGCTATTTCAGAGACTTCTGCTTGTGTCTTTCTATGATTTCCCGCTTTTGCAGCCATGTAAATAACACTTGCGGCTAATCCTTTTGGATCTTTACCAGTTCGTAATAATCCGTTTTTTGATGCTTCAACTAGCATGTTAATTGCTTTCTTCTGTGTTTCCATAGGCAAACCGAGATCATTCCCAAATCGGAATACTAATTGTTCAGCAGTAATTGGCTTATATTTTAAATTCAACTCAGGAAGTACTTCTTTCACAACCATACCTAAAGAACGGTGTACCGTTCTTCTTGGAGTCATAGACGCTTCACATACCTCTTCGAGTAGTCTTGGGAATTCATGTACTCTTATTGCAGCATATAACGAAGCTGCAATAAACCCATCAATTGATCTACCCATTGTTAGCTTTTTCTTAGCTACGACTGAATAAATCTTCCATGCGGTTTCTTTAATATATTCAGGAATATTCATCTTGCTAGAAAGCATTTTAAGTTTGGGTTTAGCCTCCCAAAAATTGCGTTCAATGCTTGAAATCAATGAATTTTGAATTTTTGATAATCTTGAGAATAATGTCTTCCCTCTGGCATTTATTAATCTTCCCTTTGAATCAACTTTAGATGCTGGAAGCATAGTACGCGGGCCGAATTCTCTCCAACGAGGCTCAGTTCTCCTCCGTTTATTTACTTCTTCAACAGTGTAAGCTCTTCGTTCATTTCCTACTAAATTGCGTTCAATGACCATACCACAATTTAAGCATACATTATCTCCATCCCGCGATTCAATGCAAGGATTACCACAACATTGAGCATCTGGACTACAGCTTAGTTCACTCTCTGAACCAGTTTTTGTTGAACGTAATCTATCTCTATAGCTCATTTCTGTTCACTTTTAATGCATTATTTTTTTTCCGCTGTGAATATATTCGTCAATATTTGTATTGTTTGTATATATTCTGTGATCGTTATGATCAGTTTTGTATATATTTATATCTACAATAAATTATAATCTTTATAATTTTGTAAAATGTTTTTTTATTGACTATGTCTATTTATGTTTTTTCATTATATAAATATTTAACTCTACAAAAATGTGATATGTCTACGAACAGAGAATACACGGGGATTTTAGTGGGATTTATAATTTATAAGAATTTTAGGATTTAAAAACAGCTGAAAAAAGAATAAAAGATTTGATTGAATTTTTACAAAAAGAAGCTTAATGGTAGAGATACATAAACCTCTCCATGTAATACAAGAAAATTTGATTATAATAACCTGTGAAATATATATCGGAAGCATGGCCACCAAAGGGCATCCATAATATAGCACAGTTTTTATTGGCATTAGCACTATATGTTTTTCGAATATTTTCAGCTATACTAAAGTAGTTGATTATGTCATGAGTACCTTGAAATATAAGGCATGGGGGGCTATCGCTTTCAATAAGTTTTTCTGGATTTTTAAACTCATCACTTCCACTAATTCCAAAAAAATTCATGAGATCATTTGCTGGATAGAAAGGAATCAATCCTTTTATAGTCATATTAGCACTGAATATATCCGTATAATTTCCACTCGCAATAGCTAATGCAGCAGCACATGTTAGATGACCTCCGGCTGATCCCCCACTAATGAAAACAGAATCTAAATTTGCTCCATAAATTTCCGCATTATTAGTAATATAATTCGTAAAAGCCCCTATATGGCGCATCATATCATCAATGTTAAAATTTCCTTTATTATAATCCGGAGTTAAAGGATCCAAAGCATATAAAAGATTTTCATCAATCCCATATTGAATATCAAACACCCTATATCCTTGAGCAGCAAAATATTTGTTCATCTGCAACATGTTCATCAAACCTTTATCACCCGAAACCCAAGCTCCTCCATGGATTCTTATAATTGTAGAATTAAATCCAGGAAGCTTTTCATTATTAAATAGAGGCAAATAAGCATCAAAATATAATTTTATTCCTTCAGCATCATAGAACAGAATATTTTGTTCAATTCTACAATCTTTAGGAGGATTTCCTAAAAAATAGCTTGTTAAAGAGAAAGGGGTTTCTAAAAAATAATTATTGACTTCGAGAGGTATTTTTTCTCTCCAATCTGAACCAAATGTACTTGAAAAATTACGTTCAATATTATTTGTTGTATACTGAGTTAAAGCTAATGGCGCCAATAACAATCCAGATACTAAGAACCCACCTAAAGCCGTTCTATAAAATTTCCTAGAATTCCACCTATTATGTTTCAACTTTAAAAGAAGAATTGTATTTGCAAAAAATATTAATGAAAAGAAAAGACCAAATTGACCCGAGACTATTGCTATAAATGTTGTCACTATCTCAAAGGATCCAAATAAAGTGACAATTCCAAAGATAATTCCTATGATAAAAGTACCCCTTGAAATAATAGTAATAACTTTTTTAGATATTTTTTTAGTCCTGATAAATCTCAGAGAAAATTCTTTTTCGTAAGGTTTGGTTTCACTCCTTAATTTTACTATTTTATAAGTTTTAATTCCAATAAGAGCATAAATAATTCCTATTATCAATGTCCCAAAATAGAAGAAAGTAATTAAAAAATAGGCTAACAAATTATCAACTATTTTATTTGAATAAGTTACAGAAATCAGTAAATTGCCTAAAATCATACAGACTATCGCAAGAATAATAAAGATTAAATAGAGATAACTAAAAGAGTTCATTTTACAGCAGAATTTATATCTTCCATCTTCCTTGTTAGAGTTAATAAAGATAAGAATAAGATTTCCAAAAAATGTCATTAATAGAAGAATTCCAAAGACATCCCATAATATTAAATAAGAAGGATTTAATAAATAAAAGAGTCCCAAAATAATACAAACTGTATTTAAAATAACTGAAGAGAAACAGGCGATTCTAATAGATGGAATTTTCAACCAATTCTTTGCGATCTTCATCTTGCTCTTATTTTTAAAACTCTCCTTAATCCAATTATTGATATAATCCCAAAATTTCCTGTATTAACTAAAAATTCTTATACCGTGTGATTCACATCTGAACCACAATTTAATCTTATTATATTAGTCAAAATTTGAGTATTAAAATTTGTATGAAAGAACAAATTTTTCGTGTGAAAATGTAGAATACAAGAAATTATTTTCTAAGTTAATAGGGCATTTGATTTATTTTTACGCATCAATCTTGTATGTGATATTAACACGTACTTTTACTAAATTACATCCAATCTTTTTAAAAATGGCAGCACTGAGGGGCCATTGGGTAAAATTAGTATCGACGCTTTTTGACCATATTTATTTAAGCCAATATCAATAGCTTTTTCGACAGTTTCAGCGAATTTTAGCCCTATATTACCAATTTGATTCTCAGTTAATTTAGAAATAATAAATACTTCTGCTTTCATTAGAATTCTAGTAAGAATTTGAATTTCCCATTGATCTGGTACTATTATCTCTTTATTCAATATTTTTTTGTAAATATCATTTGGTTTCATTCCAGAATATAGCAATTTTTTAAATTCTTTTTGCCCAATCCCATCACTACACTCATTTACAGCAATAATCATACCCCCATCCTTCACAGCTATTTCTCCGATTGCCATACTTTTTACTGCTTGATATAAGTTGAGATCAAGGGGATATCCTCCATTTCCACAAACAACAATGTCATATGGTTTCTTGATTTCTCTGAAAATGTATCTTTTTTGATATTCTACTAATCTCTCATGGGCTTTAGTAAGATCTCCAGCAGATATTTGAACAATTTCGTGTTGTTCGTTAATACATACATTAATAATAAAGTCTACGCCAACCTTATTAATTATGTCAGAAGCATGATTATGTAAAGGGTTATCCTTGTAAATCCCAAATCTAGCATATTTTGAATTGATATTTTCAGCAGAATGATTTTCTAAGATAGTTTCTTTATCAATAATTCCAGGAACTATAGATTTACGACCTCCAGAAAACCCAAAAAAGAAATGAGGCTCAACATAACCCGTTAAAAGTTTTAAATCAGCAGCATAATAATATTTATTGATTAAAATTGGATGATTAACTCTAGAATTTCCTATTTGAATCAAGGAATTTTTATCATTGGGTTGGTGATTAATAACTCTAATCCTGCCTTCTAGCTTATTACCCAAAACACGTTTTAATTCACCATTATTAGATGGGCGATGTAATCCTGTAGCAATTAGAATAGTAATTTGTCGTTCTTCAATTCCATAATTATTTAATTCATCTATTAAAGCTTCAAGAATCAGGTTGGAAGGAACAGGCCTGGTTGCATCACTAGAAACAATACAAACAGTATTTAATTTATTTTTATTCTTGATTATTTCTTTTAGAGGTAAAGATCCAATAGGATTATTAATTGCTTCTTGGATTTTTTCTTTAGGATTTTTAATAGATTTTTGTTTAGGTGGTCGAAAAATGGTAGTATTCCATTTAGGCTCTAACTTTATTTCAATACCATCTTTTCCATAATCAAATTTCATGATTTTTTCCTATTTTTATGTATTATTTCTCTTGCCTTTTCAAAAATTTCAACAGTATTTACACCAGCGGGACATTTGGTTTGACAGAGTCCACATAACGTGCACGTATGAAATACATCTATAATTAAATCGTTCAATTCCAAATCTCCATGGACTAATCCATTTATTAGACATAAGCGTCCACGTGGACTATACGTTTCTAATACATAATTAATTCTAGAAGGGCAAGAGATACAAAATCCACATCGCATACATTTTAATTCCAATATTTTATTAGTTTGATTTTTTAAAGAGCGATTTATATTTGGAGTAGTAAGAGTTCGAAGATCTCCTTTCCCAATCCCAGGATTTAATATCAAATTAGGGTCAAAGAATTTTTTTATTTGTATCATTAATTCAATTACATCAGAGTTATGTTCTAATTCGATATATGGGGTTTTAATTTTCCCTATTCCATGTTCACCAGTTATTGATCCTCCTGAAGGGATTATTATTTCTTTATATAGATAATCTAACGCTTTTTCAAAATCTTTTACATCCTGTTCATCATTTTCATTAAATAAAAAAGTAGGATGCAAATTTCCTTCCATATGGCATATTATTGCAACTAATAAATTCTTAGCATTAATTTTTTTGGGAATCTCCTCTATTTTTTTAATAACGTCAGAAAATTCTGAAATTTGAATAGTACAATCTTCAACACAAGTGTTGGGTCTAATTCGAGAAAGAGCCGGGAGATTTGCTTTTCTTGCTAAAATTAACCTCTCTCTTTCTTCTTCGGTATTTGCAATTTTTTGATAGATTGGATTTTTTTGGATAATAATATCAAACATATCAGAAAATGATTCATCTACCTCAATAAGGGAGCTTCCATCAACTTCAGCTAATAAAACATATCCGCTTGGAAAATCATAGAATTCTCCGCCCAAAAAATCAGTAACAGCTTCTAAAATAACCTTATCCATAAATTCTAATAAATTGGGGACAATACCTCTTCTTCTTATCTCTAAAACAGCTTCTTTCAAATTGTCAACATTCTCAAAAATAAACAGCCCTAGTTTTCTCGCTTTTGGTAACGGACGAATTTTTAATCCTATCTTTGTAACAATGCCTAATGTTCCTTCAGAACCAATAATTAGGTCTTTAATATTATAAGAAGATACAGACTTTAAAACTTTTGAGCCTAAATTCAAAATTTTTCCATTTGATAATACAACTTCCAAATATAAGACATAATTTTTAGTAACACCATATTTGAATGCTTGAATACCGCCTGCATTACTGGCGACCATTCCTCCTATAGTCGCAACAGAACTTGAACCAGGATCTGGAGGAAAAAAATATCCAAATGGTTTTAAAATCTCATTTAAATCATCACAAATAACTCCTGGTTCAACTTCGACTAAATTATTTTCGATGTCTATATTTGCAATCTCATTCATTTGGCTTAAATCTAAAATAATTCCCCCATACGGACTTAGTGAGCCAGATGATAAACTTGTACCACTTCCTCGAGGTGTTATTGGAATTCTGTTTTCATTTGCTACTTTTAGAATTTCAGAAATCTGTTTTGTATTTTGCGGTATTAATATTAAATCTGGAACCCAGTCCTTATTGAAAATACTCCCCCCAAATGCATATGTGAATCTGATCTCATATTCATCAAAAAAAAACCCCTCTCCTACAATTTCCTGGAATTTTTTTAATAAATGATCAGAAATTTTATTATAAAAAGGTTCCATATTCACTACTTTTATATCGAAGCTTAATTATAATTTGGTTAAGGACTAAAGATATATTTTATTCTTACTAAAATAAATAAAAATTTTGTGATTCAAAATTTTAATAAGAATAAACTTGTATTTTGCAATTAAAAACATTTAATTTAATTGTCGTGAATTATTTGGCAAAAATTATAAGAGATTTATGGATATTAACTGAAAGTGGACTGACATTATTTAGTCGAGTGATTGATCCAAAAATGGGACCACAAGTTTTTGGAGGATTAATGATTGCATTAAATACATATGCAGAAAGTCTTACAGAAGGAGGAATTTCAAATTTTGAATTAAGTAGTATTCGATTTACAATAGTAAAGAATAATAATTTCCTTTTTGTTGCAAGCTCACCTAACGATATCAAGACTAAAAAGGTTTTGAATGAACTGAAAAAAATATCTCAGAAATTTTTTGAAGTATATCCGGAAAATATCTTAAATAATTTTAGCTCCAATATACGTGTCTTTAGCGAATTTAAGAACCATATAACAGATTCGTTAGAAGAAATTGATTAAAAAGTTGAAAACCTTAATATGTGATTTGAAATCATATGATTTTTTTTCTATAATAGAAAAAAATTTAAGACCGATATGATTTTCTTTTAATGAAAAACAATAATTACTTGGAATAATAAAAATGAAATTAACTGATAATAAAGAATCTGCAGATGAAGTAGATTTTAGAGAACTTCCATCTTTTAATAAGAAAAAACAATTATATTCAAATTATTTAGATAATATTATTAAAAGTTTATCAGCTCCCAAATTTTTGGGGTCAATTCATATGAAAAGGACAACTTCTCCTAATAACTCAATCGAGAATTTAGTCGAAAGCGAATTACAATTAAAAACTGCAAAAGCGCTAAAAAATACCTTATTCAATCCAGTAACAAAAATTTTAATAATATTAGCGATTGTTTTTAACCTTGTCTGGTTTCTTTTAGCTGCTATTTTTTAGAGAAACAATATTATATCCAACTAATTTTTCTTTAACAAATTTAAAAGGTATTTATGTTTTTTATAATTAGATTTTAATATCTGTTTTTAATATTATCACAAAAAAATTATTTTAAAGGTCTGTTGTCACGTGATTTATGATGTTATTATTATTGGAGGCGGTGTTACTGGTTGTTGCATCGCTCGTACTCTTTCAAAATATGATCTCAAAGTATGTTTATTAGAAAAGGAAGCAGAAATTGCTGCTGGAACCACCAAAGCTAATTCAGGTGTGATACACGCAGGTTATGCTTCTTCTAGGGAATATATTAAGCGATATTTATGCATTAAAGGAAACAAATTATACACTCAAGCAGCAACGGAATTAAATTTCCCTTTCAAACGAATTGGTTCCTTTGTAGTTGCCTTAGAGGATAATCAGATTAAACAGCTAGAAGAAGAAAGAAAAAGAGGAATTGAAGATGGTATTCCCGGGTTGCAAGTCATATTAGATAAAAAGGAAATTATGCAAATGGAACCAAATTTAACTGATGATGTCGTTGGAGTGTTGCATGCTCCAACAGCTGGACTTGCTAGCCCATATGAATTAACTTTCGCATTAGCTGAGAATGCGGTAATGAATGGTGTAAAATTTTTCAGAAATCATGAGTGTGTTAAAATTAAGCATCAAGATTATATTTTCACAGTTAGAACATATAAGGGTGAATTTCAGGGACGGAATGTAATCAATGCTGCTGGATTGTATGCTGGAAAAATTTCGAATATGCTAGGTTTAGATTATTTTAATATAATGCCAAGAAAAGGAGAATATATTCTTTTTGATCGTAATGCTCTTCAATTAAACAAAATATTATTTCCTATGGCAACAAAAGTATCAAAAGGAATATTGGTTTGTCCAACATTACATGGGAATACTTTTGTTGGACCCAATGCTCAAAACTTAACTGATTTTGAGGATATTTCAACTACAACTGCCGGATTAAAAGAAATTTTAGAAGGTGGAATGAAATTAGTTCCAAATCTCCCCGTTAGAAGTTCAATTAGAAATTTTGCTGGATTAAGAGCAGTTCCAGATTCTTATGACTTTATTATTGATAACACTGACGTTTATGGATTTATCAATGTTGCTGGTATCTTATCACCTGGTTTGACAGCGACATTTGCCATAGCGGAAAAAGTAATTGAATTTCTTGAACTATTAGGTGTTGAATTAAAAGAAAAGGAAGATTATAATCCTTTACGACCTAAACCCGAAAGATTTAAGGATTTTAGCAAAAAAGAACTTGACAAAAAGATTAAGGAAGACCCTAGTTGGGGTAGAATCATATGTCGTTGTGAAACCATTCCAGAAAAAGAAATAATTGATGCTATCCATGCTCCAGTAGGAGCTAACACAATAGATGGTGTAAAATTTAGATGCAGACCTGGTATGGGTAGATGCCAAGGCGGATTCTGCAGACCTCGGGTGATAGAAATCTTATCAAGAGAATTAAATAAAGATTATAAGGAAATTACTAAGAAAGGAGAAGATACGAATATTTTAATAGGAAAAACTAAAGATTTTTTCTTAAAAGGTAAAAATGGAGGCGTTAGTGAATGAAGAGATACCAAGTTGATGTTGCTGTTATCGGTGGGGGATCTGCAGGGTTAGCTGCTGCGATAGTTGTTAAAAAAGCTGAATTAAATGTTTTAATATTAGAAAGGGATCGTGAATTAGGTGGAATCACTCTTCAATGTATACATAATGGATTTGGATTACATGAGTTTAAAGAGGAATTAACGGGACCTGAATATGTTCAACGGTTTATTAATCAAGTGAAAGAACTAAATATCCCTTATAAGTTAGATACAATGGTAATCGAACTTACTCCTGATAAAACTATTTATGCAGTGAATAACAAAGAGGGATTAATTGAAATAAAGGCTAAAGCAATTATCCTAGCGATGGGGTGCCGAGAAAGAACTAGGGGTGCAATTAACATTCCTGGGTTTAGACCTGCAGGAATATATACTGCAGGGCAAGCCCAAAGGTTTGTAAACATGGAGGGTTATTTACCAGGAAGGACATTTGTCATATTAGGTAGTGGTGATATTGGTATGATTATGGCGCGAAGATTAACTTGGGAGGGGTGTCAAGTGAAAGCTGTGGTGGAAATTCAACCTTACGTAAGTGGTTTATTAAGAAATGAAGTCCAGTGTTTAGAAGATTATGGAATTCCTTTAATCACTAGTTATACTGTAACAAAAATCCATGGAAAAGATAGAATTCAAGGTGTTACAATTTCGAAAGTAGACCGTAATTTTGATAGAGTTATTGGCTCAGACAAATTTATTGAATGTGACACACTTTTGTTATCAGTTGGTTTAATTCCTGAAAATGAGTTAACTAGAGAAGCAGGAGCAGAAATCTCCCATATGGGCGGTCCTGTGGTTGATAATAATTTAGAAACCACAATTAATGGTATATTTGCATGCGGTAATGTTTTACAGGTCCACGATTTAGTTGATCTAGTTTCAGCGGAGGGAAAGCGGGCAGGATTAAGTGCCATTCAATTCATTAAAGAAAGATATGGCAAAAAAATTGAAAAAAGAGACCAAATTGTCTGTAAACCTGGTGAAAACATCAATTATATAAAACCAGATCTGATTAATCGAGCTGATTTATCAAAAGATGTTATTTTTACATTTAGAGTTAAACGACCTGATAGACGACTTTTAATTCAAATTAAAGATGAAAAAAATAAGATTATTTATAAAAGAAAAAGACTATATGTTATCCCTAGTGAAATGATTGAAATAAAATTAAATCTAAGTGAAGAACAATTAGATCCTGAATGTGAAGCCCTGGAAATTGAAGTGATTCCTAGACCCGAGGTTTTAATTGAGGAGGATTGATCAATAAAAAGGTGATTAGAATTGTCAACAAAAACTAATGAAGTAAATTTACCTGACGGATCTAAAGACATAAGATGCATTATTTGCCCTACTGGATGTTTAGTTCATGTTGAAAATGTGAACGGAGAATTAATAATAGAAGGACATTCTTGTAAGAGAGGGGAAGAATATGCAAGAGAAGAATTCGTTTCTCCGAAAAGAATTCTTACCACCACCATGCAAGTGGAAAACGGATTTTTACCTTTAGTACCTGTGAGATCAGAATTGCCGCTTCCAAAAGATAGATTGGAAGAAACACTTCAAGAAATTGCGAAAGTAAAAATTAAAGCTCCTATAAAAATGGGGGATATTCTTATAAAAGATATTCTTGGGCTCAATATCAATATTATTGCAAGCAGGGATTTAATTGAAGGATGAAAATTTATATTTTCTTTTAAACTTCTTAATTTCTCTTTTTAATAAAGTTTTATAAACACAATCATCTAGATGTATTTTTCCAGATTTTGCATTTTACTAAAATATATAAAATCTAACTTAGATTAGATTTTTAAATACAATATTTTTAAAATTATTCAGAGGAGACTATTTATGTCAGAATTCGAAGAAAAAGTTTTGAAATTACTCGAAGAAATTAATACTAAATTAGATAAAGTATTGAAAGCTGAGCCCAAATCTGTAAGTTCAGCTCCAATGGCATCAACAATTTCTACTCCCACTGCCACAACAGTTAAACCTTCAGCTGTAGTCGATAGGCAAGAGGAAGAAGCACGATTAGAAGAAAAGCCAGTTTTAGACGGGAGAAGGATATGTCCAGAATGTGGAAGTACTGCTTTTGCCACCCACGAGGATAAAAACCAAGTTTTACACCAAATGGGCGGCGTGAAGATTTATGCCAAGAAATATATATGCAAGAATTGCGGGTATGAATATTAAATCACTATTTATCTTTTAAATGTTAATTTTTTTGAATTTTAGGTTTGGTAATAGATACCGCATTTTTATCCTTATTTTTTTTTATTCTTTCAATAATAGCGCAAGTAATTTTTATAAAAAAGCCCATTATTAAACCTTTAAGTTAGATTTTTAATTTCTATTTACTTAAAATTCTTAATTAGAAACGCAATTAGGAACGTGCGGTGCTGAATTAAATTCCTCAAATGAGAGTTAATAAATGGATTCAATACATTAAAAGCTTTATATTGAATAATTTCCTTAATAGAAAAATTCCTTATTCTGCACAAATAGAATTAACTCTACGTTGCAATGGAAAATGTCCATTTTGTTCCATTCATTCTTTACCTGAATCTATTCTGGGCGAGGATATGAGCACTGAGCAAATAAAACTTTTAATTGATCAAATAGCTGAATTAGGTATTCTCTCTCTTTCTTTTACGGGTGGTGAACCTACACTACGAAAAGATTTACCAGAATTGATTTATTACACAGGGGTAATCCATGATTTTATGAATGGCATCGCCACTAATGGGTACTTATTGCCTAAATTATTTAAAGAACATAAAATAGAAGGTTTAGATTATATTTTACTCTCATTAGATTATCCTACTGCGGAATTACATAATAAGATGCGAGGCATAAAAGCGTTTGATAGGGTAATCGAATCTATAAAATTAGCTAAGAAAAATGATATTAAGCCTATTATCAGCACAGTGGTTATGAAAGATAATATCCATCTTCTAGATGATATTTGTCAATTAACTGAGCGTTTAGGATGTTCAATTGAATTATATCCCTGTGAAGATATAATAAGAGATTTTACAAACCAAACATACCAAATCAATGATATTAACGAAATGATTCCAGAGGTATCTGCATGGGCTAAATTAATTCGCTCATTAAGAAAAAAATATCACAATATTTTAACTGATCTAATAAGTGTTGAGGTTGTAGAGAATGGTGGTTTTGGTGGATACCCTAATTATCATCAAAAAATTTTACGTTGTCATGTTGCTGAAGCATATTTATTTGTTAGTCACGATGGATATATTCATTATCCTTGTAAGATTCATCCAATTGTTAGTTATAATTCGTTAAAATATCCAATATCCAGCATTTATAACTCATCTAAAGTAAAAAAAATAATGAAGACACATGATAATTATGAATTCTGTAATAATTGTCGTTTGGGATGTGCAATTGTATCCTCGATCCCAACTCGTTGGAAAACAGTTTATTCTAAATTTATTAAAGGATTTTTGGAAGGTAAGCTAAGATAATAGAATTAATTATTCAATATCAAATTTTTTCAATGATTTATTTAAGAAAAATAATAATTCAAAAAATTTAATTTGAAATATTGTTTTCCTAATATAGTGATAAAATAATGTCAGAAGTAATAGTTATTATTCAAATCGTATTCATTACTTTAGGAATGATTGCCCTAGGAATGATTCTTAATCGTTTTTTGGGATTATCAAAAGAAGTAATACAAGATATGAGAAAAAAGGCTCTAAATCTCCGAGAACGGATGAAAAATGCGCAATTTATTGGGGATTATCAACAATTAGCACAAATTCAGCGGGAATCCACCCAATTTATGAAGATAATGATGAGAAAACAGATGATTCCGTTATGTTTGAGATGTATTATTTTTATCGGGATTTTTATGGTTTTAGGCCTTATTTATGCTGATTATGAAAGTGGTTTGCTACCATTTCCCATTCTAATTTTTGGTAGTGGATGGGTTGCTATTTACTTAATCTTTTCACTATACTTTTCTTTATTTATTTGGGGAATCAAAAGACTTACGGGAATGGGTGGAAAGACGCAAAGTTCGTTGAAAGAAATCATGGGGTTAGTATCCCCTCAACAACAAACAGGACTCTCTTCATATGCGGCTTCAAATATAACGGATATTCCTAGAAAGGATTCATGGAAAGATCGCATTGAAGAATAGGGAACTAATATAATTAACTTTTTAATTTCTTATAAGTTAAAAAATACAATGAAGCGAAACCTTGTATTAAACATAATTTTTATCGCTTTATTTATACTTTTTTTAGTTTTATCTTTGATACTCAATTCATTTTTCTTTATTCACATTATCTGCTTCTTACCCTTCTCTTTTAGCTCATTTAAAAGAAATAGAACATATTATGAAGAGAAATCAACTCAACCTTCATCCCAGACAGTCTCTAAAAACTTGGAAATAAGATATTGCCAGAGATGTGGTGGAGAAATAACAGAATCCCTAGCAGTATATTGTTATCATTGTGGAGAAAAATTAAATAATAAATAACATGTGGTAGATTATGGTTGAAAATAACGATATTAAAAGACAAATGACTCTCTACTTTATATTTGCAGCAGCTATGATTGGACTCAATTATTTAATTCAAAAGTTTAATGAGTTAGTAGTTGCACCATTTATTTGCAGTAATTTTGGGTCTATTGAATTTTTTTATGTATTTTATTGTTCAACGGAAACAATTGATATGCCAGAACTGATTGGATCTATTGTAGCAGTTGGAATTACATACATTATTAAATTCTTCATAGACAAATACATTGTTTTTAAAAGAACTGGTACTGGATCAAAACAAACCTCAATAGAATTCACTAAATATCTTGGTTTTGCTATATTAACTACAATTGAAAATATTGGAATTCAATTTTTACTATCCAACTTTCTTAATTCACCACTAGAAATAAGCTTTATAATCGCACTTTCGATAGGATATCTCACAAAATTTTTCTTGGATAAAAGATATGTATTTAATATTAGAGAAGAAAAATTAGAATAATAAAAAAATTTAATAAGTCACTAGGTGATTTTAAATATATGGCTGAGGAAGATCGTGAGGGAAATAACGATAAATCTATTGTAGAGGCCTTAGGTCAGCTCGGTTGGGTAGAAGAAGAGGAAGAAGAAGAAAAACCTTTTGAAAGTGAAGATAATCTCAGAGAGCAACTTCATTTCTTTATGGAAGAAAATAAAAGATTAATAAGGGAAATTACTGATAAAGATGAAAAAATACAAAATTTAGAACAAGCAGCTCAAGAATTATCTCAAAAAGCAGAAGACAATGCAACTCAGAGTCAAGCTGTTCAAAAATTATATGAAACAATTGAAAGCAAAAATGATGTAATTGAAAATTTAACTTATACTCTCGAGGAACAATCATCAAAATCTAATACAACTATTACTGAACAAGATGAAAAAATTAAAGAATTAAATACCCAAATTGAACACTTTCAATCAGAACAAGCTAAAAATCAAGATTTACAAAAAAAATTAGACGATAAAGAAACTCTTATAAAAGAATTAAAAGAACAATTAGAATACCTTGAAAATGATTCAATTCAAAAATCTAAATTTGATAAACTTGAAGTTCTTTTAGAAAAAAAAGATGAGATAATCACTGAAAAAGAGAAATCTATTTTTACTCTGGAAAATGAATTGAACACATCTAATCAAAAAATCCATGATCTTCAACAACAACTAGAAACGTTCAATTTAGTAAAAAAAGATCTTGAAAAAAAAGTAGAACGAAATAAGACTTTAGTTGTTGAAATTGAAGAATTGAAGCAAAAAAACATGACAAATCTAGAATTGGTTGAGCGTTATGAAGAAAAGCTAGAAGAAGCTCATAAAAAAGCAGGAAATTTAACTGGTAAATTTGAATTAGAGTTAGCAAATATGAGAAGTATGCTTGACGACAAATCACATGAGGTAAAAGGATTGAGGGAACAGTTAAAGGAATTACAAAGTACGACCGGTGATACTATACAAAAAGAGGATAACCTTTTGAATGATCTCCAGCAAATTAAAGATGATAAAGTAAAATTAGAATCAGAAATCCAAGAAAAAAATGATGAAATAGTTGAATTAAAGAAGAAAATTAAACTAATGCGAAGAGAACTACAAAAATCTTAATTAAAAATTAGTTTACATTGTTTACCATTAAAACCATTAAAAAAAGAGAAAAAATAAAATATTTAAAACCTTATTTTTCGCGCCACTCAACTCCACATTGGCCGCATTTATACTTTTTTCCATATACTCTTGGATAATCAAGAATAATATTAGATTTATCAACGCTCTCATGAATCATGTGAGGGTCATCGGTTCTGCATTCTGGGCAACTCCTTCTTGTTCCATCCATTTTCTCAACAGTTCTAATAGAAGTATCTGTTCTACCAGGTATTCCTGGTGCAGCCCCGGAAGCCTTCACCTCAGAAATCTCTGCTTGTATTTGTTCTGGAGAAACGTCTCTAACTTCTGATTTAAATTCTGGTTTAATGGCTCCTGCAATTCTATCATCTTCATCTTCTCCTTCTAATACTGATTCTGCTTTTAATTGCACCGCATCAGATTCTTTATAATCTACTCCTCTTTCTAACGCTGCCTTAAATTCTGCATCATCCCCTTCTTCAAAGATAAATTCTTTTTGCAAACCAGCTCTATCAGCATCTATTGCGCGTGCCCACTGACCAGCTTTTACACGTTCAGTCACAGTACAAGCATTTCCTTGCCAAATATAGACTTTGTTACCTAAATCAGCAACATAACAATCTTCGGATTCTAATGATTCCTGTTTGTACGGTACTTGAATCATTTTCATCGCATTAATATCTTCGAATTCTTCCGACGAGACTCTATAAAGGACGTTTTTCCATTCTGTAAATCCCGCCCAATCACCTGTTGTTACATCTTTAAGCAGTGTTTTAGCAATATTTTTTTCAACAATTTTCATTGCTCCCATTATACTAATCGTTTTCATAAATTCTTTTGATTCTTGGCCCTGATCTACCGTAATAATTTTAGCAGCACCACCACGTTGTTGGTCAAGCGTTCTTGCTTGAGCTGCACCTGCAGTCTTTTCATCTACTGAACACTTATTACCTATCCAGACATAAATAGTCTTTTCATCGTCTAAAAGGTAAACATCCCCGCTGGAGAAGATTGGTTTATTGACTTCTTTTAAATTACCTTGTTCAATAATAAAAAGTTTCATGTTTAATTTTCACTTTTTTAGTTACATTAAATTATTTTTTTAATAACATTATAAAAATAAGTTTATAAAAATTTTGATAAAAATAAAGATATTATTATTATATTATTTTTTTTTAGAAAGCGTCAAATAAACCTAATAAAAGTCATTTAAAGCTAAATTAATTCTTTTAATCAATTCTGGGATCCTACTTTGATCTACAGAAGAATATGCAATTCGAATTCCATTTACATTTTCGTCCAATCTCTCAATGGGGATTATACCTACTTTATAATATTTTAATAAGTGATCTGCGAACTCTTTTGCTTTAATTTTATCAGGATTTAAATTTAAAAAAACAAAAAATCCACCTGAATTAGGATCAACTGATATATTTGGATTATTTAGTTTTTTCAGCTCGGAATTAATACAATTATATCTTTCTTTGAGCAAATTGTGCACTTCTTTTCTTGATTTCATGATTTGCTCCATTCCCTTGTCTTGGAATAATTTATAAACAAGTACTTGGTAGAAACTATTACAATTTGATATAGTTGCGCGAATAAAACCTTCTAATTTATTATGTATTTCATCCTTTAACATTTGTAATTCTTCATCGTTTTCTACCCAGTTTGGTTTTAACCCTATAGTGATAAAACCAATCCGGCCTCCATAAATTAGAAGTTCCTTAGTAATTCCGTCTAGTTTAATGGGAATGATATTTTCTTCCAACTGGTGAAGATCATAGAATATTGACCTATTTAACACATTATCCTTAAACACATATGGCTCATACGCATCATCCACTAATATTATTATAGGTTTCCTATAATTTAATTGGCTTTCTTTTAGCATCTCAACAAGTGAAGAACTTTCTTCTAATGTAGGGACATATCCCGTTGGATTATTAGGAAAATTTAACAATATCACTATTTTATCCTGTAACTTTGCAACTTCCCTAATTGCTGTCCTTAGAGCGTCTATATTTATTGCATTGTTTTTAAAAAATTCAAATGATTTACATTTCGCCCCAATGAATTTGGTAACAATATTATCATAATTTCCCCATCTTTTGTTTGGCAAGATAATTGTATCACTGGGCTTAAGAAAAAGGGCACAAGCTTGAAAAATCCCATTAGTCACTCCTCCTGTAATTACTGGAGTCGTTATATATTTATTTAACCGGGAATGTAAGAGATCTTCGTTATTTCCATATAACGCCTTTTGTATAATCCATTTCTTCCAAAATTCCCTTGTATCCAACAAGCCCCCAATAGAGGTATAAGGAACGATTTCTTTAACACTAAGATTTGAATACTCTTTGATCTCTTTTAAATAACAAGGTAACCAATCATTTTTTCCTCCTTCAATAAAATCTTTTTCAAATCCATAAGCCGCTCCTAGTGTGCCTATCAGTTCTGCTTCTTCTTTAGCTCTTTTAGCCCAATAAAAAATCCCATCTGGAAGGAAAATTCTTTTTCCAATGTCTGAAAAGGCATTGTATAATGGTGTTTTTTGTATAATGCTAAAGTTCATAATAAATACATCTATTTTTAAAAATTATAAAAAGTCTTATCTAGGAATAAATAATTTTAGAAAGTAATTGAAATTTATTTGCTGAATTTAAATATTAAAATTAATTAACACAAAATTATGAATAATAAAAATAATTTAGAACCTTCTGAAAAAGAAAAGGTATCTGAAAAGCCCTTTCAAAAAGGTTGGCAAAACTTCATGGATGGTATGAAAGATGGTTTTGAAAAATTTAAAAATTCTTTAGAAGAACAAACAAAGAAAAATGCAGAATTATGGGAGGCAAATACTGAAAAAGTCAATAAATTCTTTAATGGTGTTAAGCAAGATTGGGATACAAAGGTTCAAAAGTGGACTGAAGAAATGGAGCAACGAAGGCTAGAGACGAAGGAACAGTGGGATGCTCATAAGACAAAGATTAGTCAAGATATTAAAAATTGGCAAGAAAAGACACAAGAAAAATGGGAAGATGGGCTAAAAGTATTTAGGAAGGGATTTTTTCGAGCATATCTATGGCTATTATTGTTGATAATTCCTATAATTGTAATTCTAGTTGTTGTAATTCGGTTGATAGGTATTTAAATGATTGAAATCTTTATTATATCCTTTATGTTTGCTCTTACTGGTGCTTTAGCTCCTGGGCCGGTATTGACATTTACAATTTATAAATCATTCAAGAGTAAAAACCCATTCACAGGATTTTTTATTGTTTTGGGCCACGCTCTTTTAGAATTTTCTTTAATAGTATTATTGTTATTAGGAGTTTCCTTTCTTTTCCAAAATCTTATATTTCTAACGATAATTGGATTAATTGGAGGGATCTGTTTAATAATTTTTGGGTTTCTTCCAATACGAGAAGTATACAAGAATCGATATGAAATAAAATTTAATATAGAGCAAGAAGATATGAAAGCATTTAAGGGGAATAGTTTTCTGGGAGGGATTTTTTACTCAATTACTAATCCTTATTGGACTTTTTGGTGGTCTTTTTTTGGAATGACTCTTATGGTTAATTTAAATGTATCATTTCAAAACCCAATAGGGCTATTATTGTTCTTTATAGGGCATGAATTAGGAGATTTTGTTTGGTATGTACCAATTTCTCTTTTTGTTTATTATGGAGGAAAATCTATGAATAAAAGGATTTATAAGTATGTTTTAATTGTCTGTGGAGGTTTTATGATAGTCTACGGTATTTATTTAATTCTTAAAGTATTCATTATTCCTCCAGGGGTATGATTTAATACTCAGATAAATGGGAATTCCTAACTAAAAGTAGCATTTTAGAGAAGATTTTAATGTAAGTTTACTACGAATTAATCTCTTTCTAACTCAAGGTATTTTGTAAATAAGTATGGCTAGACTCATTATTACTTAATAGATATATAAAATTTCTCTAATATCTTTCTAATCCTTGATCTTCTTCACTTTCAAATAATCCTGAATGAGGCTCAAGAAAATGATTTTGACACATGGGACAAGAATTATATTTTGAAAGCCAAAAAGCAACGCATAAATAATGATATGTGCTCCCACAGAAAGGGCATGTTATTACTTTATCTTTGGCAAAATTAATGAATTTATGACAGACAGTGCATTGAACTTCTGAAGCAGAAATTCCTTTTCTTACTTTAACTCTATTAGATAAGATTGTCTCCAATTTTGCTAATTCTACTTGATATAGTCCCAAGGAATTATTCAATTGATTTACTTTCGACTTTATCTCAGAAATTCTTTCCTTTAACTCCTCTTCTGATAATTTTTCTGCTAAGAATGATGATAGTGCAAAATTTAAAGGTAAACCTTCAAAATTTTCTGTTTGTTCAGTGATTTCAGTAATGGTAGCAAATAGAATTCCTTCTTTTTCAATTAGATCTTTAAAATTTTTAAATATCTTATTGAGAAGCAACGACATGAGAAAAGTTAATTGCTGTCTTTTTCTATTTAGGCCATCTTCCCAATATTTTATTACTTGATAAATATCTACATCATTTGTCTTAACAGATTCCAATTTCTTATAAACCGAATCTTTAATTTTTTGGATTTTATGACTATAATCATTTAATATTTCTCTAATCCTTTTTAATTGAGGAAATTCTTCTTTTAATATGATCGATGCCTCATCCTCATAAACCCTAATTAAATCATTCACTTCGGAGATTTTATCTGAAATAAACTTTCTTATTTCGACTCTTAGTTCTTCATCCTCAACGGTCTTAATAAAACTCAAATATTCATTTTTCCTACGAAAAATTTCAGAAGAAACATTCGAAAATATTTTTCTTAACGAAATTGTAATATTTTCATACGGATTTAAGAAATTTTCTATATTTAGTATCCAATCTTCAATCTCATTGATCTTTGCAGAAAAATCTTCAATTTTATTATAATAAAATTGAGCAATTTCTTCAAATTTTTCCGCTTCAATTACATCATGGATTTTTTCTTGGAAACTTTTTTCCAAACCCATAATGTAGTTGTCAACTATTTTTGGTAAAAAGACACTAATTTTTTGTTCTTTAAAAGCTCCTAAATTAACACTTTCATCCTTTTCCTTTAAATCAAAATCTTCGATTTCAACAATTATATCATGTAGTTTTTCTCCAATTAATTCTCTAAGCAATGGACTGATATACTGTTTAAGATTTTTAACAGCTTCCTTCCTTTCAAGGATATTAATAAATTCTTCTCCTTGAAATATCTCAAATACGTTATTTGAATATAACAGATATATTAAATCAGAATAAAACTTGATCTTATTTTCATCTCTCAAGGAGAAGAATTGAAAAATTTCTTCAAAATGAAAGGTTAAAATTCTCTCTTTTTTATCTTTTTTCCTTTTAATCAGTAGAACATCATTTAAACTTATTATGAAATCGACTAATTCTTTAATGTCTTCCCAATTTTTTATCGAAAGAGGTATTTCATTGAGTTTAAAATTTAAATTCTTAATTCTATTAATTTCTGTCCAAATAGTTGTTGAATCCTCAAAAACAGATTTTATCTCTCTAATTGATTGCTGGATTTCAGAGCCTAGACGAATACTTTCTTTAAGAAGCTCTTCTATATCCATTAAATATTTGTCTAATAGAGATAATTTTTTTGTTATCCGTTTTACGTTCCTAATATTAGAACTAAGATTTTGTAAATTGTTTGAAATAATTTGTAATTCTGCTAATACTTCACTTTTTAAATAAAAATAATCTGAATTTCTGGTAGACAATAAATACCTATCAGAAAAATTTTTTAGATAATTTATATAATTCGAATAATTCTCATAAATTCCCGTAGCAAGATGAAGTTTTGATTTTAAATAATCTTCTATATTAAAAAACTCAGAGTCTCCAGATTTAGGTTTTGCAACCATTTCCTTGATTTCAAGAATCTCATCTTTAGTGAATCCATGAATATCTCTTAAATCATTAAAAGAATTATTGGAAAAATTCAACTTGATTTTACCCGTTCTTAGTACATGAGAATCTAATAATTAGTAAATTATCATTAAATAAATTCTTAATGGTAAAAAGCAGAATATTTTAAATATATAAATATAGGGTATAGGAAATTATTCTCCTAATTCTTTAATCTCTAAATATTTTTCTTTGGATCCATCCTTCGTGATTGTCAAAATATCAATTCCATTACCAGTCATGGCATCACGACTGATTGAATTTCTAATTGCTTTTTCTACTAACTTCTCACCAGCAGCGATAGTCATATCTTTTTTAAACTCAGCTTCTAGTATACCTATCGAAAGTAACATACCTGTTCCGGCAGCTCCATAATCATCTTCCATAAGTGAACCAAGAGCATCAAGTGTATATAATTTTGGTCCATCTTCATCCATTCCCGCTATAACTAGATTCGTATATAAAGGAGCCATTTTCCTCGAATATAAATAGTTGGACACTAATTTTCCCATACTTCTCGTAGAAATTCTCTCACCTGTATCTAATTCATACAAGTTAGCTTGTGCACGAAGAATCCGAACTAGTATCTGAAAATCCCCAATTAGCCCATAACAAGTTAATCCGATATAATCGGTTATCTTAAAGACTTTCTGGGTTGACTTATTAGTAACTGTATAACCCCAGGTCGCCCTACGGTCATTTCCGAGTACTACACCATCTTTACATTTAATTGCTACACCAACAGCGCCGGGTACCATAATCTGCTGTTCTGACATTTTAATCCTCTTAGAATCTCATTAAAGAATTATTAAGTTATATTTTGATATTATAAATAATCAGATTTAATTAAAATTTTTGTTTTAAATTATAAACTTTTACCATTAAACTCTAAAGATCAATGTTGTTTATTCCTAGGATAAATTTATTCTTTTTTAATATTTCAATTATTTCAATATTCTCTAGATTGTAATTAAATTTTCTTTCTTAATTTGATCATGACTAAATTGATATGATCAGATAATTAATATTAAGTCATCTAATGAGGATTATTTTTTTCAATAAGAAATTTTATACTTCGTCATTACATCTCAATAAATCCTATCTTATGGAAGGTTTATACAAATTCAATATTAGAATAATTTTCATTCTATGAAAATTACTTCATCTTTTTCGAATGGTTGACCATTATATGATCACCTAAATGATGACATCAACATTTATTGCGGATCACTTTTATCAACTATATAATTATTAATTCGCCACTAAGTCATAGCGAAACTAAGATAAAAGGCAAATTCATCAAATTTAATATTTGTATAATGGTGATAATAACAAAAACATTTCATATCTTCACTTTGATCAACAGTACTATGATCATAGATGATGACCATTTTTTTGTAACAAAAATTTTTTGTCGTAAATTTTTTTTCATTTAACTCATGAGACTCTTCTGATTTGCCATAACATTTAAATAA
>JBHLNS010000089.1:0-6604 GCA_048941285.1 Promethearchaeota archaeon
TCTATTAAATCATTTAATCGAGATATGAACCGGGTTGCTGGAGCTCCGTCCACAACATCATGATTGAATAAAACTGTTACTGTTAAATATTTTCGAATTCCTATTTCATTATCAAATATCCCTGGTCTTTTTTTTATACTACCTATACCAAATGTTAATGGATGATTCGTTGTAGGAATTGGCCATCCATAGACATTCCCAAACATCCCTATAGAAGTAAGTATAATCGTTCCCATAAGTTGTTTAACTTTAATTGGATTTTTTAATCTTCTCCGAATTAAGAATCTTCTGATAAATTTAGGAAGAGAAATATAATATTTAATTTTCTGATTTATCTCATTATTACCTAAAACAGTCGCTTCATTAACTTTTTCTGACTGAGCCGCTCTTATTTCATTATTAATCTGCTTAACAGTTTTTTTATTTGTTTTTCTAATAACAAGTGGCATTGGAATCTTTTCGCCATCAACTTCTTTCTCAACAGTTATAGATATATCAACATCCTCAAATTTAATGATTTTATTTTTCCCCTTCATCATCGAATGAACTTCTTTAAATTCACTCGCGGCTTGCCCTATACATTTAAGAAGCCACGCTGTGAATGATATTTTCTCACCTGTGTTCTTTTTATGCTCTTGAATTTTGGATCTTCCATTTGTTACATCGAATTCAATTAATCCTTTAACATAATGCTTTTCAGATCCTAGTGATAGAAAGTCTAAGGTTGGAATTCTCCCTTTTGGGAATTCAATAATTTCATAGTGGCCAATATTATTTGATTCTTTCATTTTTTATTGTTTTTTTTGGTTTCTAGTCTATGATAGTGTAGTTCATACCTTTTATAAATTTAATCTAATAATTTAAATGCTTTTACAAAAAATTTAGACAATAGACTAATTCTTCAAGATGCAAACATTTATATATGATAGTAATTATATACTTTTACAGTAAAAAATAATCTTTACTATAAAAAAATTTAAAAATATTTTTGGTAAGAGTTACTTTGAAAGAATACAAAAAAAATATGAATTATAGAATTGGAGTTCCTCTAATAATAACTTGCCCAGTTTGTGGATTTACATTTAAATTATTTGACCCAAAAACTGGAAAAAAAAAAGAATTATGCCCTATATGCAATTATCATTTATTTGAATACTTTAAATTGAGTTTAGAAAATTTCATGATATTAATATAAAGTAGGTTGATAATTTTGGTAAAGAAAAAAGAAAAAAAGGAAAGAAAGAAACCGATTTTTGAGAAAGTTGGACTTGTTTTTAGAAGCCCTATTCGCGCTGATATTATGAGAGAACTTTCGCAGAATGTCCAAAGACCACAAGAAATATCAGACAAATTTGCTATTTCAAAGCAAAATCTTAATTATCATTTAAATGAATTGAAAAAAGGAGGTTTAATCAAGACGCATACTGAAGAAATAGAAGAACCAGGAATACAAAGCCAAAGAGGGATAAGATTTGATGGAAGGAGTGAATCTGGAAAGATCCAAGTTTCTTATGGTGTTGAACTTACCAAAAATGGGAAAAAAATTGTTAATAACTTTATAGATCCTCTTTATGAAGAGGAAAAAAATAAAGATAATGAAAAGGAGGATGATTAGGTTTGAAAAATCAATATAAGCAAATGGTAAATTCGTTATTTAAAAATCCTTTAAGTTTTTTGAAATTAGACACTCCTCAAGCTTATAAAAATATGACCGTTATCCCTATCATTCTACAGGATGATAAATGTATTGAGTTCATTAGCATTAAAGAGGCAGAAGAATTAGAATTAGTTGAGATCATTGAAACTGATGCAGTAAATCAGTTAGAAGTTGTAAATAAAAGTGATAAGCAAATTTTAATTCCATTTGGCATGACTGTTCATGGTGGAAAACAGGATAGAACAATCTGGGAACCCATCTTATTACCTATAGGTACTAAAAGTAACATTGTTAGTTCAAATCCTAAAACTATTAGACAAAATTATACAATACCCGCTAAATGTGTAGAACAATCAAGATGGCATTACAACAGAGGACGTGGATTTAAAACTTCAAATACTAGACTCCACCCTAATGTTGCTTTTGAAGCAATATCTGCTGTAGGTCAAGGAAGTGTATGGAATGAGATACAATCCCATAGGGCTGAGATGAATTATGCTCTTTCTGTGGCTCCAACCCAGAGCTATCTTGAAATGACAAAAGAATCTGAAAAACAAACTGAAGATTTTGTAAAACACATCAAAAATGTACAAAACCAATGTGGAATTGCAGTATTTATTAACGGAGAATTCATTGGAATTGAGTTTTATGCGAATTCCCAAGTATGGGTTAGTATGAGTGAAGATATACTTAAAGCGTTTTCTATTGAGGCATTAAGATTCAAAAATAAACCAGAAAATAAAGTAAATGATCATCATGAAGAAATTATACAAATATTCGAAAATTTGAAATTAAATTTCTCGGTTAGAGAAGGAATTGCCCTTGGGCATGTAGTAGATTTTAATACAGATGATAATAAATGGCGAGGGATTACCTTAATTCATGAGAATAATTTTGCTCATTTTTACTTAGTTTCAAAAAGAGGCGGTCACCAAGTGCAACCTCGTTCAAATATTCAATTTCAATCGGTTATAAATCAAAGATATCAAATTTAAACTTTTAATTTTAATATTTTTTTTTTATATATTCAACAATAGCTTGAAGTAAACTTACTTGAATTAATTTAAATAAAATAAAACAATATTTTAGTTCTATCTATTAAAGTTAAAAATCTAATCTATTCATTTATATACTTTAATGAGGGGTTTGTTTACTAATATTTTTCTGAATTTTATTACTAGGATTCTTTTCTTGTTATAAAAATATAATATTTCATTATAACAGAACAAAATCTCTAAAGTTCTAAAACTATAAAAATTTTGAATTTTTTATTTGTATGCGAGAACGCAAATAAGATAAAATTAATAGAAATATTTTTAAAAACTTCCTTTTATTTCAGTAATAAGAATATAAGTTTGTAGGATTTAAATGGTATATTTTCAGATTAGTCCTATTGGATTTGATTGTGGAAAAGATAAAAATAATTGTGATCGTTATCCAGATTTCTGTAAGGAGTGTGTAAAAACTCAGCTTGAGAAATTTGGTTTAAATCTAAATTATAATTTGAAATTCACGATAATTGATTCAGAGGAAAAACGTATACAAATGTTTCAAGATCTTACTTGGCAAAAATTTTTAGATCTTTTAAATATTAAACATATTTTATTAATGGCTAAAGAATCCGGATTAGCTATTGTTGATTATCCAATTTCTGGATCAGGAGTAAATTCACAATTACTTACTGGATTTATTCAGGCAAATATATCATTTTCAGAATCGAGTAATGTTTTAAATCCTAAAATTAATGGATCAAATCAACAATTTTATGAATTCCAGTATGAATCATTTAATATCTTACTCAAAGATGCCGAATTTATTAGAATTTGTTTAGTTTTGGATCATAAATCATCTGATAGCCTCAAATCACTTGTAACTGAGTTTTTAAGTGATTATGAAAATAAATATATGGATCGAATAACTGCTCATATAAAAAAAGGAAAGATGCAATTTGGAGATACTATTGATTTTGTAATAGACGCTTTTAATATTAAATTAGTATTTCCTATGATCTTAACCCATACATTATTACCAGATGAATTAGAACTAATTAAAAGAAATCCAATCCAAAAGGCAATTATAGATTTTGCTAAAGAATTGTTAGCGTCAAAGGCATTCTTCTTTATTATTAATTTAATTGATGAAGTTCACAAAATAGTCCATATCGATGCAAATAAGATATTATATGAGGTTTATCAACTTATTGAAAAAAAAATAATTATTCCTACTACACTTGAAATTGCTGAAGACACAATTAACAATTTCCAAGAATCCCGAGCAATAAGATTAGCTAATAATGAATTAATCTCATCAATCATAACTAATAATGATGCAATAAATGAATTGAAAGAGAGAGCAAGCCATATGAGTGAAGATGAGGTTGAAGCATCTATAAATTCTTTTATTCGTAAGGCTGAAACTGCTGAACGGGGATTAGCATACAAAGAAGCTCAAAAAGAATATGAATTGGCCCTTTATTTAGCATCTGGTTTTGATTACAAAGAAGAAATAGGAAGAATATCATTCATGATTTTGGAGCTTGATAAAAAAATTAAAGAATTAGATCTTGAGTATGCTTTAAAAATGGGAGAAAAAGCTGAGAAAAAGAAGGATTACATCAAAGCTATTAATTATTATCAACAGGGATTAAAAATTCTCAATGATGCTTCAAATCTTAATGGAAATGAGTCTCAAATCAAAAAATTGAATAAACGGATTACCAACCTTCAAAAAAATTTAAAAAATTAAAGAATAAATCTTAATCTAATTTAAATCCTTCATTGAAGGCTTTCATGTTCATTTCTAAGGATTTTCCTGAAAAATTATTTGACAGAGATTGTTCAAGATCTTTTTTTTTTAATGGTAAAAACTTTAAGACGTAACCAAGCAACACACTATTCATAGTTTTTACATTTCGAGTATACTTTAAAGCAATTTCCATCATCGGTATAATATAAATATAATCTGAAATTTCGAATATAGTATCTAATATATATTTTAGAGATGGATACTCTATTCCCCGAATCTGTTTTTCATAGGAAGATATTACAATCTTTGTACTTTTATCAGGTTTTGCATATTTCACCATATCTAAAATAGAACTCTCCTCTAAAGCAATTAACATATCTGCTGTTCCTATCATTGGTATGGGGGCAAATAAAATAGTTCCAAAACGAAGGAAACATGTAACTTTACCACCTCTTTGACTAAGACCATGAGTTTCAGAAGTTATTACTTCATATCCATTGGCCATTAAAGCACTTCCTAAAATCTCAACTAATTTAATTAATCCTTGCCCACCTAAGCCACTAATAACTATTGTAAAAGGATCTAAGCTCATTTTAGCACCCCCCTCGTAATAGCATTGCTAGGACAAATATCTTCACATATGCCACACCCTAAACAAATATTTGAATCAATAAAAGCATATTTTTCCCCTTCACCAATAGCAGGGCATAAAAATTGAGAATAACATATACCACAATTATTACATAATTCGCTGTTAACATACCTAAATTCAATAGCTTGCCTTTTGATAGATTTTTGAATACATTCATCTTTTATAAGAATTACATGAAGGTTTCTATTTTCTATTATATCTAAACCTATTTGATAAATCAATTCTTTTAATTTTGTAAAATACTCTTCATCATTTTTTCCATAATGCTTAATAACGTTGATGTGAGCTCCAGTACCCTGTAATAACTCTTCTAGAATTATATTCTTCTTATAAGATCCTTCTTTATAATAACGAGTATCACTCCCTGGATGTGGTTGTTGTCCAGTCATTCCGATCCATCCATTATCTAATATTAATACCAAAATTGGTGCTTTATTATAAACTCCATTTAATAGTGCAGGAATTCCCGAATGAAAAAAAGTTCCATCTCCGATAATTGCAATATTTAGACTCTTACTTGTTTGAGCAACTCCTTGAGCCAAAGCTATACTTGACCCCATACAATATTTTACATTTGCAAAATTAAATGGTGGTAGCGCAAGTAAAGTATAACACCCTATATCTTGGTAAAAGTAAACCTTTTCTCCTGTCTGTGATTTAATTTTTTTTACAGCTCTTTGTAATGCATATCCAGTCGTTCTGTGGGGACATCCAGCACACATGATTGGTTTTCTCGATATTGAGTTGTATTTTTTCTCATCGATCTGTTTTAAATCAATTTTAGATCTTAAATTAATAATCTTCATTAGCGCTAAAGCAACTTTAGTAGGATTTAATTCTCCTACGAAAGGTAATAATCCTTTTTCCTTTGAATAAGTAAAAGGATCTTTTCCATGAATTTTCACTTTAAGGCTATTCTTTTGAGCAATAGCTAGAATTTGTGTTTCTAGATACGGATCATTCTCTTCAACAATGATTATTTCTTCAACTTGTTTAATAAATTTGACAATTAACTTTTCTGGAAGTGGATTTATGAAACTTAGTTTAAGAATTGGTGATTTTAATCCCAAAAAATTTAAAGCTTCATATGCATAGCTATATGATACACCACTCGTTATAATTCCCAAACCATATTCATTTTTAACATGCTCATTTTCAATTCTATTTAGAGAACTGTTTTCCGAAAATTCTAATGCCTTATTCATTCGACTATAAATATGATTGTTTTTCATCTCTAGAAAATAAATTCTTAAAGCTACATTTAACTCCTTAGATAAATCAAAATCAATTTTCATTTCTGATTGTTTTATTTCTCCGATATTAACATTACTCCTAGCATGTGAAACCATCGTTACAGTCCTGAGAATAACTGGAAGTTTTAATTCTCTCGATAATTTAAAAGCTTCTTTTGTAAATTCTAAACATTCCTGAGGATTGCTTGGTTCTAATGCAGGTATTTTAAAAATCTTTAAATAATATCGGGAATCCATTTCGACTGCACTTGAATGCTGTTCTGGGTCATCAGCAACCAAAATAACCATCGCTGAATT
>JBHLNS010000042.1:0-28543 GCA_048941285.1 Promethearchaeota archaeon
TAAAAAAAAAATTATTTAATTGTAATTAAAAAAAGATATTCTTTTAAAATTAAAGAGTATTAAATATAGGTAATTTTTCAAATTAAAAATAAATATCAGAATTCGCCAAGGTATTTTAAATCTCTTAAAGCTTTTATTGAATTGGTTTTAATGGAATAAATGAAAACATTTAGAATTATCCCCGTAATAGATATTTTAAATTCTTCCGCAGTACATGCTAAAAGAGGAGATAGAACGCAATATAAGCCTTTAAAATTTAACTTATTTCAATCTCCAAATCCCATCGAAATTATCAGGACAATTAAAAATACTTTTAATTTATATGAATTCTATATCGCAGATTTAGATTCGATTACTAATAAAACCCCAAATTTCAACATACTAAAAGAAATTTTAAATATTTCTAAAATTGAAATAATTTTAGATCCTGGGATAGTCGATCTTGAAGAAATAGGACTTTTTAAGGATTTAAAAATTAAAAGTCTAATACTAGGATTGGAAACTGTCAAAAGTCTTAAAATTATTAGTCAAAGTTTAAACATTTTAAACCAGGATAATATTATTGTCAGTATTGATATGTATAATGGACATATTTTATCAAATGCTAAAGATATAAAGAATCAAAATCCAATAACCATCATAAAAAAAATCGAATCTCTGGGTATAAAAAAAATACTTCTCTTAGATTTATTTAGAGTAGGTCAGAAATTTGGAGGAATTCCCTCACTTTATCTGGAAATTTTAAACAATTTCGAAGGAGATATTTTTGTAGGAGGTGGTGTAAAAGATTTTAATGATGTATTAGATTATAGGGAGCATAACTTCTCTGGCGTTTTAATTGCAACTGCTTTATATGATGGAACGATAAATGTTGAAAAATTAAGAAGTTTATAAATAAATTAAAAAGATTAGTTCATAAAAATTACTCCTGTAGTCGAGACATTTAAAGATTTTTTGCATACGGGACAAGTTTGTTTCATTCTAACCCAATCCGTTAAATGATCTTTATGAGCCTTTGCTTCACATATAGGACAACCAGTAACCTCATCAAAAATCTCAATATTTTTTCCACATACAGAACATTTAGTTTTTGATGCTGTAGATATTTTTATTAATCCTTTTTTAATGTCTAATGTCACTTTTTCTGTATTTTCTGCATTAGGGTTAATTTGTTTTAATTCATCTTTAGTGTCAACGCAGAATATGGATCCCTCTGTATCATCCTTCTTATTTCCAATCCAAACTACTTTACCTTTGAAATAACCGGATCCTTGATCCTCTAATGTTAAGTCTAAACTTCGATCTTCCATGACATAAGTCTGTATCACTTTTGTATATTTTAAATTTAAATTTGAAGATAATTGCTTAACAACTTCTATTGGTTCTTTAAATACTTCATTAGTAATATCTACTTTTGTAATTTCTTTTGGTGACATGATAAACTCGTGAATATTTTTATATTTAATAAAAATGATTTAATTTAAATCTTTATATAAAATTATACAAAAATAAATGTTTTGGAATTCTTAGATCCGATTTAATAAAATTAAAATTATGTTACATTTAGTATACTCTCATTTCCCATTTGATTTACTGTTCAACACGTTAAACAATCATAATGAATTAATTTTCTTTATTTAAATCCTAAATAAATTTTTTAATATTTTTACATTATATATGATACATCTTGTCTCATAAAATAAAACTTTTAATCAGTCCTAAATCAATTGAAGAAGCAAGAGTAATTGTGGCTAACCAGGTAGAATACATTGATTGTAAAAATCCTGAGGAAGGGTCACTAGGAGCAAATTTTCCATGGATTATTAGCGAAATGAAGAAATTAATTCCCGTTAATAGTTCACAACTTTTAAGTGCAACGATAGGAGACTTCCCGAATTTACCGGGGTCTGCTTCATTAGCGGCTCTAGGTGCGGCGGTCTCTGGTGCAGATATAATAAAAGTTGGCTTAAAAGGGCCTAATAATGAAAAAATGGCGATAAAATTAATGAAAAAAGTGGTGAAGGCAGTAAAAGACTATAATGATAAAATTAAAATAGTTGCTGCTGGATATGCTGATCGAATAAGAATGAATTCTTCCCCAGAATTCATGAGTATTCCCTCGATTGCCTTAGAATCGGGAGCTGATATTGCCATGCTTGACACTTATATTAAAGATCAGTTAGGTCTTTTTGATTTCTTATCAGTAGAACAACTAATTGAATTTAAAAATAAGGCCAAAGATTCTAATCTTGAAGTAGCATTGGCGGGAAATTTAAGGAAAAAACATTTTCCTTTAATAACTAGTATTTCACCTGATATAATCGGAGTAAGATCTGTTGTATGTGAAGGATATGATCGAATCAACGGTTCAATCAAATCCTATCTAATTAAAGAATTAAAAAATGAATTATATAAAATGTAAAGTATCTATATTATTTTCTTCAAATTAATAGAGTTATTTTTATGTATTGATGTATTAAAAATCTTAATATCTGGTTTAAACGATTCGAAAATATCCAACACTTTCTGTTGGCTCTCTGTTTTACATATCGCAAATACTGAACGACCTAATTGGTTCATACTTGCCCCGATAATATCTAATTTATTTAAATTATCCATTAATTCTTTTACTTTAAATAAATCGAGTATTTCAACAATTTCTGTATTTTTGACGAATTTAATAGACTCATTAACAAATACTATGATATTCGGTTCTAATATTAACTTTTTTAACGCTTGTTTACCCGCTTCCTTTATTTTCAAACTTAAAACAGGATCGGTTAATATTGATTTAGTATGAATCATACCAAAAGAGCCACATATAATCTTTAAGTTATGGGGTATTTTAATTCTTTCATAAACACAAGGGAAACCTGGTTCTTTTAAAATACCTATCCCACCACCTAATTGTCCACATACTGTTCCTAAACCTGTTCGGTTAATAACTTCTGCAATATGTGCTATTTTACCTTTTTCTTGAAAAGATAATTTTAGATTGAATAAGTAGTCCAAACCAAAAATGGTTCCTAACGCTCCAGCACCACTAGCTCCGTACCCACATCCAACAGGTAGATCGAAATAATGATTAATTATTATTTTCCAGGATTTATGGAGATAGTTTTTTATATAATCAAATATATAATAAGTCGTTTCAGCCTTTTGATTTAATCTGTCACCGTTAATATAAATTTCTATGTTAGTTTCATCTTTTGTGTTAAGAGATTGAATTTCTATTTCTGTTTTTCCTACTGAATTTACACAAAATCCTGCACCACGCGAACCTATTTTTTCTGGATCCTCTATTAAAATTCCATTGATTGTATCTACAATCTCAAAAAATCCAGATATTCTGTGAGGAACTTCAACAAAAACTTTTTCGATTTTTTTAGACATAAATTAAATGTAACTTAATTTATCTAATCAACTATATAATATTACAAGAATGAATTGAATGAAAATATTTTGAAAGGAAAAATACTTAACATCATTCTAAATAAAGTGATCTTTTTTGAAGGATAAAAATATCGTCATAAAAATTGGAGGTTCGTTATTATTTAATGAAGATAGAGGGCTTGATAAAGCAAAGATTGATAGGTTCTCCCAAATTCTTAAAAAAAATAAACATTCTGGAATATACGTTATTATATGTGGCGGTGGGATAATTGCAAGAGAATATATAAATGTTGCTAGATCGTTTGATGCAAATGAGGCATTATGTGATACATTTGGAATTGATTTATCTCGAATAAATTCAAAAGTGTTAATTGCTTCTCTTAAAAATTTTGCATATCCATTAGTTCCAAAATCAATAGAAGAACTTTCTATGGCATTACTCTTTAAGAAGATCGTAGTTATGGGTGGTTTACAACCGGGGCAATCTACAACATCTGTAGCAGTTGAAGTTGCAGAGTTCACAAATGCTCAAGAATTAGTGATTCTTACTGACGTTGAAGGAATTTATGATAAAGACCCTAAGAAATTTAAGGATGCTAAACTGTTAAAAAGTTTGAACTATGATGAATTATATGAGATAATAATTAATTCATCTGGAGATAAACAGGCAGCAGCTGGAGAATATCGCATATTCGATGCAGTTTCTTTACAAATACTAAAACGAAGCAATATTAAAGTTATCGTTATGTCTGGCAAAGATCTAAAAGAATTTGAAAAATATTGGAAAGGAGAAGAAAATATCACTTGTACTATTATAACTCAATGAAGATCTTTGATAAATTATTTTAATCTTCCAATTTTTATTATCCTATATTAACCCTCTTAATATCGAGTAAAAAAATGTCTCAATCTTCATGGAAAGACCAGATTAAAAAAAAATGGGGACCTCATAGTCATTGCCCTATCTGTGGTAAAGCAATGCCAACGGATAAAAAATTTTGTAGTCAGGGATGCAAAGATAATTATTTTCAATCAGAGAGGAAACAAAAAAGAAAAGGAAGATTACAATGTATTTTCTTAATAGTAATGCTAGTGGTAATGATGTTAGTGATGTTTATACTCCCAGCATTTGGTTAAATAAAATGCAAAATAATAGAAGACCATTAGATTTTAGAGTTTTTTCTAAAGTTTCTTTGAAAGAATAAAAATTAGGATTTTATTTAGTAAATATATAAAAATTATAATAAATCTTCAAGCAGGGATAACCAAGTTGGTCAACGGTGCCGGACTTTTATGGAATTTAAGTCTTATTAACCGGATTCAAGATCTATTTATTAATTTATCCGTTGATTAACATAATAAATAATGAGATATCCGGTGAGATAGCTCTTCGTGGGTTCGAATCCCACTCCCTGCATTATTCTAACTTTTCAAGCGTATCTTCTAATATTTTATTAATAAAGGTTACTAATGGTTTAATTATATTATCGTCACTCTTTTTGTTTTTCAAAAAGAGAAGTAAGAGTACCGGTGCCTTTAAAATATTTGCTACTTTTTCCGCTATAATCGTACTTAGTAATTTTGTATTCACACCAAAAAGACTATAAGATGCTGTTGGTGATTTTATTCCTTCAATCACGGAAGGACTACATAAAGTTACATTACCAATTCCCATTTCTGGTTGATCAGATATCAATAATAGGAAACTTTTATGTAATTTAAAAAGATTTAAATAGATTGTAGTTCCGTCAATCTTAATACTATCTTCAGCTAAGAGTTTCATCTTTTAGAAATTCTTTTTATCCAAATTGCGTTACTTATTATTATTTTCTTATGAAATTTACATGTGAGTTTTTTTAATCAGAGGATATTACAACATCAGATAATCTCTGCCTTCGAATATCAAAATCATGATCAAGATGGATAGTTAAACAATGTTGATCTTCATTTTTAAGATTTTTATGAACGTAACTTATTGGGACAACAGGTAATTCCGAATTCAATACAGCATTTTTTGGGACTGGAACAGGAATAACTGCTTCGCATCTATCGCAATTTACTAATACTACTTTTATATTAGAGGATTCAAATTTTTTCATTCTCTCTAATACATCCTTAGATACTTTTGTAGGATCTAAAGTTAATTTTTCTTTTTTCTTTGGTGCTTCAGGAACAACAGGGATATCTAAATTAAGATCCTCTTTTGTTAGATAATCTGAATTTTTTTCTTTTTGTTTTTTAACAGAATTTTCTCTACTTTTTATTTTCTTACTTTTTTCGAGGGTAATTTTATCTTTGTTCTTTATTAATTTACCCTTTTTCGCTTCGCTAACTTTATCTTTTTTGACCAAAAATCTCACATTTTTTGTAAAATTGAATTATATTATTATGATTAACTAACTTAATAAAAAATTTATTTATTTTTAATTTTGAATTACCATTTCTGTCTATAAATATGTAGCAAAAGATATATAATTAAGAATAGAATAAGTTTGATAGAGAATATAATGAAATGATAATTATTAGCTATACACCAAAAATTTGTCTAAGCTCATTATAGATTTTTGATAATTCTGAAATTATCTGAGTATTGTTTTGTTGAAGATAATAATTAATATAACCTGCTAAACCTTCACTATCTTTGATCCAGTCTAAAAATGATTGTATTTCCCCTTTTAGTTGTGGATCTATACTTGGTCCAGCACTAACTGAAGAAGTAACTCCAGTAGAAGTAGTCCCACCCATTTGAGCTTCTTTTTGCCCTAATTGAGCAGTATTATCCATGTATGGTCCTTGCGTGCTCATAACTCCTACAGCTCTTTGTACATCCATTATTGCGCCACGAGCATCCCCATCTGGTTGAAGATAGCAAATAAGTTTATGTTCTTCATCTTTTGCTGCGCAAATACTTCCTTCGCCCTTTAAAGAAATGGCAACTAAACGTTCTGTCTCCATTTGTAATATCGAATATTTAACTCCAGAAACTATTATGAATTGAGCATTTTGACCAATCCAACTTGATATTAATCGGTCCACATCTCCACTAATATCCCAATTATCTGTTGTATAAACAATGTCTTTCCCTTTAATTACTGCTGCTGCTATAATGTTAGGATCTGCTTGCATTAAATTATAAACTGCAGTGGCAGGGTCTACTGGCATCTTTTTTCTCCTTCTGTTTGTAATTTTTATATATAATAATATCTATAGTCATTAAGTTTTGTTATAAAATAATTATATACTAATTTATTAAAAATTTATCGATAACATAATTTTATTCTATTTTTTTCTGCTTTTTTATATTAATTTTCCCGAATTTTGGTGTATCATACGTTTTAATTTGGTCAAAATCCATTTGCGAATTCTCTTTATAATCATCTTTAAAGGGAATTCTGTTCATGAAAAATAACTTATGATAAATATCATTTTTTTTTAAATTTTCTAAATGATCATTTAAGTTAGTAGCATTTTTAAATAATCTCCCGCACATAGGACAACTTGGATATTGTTTTTCCACAAGTCCTTTCGGTTTTTTAACAATGACTGGAAAAGACTTTTTAATATTTAATGACCTTTGGTGGTGCCGACAAATATGTCTTACTAATTTTCCATAGGGGGGATATTCAAAAAAAACTCTACTTCCATGTGTGCATTCCCAATATAATACACTAGCGTCACACTTTGGGCATTTTGATTGAAAAGAACGAAGATAACAGTGTCTTCCATGGGACTTATAATTATGTCGCATTATATTAAAGAAAAGAAAGAACTTATTAAAATGTTACGATTTATATTGAAAAACAAAAATCAAAAACTGAGTTTCTTATTAATAGACAAATCCTCAAAACGCAAACATTTAAATGTGCAAGTTCAATTATGAAAGTTAAAGAAGAGAATTTTTAAAGGGTTGGCATTATTGGATCTTACATTCCCTCAAAAAAATTTCACTTTATGCCCAGAATGTGGTAATGAAAATGTAATATCAGACGAATCTCGTGGTGAGATAATTTGTAACATATGTGGTTTAGTGTTAAGCCAAAGACTCATAGATACCGGACCTGAGTGGCGAGCATTCACCTCTGAAGAAGCAAATAGAAAAGTGAGAGTAGGAGCTCCTACTACGCTTACTCTCCATGATAAAGGACTAAGTACAATGATTGGTTGGAAGAATAAAGATGCATTTGGAAAGACAATTAGTCCTAAAATGAAAGCTGAGGTGTACCGGTTAAGAAAGTGGCATGTAAGAACACGAACCAATAAATCTATCGACAGAAATTTAGCGTATGCAATGAATGAATTAGATAGATTTTCCTCACAATTGAATCTATCTAAAGATTTAAAAGAATCTGCTGCCCATATTTATCGAAAAATGGCCAATAAAAATTTAATTAGGGGAAGATCTATTGAAGCGATGTTAATCGGCTCAATTTATCTATCTTGTAGATTGAATACTATACCAAAAACTCTTGATGATTTCATTGAATTTGCTTCTGTTGATAAAAAAAAAGTAGCTAGATGTTATAGATTAATTCTAAAAGAGCTTAGATTAAATATAAAAGTCTCTTCTCCAATAAATTTCATTCCAAGGTTTTGTGCTGAATTAAAATTATCTGGAAAAACTCAGAATAGAGCTGCTTCAATTTTAAAACTTGCTAAAAAATATCGAATAACTGCGGGAAAAGCACCAACAGGGTTGGCTGGTGCTGCACTATACGTTGCAGCAATACAAGAAGGAGAACGACGTACTCAAAAAGAAATTTCTATTGCAGCTGGTGTTACCGAAGCAACAATCAGGAATCGATATAAGGAATTGGTAAATCATTTAAAATTTGATATTAATACCTCATAAAAATCTCTTCTTTTTACTTTAAAATTAGTAAACTTTTAACCTATTTTTATCAAAAAAAAATAGCAATTAACGAACTTTAATTCGTTTAATTACATCTGGTCTTTTTTTATATAAAATACGAAATCCACAGTGAGAACATTTAATACCTGGAAGAGCACTTAGTTCTTTTTTACTGACTTCCTTCCCACAACTCTTCCTAGCACACACATATCTCATATTTAATTTAAATTAACCATAATTAAAATACTTTTTGCTTAATTCTTTTAGGAAAAAAGAGTTTGCAATTAAGAAGAGACAATTATAGATTAAATTCCTTTAGATATATAATGACTTTCGTTTATCTTCCGTATCAATAATCTGTAGAGAATCAAGATCTTTTTCAAGTTGATCTCGTTTAATTTGAAGATTTTTAGTGATATCTTCAATATTTTCCAATGTATATTTCTTTTTGATCGGTAAGGTGAAGGATTTTTTAAGCATTTCTAAGAGTGTAATTGAAGCTTTTAAATCAGTGATATCTTCATTAATCATTGCAATGTTATCTGTTTCTGCTAAAAAGACTAGTCCATCAATATTAAATCGAGCTTTTGCCAACGTTGGAATCAAACCATTTGCACCAATGATCACTCCTTTTTGTATCTTTTGACAGTTACTTTCTTCCAAATAATGCGTTAATAACTCTTGATTCGTTGAACTGAGATAGATTTTTGGTATTTTGGCATCAATATTTCTACTACTAACTGGATATGCTCCTAGGGCAATTATTAATTTTATTCCATATTGATGGATAAGTTCAGTAAGAAAATTGGATATTTTATATATTCCCTTTGGAGTAAGACTTTGGGCATCAGCAGTTATTAATATTAAATCTCTCAACTCATTTGGGTCTTTCCAATACAATATTTCTGCTTTAGGAGCAGACAATAAACTATCATCTACAATAGCTCCTGCAGGATAATCATCAAAAATAATATCTACCAAATTTTGTGCATTAAGTTGACCGATAAGAGAATCTAAAGCAAATTTACCAACATCAGCAATTCCTGGCATTCCTAAAATACATATTGGTCTTATAAAATCTTCTCTCTTCAAATTTACATGTTTTATAATTCTAATTCCTTCCATATATTAAACCTTGTATGTTTAAAATTTTCCCTAATAATAGGGTGAATTTATCAATTTAAAAACAATGTATTATCCTAGTAGACACAAGATTTATTGTAAAACTAATATAATCATATTATTGGAAAATTAAATTGATGAATAAATCTTATTTTCCTTGTTAAACTAAATTTCTTCTTAAGATGTCGGAAAAATATAAGTGCAAAAAATGTGGTATATGTTGCCATGAGATTCCTGGAGATTATATAAAAAGGATTCCAATTTATCCAGATGAAGCAGATAATTTGATAGAAATAGCAAAAGAACGCAATGTTGAATTTAAAATTATTGAAGATTTAGTATTTCCAGATATTAAAAATAATAAAATATTGATTTTAACATATCGTATTAGATTAGATAACATAAATCAAGGATGCCCTTTTTATAGTGAACAAATTGGATGTACTGTCCATGATTCTAAACCTTTAGCTTGTCAAGCATATCCTTTAGCACTCAAACGCGTTGATGCCTTTAATTTTGAGATATCAATTGATCCTCTCTGTAATTTTATCATCGAAAACTATAATGAATTATTAAATCTAGATTTACCAAAATTGAAAGATATATTTAAAGAAGAGTATCCTAAAGCGGAAAGATTTTATCGGAAAAATAAGAAATTAATGCTTAAAATAAGAAAACTAGAAACTACAAAAAAAATATTAATACCACGTGAAATCAGTTTAGATGAATTTAATACTTATTTACAAAAATGGGAGAGAGAAGAAATTGTTGTTTAATAATTTCTAATTATTTTTTAGACTTTTAGTTTTAAATTACTTAAAAAATTCTTAAATTCATCATCTTCTAATGATATTTGTTCAAATTTATTTAACGCTTCACTAATTATCTGCGCTAAAATGTGTTTACAAAATTGACGTTTTTTCTTAATAACAACATTTTTATAAAAATCTTGACAGGAACAATATAATCTAGGATATATCAGGTGCTCTTGGTTTTCTCCTTTAGCGGCCCAAACAATCCTATTTGACGGTTTATAGGTATATCTTATTACTCCTCTCTTTAAGACATCTAATACATTTGTAGATTTATCAGGAAAAATAGTATCTAAGAAGGTGATGAATTCCTCATCAATTAATTGTTTTCTCTGAGCTTTTTCAAAAACTTGAAATAATAAATCTTTTGACATTTGCAATGTAATATATTATTATAATTTATAAATAAAAAGGATCGTTAACTCCTTGAATCATATTTTATATCTTCCAACTAGATTTTTTCCTGCAATATCAGGTGCTGAACTATACTTCCAAAGAATGGCAGATATATTAACCACAAAATTTAATTATAAGATAGACATATTCACATCAAACGCAATAGATTTTAAAGCGCTAAGAAACTCGAGCGGTAAAATTCTTTCTCCTAATAATAAATATTTTGATCAGGTAAATAATCTAAATGTTAAAAGATTTCCTGTAAACTATAAAACTTCTCCAATAGAGATGTTAAATACCTTAAAAACGATTCCTGCATATAATAAATTAAATTTAAATGATGCTTCTCTTGAATTATTCATAAAAAATGGCCCCTATTTAAGTGATTTATTATCATTTTTGCTCAATAAACCAAATATAAATTATGATTTAATTCACTCCACCTTTTTCCCATATTTCAATTGTATTATCAGTCTAATAATCGGAACTTTTATTAATAAGCCAGTGATATGCACTCCATTTTTTCATTTTTCCAATCCTCGGTATTCTGACCCTAAAATGATAGATGTATTAAAAAAATTTGATCTGTTGATTGCTTGTACTCAACTTGAGAAAAATTACCTAATTAAAAAATGCGCCATCTCTCCCGAAAAAATTAAAGTAATTCCGATGGGAGTAGACTATTCAAAATTTAAAAATCCCCTAAAAGCATCTTCAGAGGGATATTCTTTTAAGCAGAAATTCTTTAACAAAAAAGAAAAAAAGTATAAATTGATTTTATTTTGTGGATATAAAAATTATGAAAAGGGGGCGATATCAATTCTAAAAGCAATACCAAACATTCTTAAAAAAATCAGTAAGGTATATTTTGTGTTTATTGGTCCATCAACAATTGCTTTTAATCAGGAGTTGTCTAAAGTCTCTAAACTTGAGAAAGCTAGGATCATCAATTTCACCCCTGATAATCTAACTGGATATTTTGATAAAAAAAAAATAAGCGCATTTAAAGAAGCAGATATTTATCTTATGCCTAGTCGAAGTGATGCATTTGGGATTTCCTTTCTGGAAGCTTGGTCTGCAGGAATACCAGTTGTAGGAGCTAGGATTGGCGCCACTCCTGAGGTAATTAGAGAAAATATTGATGGGTTATTAGTCGAATTTGATAATCCACAGGATATTGCTAAAAAAATTATTTTTTTACTAAAGAATAAACGCATAAGAAAAAAGTACGGATCTGCTGGACAAATAAAAGTATACAAAAAATTTACGTGGGATATTATCTCTAAAGAAACGCATTACACATATCAAAATTTAATAAAAAAATATAATTGATAATAATATGAGAGTTATATCTGGAAATCCTTATCTAACCAAAGATGGTGATAATATTTATCTTGATGATATCCCTCTAAATGAAATTATTAAGAAATTTAAAACTCCACTGCTAATATTCTTGGAAAATAGGATTAGGAGTAATATAAGAACTTTTAATGAAATATTTAATTTAGAATTCGATAATTTTGAATGTTATTATTCATTCAAGGCGAATTTTCTTCCTGAAATTTGTGAAATTGTCCTTTCTGAAGGAATCGGAGCAGAAATTGTAGGATTACCAGAATTAAAGTTAGCTCTCAAGCTTGGCTTTCCCTCTAATAAAATAATAGTTGGGGGTCCATACTTATCAAAAAAATTAATAGAATTAAGCATCGAAAATAAAATAAAAGAAATAATAATTTATGACCTAAAAGATTTACAAAAAGTTAATTTAATTGCTCAAAAGCATAATTATGTTCAAAATATTTGTATTCGAGTGAATTCTCAAAAATATGATAGTAAATTAGGTGTTAAATTGGATGAAAAGAAAATATTAGAGTTTGAAAAAGCATATAAAAATTATCAAAATATCCATATTACAACAATTTTATCTCATTTTGGAACGCAAATGAATAATATCAACCAGTTTAAACAAAATATATCTTCAATAGCATACAATATAAAATATCTCTCAGATTATGGAATTACTATTGATAATATTAATCTTGGAGGGGGATTTCCAGAAGCAGTTATTATGCAACCAAATCAATTAAAATATATTGCTAATGAAATAAGATCTACTTTGAATACTTTACACATAAATTATAAACATATCTATTTTGAACCCGGAAGATACTTTGTTGGAGATTCCGGTATATTAATTTCAAAAATAGTAAAAACAGGTGACGATAGGTGGATTTTCTTAAACATTGGGAATCATATTTGCCCAAAATTTGCACGGTGTTCTTTAAGATTTTATAATGCTTCAAAGATAAGTAAACCACATAAATACAAAACTTCTATTGCCGGTATAATTCCAACAGATCAAGATGTATTAGCAAAAGACTATTTTTTCACTGAAAGTTTACATGAAGGTGATAAAGTCCTTGTTACTAATACAGGTGCTTACTGTTTAACTTTTTCAAATAGATTTCCATATTTGTTACCGAAAATACTTCTGATTAACAAAAATAGTCTAAAGGAAATCTTCAATCCGGATATTGATGGAGACTTTTCATTAAATTGAGTCCCCAAAAAAAATGACCACCTTGCATAAATAATATTGCGATATTACATTAATTCTAATTTTTTCAATTCAATTCTTTGTACAAATTAAATTAAAATTTGGTTGATTATGGAATCATTTATAAAAAATGCCCGTAAAAGAGAAATAACACACAGTCAGATTGAAAGCTTCGGTTATGCTAATATTAAGATTATTGGATGTGGCGGCGCTGGGAATAATACTATTAATAGATTGATGAAAATAGGAATTAGAGGAGCAAAATGTGTTGCAGTCAATACAGATTGTCAACATTTAGATAGTGTCGAATCTCACTTTAAAATATTAATTGGAAAAAATTTAACCAAAGGTCTCGGAGCCGGGGGAAATCCAGAAATTGGGAGAGCCGCGGCTGAAGAATCTCGAGAAGATTTGACTAAAATTCTAAGAGAATCAAATTTAGTATTCATAACTTGCGGAGAAGGAGGGGGAACAGGTACAGGAAGTGCCCCTATTATAGCAGAAATTGCAAAACTAGAAGGAGCAATCGTGGTAGGAGTTGTGACATTGCCATTTGATACTGAAATAGGGCGTATCGATAAAGCTAAGATGGGATTAAATCTGTTGAAACGTTATGTGGATACTTTAGTAGTAATAGATAACAATAGATTATTAGAAATCGCCCCAAATTTACCTATTATTGAAGCTTTCAGCGTAGCGGATGAAGTTTTAGCTACTATGGTTAAGGGAATTACAGAAACGATTTCATTGCCTTCATTAATCAATTTAGATTTCGCAGATGTAAGAACAATTTTGAGCACTGGAGGGGTTGCTATTGTTGGAGTTGGAGAATCTAGTGGTAAAGAAGGAAGAGTTGAAGATGCTATTAATGATGCGCTTAATACACCTTTATTAGATGTAAGTATTGATGGTGCTAAAGGCGCTTTAATTCATATTTGTGGAGGAAACGACATGACATTAGCAGAAGCAAATTCAGTGGCTAAAAGAATTTCAGAAAAAATGGATGTAAATGATTCAATGGTAATTTGGGGTGCTCGAGTCTCAGATGAATTCGATGGACTTTTAAGAGTTATGCTCTTAATAACTGGAATCAAATCTCCTCAGATCTTTGGAAGTGGTTATTCCTTCAATAAATCTCTTTATAATACTAATGCTAAAAAGCCTTCAAAAATTGGGTTGTCTGATGATATTTTTAATATAGGCGAAATTTCCTTTGATTAACATAATTTTCCTCCTCCTTTTTATATCTCTGCATATATAATTTTATATGAAAAATAGTTTTTCTTCTGATACTCAAGCAGAGATTAATAAAATACTAAAAAAAATTCAGATTTGGAAAAATCTCTTCGAATTTAAGATTGAGTTATATTTTAATGGTTGGGCGATTTCTTTAAGAGAAACGAATCTTTATCCTCGGTACATAATTATTTTTAAATCTTATGATACTAATTCGTATTCAATAAAAAGTTTTGAAGTCCATCTTAAAAATTATCAAAAAGAAGAATATAAAGAATTATATTCAAATGACCACATAAGAGATACGAATTCAATGCTGGAAGAATTAAAAGAAATCATATACGGGAAAGATTTAATGGACCAAGTATCAAAAATTTATAAAAATGCATTTCTAAGTTAATTATTAAAATTCAGGTTTATACATTTGTTTAAATTGTTCTTTTTTCTTTTCGCTGTATTTATCTTCGAGAAATTTCAAAACTACGTGATGTGGCATTCCATTTATTAACATACTTACTGCTTTTCTAGCAATTTGTAAATTATCATAATCTGCAATAATAGAGACTGTTTTACCGTAGACAGAGATGAAACTCTCGGCGTATTTTTCAATGGCTTTTCGTATCTCTCCATTTCTACCAATGATTCGTCCTTTTACACGTTTAATTCTTTTATCAGATTTCCCAACAATTTGTAAAAGATTAAAAATCTCGAGGTCAACATCATCCTCTAGTAACTTCATAGCCTTTATTGGATTAAACCCTCGATTTATAGCGTTAACGATCTTTTCTGCTGTGAAAGTATTTAAAGGCATATAGTTTGGGTCTTCTGGATTTGCTAGTATTTCACAAAACCCTGTTTTACTATCTAAATTAATTCTAACCCCTAATTTATTTTCAACGTCTCTTTTTATTTCTCCATCTTTCCCTATCACAACAGCAATACGATTTTTTCCAATTTTCATTATTTCTAATTATTTATTTTTCAATTTTTTTAATTTATTATTTTTCAATATTTATAACTTTATAATAAAAATCTTCAGGATCTGGTGTGTCTATCCCTAATCTTTCAAAGTATTTAAAAATATTTTTTATATCTCGCACTAAAAATACTTCTGCTTTTGGATGGTGGATTGATACAGCTTGAGAAATATCAATTATAACTGGTTTTTGATTATGATATAAAATATTAAATTCACTAAGATCTCCATGAACTAATTTGGCATCTTGATAGAGTTTTTTTATAAACGTTAGCAACTCATTCATAAGATTAATTGGTTCTTTTGGTGTTTTTATATCCTTTAAAACAGGGGCAGGAATGGATTCAAATCCGATATATTCCATGATCAAAATATTATCTTTAATTAATATGGGCTTTGGGACACTTAAACCAACTTTGTATGCTCGTTTAAGATTTTTAAACTCTTTACTTGCCCATAAAAAAATAATCTTAGATATATTTCGAGGAATATTATTAAATCTAGGATCTCCGATGATATAATTCCTCATCCATTTTGATGTATTACTATCAATCTTATATATTTTAATAGCAACTTCATTTCCTTGTAAATCATATCCCAAATAAATATTTGCTTCTTTTCCAGCCGATATTATTCCTTCCACTCTATCCAAGGGACCGTTAACTAATAGCCTATTTAGGGAAAAAACTGTCCTTTCATCAAAAACAGATTCTATCGCTGCACGTTTTTTTGATTGATCAGTTTTCTTTATTCTCTTAATATCTATCTTTTTTTTCTGTAAGTCATCAATATTTGTGTCGAAATCTTTATCAATATCATCATCGAATGTATTTTCAAACTCTTCATCAGAATCTTTATTGTCCTCCCCCAAAGCTCTTCCCTCTACTCTTTTTTTTTTGTTAATTTTTCATTAAAGAAATAGGAATAATCTTTTATCAATTTAGTGTTATCATCATTCCGGATTATAACTTTATTTTTAGTTATATTCTCAACTCTAAAATTTTGATCTTCAATTGAAAAGATATCATTTATGCTTACTGGTAAAAACTTTACCAATGATTTAAAGCGATAAAGATTTTTACCTCTCTGAATATCCCTTCCTACTAATTTTTTTGTTCTCTTAAATAAAAAATGATATTTTGCTTTTAGAAACTTAATTAAGTAATTCATTAACTCATTTGTACTAAGATATAAATCTACTCCATATTTTTGATCTTCGATCTTTGATATATATTGCCTATGATCTTTTTCAAATAAGCTCTCTACATATTCGTTAATTTCATCTAAAGCTTTACTAATTATATTAAATTGACCTTCATCCTTAACTCTTAACTGAATAATAGAAAGATAATAAGTTCCTCCTCTTAAATTAGTACAATTTTTGCATAAACCATAGTTTAGATTTACTTTTATTTTCTGGGTGTGTTCTATACTTAAATCCTTCACTAAACTACCATGTATTAACACTTCAAGTGATATTAACAAATCTTTTGATGAAAAGCGAAAGCTATCTTCATCAAATGAAATTGAAAAATCAATTAAATTTTCTTTTGAAAGAGATTTTAAAACGTATCTCTGAAGTGCTTGTTCAATAATGAAATATATTTCATTTATTTCTACTTCAATCCACATGTCCTTCTTAGAAAAACTCCCACAATCAAGACAGACGTTCAATGAAAACCTATCCGGTAACTCAAATAATGGATTTTCCTTTAAATAACACTTAAGACACATTCCATAATGAGGATCAGATTCTCCTATGAGTTTTCCACAAATAGCACAAAATCGGTTAGGCATTAAAACATCATCTTTAAAGCCATGGGAACACCATTTATAGATCTTACACCTTCTAGAGAGATTAATTTACAAGCAATTGCCTTATTTATAATGTTTTCTCCAACTATGTTGAAATAAGCAGCTTGTTTTAATACTGAAATCGCATCTTCAAGATTTATTAACTTTCCACCAAAAAATTGGTTTGAAATCTCAATTCTTAGATTCCCCTCCTTATAAACTTGATTGAGTAATTCCTCATCACAACAAGCTATTGTTTCAATTTCTCCCCTTATATGAATCTTTAAGTATACTTTTATCGAATTCATCCTATCAATGATTTTTTTATTTTTCTTTAATTTCTTCCCTTGCTCCACACGCTGTACATTTTAAATAAAGCTTTTTACCCTCCCTTTGGATTTGAGTATCTGGCTTATTACAAATATTACACAAAACGTAAGTTTTTGTATAATTTTCAATTAATCGATTTAAAACTTGTTCCTTATATTGCCCTTTTAGAAATAATTGTTGTCCTCTAATTTCCCCCATCGTTCCTGCCTTTTTCAGGAATATACCAATAAAATGCTTTTTATCTCTATTAAGGGTACTAATTATTTTATTAAAATTGGTAATGAAGGTATTTCTACTTTCAATACGTATTTCTGCTTTTGGTATTTCAAATCTAGATAATTGTTTTACATTATCGGGAATCTTTTCATAAGCTTTATCTAACAATTCTTCATAATTATTTAAATCCATAATTATATTCCCCATTTATTTAATTTATAAAAATGTAATCAACCATAAGAAAAATAGTTTATCTTTATAATCGAAAAAATTCGAAATACAAGAGCATATTAAAATGCTTCAAAATTATCGTTATCAGATTTGTAAATGCGAGATTCTAATATTAAGTCATTGAGATAGGTTCTTAATTCATTATCAGAGATTTTAATGTCACGCTTTAATCTTTCAAAATTTATTCCCTTTCCCTCGGCAGAAGTTTGTTCAATTAGTGAATATATTTTTTCTTTTAACTCGTTCCGCTCAGAAAATTCAATTTCATTTTCAAATAGAGTTGTCACATCAATTTCATCTGAAAACTCTTCAAGTTCATCCGCTATATCTGGAATTTCTTGGATCTCTCCATTCTTTATTCTATTTATTATTTCAGCATCCCTAAGTAAGATAAGATTGGGTTCTTCAACTTTTTTCATAAACTCTATCCATAATGAGACAAAATCATTGAATTTGCTCAAACGACCCATAACTTCCACAATATTACCTTTATTAAACGCTTTATATTTTTCTGGATCCATGTTCCTTATAATTGCTCTAATCCTTCCAGTACTATCGTCTAAATCAAAATCTAATCTTATATTTGAGTCCATATCATCATCTAAGGCCAAATCCTGTTCATTTGCTTCAATTAATTTTTCTCGTTTCTCAACAATTGTCGCAATGAGTCGAACTCGTTTAACCTGTCCAAATATTGTGTAAAAAAACTTTTCATTTTCGTTATATTGACCCTCTAAAATATGTTTTACCCAACATTGTATTGCAGGATTTCTTTTAAAACTCAAATTTTTATTCATCTCATACCTTTCTCTTATTTTAATATTTTAAAATTAAATATTTTTTCATATAGACCTAATTATTAAACTAAGAATAATAGGAGATCCTCTTTCTTAAAATAATTGCTAGGTATTAATATTCCTTAATTTAAATATTAAAAGAAAATGGTAGCGGGGGTTCGATTTGAACGAACGATCTCAGGGTATCTCTAGGGCAATTTATTGCCAATTATGAGCCCTGCGGCATAAACCAGGCTAGCCCACCCCGCTATTAAAGTATCTAAACGGTCAATTCCTATGAGATATATACTAATTATATATATAACATTATAAACTAATAATTTAATCTTTTTCTATTTTATATTGTATTTATACTCCAAAGGTCAAAAACTTTCGATATAACCAATAACTTTAACTTGTTATATAAATTAGTTATTTAAAAAGAAATTGCTTTATTGGAATCTTATGACATCAATTGAAGATATACTAAATATTATACTGAACATTATTCTGAATCCTTGGTTTATTATATCCTTAATTTTTTGGATCGCTGTTTTACTTTTAATAAGGCTATTGAGAAACAAAAAAGAAGCATATTATCTCTGGTTTCCATTATTAATAATGTTAAAAACAAAGAAATTAAATAAATTTATTAGGAGAGCTGGAAGAAAAGCTCCTAAGTTTTGGAAAGTTTTTTGGACTGTGGGGATATTTGTATCATTTAGTTTTACCATTTATAGTTTTTATTTCTTATTTACAAACTTTATTAATTTAATTATAAACCCTGGACCGGGAAATGTTATTGTCCCTCTTATTCCTGGGGTGACCGTAGGCTTACCTACATTATTCTATTTGATCCTTCCGTTGCTATTTATTTTAACGACTCATGAGTTTGCTCATGGAATCGCTGCAAGTGCAGATAATGTAGATATTAAATCTACAGGCGTACTTGGAGCCGGTATCTTCTTTATTATAGGTTTTGGCGCCTTTGTGGAAGTTGATGAGAGAGAATTGAGCTCTAGAAAGTTTGGTAAAAACACAAGATTAAGAATAGCAGGTGCCGGTACATTTGTCAATGGAATAACGGCAGTTGTAGCTTTCATACTAATATTGAGTTTTCCACTCATAATCGCTCCTTTTTATACTCAAGTTACTCAAGCGAATAGTGTAATACTGAAAGAGGATGGAGGATTTAATGAAGGAAATCTTGAATCTGGTGATGTTATATTAGCAATTAAAAAAATGGGAACTGGAGATGAAGAATATGTATATCTCGATGATTATGCAGGAAGATCACTTAATAATATCTTGAATAATAAAACTACTTTACAATGTTCTATTGGAGATAACTTAACATTTAGTGTATACAAACCCTCCGCTGATACTTATTCAGAAAAAAATGTGACGCTAGCACCTCGATACTTTATCGGAATCAATTATAAATATATTTCGGATACTGAAATAAGAATAACTAAAATCTTTTCTGAGAGTGAGGGTGGAAATAATTATAATAAGAATCTAACTGTTGGTATGATAATTCATGAAGTAAATGGAATCCCAATAAGTAAAGCTAGTGGCGCTAAATTAGAGAAAGCACTTACTGAATTTAATATTAATAGTATTAATTTAAGTACAGCTACTGATACGTATGTTTTAGATGTTGATACAATAGGAGTACAAATTGGAATTTATAGTAACACATACTTTATGCATAAGAATGATTTTGCTAAATTTTTTACAAGTGCTTGGCCAGATTTTTGGTTAAAAGAAATTGCATGGCTTTTTGTAATCGCGTTTAGTGTTACCCTCTTTAATACACTCCCATTACCTGTTTTCGATGGCGATAGAATGGTAAATGAATTACTAAATTGGAGATTTGGAGAGGAATATAAAACAAAACAGAAGAAAAAAGATAAAATTAAATATAAAAAAGATGACCCTTACCTAAGCTTAACTGAATACAGAGTAGAAAAAATTGAATCTGTTAAAATTATATTAGGAGACAAAAAAAGAAAGGGTGATCAAACTGAGATAATATTAACTGAGGATAAATATAGTCTAATCGATAAAATTGGTGATGGTTTTAAAGATACTATTAAGTTAGACCTTCCAGAATACACTACATTAGAAGAAGGAGCTATGTTTGAAATCTCATATGAATATTGGTATGATCAAAAACAAAAAATTAAAAAACCGATTATTAATACTCTGCGATACATTACTCTATTTATTGTGGCCGGAAACTTATTTTTATCTTTTTTAAAATTTGGAGGACTTCCTTTTTCGTTTTAATTCTTAACTATTACTTTTTTCTATTATTTTGATGAATTACTATAAAATTTTTATGAAACATGGGAATTGTTCACAATGTAATAACACCCTGATAATCCAAAGAAAATATTCTGGAGAAAATCTCTGTCCAGAATGTTTTCAGAAAAATATTGAGAAAATTGTTTATAAAACAATTTCAAAATATAAAATGTTAAAACCAAAAGATAAAATCATAGTCGGGGTGTCTGGAGGAAAAGATTCAATTACTCTTCTGTACAATCTAAATAAAATTCAAAATCGAACACACCATTCCAAACCAATCATAGCTTTAATTATAGATGAAGGAATTAAAGATTATAGAGAAAATAGTATAAAAAAAGCTAAAGAATTCTGCAATCAGTATGAAATTGAGTATAAAGTTATTTCCTTTAAAGAAAAAATTGGTTTTTCATTAGATGAAATAATTAAGATGAAAAAAGAAACTCCAGACTATAAATATGCCTGTAATTATTGCGCAGCAATAAGAAGAAGATTACTCAATGATGGTGCCAAAGAATTAGGAGGAACAGTTTTAGCAATGGGACATAATCTTACAGATATCGCAGAAACTTATCTAATGAACATACTCTATAAACGTCTTGATATTATCGCAAATCAATTTCTTTTTAAAGAACAGAACAACATGATAAACCATTTTTATATCAAAAAAATATCTCCATTAATCAGAATTCCCGAAGAAGAAATCTTCCTATACGCAAATCTTAAGAAATTCGAATATTACGCTTCCCATTGTCCTTATAGAGAGCAAGATCCGATAATTAGAAAAAGAGTATTAAATTTTATTTTAGAATGTAAAAAATACAGTCCAGAAATTGAATTTAATCTACTTCAAGGTTTTTTAGAATTATCTAAAACACTTTATCATAATAGTCAAAAAAGAGCTTATAATTCATGTCAAATTTGTGGCTATCCATGTGGAAATGGGAAAATTTGCACTTATTGTAAGTATTTACAAGAATTTTCTCAATAACTCTATTTAATCAGAAATTCTCCCATTTCTTTTAGTTTATCGTATTCTCTTATTTCTTCCTTGAATAGCGGCACTTCAATCAAATTCTTTTTCAATTTATCTTGAAATAATTTCCGTATTTTAATAAGATTTTTTTGTTGCATTTGTCTCCTACTTTTACAAAAATCACATAACTCAACTGTATCTTGATACAATTGGTTCACAACGATGTTAGAAACAGGAATTTCATATTTAATTAATTCGTTTAATAATCGACCTGTTTCTAATATCGCCATTTCCTCCGGTATCATAACAACAACAAAAGAATTTTTTATTGGATTGGTAAGGTCTTCTCTTGCATTTAAAATTGATTGATGTAGCCTCTCTAGCACCTCTAATGAATTGTCTGGTTCCTTTTCTTCTCTAGTAAACATTCTTTTAATAGCACTGAACATATTTCCAATTCTCAATCTCATTTTTAATAGTTTCCCTATCCACCCAGATAAAGTCTCAGGGAGCCCTAAAAATCTAAGAGTATGTCCAGTAGGAGCAGTATCAAATATTACCAAGTCAAAATCATGTTCAGTTTCAATAAATTCTAAAATTTTAGCAAATGCTAATGCTTCATCAATTCCTGGAGGATTCATTGAAGCTAGATCCTCTAAATCTCCAAATAATTGCATCCCCTTTGCCATATCTCCCATTCCCATTTCCTCTAAAGGATTTATTTCTGTTAAACCTTTGAATTCTGCCATATTTGCTTTTGGATTAATCTCCAAAGCCGTTAAATTATCTATATCTTCAATAGGAGTAGGGATTCCTGGTTGTAGCTCAACCCCTAAGCTATCACCTAAAGAGTGAGCAGGGTCAGTACTTATAATTAAAGTATTCCTTCCATGTTCTGCCGCCCAAATTGCTGAACTTGCAGCACAACTTGTTTTCCCAACTCCTCCCTTCCCCCCAAACATTATGATTTTTAATCTCAATAACGATTCCTTTAATTCCATTTTAAATAATGCAACCTTTTATTTTAAAAAATTATTGGATTCTTTACTTAATAATCAATTTTATAACGAAGGATTGCTGCAATACCTCCAAAGGTACTATATAACATTTCACCTTCTTCAGTTTCTGTAGATAATATATCTACTTCAGCTCCCGTTGCTTCAGCAATATCCCCTAATACTTCTATGATCGATTCATTTTGAATTACATTAAAAATATTTGAATTACATTCAGGACAGGTCTCATTTTGTATATCTGTTTCAAAACTCCCTAAATTTAATTCTTTTACTATCTTATATTCAGAAAACCCACAATTAGAACATTCTAATTTTACTTTAAATAAATCAAGTTTTTCGGAAAGTATTAATGTATCAACTACACCATAATTTAATGCTTTTTGGATTGCTTCCAATCCATAGGTAGCTAGCCCAGAATCAATTGATATTTCTTTCATAAAACGCTGCATAACTTGTTTTTCTCGAATATATTTTACGTCCTCTATCTTATCCTTCACTTTATCTATTAATGCCCGTATCCCTTCAGTACCACCATAACCTAGATCGACAACGTCTAAAATCTTTTCTCGTAACCTATAATCTAAACTCTCATCACTTACAAATTTATCTTTTGATTGTCCTGGACCCCCTATAAATATTCCACGTAAATCTTCCATGGTTAAAAAAAGTTCATTAACCGTATCCGAGATTCTACGATAAAATTGTTTCTCTCCTTCTTCAATAAGTCGTTCAAATCTTTTTTGAGATTGTCCTCCCGCTCTATGTTTTCCATGAATTCCAGATGTAAATTCTCGAATCACCTCTACTCTGCTTCCTTTAATATAACCTACTGCTGATTCGGCTCTCCCTATAACTAATAAACCATATGCTTCTTTAGGTGTCAGCATTTCCTCTAAAGGCCATAAGAGAAATTCACTGGCACAATGATATCTAAATGTTGTTACCTTTTCGGGAGGTGCTATAATTGTTAATTCATTTCTTTCTGTACCTGGTGTATTACCCTGAGGTATAGCTCCAGAAAACATGACTAAACCATTTTCAGGAATATCTTTTATGTTTTTTAACTGACCTAAAAGACTATTAATGCTATCCAGTACATTTTTCCTTGTTAATTTTGATTTAATATTTTGACTTTCACTAATCTCGTTCTTTAAATGATTAGTCACGTCTGATACCTTCCTATCATGAGGAATGTAAACTGAGATTAATTCTGTATGGAAGCCCTTTTTACTTTTAAGTTCTTCTAATTTTTGCTTTGTCCTATAAATTGTCAAATCTTTAGGCTTCTTTTTCACTTCAACGGTCATAATCATCTACAAAATTATAAAATTATACAAAAGATTAATAGTTTTTCTTTATATCCTCCTATATAAAGAACAATATTAATTATTTTGAAATACAATGAAACCGAATAAAAACCAAAATCATACTCTTCCTACATCTCATCCACGCTATGAAAGTTTGAAATTTCGTCATAAAATTATCGAAGGTATGAAAAACATAGTGGTTGCCGAAGCTGGATTAATTGCACATGGTAGAGGTGAATGTTTTGATTATATTTTAGGTGAAAGAACTACTCAAACAGCCAAAAAAGCTATCACGGCAGCTGTCGCAGCTTTATTATTAGCTAAAAAACCTGTTATTAGTGTTAATGGAAATGTTGCTGCATTAATTCCTCATGAACTCGTAATTCTATCAAAAACAATAAATGCTCCTCTTGAAATTAATTTATTTTACCAAAAAGAAGGCAGGATTGAAGCAATTAAAAATATTTTACAAAAAGCTGGTGCTGAAAAAATATATGGTATCGACCCAAATAAAATGGTCGAAATTGAAGGTCTCGAAAGCAATAGAAGGAAAGTAGAATTAATCGCACAAGCTGATCTAGTTATGATTCCATTGGAGGATGGAGATCGAACCGAAGCTTTAAAAAGATTAAACAAAAAAATAGTTGCAGTTGATTTAAATCCTTTAAGTAGAACCTCTTTATGGGCCGACATTACTATTGTTGATAATATAGTAAGAGTTATACCAGAAATGATTATAACCGCAAAAGAGTTAAAAAAATTAAATAACTTAGAACTAGAAAGTATTGTTAAAAACTTTGATAATAAGAAAAATATTCAAAAAACTCTCAATTATATAATTGAATATATCGAAAAACAAAAAGAAAGGCTATTTGATTTGGCAAATTTTAGATCCTAATGCAGTCTTCTCATTCATAAAAGCTTAAAAGTTATTAATTTTATATTCCATATATTGGTAAGGCTATTTCATATATACAATTACTTAAGTACTTACTACAATGACCACAAATAAAGATACTGAGACAAGAGTCTTTAATAATATAGATATCGATTTAGAATTCATTGTAAGACGATGTACTATAGAAGATTTAGATACTGTAATTGAAATAAATGAACGAGAGCTGCCAGAAGATTATCCATATTTCTTCTATAAAAGTATACTTGATAACTTTCCAGATTGCTTCTTGGTTGCTCAAAATAGAAATGGTGACGTAATAGCCTATATAATGTGGAGGGTTGAGAAAGATCCTTCAATGAATAGTTTAAAATATGTCAATAAAGGACATCTTGTATCTATTGCCGTCTCTGAAGCTTATAGAAAGAAGGGAGTGGCTAAAGCTTTATTATCAACTAGCATGGAAGCGATAAAGAAATACAAAATAAAGCAGTATGTACTTGAAGTCAGAATCTCTAACTATACAGCAATTAGATTATATGAAAAATTTCATTTTAAAGTTGAAAGCATCAAACAAAATTATTATCGTGACGGAGAAAATGCTTATTATATGATTCTTGACCTAAAAAAACCCTAAATTTTTGATTGTTCTAATCCTCTGATTAAAAAAGTTAATGACTCATTGAAGGGCACTTTAATCCCTAAATCTCTAGCATATTTTAAAATTCTTCCATTCATGAACTCAATTTCAGTTGTCTTTCTATTTAAAATATCCTGAAGCATTGAATTCTTATTTTCAGCAGTTTTCTCAGCAACATCATATGCAATTGCTACATAATCTGTCCTAGAAAGCTTGATTTCCTTCATTTTCGCAACTTCTATTGCCTCCTTGATTGCCTCTTCCAATATATACTTTAGTCCGTCATTCTCTAATAATTTTCCATTAGGTAACCGTGTTAAGGCACCTAACGCATTAATTCCAATATTAACCAAAACCTTCTCCCAACATTCACTCACTATATCTTCTACAATAATGGTCTCTAAACCTGCTACATTTAAGATATCTTTTAATAAACCTATATCAGTTTCTGCTTTCTCAATTAAAGACGGTTCTAAATTGAGGTCAGAAAGATATGGAAATCCAAGCTTAGTGATTCCCTCTCCAGTATGAATTATATAGCCCGGTTTCTCTAAGAATGCCCCAGCCGAGGTTACCACTCTTATAATTTTTGATTTCTTACAATATGGGACAATAATATCCTCATTTCCAATCCCATTCTGTAAAATCACTAACCACTTGCTTATATCAATTAACTTTTTATACTGGCACACTGCTGCTTCACTATCATAAGCCTTCGTTGTAAGAAATAAAAAATCAAACCCAAGGAAAGAATCTTCAGTTGTTACTGCTTCAAATTTTTCTTCATTTTCATATGCCTTAATGTTCTTTATCAGCCTTATCTGTTGATCTCTATACAGCTTTAACCCTTTTTTGTTCACTTTATCAACATGGGGTTTACTACTGAAAAAAATTACCTCAATTGAATAAAGCTCAGATTTAACTCCAGCTAAATACCCCCCAAATAAACTTCCTATCGAACCCGCTCCTATGAATCCTATTTTTAAATTCTTTTTAATCAAAATATTCTAATTTTTAACTTTTTTATTTCAAAAATTTATCTAAACCTACCTGCCCTTTTGAATATTCTCCTGATTTCTTCTTAAACTCTAAAATACTTATATCTTCTGGCAAATTTTTTGGTTCCACGCCTAATTCCTTCATCAACATCAAAGAATTCTTTGCTGCATATCCTGAAAAATGATTATTAAAATAAATTCCAATTTTGTCAGATTTTTGAATGACCTCTCGAATTGGAGGTACCCATTTCTTTATTTCCGCTTCTGAAAAGCAATAATCAAACCAAATCTTTTTTCCATAACCATGAAACCTAACATAAGAGAATGAAGGATTTGTAACATCCATTCTTGGAGGCAATAATGGTTCAATAACTGCGCAATACGTGAGAGACTGATCCTCCAAATACTTGAAAACCTCATCATCCATCCATGATTTATCTCTAAACTCAACAACTAAATTATAACCGTCTTCGCTAAGATTTCCCGGCCAATTGTCAACAAATTGCTTTAAATTAACGAAATGTTCATCTTTCTTAAAATAGGGTGGTAACTGAATTAAAAATGATAAAAGTTTTTTTGATTCAACTAACGGCTCCATTACTTTCAGAAAATAATTTAAATTATCTAAACATAACTCGACATCTAATTTGCTCTCATGGGTAATAGATTGGGGTATTTTTGCTGAAAATAAAAAATCAGGTGGTGTCTTGGTAACCCAATTCTCAACGATCTGCCTCGGAGGGATATTATAAAATGTAGTGTTTATCTCATTCGTGTAAAAAATCTCAGAATAGTATAATAAATAATCCTCTTTCCTCAAACCTCTCGGATAAAAAGGACCAACCCACTCCTCATACCCCCAGCCTGATGTTCCTATTAATACTTGTCTATTTGTCATTCGCTCCTAATCTTTTCTATTCTCAATAATTCCTTCGAAATCTTTTCCTTCGAATATTAATAATTTATGGTATTCATAATTAAACTTTAAAAGTTACTATATTTTCTAATTTATTCTCTCCCCTACCTTGCCTTTTTTTAAAATATCATAAAATATTAACCAATTAATTCCTTATAATTCGACACCATCCTCAACCTTATAACTTTTATCAAACTAGACCATAAAATTTTTAATCAAGGAATTATTCTAATATTTCGTCGATGGTAGTTTTACCATTGATAATTATTGGTGAGAAAATATCTCATCCACATGGATGATATACACCTTTAATTAGCAAGGCCTCGTGGAAGTATATCTCATAAGGCGAAACATGCGAGAATTTGATGGCAAAGATACAAACATGTAATAATCTCTCAGCACGGCGCATGGAATACCCTATGAATGAGATATCACAGGAAACGATACGCTGCGCTAAGCATGAAAATCATGCTCATAAGAACATACTCCCTTTATAATATTAAGTCTTCTTAATATCGTCTCAAATCGTCAGTAATGACATTAAGCAATCTTTAATTCTTGCTTAATTGAATTATTGTCTCCGAATACGCATACCCTTATGCAAGCAATCTGAATCTTTCCTCTAGTAGATGCCAATACGCCTCCGCTATTTGGTGGATATCTTGGCTTGGGCACCGATGAAGAGCGTGACAAGCTGCGATAAGCTCGGGTTAGTCGCATGAAGACGCTGACCCCGAGATTCTCGAATAGGACATCCGCTTGCGGCCCAATAATCCGCAAGATTCCCGGCAGGGAAG
>JBHLNS010000043.1:0-27924 GCA_048941285.1 Promethearchaeota archaeon
GTATTTCATTTTCAGCCATTAGAAGTTCATATATCATCTCCAATTTATCTTTATCAATATCATGAAGAACTACTGTTGATCCTTTCAAAACATCGCTTAAATAAATATCATTAAACATGGACGGTCCAAATGATGTTGATCCAGCTCCAATCAGCACTATCTTTTTATCCATATAACTCATACCAAGTTATTCGAAAATGCATTTATAACTAGGTAAAAGTGGAATCGCCCTAATAAATTCTCTTAGATTTAATTCATGCTTTCATTATACTTACTTGTCCAATTACACGTCTAAATAATCTGACAAATGGGAAGGAAATGGGAAAATTTATAAGGTGTTTATATCTTATTTTATATAATGAGTTTTTCACAGTATGATACTACAGATTATTGGTGCGGTTTACATTCCTATGTAAAGCCAATCTTTATCCGTAGTATTATTAAGAGAGAATAAATCAGACCTCTTAACCTTTTTCCTTTAATTTTTACTGATTTGTTCTCTTTTATAACTACATAACAATAAAGATTATTTGAATTAGGTTAATATTGGATTTATTCCTCCTAAAGAAGAACTCAATTAAAAAAGGAGGTGAAAAAGGCTGAAAGAAAAATCAGACAGAATGGATCTGATATTAGAATATTATCAAGATTGGGATTCTTATAAAAGCCCAGTTATGATATCATTGGATGCCCCAAATGAGTTTTCTGAAAGTCTTGAAGCGGAAGATGAAAAAAGACTAAAAGCTTTAAGGCAGAAAATGAAAAAAAGACTGGGATAAAAATGTCAGTAGATTTATATAAAAATTAAACTCTTTTTTTTATAATTTTTTAATTTAATAAGGATTTTATTCTATCTATTGCTTCATTTAACCTTTCTTCTGGCTGAGTTAAAGCAAACCTTACAAAACCTTCTCCATATTTACCAAATCCAATTCCTGGTGTAACAATTACTCCTATTTCTATCAATTTTTTTACAAAATCCATACAATTCAGATTGCAATATTGTTCAGGGATTTGTGTCCATACATAAAATGTTGCTTTAGGTGTGTCAGTTTTCCATCCAATTTCATTTAATCCTTTAATAAGGACATCTCTTCGCTTTTCATATATTTTAATTGAATTTAAAACAATACTTGGCTTTTTTCCTGAATTAAATTCATTTAATCCTTTTATAACTGCTTTTTGAATAAATGTAGGGCAACCAGAATCGATTTGGGATTTTATTTTCCGTAACCCTTTAACGATTTCTTTATTCCCTGCAACCCATCCACACCTGAATCCTGTCATATTAAACATTTTAGATGCACTATTAATTTCAATATGGTTAGGTTCTATCTCTAATATTGATGGCGCGATATAATCTCCAAATGTAAACTCAGAATATGGATTATCATGAACTACAATGAAATTATAGTCTTCAGCATAATCTACAACTTTTTTAAGAAAATCTTTAGATACTATCGCTCCTGTTGGATTATTTGGATAATTTAAATACATCAATTTTGCTTTTCTAAAAATCTTTGGACTAATAGCTTCTAAATCAGGTAAAAACTGATTTTCCTTCAATAAAGACAGTGAATATGGCCTAGCATCACATAGTTTTGTTGCTCCATTCTCATAGACTGGATATCCTGGATTAGGGCAAAGAACAATATCTCCTGGATTTATAAATGCTCTAGCAATATTAGCTACTCCTTCCTTCCCTCCAATTACATTTGAAATTTCATTTTCTGGATGTAAATCTAAATTAAATCTAACCCTATACCATCTTGCTAAAGCTTCTCTAAAATCTTGTGTACCCATACTAGCAGGATATTTTTGGTTCTCTGGTAATTTAACCTGTTTTATGAGTTCATTGACTATAATCTCTGGTGTAGGTAGATCTGGGTCTCCTATTCCAAGAGGTATTAAATCAATACCCTTCTTCCATTTTTCTGATACTAACTGTTCAATCTCTAAAAAGATATATGTTGGTAATCGTTTTACTCTTTCAGAAAATTCTAAATTAATGTAAAACACCTCATAATAAAATTATTTGAAAAAATATGGGAATTTATTAATTATTCAATGTATAAACTATATTTTTTAAATTAAAATAATAAAATAAATAAAAAAAAGATTTATCTGAGGTTATTCTAAGGGTTTCTTTCTATATTCACTTCATATTCTTTAGGATCTAATGTTCTGAAGGGAATTAAAGTAAAATTTATTACTATCGCCATTGTAATGAAAACAACAGTAAAAATTAAAAATGTATCTAACACTGCTAAAACTCCAATTAATATACTTGTTATCTGTAATCCGATTGTTGATCCTAAATTGGTGAAAGAATTACATGTTGCATAATAAGTACTGTCCATTTCAGGATATAATTGTGATTCTTGACCAATAACCGCAGAAAAAGCAGAATTTCTCCACCCGGCAGAAGATCCTAATATTAAGGAAAATACGAGCAAAACAGGCCAAATTATTGGTATAATAAATATCAAGAAAGAAATTGTCGTTAAAATGAGTGATGTGTAAACAGCTCGCCTTCTAGATTGTAAATCTGCTATTCTTCCTCCTATAATTGCTCCAATAATTACCCCTAAACCAATAATAAATGCTACTAATGCTTGAGGAGCGTATAAATCTTGTTGAGTTGGATCCCCGATAATATCTAATGATGCGCCAGATCCACCAAGGAATCCTCCTTGAAAGAGTATAAATAAAGGAACAACAACGAAAATTGTTCCATCAAAAAACGCATTAAATAATGAGAAGGCATAGACTTTCCAATTCTTTATTTTACCAAAGATTATTTTAAGATTTTTTTTAGCATTTACTTCAAACGTTATTATCCTTTCTTTAACCAAAAGAGTAGTAAATGAAAAGAACATCATTAACACACCTAATCCTATGAAAATAAATTGTACAACTCCTCCTGTTAACAATACTAATATTACCAATAACGGACCCCCAGCAATTATACCAACAGATCTGAAACCCCAACAAATTCCTTGTACTCGTCCGAGTCTTTCTTTAGGATATAAATCTAAGATTAACCCATCAATAGCAGTATCCCCCATTGCAACTCCAATAACAATTAAAACCCCCAAAAGTGTGACTAACCACATTGCATTAGTTGCCGTTAAAACAAATGGAAAAATTATCCAAATCAAACCTGACATCATTGAGGGAAAGATTATCCAAGGTTTCCTTCTTCCAAGTTTTTTTAATCCAAGTTTATCTGATAAGATTCCATAGATAAATTTCACCCCAAAGGGGAGCAAGACAATTGACATCATAGAAGCAATTCGCCCTGCATCTACAGGAGCCGGACTTATTAAATAAAATAGATATATCGGAATAATTGTTGTAAACATCGATTGATTAATCCCTTGAACAAAATAATTAAGTGAAAAAATTCCAATATACGACTTTTTTAATTCTACTCCACTTTCTCCCATAATAATAAACCAAACTATTCTGTTATTTTTTTAAATTTTTAATTTAAAAAGTAATATTGTTTTTATGATTAATAATATTAATGCATTTCATTGGTGTAAATCTGAAATCTTTACCCCTAAAAATTGTTCTCTAATATTTGTATAAGGAAAAGAAAAAACTGAAATTATAATTTTATATTGGAAAGTCTCTCCGTATTTGGAGTTCACGCTTACAGTAACGAATTTGGCTTTTTATAAACCTAAGTGGCCTTGGTTGTATGAGGTGCTCATATTTTTGTAGATGATCTTCCAAAAGATTGATTGCAAGTTCAAGCTTATTAATTCTATTTTGAGTTTGGCTCATCATAATTTTAGCTTACCTCAAACCCTTAATTTTTTAATAATAAAGATTCAAGAGTCATCAATTAAAAAATAGATAGAGGGCTCAGATTTTATGGATTTTTACAATGAATTTAAACTGTTATTATTAACTCTTCTCATAATCTAATTAAATCATGAATTTTTTTATCTATTAAGACCTCTTTAAGGAATTTTTAAATTAAGGGATTATTAAAATGGATGATAATTTTTGGTATAAACTTTCCCGTGTAATTGTAAAAGCAGGAAATATGCCATTTCCAATAACAGATACTTTAATCGAATTATTGCACAATATTGTTTCTGAGGAAGAAGCTGAATTTATAATTAACGTCTATAACCGAAAACCTAACATGAATCTTAATGAAATTAAAAAGAAATCAGGAATAGATGACACTTCGTTGATGAAAATATTGGATGATCTACAATTTAAGGGAGTAATCGTTGGTACAGAAAGCAAAACTACAGGTATTATTGTTTATCGATTGCAGCCTCCATTTCCGGGATTGTTTGAGTTTCAGTTGATGCGTCCTAAGGAGGGGGAGCATGAAAAAAAGCTAGCTCGATTATTTAATAAATTATTTGGAGAAATGGGACAATTAACATCTAAAAACTATGAATCTTTAATTCCTCAGTACAAAAATTTTCCTCCTATAGATCATGTAATACCAGTTGGGAAAGAAGTGGATTCTGCGGCAGATATTATTTTATCAAGTGAAGATGTAAAAAACATTATTGATAAATATAATGATATTGCTATAGCACTTTGTTATTGTCGTCATGAAAAGGATTTAATTGATGAGCCATGTAGGATAGATGCTCCAAGAAGAAATTGTTTTCTTTTTGGAAAGACTGCAAAGTTTTGCATTGAAAAAGATTTCGCTGAACCAATAACTAAAGATGAGGCCATTAAAGTTTTGCGAGAAGCAGAAGATGTTGGGTTAATACACAAAGCATTTCATATACATCAAAACCCAGAAAGAGATTTAGAGGCGATCTGTAATTGCTGTAATTGTTGTTGTGGTGTATTTCAACTATTTAACCGAGGAGTAATGCCATTTTATACGGTATCTAATTATTTAGCTGTTGTGAATGAAGATGAATGTATTGGATGTGGTACTTGTGAAAAAAAATGTCCAATGCAAACCATCAAAGTAGAAGATGGTATAGCAGCTGTAAATGAAGATAAATGTATTGGTTGTGGTGTCTGTGCTCATCATTGTCCTGAAGAGGCTATACATCTGAAAAGATCTGAATCTAGAGATGTTTTTATCCCACCAAAAAAAATTAAAGTAGAATAAATGGAGAACACGTAATTGGTTGTTCAAATAACGTACCACTGTAATAATGAAATTTTAGAATGGCAATGGGCATCCAATAATGATTTAATGCCATACTCTTATTTTACTTCTTGTTATTTAGTGGATGGGCTTCTAATTGATTCAAGTGCACCTGGAGGAGAGAACAATTTTCGAGAATTTGTTAAATCACTCAATGATGATGAAATGATTGATAAATGTTTTATTACACACAGTCATGAGGATCATGCAGGTAATGCCCATTTATTAAGCAGAGAATTTGGGATACCCATATATTCAAGTAAAAAAACAGTAGATCTGTTAAAGAAGGGTAATACTTATCCTGATTATCGACAAATGGCATGGGGTCCAAAATTATTACCAGTAACCGCGAAAGTAATTGATGAACCACTAATAACTAAATCAAAGAAATATAAATTCGAATTATTCCCTATGAAGGGACATGCTCCGGAATTAGTTGCCTTAATTGAAAAAGAACAACAATGGGCTTTTGTAGCTGATGCTGTACAACCAAAATACAAAATGATATTTGGCAAGAACAGTGATATCCAGGAGGATATATCCTTAATATATAAATCCCTGTTAAAGTTATATGAATTTACAGAAGAAATGGATAAATTATTAATTTTCTCAGCAGGTAATGGTGTACTCAAAGGAAGAGAAATTATAAAAGAAAAATTGAAAGAGATTGAAAATTTATACCTGAAGGTTCATGAGGAGCATAGAAAACTTCAGAATGATGGGTTTAAAGAGGACATATTAATAAAAAAAATAGTTAAAAATATATTCAAAAGGGAGAGTATTATTGGAAAATTAACTCAAGGCGACCTCTCTCGTGAAAATCTAATTATTTCTTTGCTTAAATGGGAAAAAAAAGATATATAATTTATTTTTTTAAATGCCTTGGAATTTTTACCTCAAGATCAGAAACTGGAAAAGAGTAACATGGATGAAAGTAGTTAAATTTCTTATCTGCTGCTCTCCTCCAATCATTTATTGGACTTATATAAATATTTCCTGAAATGAGAAGAGAACGACAAAATCCACACTCTCCAGAGCGACATTTTGATGGTGGAGCTAGATTTGCTCTTTCCATAGCAACAAGAACTGACTCGGTAGCATTTGCAGGGATTTCTTTTACTTTAGCCCCAATATGCGTAGTAATTTTAAAAACTTTATCAGCAACTTCTTTAGGAAATCCTGGATAGTTTTCAATATGCTTGATTTCACCAAATGCTTCTCTTCGGATTCTTTTACGAGGTACCTTAAATTTTTCCAATTCTCTTTGTACGAATTCATACATTACTTGAGGACCACAGATGAAAAAGGTGCTCTTGTTTACATCACAATACTTTTCAATAATCTCGGCTGTTATAAAGCCAGTCTCACAGTCTTCTAAAGAAACTACTTCACAACTTAATACATTAACAACTTTTAATTTGTCTGGATGTTTTTTCTCAAGTTCCTTTAATTCTTCAGAATAAATAATATCATCTTCTTCACTACTTCCATATAAGATTGTTAGTTTCGCATCAATTATCCCGTCTATTATTGCCATTGCTATCGAGCGAAATGGAGTTATCCCTGATCCACCTGCAATCCCTACTATTTGCTTTAAATCTCGTAGAGGTTCATAATAAAAGAATCCTTCAGGTCCAGAACTCTCAACCACTGTATCAACTTTCCAATTATTCCATATATATTGAGTTAAGAAACCATGATCTTCTTTACGTATCGTTATTTCATAGAAACCATTTTGGGCGTCTTTTGGTGAAGAAGCTATTGAATAAGGGCGTGTTATTTCTACTCCATTGACTTTTACTTTTAAACTTAAATATTGCCCCGGTCTAAAATAAGCTAACTCTTTTGTCCTCGAACCAACGTGAGGTTCCAGTTTAAAAGTTTTTGCACTTTTTGTTTCTTCCTTGATTTCACTTATGACTAAATATTGTCTTTTTGGATGAAGTCTTTTCGCAAGTTCGTTTATTGGATCGGTTTTTATTGGTTCGCTAGAAGCATTTTCAATTTTCTTTTTTCTATCTGGTACTAGCTTCATAAACGCTAGCAAATCTCTCGAATTGCTCCTAATAGTGATATCAAACTTCTTTTCCTCTTCTTTACTCATTTAATCACCCCTTTTTTAATTAAATCTTGTAAAGTAAGAAGTCCCGCTGTTTCTCCATCCTTTAGAGAACTACTATATCCATGACATCTCTTTCCAGACCCTCCACAGAACTCAAGCCCTTCAATGTGTTTCTCATCATTCATAGCCATTAATCGTGGAATAAAAGAATCCCATGGATCTGGTTCATACCCATATACAATTCCTCCATAAGTTCCAGTAAATCGTGCAAATGTTTGAGGTGTTGCAACCTCAATTTCTTCTATATGTTCCTTTATTGAGATACCAGTCCCCTTTTCAAAATGTTCAATTAGATCTTCCGCGATTTTATTTTTAATTGCTACATAATCCTCTGGTTTTACATTGTCCCATACACCCGGACGAAAGGCAGTTGTAATAGAAAGGATACATGTTCCTGGAGGTGAACAATCTGGGATAGCGGCATTTAAACAAATTGTAGCTTGGACTTTTGGTGCTTGAAGTTCGTTTAAAGAATTGTATAATTCATCCGTATTCATATTACTGAAAACAAAATAACTATAATCTTTTAAACCTAATTCATCTGCTGACTTATCTAAGCCTAAGTAAACTACGACTGACGTTATTGCGTGGGTTCTCGCATTTACTTCTTTATACGCAATTTCCGGTACTTCTGATTTTGGACAAATAAGTTTATTATACGCCAAGGTTGGTGAAGCATTACATATTACATTATTAGTTTTAATTTTATCCCCATTTGATGTTTTTACTCCAACTATTTTTCCATTTTCGACTAAAATTTTTGCTACTCTAGTATTATATTCTATTTTACCCCCAAATTCTCTAATTTTTGCATCTAAAGCAGTGGTATATTCATGTGAACGATATTTGGGTATGTATGCTTTCCTTAAAATGTATAAGTAAACCATAACTGCATAAATAGTGAAATTTAACCTACTAGTTGGAATTCCTAAATAAACCCAATAAGCATTAAGTATTTTTCGAGCTTTCGTGGGAATATTAAGTGCATCCTGGACTTGATCTACAGTATATGCAGTAGTTTTAAGGAAATTTGAATGTTCTTTTAATAAGACATTTTGATCTGGATTGCCTCTAGAAGCGCCGATATAGCTTGTTGCATTAAGAATATCTCGTCCTAAGTTAAAAAATTTTTTAACTGAATCTCTGCTTCCAGGTACTTCTTTTTCTATAACATCAAGAAAGTTTTCAATACCAAAGGGCATTACTATATCAATATCTTCATTTTCATCAGTTAAAATAAGCCTAAACGCTTCAGGAACCTCAATAAATTCACTATCCAAATTAAGCTTATCCTCAAAAAGAATCCTTACACCTCCTTTATTTGTAGATGGACCAAAATCGCAAAGTTCATGAAGTGAGGTTTCAAATTCAAACCGACCTCTAACAAAACTAGATGCAAATCCTCCTGGTAAATTATGTTGTTCTAAAAGAAGAACTTTTGCACCTTTCATTGCCAATCTTGCAGTTGCAGCTAAACCCCCATTTCCAGCTCCAATAATAACAACATCGTATGCTTCATCTATAATTTGTTCGCTAATTTGCTTAATCATGTATTATAAACCTTTTTTATTTCAATTTATTAAATTCTAATTATTAAATTAAAAAATACTTTGATGCGATTATATTTTTAGTTTTCTCCTTTTTGCTATAATCGAATATACCTATGGTTAAAAGGAGGCAGTTTAAGAATTTTTATATAGAATATATAATGAAGTTCTAAATTCTATACTAAATTATTTATTATTATTTCAGAAATATCTCCAGCATATTCTCCCGTTCTTCTAATGCTTTCAATAATATACCCAATTGCTATTGACAATTCAGCACTATTGGTAGTATCAAGAGATATTTTTTCCGTAGTTAAAATTAATTCCTTTATCGCTTCTATATTTTGATTTGCTAGTAAAATACTTTTTTGAAGCCATGCATCAAGGCTTTTATCTAACAAATCTAATGCTAATTTACTTGCTACTAAGATGTTTTTAATTAAACCATTTTCAATCTTTTTGTAATCTATTAGTAGTACATTCTTAGCAATACGAACTGCATGATCCCCAACCCTTTCGAGAAACCTCGATATTTGTTGGAAATGATTTGCTTGCTCTAACGTTAAACCCATCTTTTGGCAGAGAATGATGTCTCTCAATGCTATGTGAGATTGACGACCAATTAACCAATGTAATCTATCGACATCATTATCTCGTTTTATTACGTCTTCTGCTAAGTTTTTATCACCCATTTCTAAAGCTTTAATTGCATCAAAATGCATGTCGTGAACAAGAATATACATTCTTTTTATGGTTTTTTCGAAAGGCATTTCGGTTGGATTGAGCAAATCTTTAATTACTATGAAATTATTAGATTCTTCAACTACTTCAGGACCAATTGCTATTTGAGTGAAATTATTGATACAATCTCTAATATAAGTTTCAAATTTCTTACTAGATTTAATTATAATTTTCGAAAAGCCCATTATATATGATCCAATTAAAACACGGAAAAAATAATTGTCGTCCTTAAATTCATCTACAACTATCTCTTTAGTCTTGATTATTTTTTCACTATCAATTTGAGGAGTTATTAGCAAATTTCCATCAGGTTGAGATAAAATACCAAGAGTATCTTTTGATTCTATCCCATTTTTATCAATCCATATCTTTGGCAAGCTTATAATATAAGAACTTCCCCCCGTTTTCTGAACTTTTCTTGTTTCTATATGAAATGACATGTTTTTATCCCTTTTCTTCTATTTATATAAAAATAAGAAACAATATATTTAAATACTAATCTATATATACTATATATTTTTATTCGTTTTTATATGTTCTTCAGCTAGTTTTCTTAAAAAGAGCCTATATTAAATATATAGATGATCTTTTTATGAATGATTTTATTATTTTATTCAGAAAACAAGATATCTCATATTAAAGTAAAATAAAAAATGTAAATTTTAAATAAAATTAGTTGATTTTTATATGGATTCTTATAACAAAATACCCGAGGCTGAAATTAAGCCTGTAGGAGAGATATCAAAAAAATTATTAAACCTTGGAATTAAATCATTTAGAGAAGCTTGTGAGTATATTCATAATATAGAATACGGTTATAATACTAATTATGATGATATGATGATTCTATTTAAGGAGAATAAGGGTACTTGTACAACTAAACACGCCACAATTGCAGGATTGGCTAAAGAACTCGGAATACCTCTTTATAAACACGTTGGTGTTTATAAATTTACAGAACAAATCTCTACTGGCACTAATGAAATTCTGTTGAAATATAAAATTCCATACGTTCCAATGGTACACTGTTTTTTGGTTTATAAAGATTTTCGATTTGATCTAACGGAAGGTAATTGTAATGGAAAAAATACAACTCTAGAAGAATTTATTCATGAAGAAAAAGTAGATCCTTTCATTAGCAGAAAAGATGAATATTTACTGCTTAAAAGAGTTATAAAGGAAAAAGTCTTACCATCTAAAGAAATGGAAGGGATTAAAGAGAGATCAATTCTAAAAGCTAGAGAAGAAGCAATTATTCTTTTAAAAGAAAATATGGAAAGACAAAAAAAATTGATTATAAATTACAGTAGCTAAGTTGAGATGTATAAATATACTAAATTCCTTTTTCACTAGTTAATAAAACCATTATATAATCTGCGACACCTTCAATTGAATCTGAAATGGCTTCAAGAATATCGAAAATATTCCCTACGGTAAATATAGTGAAAAAATTTACATCATAATGAGTTTCTTGGAGGCTTTTTCTAAGTTGTATGTTAAGAAGATCAATTTTATGCTCGTGTTGATTTATTTGCCTTGCAATCTCTTTAACATTTTTTCTATCTTCTACTAAATCTATGACAATTTTATCAAGGAATTCTCCACACTCAACAGATGTTGTCATAATTTGACTGGCCAGACTTAAAGTTTCCTCACTGCTTTGTTCCCAAAATTTAATTGGTACCGTAGCAATCCTTCGAGCAACACCTGTACAACAATTTGCAACGTCATCCATCCTCTTAACCAAATGAGATAAGTTTTGCCGTATACTAGGATCTAATTCTCCTCTGGAAATATCTTGTTGTATTGTTCTTCTTAATTTATCTGCGTCTCTTTCTAAAATATCAACTTCATGAAAAATACTAGATGATTTATCAAGGTTCTTTTCATTCAAAAGCATTTGCAATCCTTCATCTAGCTTCCTTACACATTCTTGTACTTTTTGAGCATGTTTTATGGTCTTTTCTAATGCATTTAAAGCAGTTTCTCTTTTCAAATATTCAATTAAAGAGCCCATTTTCATCAATTTTTTATTTATTTTCTATTATCTATATAGAATATATAGAAATATATATTTTGTTATTATTTTTTATTGATCAAGAAATACCAAATATACTAAATCCAAAATAAATAGAACCAGCTAATATCGCAGCTATAGGAAATGTTAATACCCAAAAGATTGCCATTTTGCCTAGTCCTTTATAATCTACTTCTTTTTTTTGAGCAAGGCTCATACCAACTATACAGAAAACAATTACATGGCTATGGGAAATTGGTAAAGCAAATAATGTTGCAATCATTAATATAATTGCCGAGCTTAACTGAATAATAAATCCTTCACTCGGGCGTGTATCAATCATATGAGATGCCAGATTTCTGATTACATATCGTGCAGCAAAGTAAATCCCGAGAAATGAAAAGATCGCACATATTATTGCAAATGTAAAATATAGCCCACTTGTAATTGAATTATTTTCTCTAAGTCCTAAGAGTATACCTAATGCTTCTCCTGAATTAGCACCAACCCATATCTCTGCAAAAATAACAGCAATCAATAAAAACCACTTAAATCTTTTTTCAGACTTTTCAATTTGATTTAATCCCCTTAATCTTGATAAGAAAAATTTAGCACTTATTTTAAAGAGAATATATGTTACTAACAGACCTGATATTGGTGATATAAACCAACTTAAAACAACATCTCTTAATTTCTCATAATTGAATGCTGTATTAATATCAATACCCCCTTGAAAGATAGCATATACAACAACAACACCTACAATGCTACCTATAAGTGAGTGAGTACTGCTTAAAGGTATACCCGCAAAACTACCTATTACTAACCATATAATACTACTAATTAAAACCGTTAAAAGCATGTAATTAGTGTATTGCGATTCTAAACCCTCTCCTAAAAGACTTTTTCCCACCGTTTCTGGGACAAAACCACCACTGAAAAGTATCATACCACTCCCTATTGCGATACCCCCTAAAATCAATGCTATTTTAAATTTCAAAACGCCAGCACCAACTAAGGAAGCAAGAGTTTCATCATTAGCACCAATACTAAAGGCTAAGCCAACAGCCATCATAACTAGGACTATAACTAAGATTATCGTTAATTCTTCAGCCATATTTGTTCTTGTCTTTTAATTTTTTAATCAAAAATTAGGTATTTTGTTGCAAGAAACTGAATATATTCAGAGAAATCTTTCATATGATCGGCTAACATCATTATATCTTCAATTAAATTCTTCAAGTATAAAAATGTTCTAGATAGATAATCCATATCATAATTATAAAGACGATTTAATAAGCTCCATTCTTCATTTCTCATTTTCCTTCGTTCTTCTTTAATATCCTCACATATATCCTGAGCTTTACTAAGATCAGAGCCAATTAATTTCACTGCATCTGATACATTATTAGAGATTGTTCTTAGTGATTTTAACACACTTTGAATTTGAAGCTTAAATTGCTCATCTGGAAAAACAACTTTATAAAGCAGCATACGATTTGCTAAATATTCTCCTATATTTTTAATATCATTAATTTTATTGAATAACTTTAATCTATCGGCCTTAGAGAACATTAATTTAGATTTGAATATTTTAGATTCAAATTTTTTTTTTATTTTAACCTCAGTGTTTGTATCTATTACGTAATTCAGATTTTCTTTAAATTTAGCGAAATCTTCTTTAACAAGACATTCTATTCCTTTTATCAACGTGATATTTTGTTCATGTATGTTATCCATGAATAATTTTGTTAACTCATCAATACTGAGCTTATTTAAATCTGTATCCTCAATCTTTTTCATTTTCTATAATATTCTTTTTTATATCCTATATAGTAAATATATTTTCTATTAAATTTCTATATATAGTTTTATTTAATTGTTAAATTATTAATCTCAAAATATGAAGCTGAATAAGAGAAAATTTAGATATTCTCCTCTTATTAAAAGTTCTACTCTCTAAGTAAAATAACTCCAAATTTAGCAATATAAAACATAAAAAATAAGGAACGAATAAAAATTTCAACTAGAATTATTTTATAATATAATTTTACATCATTTTAGCTTTAAGGTCTTCTTAGCAACAGTCAACATGATAATGTAGTCAGCGACGTCTTCAGCATTATCACTAACAGCTTCTAACGAGGATACCGAATTATGAATTTCGATTGCACTAAAGGGATTAATATCTGGATTTTTGGACACCAAAATTCTATTTATCCCATGACGTAATTCGTCGCATTTATGTTCTAATACATTAATTTCTTCTCCTAGCTGCGTTATTTCCTCTTCTTTCGCGGTCAATAATTTATTTACCATAATATTTACTTTCTTAACTGCTTCTACAGATATGCTAGTCATTTCTAAAAATTTCATATGAACTTCCGCATCCAATTTTAAAAAATCGGAATGATTCATATAAATGAATATTCTGGCTCCTGCATTAGCAGCATTCGCTATATCATCAATCCTCTGAGTAAGATGAATCAAACTCTCACGAATTGTTGATGAGATCTCTGATTTTGAAATCATATTCATTATATTTCTCCGGATCCCATCAGCTTGATGTTCTAATTCATCAACACGAAAAAAAACTTTTAACGATAGATCGATATTTTTTTCATTAAGTAGATAAGACATAGCTTTTTCGTATTCAACCACACACTCAAGAACTTTTTGCATATGAATTAACGTCTTATTTATAACATTTTCTTCATTACGCGATTTAAACCATTCAAATAATGAACTCATTTCATTAACGACCTCCTTTTATAATTATTTTTATAACATTATTCCAATTTTAATACTTCTTTTATAATATTGAATCCTGGATGTTTGAATATAATTCCCAACTCTTTTGGAAAATAAACAGTAACTTCTGAATTTTCTATAAAAGTACTATGAACTTCACTAGTTGCAGGAATTGTGACTACTATTATCTTTTCTTGTTCTTTTAGATTAATAAGAACTTCAAATCGATAAAAAACACCCATAAACTTACGTCGTTTTATCGTTCCAAAAATGGAGTTTTTCTTGTCTTTTACTCTATTTCCAATTCTTATCTTCATATGGTTTGCTCTAACTACTAATAATATTTTATCTCCATGATTAATTATATTATGTTTATCTTTTGGTACATAAGAAACAAATATTTCATCTAATCCTATATCAATAGGCATAGGAGATGAATCTTCATGTATTTTAGCAAAAAATTTGTCTTTCTGTTTAGATGTCTTATGAATATCCCATGCTGGTATAGTCTTTTTTATACATACTCCCTCAAAATAATTAATTTCACTCATGAAGTTAGCAACAAAAAGACTTTTTGGATTATAATAGATTTGATCAGGCGTACCTAATTGTATGAGCCGTCCTTGGTTCATGATGGCAATACGATCAGCTAACATCATTGCTTCTCTTTCATCATTTGTTACATGAATTGAGGTAAGCCCTAATTGCGATGATTTAGCCATTAATAATAATTCCCTTCTCAAATTCATCCTTAAACCAGCATCAAGTGCTTTTAACGGTTCATCTAAAATTAACAATTTTGTATGCTCTAAATTTAAAAGCGCTCGACATAATGCTACTCGTTGTCTCATGCCACCACTTAGTTCATCTGGAAATGCATCATTCCTTCCAGTAAGGAGAGTCATCATTAAAACTTGATCTACTAATGTTTGAGTTTGAGCCATATCACGAGCATGTACTCGTCCACTATAAGAAATATTTTCAACAATATTCATGTGAGGAAACAAGGCATAATTTTCAAACATAAACCCTAGGTTTCTTTCTTCTGAGGTTTGGTTTGTCACATCTTTACTATCGAAGAAAACTTTTCCCGAATCTGGTTTTAAAAGGCCTGCAAGGATTTTAAGTAGTGTTGTCTTGCCTGCCCCAGTGGGGCCAAGAATTACAAAATATTCTTTATCCTTTATTTCGAGAGAAATAGTATCAAGAGCTTTAAAATTTCTGAAATTCTTATTGACATCTTTTAATTCTATATGTACCATTCAATAATCACCATATTTATGTTAAAGATAATTCTTTAAGAAGATTATTAGGAGTTCTAAATACATGGATATCATTTTGATGAATTCCAATAATTAATTCTTGCCCATGAACAAAATTTTCCTCAAAATTACCAGGTTTTATTGATGAGAACCTATCTCCATTATCTAATATTAAATAAAATCTCTTAGTTGCTCCTATGAATCTTGAACTTTCAAGAGTAGTCTTAAATAATTGCATTTTTGACCAATCATAAGGGCTATTTTCGAAATCATAATCCAGTGGAAATAAATAGACATCTTCAAATCGAAAAGCAATTACAATATTGTCATCTAGATTAAATTTGTTATTAAAATTATTACATAATAGTTTCGGTCCTCCTAACCTTATCCAAACCTCCATCTTTTCTTTTTCAATCAGTTTTAAGACAAAACCTTGGAGGAAATTAGTTTCTCCTAAAAAATTTGCTACAAATATACTATTTGGATTTTCATACAAATCATAAGGAGATCCCATTTGTAAAACATTTCCAGAACGCATGATAATTATTTTATCAGCTATCGCCATTGCTTCCTCTTGATTGTGAGTGACATGAATAGCGGTAAGACCTAAATCCTTTATTAAATTTCTTAACTCATTACGAAAAACTTTTGAAACTTTTGGATCTAATGACCCTAATGGTTCATCCATGATTAAAATTTTCGCTCCAGTGGCGATTGCTCTAGCAATTCCAAGTTTTTGCAACCCTGGATTTCCAAATATGTTTGGATATTCATCAGCATAATCTAATAATCCAACTTTGATCAAAGCTTCTTCAGCTTTTTTAATAATATAATTATCGGGATACCCACGCATTTCTAGACCAAAAGTCACATTTTCCCAGACAGTTAACTGATCAAAAATTTCAAAATGCTGAAATATGAAACCCATATCTCTATCTTCTGGGGGAATGCCCCTAATATCTTCGCCATTTATTAAGACTTTTCCCAATGAAGGTTCTTCTAGTCCTGCAATCATTCTTAGTGTTGTTGTTTTTCCACATCCAGTAGGTCCAATTAAAAATACATATTCTCCATCTTCAATTTTTACGGAAATATTATCCACCGCAAGAACTTTTCCTGCATTAAATGTTTTTGTAACGTTAACTAACTCTATACTTGGCATAAGGTTAACCCCTTTTTTTTCTCACTGCTCTTAAGGCAAAAATTAAGAATGCACTAAAAATTATAACAATAACACTTGCAAAGATTCCTGATGCATAGGCATTTGCCTCAACAAAATCAACGATTAGGACAGGAACTGTCCTTATACCTCCCATTACAACAATAGTAGCGCCTGTTTCTCCTAATGAGCGAGTGAAAGTCATGATGCATCCTGCAATTATCCCTTGTTTTATATTAGGAAGTGTAATTTTTCTAAATACCGTCATATTTGAAGCACCTAAAGTACGTGCTGCTTCTTCAACACCTTTATTTGAAGATTCCAGAACTCCGATAATAGGTCGAACCATATACGGAAATGTAAAAGCAATATGTACAAACAAGATCATAAAAAACCCAGATTGAAATAATCCTAATCCTGTTGGCCCCCAAAACATAAATGTTGCAAATCCTAAAGCTGCTGAAGGAATTGCAATTGGAATATCTAAAATGGTATCCAAAAATGTAATAACTTTCCCCCAATTTCGTTTTGTAATTATAAATGCAAAAGGTATTCCAAAAATTATATTTACAAAAACAGCTAACGCTCCAATTTCTATTGAATAAATAAAACTTGTATAGAGAAATGCCCATTTATAATCTTGCCCTAAAAATACTTCCCCTATAAAATCTTCTCCAAAAATTTCTGCAATAATATAAAAAGCAGGTATAAGAATTACAATAAAAAGTACACCTAATGATAAAACATCCCTTAAACGTTTCAGATTCTTTTTACTTAAAAACTTTTCAATTTTAGGCCAAACTGATTTAACCGGGAATCTGCTCTTTCGAGTCAAAATTTTAATTGAAAATAGTAGTAGAATAGATATGGCAATTAATATTCCTGCCAACAATGAGGCAGAAGGCAGTTCTAATTGCCGTCTAAAACCCACAATCAGAATAGGAGCTGTCTCCACTAAACCAGAAAGTATGATTGTAGCACCAGTTTCACCTAAACTTCTTGTAAAAGCAAGGATGGCACCAGCTATTAATCCTTCTTTCATTAATGGAAGAGTGATGGTTCGAAATACAGTGAAACCTGAAGCACCTAGGCTTCGAGCTGCATCTTCATATAATGTAGCCGTTTTTTCTAATACAATTTTCATATTCCTTACAATATATGGAAAAGTAAATACTATATGTCCTAATAAAATCAGAGTAAATCCTGGTTGAATTCCAAATATTCCCCAAAACAACATTATAGAAAATCCTAAGGCACTTGTTGGTACTGCCATTGGCAAATCTACTAAAGCATCGAATATTTTTTTTCCTCTAAAATTATAACGAGTTAATATAATTGAAATTGGAAAAGCAATAATAATATCTATCCCAACGGCTATTGCTGCAATTGAGAAGGAGTACCCTAGAGCTCTCAATATATTAAGCCATTGTAAATTACCTAATAATGAGTCGTTAAACACATCCTCATTTATCGCGGGAATGTTGAAAAGAACTGTAGAAAAAATGTTAATTATTGGACCAATAATAACCAATACAAAGAAAATAATTACTATAGTGTCAAGACTTTTTCTGTATATTGATTTGGAAAAGAATCTATCTATTCTTAACACTAGAGGTAATTTTAACTCCTCTTCAAGAGATTCTTGAGTCAAATTGCGATCTTTTTTAAAGATTTTGTTTAACATATAAATTATATTACCTACTACGCTGTTGCTTTACATAATAACCATAAATCTGAGATCTTCAATAGTACTTCTCCATCTAATGGAGTATTTAGCTCAGGAACATTAAGTTCATAAGCAATTCCATTAGTCTCATAGTTAAATACTTCAGGATCCAATGGAATTGAAGGATTGATTGGTCTAAATCCGTATTCTAATGCAGAAATAACAGTCTCATTATTATTTAAAAATTCAAGAAATGCTTCAGCTACAAATCTTTGCTGAGGGCTTATCCAATCCGCATTTAATATGCAAAATGGATGATCACTATATAAAGTGCCTTCTTCTGGATATACAGCAATGATTTTCCCTCCTGTAGCAGTACTAGAAATATCCCTTATTAAATTTTCATATAAAAACGCAATATTTAAAGCGGTTGGTCCCTCATTTTTCATATAACGTGCTAAGAAGCCAGTAGATGTTCCATAAACTACTGCACTAGACTCAAATTCTCGTAGCCATTGTTGGTTACTTAAATTGGTGAGATCAGATATTGTCAAATTTTCCGAAGAAGTACCTGAGGCTGCTGATAATGCCATAATTACACTCATAAACCCCGAATTTGATAATCGAGGATCAGTATGAGCCATTTTAATATTTATAGTTGGATTTAAAGACAGATTATGTACATCGTTGAAACCCTTAATATTATAAGTCTGGTTAAAAGACTCCCATGTAGCAATTACTATAGGCGAGTAAATTATTTTAACTGCAGCACTTATATTTACTATTGGGATAATACTATGAGTTAGATCAGCCCACTTCGAATTTAAAAATGGCATCCAGATAGAACTTGCGGGACTCCAGATTGTAGGATATATCTCACCATTGAGGATACTAATTATTGAGTTTGAAGACCCATATGGATGCATATCAATACTTATTGGTTCATCGGGATGAGTATTTTGCCACTCACTCAAAAAGCTTGTATATGCAACTGTCATCCAACTTGCTTTTTCAGAACTATAAATGATTGTTATATGTGTTTTGTTTTCTGTACCCCCTATTATAAGATTTGTCGATAATGTTCCTATAACGAAGCCTATTATAAATATAAGTACTAAACTAAGTTTACTATGTCTTTTAATTTTGCGTGATTGATCCATAATATTCAGAAATTAATTAGATTTTGGGTTAGATAAAAGATCTAATATATATATCTATAAAAGTGAAAATAATTCCACAAGTAATACCCAATATTAAAGTAATTAAAAATAAAGTTCGTCTTTTCATGTGTATTATTCTCTAATTTACTATATATATTTTTTTTAAGGTTGAAATCAATACTCTTTTTGAAATTTAATAGTTATAAGTTATTTGAATAGTTTTACTATATAACCTATATAAACTATATAGAGATATATAGACGAAAAATTCTAATTATAGTAGACTTTCACCAATAACACTCTCATGTGGTCTTTTTCCTAAAAATTTAACTAATGTAGGAACTATATCAGTAACTTTACAAGCATTAACTCTCTTTTGAGGAATCTCTGAAGATCCACCTATAATTAAAGGAACTGCCATGCATTTCTGAAGGCCAATATCATGATCGTATAGACTTTTGCTTTTTTGCTTTCCATGATGAATGCCGTATTTTATTGTTTCATCATTACATAGGATTATATCAGCGCTTCTTGGGTTTTTAAAATGACGAGGTATTAAATCTGGGTGCATAGGGTAATCTAAATGGTATGTAGCTTCTAACCATTCTTTAGTTGAGTGGAATTTATTATCCATTAATTGAATTGCGATATTATCATTTCTAAAATTAAAAATGTCTAATTTATTATCTTCTGAGATATAACGTGTTTTATATTCCTTCCCAATACCTTCATACTCAATCTTTCCAGTTATTATTCTACCTGTATCTTTAACTTTTCTTTTAAGGTGAATTGTACCTTTCTCATGTGTATTATTTTCATCTCTATAAAACATCAAATGGCTTCCATTAATTTTAAATAAATCTTCTAATAAATTTATCCTTTTTGGGCCATATCGTTCAAGTTCTTTAATGCTCGGAAGACCCCAACTATTTTTAAGATTGATATTAGTAAATCCTTTAAAATAGAAAAATCCTACACCAGCATAATAAGCAAGATCCATATTTCCTCTTATATTTTTGAAAGGATGATAATTTACTAAACCATTTTGCTTAAAATATGGTCTTAAATCTCCAATTTTGTTAGATTTATAATTTCCATGATCAGATGTAATCGCTATAGCAGTTTCATCTAAATAACCCAATCTCTCCAAATTATCAATCAATACTCCAATAACTTTATCAATGTGTAGTAAATTTAATTTATAAATTTGCGAATCATATCCAAATTTATGCATCAAAAGATCAGATGACATAAACCATATTGAAGAAGCAATTGGTGGATCTGCATTATGAAAAAATTTTTTAGGTTTCTCAAATGTTTCAATTAATTTTTGCACAATAACAGAATTCGAACGGGCCATCCTTCTTTTTACACTTGGAAAGTATCTCAAAACAAGATAAAGCATAGCAAGTTTAGTTTTTCTTTCGGGAAAAACGTAATCAGCTCCTCTATTAATGAATTGAGCTATACTAGCAGTATTTCCATCACCCACCATTTCAAGAAATGTTTTGCAATTATTCCCTATATCATTGTTAATTTTATAGATTTGTAAATCTAAAGCAGCATATTCTCTTAACATTGGAGGCGATACTTCACGTCCCATCCAATTTAGAAGTGGAACTCCGTGACATGGTTCTTTTTTAAAATTTCCGGTATAGGTCCCTGTCAATAAAGAAACTTGTGTAGGATAAGTAATAGGTGGAAAGTCAGTAATACAATTTTCTGAATAAATGCCATTTTCCATTAATTTCTTAAAATTTGGCAATAAACCCTTTTTTATATAATCAAAGAAATGGGTAGCTCTAATGTCATCTATTATACAAAAAATAACTCTGCTGATTTTATTAATTAACTTTCACCAATCACGATACTAATTATATCTACATATTCTTCGAAATTAATAAATGATATTATAAAATAGCAATTTTATTGAATTATAAATATTAATTCTATTTAGGTTCAAAATAAAAATATTGAAATTATAAAGTGAAAAATCTTGAATAAAAAAGAGATTTTTAAGATAATTAAAACATTTTCATCGGAAAGAGCTCCCAGTGGGTTGGAAAAAGCACGCGGGGAACTTTTTAGAAGGGAATTAGAGAAAATAATAACTGATAAGGGTATTAAAGTCAAAAATGATTCACTTAGTAATTATTTTATCAAATTCAATGGAAAGGAGAGTAAAAAAGCAATTGCTATATTAGCACACATAGATGAAATTGGAGGAACTATTAGAAAAATAAAAAAAAATGGCACTTTAGAGTTCTCTAAGAGAGGCGGATATGAAGGTAGATGGCTTATTTCAAGAAAGGTATCAATTTTAAATAAAGAAGGAAAATGGGTTAACGGTGTTATTGGTGGAAGAGCTCCCCATGCTACTCCTCAAAAATTAAGAGGTGAAGAAAAAGATGAACCACTTGAAATGGAAATATATATTGGAGCAAAAGATAAAGAAGAAGCGATTGCCACATATAAGATTCATATTGGAGCACCATTTATATTTTCTGGAGAATTCGAATTTTTAAATGAGGGATTTAATGATAATATTATTTCTGGGTATTCAATGGATAACTTAGTTGGATTAACGGGATTGGTATTATTAGTAAATAAAATATCAGAGAATCTTTTAGACGATTCAGGAAATTTAATAAAACCTTTTGATCTCTATATCGTAGGAACATCACGTGAGGAGATTGGAACGGAAGGTTCTTTATTCTTTACGAGAAATAATCCAATCGATGAAATAATAGCACTGGATGTTGGACTTGTTGAAAATTACCCAGGAACCGTAAATTCAGATATAAAATTGAATAATGGGCCTGTAATTATATGGCAAGAAGCAGGAGGATCAGGGATTTTCGATTATCAGATATGTAGAAAGCTAGTAGAGGCTGCTGAACAAAGTAATATTAAACACCAAGATGGAGTGTTAGAATTCTATGGTTCTGATGCTGGAAAAGCTCAAAAATGGCTTGGTATACCATCTGCGTTAGTTGGAATACCAGCTATGTTTACTCATAATGTTCCTGAAATAAGTACTTTAAGTGGTATTGAAGAAGCCGTAGAATTGATTTTTCAATACTTAAGAAGACAAAATTAAAAAAAATTAGTATAATATTAAAATTCGTAAAGCCCCCGGGGGGATTTGAACCCCCGACCTTCCGATTACAAGTCGAATGCTATACCGCTAAGCTACGGAGGCAATAAATTATAGAAAAACAATTATACAATATTAAAAATCATGCTAAATTTTTAATTTTGTGGTTTTAAACGCCTTAAAAAATCAATGGAAATTATTATAAGGATAACTTACTTTTTGTTAATCAATTACTATATTATTGATTGTATATAATATTTCACTTCTGTTGGAGATAAATGTTTACAAAAGAAGACGTTACAAAATTGGCGTTTAAAATATACAAACAAGCAGAACCTTTGGAGAAGTCAATATGGCATTTAGCGGAGCTCTGTGTTGTGATTAATAAGAATATAAAAAATGGATATGATATTAAACCATTAGAAACAGATAATTTGGTATTATTAATAAGAGAAAATGTGGATGGCCAATTAATTAAACCAACTGAAGATGAGATTAGAGAAGTTGCGGAGATTATTTATTATGAAAATCCAAGTCGTAGCCAATTAGATTGGTATATCGCTGAAAAGCAACTTCTTTTAGAAGAATTAAAAAATTTAATTAATAATAACAGATAGTAGCTCTTTTTCAGAAATTTTAATACTTCTTTAACTGAATTTCTTTAATTATAAAAAAAAGTCTTTATCTAGGCATAGCTATTATTTTATAATTGAAAAAAGACCAAAACCTTAAAGTATAAGTGAGATTTGTTTGAATAGTATCACAAATGTCAGAAAATAAAATCTATGATGTATGTATAATTGGTGCTGGACCGGCAGGTTCAACATGTGCTTATTATTTAGCACAAAAAGGGATAATATCATTAGTCCTTGAAAAAAAAGAATTTCCTAGAGATAAAATATGTGGTGATGCATTTACTCAACGCGCTCAAATTCATCTCGAGAGGATGGGACTTTTACAAAAATTAGTTGAAGAGAAGAAAGGTCGATGGACTGCTCAAGGAGGAATAATTAGCCCCAGAGGAATAGTGTACACAGGAGATTCATATGCAGAAATAAAATCACATTTAGTAATAGCAGTTAAAAGAAAAATTATAGATGATCTACTTATAAAAACCGCAATTGAAGCAGGAGCAATCTTGGTGGAAAATTATGCAGTAAAAGAAGTAAATCTTGAAAGAAATAAGGGATATTGGGCTATTCATTCAATAAATGGAGAAAAACAGACTTATTATGCTAAAATCTTAATACTCGCGGATGGTGCTTCTTCTAGTATTGCTCAATCATTAGGAATTATAAAAAATCCTCCACAGACAGTTTGCAGTCGATCTTATGTAAAAGCAGGAACATATAAATTTGACCAAGAAGGTATTGTAGTTATTCCTATGAATCTCGTTCCTGGTTATTGTGCACTTATGAAGGAAGCAGATGATGATCTAGTCTTTTGTTGTTATATCATTCCTTTTGGGGAAATTCGTACTGAAAATCTGCATAAAATGCATCATGACTTAATTAAGAATAATCCTTATATAGCTGATGCCTTAGGTCCTAATGCTGTGCTTGAAGAGATGAAAGCAGCCCCTATTCGGTTTGGTGGAACATCTCAAAGTTATGATAATCACTTACTCATTGTTGGAGATGCTGCGGGAATGATAGATCCCCTAACTGGAGAAGGATTGCAATATGCAATGGATGCTGCTGAAATCGCTGCTGATGTAATTATTGAAGCCATTCAAAAGAATAACTTTACTAAGCAATTTCTTAAACAATATCAAATAAAATGGATGAAAAGTTTTGGAAAAGACTTTAAGTGGTCTACACGTATGGCTCGTTTCTGTGCAAAGCATCCTATATTTTTTGATGCGTTTGCATCCTTAAGTCAAAAAAAAGGAGATAAATTTATGGTTGAATGGGGAAAGATCATGACTGGTTCGAAGAGAAAAATAAATTTTTTCCTTCCTAAGTTAGCTCTACCTTTAGTTTTCGAAACTTTGAGATTAAAACGTAAATTTAAGAAGCAGAATATGACATAATTCAATTAGATTTAACTTAAATCTCCAGTTTATCTTTAATTTGCTCGACAAGTTTTTCAGCATTTTTAGAGTCAAAGATAAATTCAATTTCGTTTGGTGATGTAATCCCAATACCGAGTTCAACTGCCCTTTTAATTTGCTCTTGGTCAAAAATAGAACCCTTAGAGACTTCCGGTGTTGTTCCTAGAATTCGTAAAATAGCAACACCAACAGCATCAATGGCGATTTTATCTGTACCGGCAATAAAAACATTGGCTTTTTTTCGAGTCCCTTCCATTGGCCCACGATCCACAAAGCTAATAATACCATCCAAAATAATTAAGTCAGGCTTGTACACAGAGTTTATTTCGGAAATCATTTTCCTCTGATGTCGAGAAGAGTGTAACTCCGCCATGTAATGTTTTGCAACTAATCCTACTGCATTTTTCAGTGATAATGTAAAATGTCCACCATACATGTGAGTTTTCAAACAACAAGTTTCAACAATGCACTCTGCCTCATCATATATTCTGGCAAAAAGGAAGCCATCTTTCCAATGAAATTCTTCTGATTTTTTAAGGATATAATCCTTTCTTGGTACATTATCTAAATCAACTATTTTAAAATTTAATTGCTTTGCCAAATCATATACTCCTTTCATCTTAAAAGTTTCAGCTGTATTAACAGGGCCACTACGTTCCGCTAATGTAACAGATTTAGCACCCATTTCCCCCAGTTTAATAATAAGTTGTCTTACTGTTTCCATTGAGCTTGAAGCAGGAGGTGGATCAGGAGTATTGAAATTCGGCTTGAAAATTACATTTTTATCCTTAACAGGATTAATCCCAAATAACTCAAAAGACTTGTTTACACCATAAATACGATCTTTGGCTGAAATAACCACTACTTTGGTCATATTTTACACCTTTTATTTAATAAAAATTCGTATCTATAAAATTAAAATTTGTCTGTTTAAAATTATAACGATGCTTTGAGGAATTTTAGCCTTTTTATAAATTATTTTGAATTTAAAGTAGCGATTAAATTATTAAAAAAGGACTAGTCGGTATTAAAATAAATATTATACTAATTAATCATAATAGAAATTAAAATAATTTTTTAATGAATTTTATGCCACCTCCAAAAAAGAAAAAACTAGAAGATAAGGAACAAAAGTCACTTTTTTCCTTTGTTGAGGAAAAAGATGAGAAACAAGAAAAATCAATTAAAACACCTAAAGAGCCTAAAATTGAAAAACCCAAGCAAGAAAAAGCAAAAAAAGAAGCGCTTCCAAAAAAAGAGCAAATTAAAGAAAAAAGATCTTCAAAATTATATTTTACAGGAAAGGATGAGCCTTTTGGGCTAAAATCCGGAAATATTAAAGTAGATAAAGTTTTACGAGAGAGTGTATCTTCGAAATATATTCGATATCTTATTGAAAAGGGTGAAATTAATGAAGATATAGAAAGAGGATTATTACTCGATGTAGACTATGATGGTGGACAAAATAAAGCATATTGTAAGTTCTATGATTTAGATTCTGACGATATAAAGATTTGGATCGATACGACCGATCATGAGCCTTATTGTCTAAGTAAAGAACCTATTTCAGAATTAGAAAAACTATATTACACTGAATCTACCGGAAAGAAGAAAAAACTGACGGATTACGAAGGATTTCAACGATTTGAAGAAATTCAACGTTTTGATTTATTAGGAGATAGAGAGATTGATATGACCAAGATTTATGGTAAAACTCCAACTAATATTGGAGGTTCTGGAATAAATATACGTAATATTTTAGGTAATAATGAAAAAAAAGCTTGGGAGGCAGATATTAGGTATCATTTGAATTATATATTTGATCGGCAATTAATCCCAGGACTTATCTATAAAGTTGACAATGGAAAGCTTATAAAATTAAATTTCGAAGAAACTGATGAAGATTCAAGAAAAATGGCTAATGAACTTCGAACAATATTCAAGGATGAATCTTCAGAAATTCAAGAATTTAGTGAAGAATTTTTAGACATTTTTATTACTCCCATTCCAGATGTTAAACGTATGGCTATGGATATTGAGGTTATGGTTGGCGAGAGAGATTATAAAATACCTGATCCACGTTTGGCAAAACAAGAAGTCATTAGTATATCATTTGTAGCTTCAGATGGTTTGAAGCTAGTTTACCTACTTGAGAGAGAAGGTTATAAATTTGATAAATTACATGAGGAATTCCCTTCTGATGCTAAAATAATTTTTTTCAAATCTGAAAAACAATTATTAACTGAAACTTTTCGACTAATATGGGAGTATCCTGTTCTTATTACATTTAATGGTGACAATTTTGATTTAAATTACTTATACCATAGAGCAGAAATATTAAAAATTGATAAAGACTTAAATCCTATTCATGTAAAGCGAGGTTTTGGGATTTTATCACAAGCTGAATGTGACTTACGTAGAGGAATTCATATTGATTTATTTAATTTGTTTTTCAATAGGAGTATTTCCGGTTATGCATTTGGAGGTGCTTATGAAAACGCATCTCTTAATTCTATTAGTGCCGCACTATTAGGGGAAGAAAAATTTCAGCACGATGAGATAATTCATGAAATGGAATACGATATTCTTTCATGGTATAACCTTAAAGACTCAATCCTCACGTTAGACTTAACAAAATTCAACAGTTCTTTAGTTTGGAATTTAATAATTCTTTTATGCAGAATCACAAAAATGCCAATTCACGATATGGTTCGCAGGCAAATCTCAACATGGATTCAAAACATCTTTTATTTTGAACATAGAAGAAAAGAAGCACTTATTCCCCGTAGATCAGAAATAAAGGAAACGAAACCAGGGGGGATATTATCATCTAAATTTGATGACGATAAATTTTTAGGCGCTTATGTTGTAGATCCTGTTCCGGGAATTCATTATGATGTAGTAGTTATGGACTTCGCAAGCCTATATCCGTCTATTATAAAGGAATATAATTTATCATATGAAACTGTTTTATGTCCTCATAAGGATGATAAAGATAATCTTGTTAAAGGAACACCATACCATATATGTACTCATAAAATGGGAATTTTTGCTTATGTTGTAGGTTTTTTCAGAGATATAAGAGTCAAGTATTTTAAGCCAAAATCAAGTGATAAAACATTGACTGAAAAGCAACGAAATTATTATTTAACAATACAACAAGCGCTCAAAGTATTTATTAATGGTTCCTATGGTGTTTTTGG
>JBHLNS010000090.1:0-1821 GCA_048941285.1 Promethearchaeota archaeon
TTTTTTAAGAGATCTAATGGATGTGAGCCAGGAATTCTTTGTCCAGCTAAATCATAGCATTGAAAAATTATATCTTTGTAAGTCCAGGATTCAATTTCCATAAAGGGGGTGCGATTTATTTTTTTTTCCTCAAGAAATATTCCATTTGAGTTATTATGATTACTATCTTTTGTTTTTTTGAGTAAAGCTTGAACGAGTGTAGTCTTACCTACAGCACCATCGCCCACAACAGTCATACGTATTAATTTATGGGCAGTTTTTAATTCAGACAAGAAATTGGTTATTTTAGTCAGTTGAAATACACCTATTATGTGGAAAATTTTACTGTTAAAAAGTTATCCATAATTAAGGAAGTAGCTATGAATCTATGAATTAAATTTAGAATATAAGTATGAGTTTTTCTGGAGTTATTTCGTGTTATAATCATAGACACTAAAGTTTAATCTTACATTTCATTTGACAAAAATGAATATTAAAGTACTCTAAACAGGGATTTCCTCTTATTCATAAATGCTTATTCAAGTTGTTACCGTATTTTTGCAAATATTTGAATATCGTCGTTAATTTGAAGGACCGATGAATATAGTGATAACTGAAATTTTATTTGTTCAGTGTTATTATAAAACTAGTATAATATTGATATATATATCAAATAAAAATAAAGTAATTAGTTATGTTTAAAGTATTCAATCTTAATAGGGTTTAATATGATTATCGAAAGTCCATTTAATGGAAAAGTTCCTAAAATTCATCATACTGTTTTTATCGCTTCAGATGTTATAATAATTGGGGACGTAGAGATAGCTGCATATACAAATATATGGTTTGGGGCGAAGCTTCGTGGAGATTGGGGAAAAATAAAAATAGGACAAAATACAAGTATTCAAGAAAATGTTGTTTTACATTCAAGACCTAATGAAGATTGTATAATTGGGAATAATGTTAGGCTAGCTCATTCATGTACTTGTCATGGACCTTGTTTTGTCGGAGATTTCTCTATGGTTGGAATAAATGCAACCGTATTGATGGGAGCTAAACTTGGAAAAGGTTCCATCTTAGCTGGGGGTTCTGTTTTACGAGATAAGGCAGAAGATTTTAGTTTGTACGCAGGGATACCTGCAGTTAAAAAAAAAAGTTATCCAAATAAAGATTTAAATGAATTCAGTTCTAATCTTTATGTAGAAAATGGGCAAAAATTTAAAAAAGCAGGTTATGGGCAGAATATTCCCGAAGAATATATAATTATTGATTAAACAAATTTATCATAATCTAAATTATGAGATTTTAGAATTTTTTTCGTCATTTCTTTAAAACTATGAAGGATATTTATATTCTCCTTTGAAGAAGTCTTTACAAAATCTTTCTCATTATACTTATTAAGAAATTGCTCAATAACTAAATTATCAATTTTATATTTTTTATTATTACTCTGAATAAGATCGAGCTTTGTCCCCACTAAAATTTTAGGGCGATTAAGAAGATTGTGTTCTTTCAATTGTTCAATCCACCAATCTAATTTAACCAGAGTTTCTATTTTCGATAAATCAAAAACTAAAAATATACCATTAGCTCCATCAATGTAATAATTAAATAGCCTTCTAAATTGTTCTTGGCCTCCAAAATCCCAAATTGTATGTCTTACAAAAGTTTCCTCACCTCTTACTATTATAGGGATATCGTGCGTGTAAAAATCTATCCCAATCGTTAATTGAGTGTTAGAATCGAATGTGTCAAAACATAATCTTCGGGCAATACATGTCTTTCCTACAGCTCCACTACCGATCAAACATATTTTAAAGACATAGGCAGGTTTTTCTTCTT
>JBHLNS010000090.1:1921-6023 GCA_048941285.1 Promethearchaeota archaeon
AAATTTCCTACATCTGGAAACACCATAACTATTAAAGAAAATGTAAAAGTTAAAAAGCCTATAAAAACAAGCAAAATACGATTCACTTTCTTATATTTATCGGTGATTATTCCTATTATAATTCTTGCAATTCCAATTGAAAACAATGTGAGACCATAAAGATTAATAAAAACTAATTGCGAAAGGTTTGGATCAAAAATTGAGATTATTAATACAAGTATACTGATTGTGATGGCAATTATCCCTGTAATGAATTTTGTAATAATTCCATATTTGTTTAACTTTTTATTGAAAAATGCATTTAGTAATCTTCCTATTCCAGATAGCAGTATTGCCATTGAAAGAACAATTATTAGAAAAATTAAAGCAAGTTCATGATAAATTATTACTAAAATAGAGAGACTAATAATTAATACACCAATTACTAAATTTAAAATGCCTAAAGTTTTCTTTTCAATAATTCTCACCAATTATCCTTTCAATGTCGATGAGGATAAAATAACTTATATATATTATAATATAATCTCTTTAATTATTTTATTTTATGAATATTTATATGAATTATGAATTTTTTTTTTAATTCTGAGATAATAATTCAATTAAAGCTCTCGGAATTTCTTTATAGTCATTTACAGCATAAAATTTTCCTCTTCCTGCACTTGCAATTTCTCGGCAGGTTTCAATACCTTGATCAGCATCATTTTCTGCTGGCATTCCAATGACATGGAGCCTTGGAAAAGCTTTTGCCAAAATAAGAGGATCATCTCCTCGATTATAATTTCCATCAGTAATTAAGATACCAAATCGGTTTTTTCTATTTTCTTTTACTTTATTTAGTTCCTTTAATCCCTTTTCCAAACCAATAGATATATTTGTGAATCCAGAAGCTTCAGAATCTAAAATATCATCGATAATTGAAACAATTGGTTTTTTCTGATTAATTTTTTTCATAACCATTACATTGGAATTAAATAATACAATTGCATAATCCTCTTTTTCCATATTGTATGCTAAAACAGATGTTGTAAGAGCTGCATTTAATAATAACCGTCCATACATACTTCCACTAGTATCTAAGATTAATACAACTTTTCTTTTTTGGCGCTTTCTCTCAATTCCAAAGATATCTTTATAATTTAAGTTTCGTTCAAAAATTTTTAATGGATTATGCTGGATTGTCTCATCAATACTAAATTCTGGCATACCAAATTGATAATAGGGAACTGGTTTTTTGAATTGACCTCTAATTCCCTTACTTGTTATTTTTAAAGATATTTTTAAAATACTTTGACGCGCTAAACGCCTAAAAATTGATTTGTACTTCTCAGAAATGGGACGCCTTATAAAGAAGTAGATCTCTGGCATAAAATCTCCCGTTTCTGAAGCTTTTTCTGAAAAGAATTTTATTCCTTCTTCAGTGTCTAAAGCATCACTAGCAGCATACACGTTTGATTTGAGTAACCCCATTAAAGCTTCAATGTTTTTGTATTGTATAGCCAGATATGTTAGCTCTTTGATTTGTTTATAATCCAAAGTATTCGCTAAATGTTTATAATAGTCAGGTTTTTTTCTTTTCCTTCTAATTATTTCATATTCCAATATTTCCTTATCGGGACGACTTTCAGTAAGTCTTACATGCAGTCTTTTCTCAATCTCTTCAGATTCTTCCTCAGAGAAATCATCGATTATTGAAAATCCAACTTATTCAAGGCAGCAAGAACAATGTTAGTGATAACTTCTTTTTTAGATAGGGTGAGTCCGTCCTCTAATTCAATTTTATTATATAACGCCATCACTGCCGCTTCGACCCAATTCTTACTACTATTGTCATTATCATATTTATTTATTAATGTGGCTAAATCTATTGCACCTCTAATAGAGCTTCCTCTACGAATTGATGTACTTTCTCTTGTTATTTGGATAATATTTTGAGAAATATTTGCTATTTTGTTTGCATTAGCGTTATTTAAATCAGCCTCTTGTTTGATAATTAGAATTTCTTCTTCAGGACTTTGATAATTTAGGTTTATCCATATGAATCTATCTTTTAGAGCTTCACCCAAAACTGTGACCCCTACATGAGCAGCAGGATTTTGCGTTGCTATAACAAAAAAATCTTTGTGGGCTTGTATTCTTTTTAACTTGGGGATTTCAAGGATACCCTCATCCAACGATGTTAATAAAGAATTTTGAGTACTTTCTGGCATCCTGTTTATTTCATTAATGAATAAACAACCTCCATTCATCATCGCTAAAGCTAATGGTCCATATTTATATGAATCTTCAATATAGCCTTTTGCAATTACTAAAGGTGGTTCAAAATATCCTACAAGATTATGAGGAAGGAGTTCTTCACTACAATCTACTCTATAGAAATATGCATCTTTGGATCCATAAAATTCAGCAATAGCTTTAGCTAATGTAGTTTTACCAACTCCAACGTTTCCTTCCAGTAAGATATTCTTCCCTACTGCATGAGCTAAGACAATTTGTCTTAATTCTTCCTTTCTACCAATTATTTTATATTTCTCTTGTATTTCTTTTACAGTACTGGTTATATCAACCATAATATGTAGAATCTACCATATCTAAAATATTTTTAGTATATTTAGGATAACTTTTCTAAAAATTAGAAAAGTATGATATCAAAAAAAAAGTTGAAATTTTTATTCATTTTCTCTAAAAAGAATTAATCAGTTTCTTTAGAAACCTAAAGATACTAAAGAAAATACACTTATGTAGTGAATATGAAGAAATTATTATTTATTATATTATTTAAATTTAGATGGTGAAATGACAAAAGTTAAAACTTGTAATGCGATTATCTATTACCAATTTAAACGGTCCTCAAAAAAAATAAAAAAGAAAATTAATCTAAAGAAACTTCTATGTTTTTTTCTCCCATTTTCATTAAAACAATATTATTAGTTCTTCTCCATAATTTCAACGAGATTAAACCAATTGAGATTAGGAGACTTGGATATACGATTATTTCCAATAATGAAGGATTCGCATTATATCCAAATAAGGCTTTTAAAAGAGAGCCAATAATTTCAAGCCATTCTGGTGTTGCAGGATTTCCATCTGGGAAGGTTTCAGGTAAAATGTGCTTAATATTCCATACTTCTCCTATAATAGGGTTAAAAATACCAGCTTCAATAAACTCATGGACTCCATAGGTAATTAAGCCAGCAGCAAAGAATATTAGAATTAAATTGGTAGCTTTAAAAAACTTAGATAAATCAATTGTTCTGATACCATAAAATGTTAGCAGTCCAATAATTATTGATAGCCCTAATCCCAGTACAGATCCTAAGATTACTGTAAGTTGATTTATTGACCCTATTGATGCAGATCCAGTTAATAAAAGAACTAATTCAATTCCTTCTCTGATGATAATAACAAATGTCAAAATAGAAATTGAAAATACTTTTTCTTTGCGAATTGATAATTCAACTTTTTCCTCTAAATTTGCTCGCATTTTTGGACCTTCTTTACTGACCCATAATATCAAGGTTACGATTAAGATCCCAGATATTATAAACGTACTTCCCTCAAAGATTTGTTCTAAACTCCCTGTAAATCCCCCAAAAACTAAAGAAAAAATAAATGCAAATATTATACTAGTTAATATTGCTAAAATAGCTCCCATATAGACATATCTGTTATAAGCACGTTGATTTGTTTTTCTTAAATAAATAAGTATAATAACAACAACTAAAGTTGCTTCTAATCCTTCCCTAAAAGCTAAGAATAGTGGAGTAATTAAATCTATAAAGGCAGGCATAATTAATTTTATAAACTAATTTAACTATGTTAAAAAAATATTAGAATGATTTAAGTCTTTTAGTTATAACTAATAAACACTAAATTATTTTTCATTTTAAAAGTTAAGATATTAAAATTCTTAACTTCGGACTAATAAACTAATAAAAATATGTTAAGCCAATTATTTTGGCAAGAGTTTTACGATAACTTTATCTCCTTTTTTCAAACCTTCTTGATTAGGAAAAATCTCAATTATCCCATCGGAAGAAGTTAATGAACTTATAACACCAGAACCTTTTAATTTGATAGGAGAAGCGATAATTTCTTCCCCAGA
>JBHLNS010000044.1:0-26006 GCA_048941285.1 Promethearchaeota archaeon
AAAACCCTTATCTCATCAGCAATATCGTGTATTCTATCACAAAGTTGTTCAAGTAATACTATGCTGTCTCTTAATCGTAAAAGATTCCTTATATCTAAATCATCATTGGAATATAAATATTCAAGAAATTGCCTATATATTGTATCAATTTCATTTTCAAGTTCATGAATCATTGTTGTGTTCTGAAATACTACATCTGGCTTATCTCTTAAGCTTTTAATTGTTGATTTTAATACGTCTGCCATTTCAATTGTTTTATTGATTAATTTTTCATATCTATTTGTTATCTCTGGGTAATCCTTACCTTTTATTTTAATTTTGGGTAGCATGTCAACGAATTCTAAAGGATAATTCAGGACATTATCCATTTTAAGAATTAGGGATATAAAATTCCCTAAACCTGCTCCTGATTCTGAAAAGTTCTGAATTAGTTCAATTTTAATAGCATCAGCATCTTCTTCAGATAATAGCATTTTATTTTTCTTCTTTTCGAGTGATGCTTTATTTTTTTCATAATCTTGAGACCATCTATTATAAAAAACGGCCATATCACTAAGAACCGAATAAATAATTCTTGAATGTTCTATAATCATTGATATGATTTCTTCTTTAATCTTATTCATGAAAATTCCATTTAAATATTTAATTAACTCTTATAATTATAAAAAAATAGATCAATAAAAAATATAGTATTTAGAGAAATTTTAATATATTCTTAATTTTATTTACAAGTAAATTCTAAAAGAGTTGAAAATATCTATTTAATAAAACGTTATTTGTGTTTCATACGGTTTTGACTTATTCACATTGATACTAAGGTGAAAGAAAAGTTTAATGAAGATTAAGGAGAAATGGCAGCAATGGAAAGAATTTTCCAAAATGTCTGATTTAGGAATTATCGCTAGAAGAAAGTTCTTTAACAATGCATTTGATGGCGCATTAACATGCGCAGGAATTATTAGTGGAATTTTTATAATATTCCTAGCTGAACCTTTCACATTTGAAAGCCAAGATGTTCTAATAACTGGATTTGCGACAGCATTGGCAATAGGAATTAGTGGTTTATGGGGTGCATTTCTTTCTGAAGAAGCGGAACGGAAGAAAAAAGTGTTAGAGATGAAGAGGGACATGGCAGAGGTTGAGGAAGAACCCGAAATAATAGAATTGAAACACATAAAAAAAAACTATATGAAAGGAAATAAAAAAAAACCTAGAACAATCCTAGAAAAAGCAGAAAAATTCGCAACAATTGTAGCTTCTTTAGTAGACGGTGCTGCTCCAGTTTTAGGAAGTTCGCTTCCTTTAATCCCTTTTTTCTTTGGGGGCTCTCTAACTATATTACATTTTATATTTTCTTATCTAATATTGGCTGGTTTGTTAATATACTTAGGGATATTTTTGGGACAAATTTCGGGAGGAGGCCGTTTAAGATATGCACTGCATTTAATAACCGCAGGTATTGTAACCCTAATTATTTCGATACTACTTGGTATCTAAAGTTATAAGGTGTGTCAAAATTTTGATTGATAATCATTTCACTATATATATTATAAAAATCTACTAGATTGAATAAAAAAATCTACTCTCTAGTATTGTTCAAATAATAAATAAAATGTTAGAAAAAATCAGAACATACGCGAAAATTACGAATTTATGGGCGATTGCTAGAAGATATTTTGTAAATAACTTTTATGATGGGATGTTAACAGTTTTAGGTATATTATTAGGCTTTTTTGTAATAATTTTAAAGGAGGGTAGCCAAGCGATTGACAGTCACCTAGTTATTTTAACCGGGATGGGGAGTTCTATTTCAATGTTTATTTCAGGTTTAACTGGATCATATCTTTCAGAGAAAGCTGAACAAAAAAAAATTAAAGAGGAATTAAAGAAAGCAATGGTAATAGATATAATTGAAGATGACATTGGCATTGAAGTGGATTCTGACGATATCGATGAGATTGAGAAAGCAATGTTGATTAAAATTAATCAAGACGTAGAATCAAAAACTAGAATCAGGTTGAGAAAAAGAAAAAAAAAAATAAAAACTCTTCAACAAAAAGCTGAACATTTTGCTAGTCTAATTGTTTCGTGTGTAAACGGAGGATCTCCATTTTTAGGAGGTTTAATACCATTAATTCCTTTCTTTTTTGTTCCTTTTGCAAATTTACTTATTTTCATTTACTCCTTTTTTATAATCCTTGTATGTATAATTTTACTTGGAGTATTTTTAGGGATAGTTTCAAAAGAATCCATTATAAAAAATATTCTTCAGATGACATTTGCGTTTTTTATAACTATGGTAATTTCTATCTTTCTATTAGGTTAAATTATTATCATAAATTTTAATTTTTCAATTTCATTTCCCTATTTAACAATTAAATTGAAATGATAACCCATGAAGACATTTGTAGGAATTGATATTGGTTCATTAGAGACTAAAGTTGTCTTATTGGAAAATAAAAAACTATTAGATTTTCGAGTTGGGCGATCAACATTTGATTTTAAACGCGTTGGAAGTAATATGTTTAAGGAACTTTTAGATCAGCACAATTTGAAAAAGGATGATGTTTTCGTAATGAGTACAGGATATGGAAGAAATACAGTGTCATTTGCAAATGATCGTATCACCGAAATCACAGCACATGCACGTGGAGTCCAATATTTCTTTCCAGATGCACATTCAGTTATAGATATTGGTGGTCAAGATAGTAAAGCAATTGTAATATCTAAAAAGACTAAAAATGTAATTGATTTCCAAATGAACGATAAGTGTGCAGCAGGAACAGGTCGTTTTATTGAAGTAATGGCTGGAGCTCTTGAGGTTCCTATCCACGAAATTGGAGGTCTAGCACTTAAATCTAAAAATCCTGCATCAATTAGTTCAACCTGCACCGTTTTTGCCGAATCTGAAGTTATTTCACTTTTTGCCAAAGGATCAAATAAGGAAGATATCGCCGCAGGAATTCATAAATCCATTGCGAAAAGGGTTGCTGGTATGGCTAAACGAATAGGTGTTGCTCCTCTTTTGGTTTTTTGTGGGGGTGTCGCTAAAAATGTAGCAGTTAAGAGTTTTTTGGAACAAGAGTTGGGGTTTGATATTGTTATTCCTGAACTTAACGGAACTAGTACTGCTCAACTGACGGGAGCAATTGGAGCTGCTCTAATTGCTCAGGATCAAAATAATAGTTGATTTCTTTTATAACTTTTTTTGAAAATTTATGTTTTAGTTAATTATAAAAAATTTTATGAATAATTAAGTCTTTTTTGATAAATAATTCATAGTTTTAAAAATTAAAATGGAGAACTTAGAGCTTTTATCTGATTACGCAACATTTTTAAGAGAAAAGAAAGAAGAAGGCAAAAAAATTGTAGCATTTATTTCTCATGATAATATTCCAGAAGAGTTATTAGATGCTGCAGGTTTTATCCCTTTAAGATTAATCTTTGCAGGTAATGATGATTTAATGGATGCTAGCCATGATTACTTACCTCCTTCAACTTGTGCATTTGCTCAATCGTGCATTGGATTATATTCTCTAAAACCAACCCAATTTAATTTCTTAGATTTAGTAGATTATATTATTGTTTCAAATCACTGTGTAAGCGATATATGTGCATCTGAAATTATTTCAAAATATTTTAACATTCCTCGTTTGAATTTTTATATATCATATACTAAAAATGCAAATAGTCTGAAATATTTTAAATTAGAACTAATGAATTTAAAAGAGCAACTTGAAAAAATTAATGGAATTCAAATAAATACCAAAGATTTGATGAAAAGCATAAATAAATATAACAATTTTAAAAAACTACTATCAGAATTAAATAATCTAAAGATAAAGGGCTCACAAAAGTTAAAGCATCTCCAGAAGGCAATGCTATTTGGACCCGAATATCTTGATGAATTGAAGATTTTTTTAGAAAATAAATCTAATACTCAATTCTCTAATAATGAAAAAGATATTTTACTTACGGGTTGTTCTATTTTTATAAATGATTACTTGATTGATTTGATTGAGGATGGTGGAGGAAATATCATCTTTTTTGATACTTGGATAGGATTTAATTATTATTCGCAAATAATTGACAATAAAATCATTAATTCTTCAAAAGATCCATTAGATCTATTAGTCAATCGATTTAAAAATAACATTTATACTGATCATTCAGTTCCAAACTTCTTAGAAGAAAAAGTCTCCCAAATAGAAGCATTTTATACTAATCATAAAAATAAAACGGGCAAAAAGCTTGCTATTATAAACCATATTATTAAATTTTGTGATCATATGTCAATTATGGCTCCACATTTGAAAAAAGTATTGCAGGAGAGAGGAATTCCTTTGTTGAATTTAGAAAGGGACTATTCAAGAGCTAACAGAGGACAATTATCAACAAGAGTAGAAGCATTTTTAGAGATGATTTAAAAAATGAGTCTTATAGCTGATGATATAATTCGTTTTAGCTCCGTATTAAGGATTGCTTATAATCTATTAACAGGTAGAGATTATTTGAAAAGAAAGAAATTTCGAGAAAAAAAGAAATTAATTTCAGTAGCATTGCCTTTTTCTGATTTAGTTTATGGATTTCCCGATTTAGTTCCTGTGTTCCCAATAAGAATGCATCAGTTTGAAATGCACAAATATCTAACCTATTTGGGAAGTGCCTCAGGAATTTTTGGTTGGAAAAATGTATCAAATTTTTTAGGGTTTATAAAAAACATTGGTATTGGAGATGTAAATGAAATTATCGATGAAATTATTGAAAATGTTATAGATACCGTAAATAAAAAGTATAATGAGATGTACGAACTAGGAATAGAAAGTGGAGTTCCAACAGATTTTTGCTATGGAATAAAATCTCTTTACGGAATGCATGTAAGTAAAGGAAAGAACGTTGAAGCTACAATAAATTATACGATTCGATGTAGTGCTTGGAATAAATATTTGGAATCATTGAAAACAATTGATAATCCTGCTAAACAGATTTGGCTTGATATTCCTCCAAGAAACATTGGAAATGCGGTAGAATTATTAACAGAGAATCTTTATGATGTCATCAGGGAATTAGAAAAAATTAGTGGAAATAATTATGATAAGAATATTCTACATAATCATTTTCAAGTTGCTAACGATATAAGGAACTATTATAAAACTATACTCTATGAAATAAGCTCTTCTGGATTTTATCCTTGCAATCCCGCTACTTTTAGCGAAATATTAGTTATTCTCAACAATAGTTATCAGGACTATAATTCTAATGCCATTCGATACCGCGATAATATGGCATCTTTAGTAAAAGAAATGAAAGAAAGAATCAAAAATAAAATTGGAATGGATGTAAGTGGGATGCCCCGAATATTAATTACACCTATGTTTGGAGGATGGGAACCGAAAAGTCATGAAATAATATATGAACTGGGAGGTCGGGCATTATATGCCGATTGGGATATGTTATTATTGCTAGAAGAGATACCAATAACGAAAATCTCAGATCCAATTGAAGCTTATGCACATTATTTAATGAATGCAACAGTTAATGGAATTGGATGTGATAATGATGCTCTATCAGATTCTTATTTGAGGATAGCGAAAAAGTTAAATGCTGATGGTCTTGTGTTTATTCAGCTTTTTGGTTGTCATTCAATATCTAATTGCTTCACAATGTTAAAAGAAAAAGTTCGTCAAGAACTAGAAATTCCCTGCATAGCTTTAAATTTCAATAAAATTGGTGAAAATGTGGAGCAAGTGCGCACTAGACTAGGAGCATTTATGGAAATGTACAATGTTTAGAGGTTTAAATTATATATTAATTAAAAAATCAAGTAAAAGTCTATATTTCTTACTTAAAATATTAAATTCTATAATTTTTTAATAATAATTTCTTTTTATATTACAAGAGAGTTATTAAATCAGAAAGAATGAGATTCTATGTTATTCCATGAAAAGAATAAAGAAATTGATGCCGATCCTTATACGGAATACCAAGTACTATGTGGAATCGAAGAGGAATTTCTTATTATAAATAAAAATGGGAGGTTAGCAAGGGTTGCAGATGATATAATGGTAAAATCTGCTGAAATTCTTGAAAAAGATCAAAATTTTTTAAGTTCACTTCAAGTTAGAATACGAGGATTAGATGCGGAACCCTCACCTTCTCAAATAGAATATGTTACATTACCTTTACCCCCTAAGTCGCTGGAACAAGCTGTAAAAGAGGGAAGGAAACTATTAACTGAAGCTGCAAATCAAATTGGAGTTAAAATTCTTGCCCAAAGTCTTCATCCAATTCAAAGTGATCCACACCCTATCGCAGGTACTCATATCAACGTTTCCGTCCAAAAAAAAGGGAGTTTGATGATTCCTGAAGAAATTAAGGTAGTATATAATTATTTATGGGATTATCTTCCAGAAATAATTGGAATTTCTGCAAATTCATATATATATAGAGGAAATTGGAATAATATTGCTAGTAATCGATGTGCCAATAGTACTGTTCTTAAATCAAATGGATTTGCATCAGTACATGTTCCAGAAAATCGTCCAGCTTTAGTTCCAATGCGGTATTATGGTCAAATGAGATATAAACTTAAAATAGGATTTGAAAAAGATGAGTTTTCTAAAAAAGTAATCACAAACGAACGAGGAGATCGATTGGTAGATATAACACCAAGAGGACCGTTTACTAATATTAGTGATGATAATGATGAGTTACCTTCGAGAAATCGTATAGAAGTCCGTATTGTTGATGTACAATATAATACTGAAGATTTAATGGACATGGCTTATCTTTGCTGTGTATCGGCACTTCATGCGATTAATCTTCAAGCAACAGGGGAAATTGTTCAAGATCCATATCATTCGAATAATGTAGAAAATGCAATAGCAAATGGAACTAAAGCTATTTTTAAGAGAACAAATGGGAGTACAGAATCATTGGAAACTAGTATATCACGATGGATTAAAGAAACAAAGATATATCAAGATTATTTGGGAATTAAAATCAAGAATCTACCTGATATGAAACTTCGAATTGACCAATCTCAAAAAGAACTAAATATTGATTATAAAACAAGAAAAATTGAGAAATTGAGGCAACAAGGAAAAACTTATGTTCTTATGGAATTAGTAGAGCCAAGAATTGTCAGCGATCGAAGAGGAAATCGTTATAAGATAACTGGTGGTACCCAAGTTAGAGGTACTTTAGAAGCAAGTTATAGTTTTTCTTATGAAGATATTAATGGAATGGTTACTAATTTCAATGGGATACAAGTTGTTAATAATCTTGTAGTGCAAAATCTTAAAATTCCTTTATATGAAAATGATCGCGTATTAAGAGGACAATCTGAATCTGAATCATTAGTTGATAGATTATTTGGAGATCTTTTCTTTTAATTAAAATCAACACATTTACTATAAAGATGGAAAATAATAACCAAATATTTTTAAAGTGTGATAAACTCTTCGTCTATGGCACATTACAACATGGTCAAAGCCGAAATTATATCCTTATAGGATTGGAATATGAAAAAGCGACTCTAGTAAATTATAGAAAAATAGAGCCCCCATCCTTAGGGTTTCCATTTATCATTAAAGATGATAATTCTAGTGTCAAAGGAGAAGTATATTATGGTGTTGGAAAATCTCTCATTAATCAAATTGATATGATTGAAGGAGAAGGAAAATTATATCATAGAATTCTAATAAAAGTAAACCTAGAAGATGGAAGAGAAACAGAAGCTTATACATATTACCCCTCTGAAATTTTACTTAAAAATTACATATAAATTAATGGATGATGTTAATGAGTGAGGAAAATACGTTTGAAACCGAAAAAATTAGCAAGATATTACTTATAGATAATTATTCTCGAGGTCTTCCGACAGATAGAATAACAAGAATAGAGACTATAATTAATACCTGTTTAGCAAAAGTAGAGTTAAATACTATCCATTTTACTCAATTTAAAGCAGAAATGGCAGAAGAATATATTGGTATTATACTTTCAGGATCTGAATTAAACGTTTCCAGTTTTTACTATAATGAGAGATTAAAAAAAAAGTTTGAGCCTCAATTTGCATTAATTACAGAAACTAATAAAACACCTATTCTCGCTTTATGCTTTGGATTTCATTTGGCTGCTTATGCATACGGAGCACAAATAAGCAGGATGGGGCTCTATGGATTAGGAGGTAGGATTATTTTTATTTTACTAAAAGAAACGGATGAATTAATAACTCAGAAAAACATTCCAGTTAATGTCCACCACCTTGATTTTGTATCCCCTAATGATTGTAAAATTCAAGAAAATTTCAATGTTATCAGTATCTCCCGTACAATGGGGTATAGAATGATTCAATATATGAAACATAAAGAAAAGCCTATTTTTGCTCTTCAATTTCATCCAGAAACACATAATCCGTATTATTTTAATCCAAATTTATTCGATGATAGAATTACAGAAAAAACCAGGATGACTGGAGAAAGAATAATTGAAAACTTTATTTGGATGTGTTCTTATATTAAAAAAATCTAAATCTCTTTTCTTATGAAAGTTTATCCATTATTTTAAAAATGCAATCGTCTGATTAGTATTAATAATTAAAATCAAAATTTGAAAAAGAATGAATATGAATTTTAAAATATACAATTATTCAATCATTTCCTTATAATAGAAATTTAGTAAATTTTGTGATTTTTATGGAAAAAATTTTCAAACTCAATTTAAAAGCTCAAGAAAACATAATAATCGCTACAAAAGAAAAGGTGGTTGCTCTAGAATTAAAGAAATTAGCTAAAAATCTTTTAAAAAAAGTAAGAACTAGAGAGAAATTCGTTGAAAAAGAGATAAAATTAGCTCAAATTAGAAAGAAATTAGTTGAAAATAATGAAAAATTATTGGAAAACAAGATTAAATCTAAGGAATTATTAAAATTTTCAGAGGAAGTAATCAAAAACGAGAGGAATTTTATTAATTATCATGAAAAAGTTGCTGAAAATCAATTAGAGTTAGCAAAACATCATAAAGAGATTGCAAAACTAGAAGAAAAGTTAGCTAATAGTAAAATGATATTGGCTAATTCTAAACTAAATACAGCCAATATTAGAATTAAACTAGGAAAATTACAATTAAAATATGTATTAGCTGTTCAAAAAAAAAACCTTCAAAAAGCATTACTAATAAAAGCATTTTATAAGCAAGAACAAAAAAAGTTAGAGATTCAATTTAAAGAGTCAATTCAGATAGAAAACGAAATAAAAACGCTTCAAAACGATATCGCGAATGAAACAGCTAAATTCTCTCAGGTATTGATAAAATGAAAATTTTGAATCTCAGATTATTAATAGATATTAATAGGATTTTATGTTTTAATCAAATGAAATAAAAATTTAAGTGAAATGTTAGAATGATGAAAGAACATAATATTGGAAAACCTCCAGGTACTTTAATATTTACTGGAAAAAAAAAAGAGTTGAAAACTAAGATTAAAATAGTAGATTATAATGAGGAAGATTATAACATCATAAAAACAGATAAAACAGATAGAGATTTTTCAAATATTGATAAATCAAGGAATAGATGGATTAATATTATAGGATTATCCTATATGAATGTTATTGAAGATATTGGAAATCAATTCAATCTACACCGATTGCTTTTAGAAGACATTCTTAGTTCAAATCAAAGACCTAAATTAGAAAATTATGGAGAATATCTATTTATAGTATTAAAAAGTGTAAACTATAATGAAGAAACAGAAAGTTTTGAGACTGAACAAATATCTCTCATCTTAGGAACTAATTTTGTTATATCTGTACAAGAATATGAAGATGATTTTTTTACACCAATCTTAAATAGAATTAAATTTTCAGAAGGTCACATTCGACAAATGGGCAGTGATTATTTATTATATAGTTTAATAGACTTTGTTATTGATAATTATTTTATTATACTTGAACGAATTACAGAATCAATCGAGAATATAGAGGATAAAATAATAAAAAATCCAGTACCCGAAACCTTAAGAATTGTATATTCATTGAAAAGAATTATGATTAATATCAGAAACTCAATTTGGCCTACTAAAGAAGTAATTAACAAGTTACAAAGAGAAAAGTCTAAATTGTTAAGTACGGAATTAGAATTATATTTAAGGGATGTTAATGACCATGTTTTTATTATAAGTGACCTACTTGAAACTCAGCACGATATACTTTTTGGGATGCTTGACATGTATTTATCAAGTGTAAATAATAAAATGAATGATATTATGAAGATCCTAACAATAATTTCAACCATATTTATACCTTTATCATTTTTAGTGAGTTTATATGGAATGAACTTTAAATATATGCCTGAACTTTCATATCCACTATCATATCCAATATTGCTTTTTACGATGTTTATTATTGGAATTGTGATGATACTGTTTTTTAGGCGTAAAAAATGGTTATAACAGAATTCTATTTAATTCTGAAAGATAAAATTTATTGAAATTAATTATTATTTTACTCAATAAATAGAAATTCTAAAAAATTATTTATAACTAAATTAAACTAGTTATCTCTTTTAATCTCATTCTTAATGTAATCTCAGAAACCTTAGCAATTTTACATATTTGTTTTTGAGTTCGATATTCGTCATTATTTTTTGAAGAAATATAGAGAGATGCTGCAGCAATTCCTTTTGGGTCTTTTCCCGAGGTAATTAATCCTTTTTTCTTACTATTTTCAACAATTTTTATAGCAATATTTCGACAATTTAAAGATAAGTTCAATTCGTCATAGAATTTATTTATATATTCTTGAGGGGTAAAGTTATGGACTTTTAAATTTAAATTTGGAATAATTTTATTTACTAGTGCTTTATAACAATATACAAACTTTTTCTTAGAAATTTGAAAAGCGGAAAGGATTTCGTCAATAATTACTGGTTTTCCATAAAATTTTAGTGCAAAATATAGCGATACACTGAGGATTCCATTAATAGACCTTCCAAGTGTAATTTTTTTTTTTACAGCAGATATATAAATCTTAAAAACGTCTTCTAAAATATAACTAGGGAGGTTAAATTGAGTCGTAATTTGACTTAATTTTGGTATTGCGATTGATAAATTCCTTTCAAATCCATTTACGAATCCTCTATTTATTTTAGATAATCTCTTATAATTTATCAATGCTGTTGGAGATAAAAAATTTCCTTTTCCATCTAAATTGCCCTTAATGATTGTACGATTACCAATGGGAGAACGTACTGGCTCGTTATTATCAGAATTTATATCTTTTTCAAAATAAAATTTCCTGCTAGGTTTATAAGAAATAACTTTTGATTGAGTGATTCCACAGTTAGTACAAACATTATATCCATTAGATGAAATAATGTTGGGATTATTGCAACAATCTTTTTCTTTATCTTTTGGAATCATCACATAATACTTATTTAATTTATCTGAGGTTGTCATTTTCATCATACATTATTTTCGAATTTTAGTTAAATTATATCAATTAAATAGATTTTATCTGAAATGTCGAATTTATTTAAAATAATATTCATATTATCCATTTCACCATTCTTTGCTATTGGAATTTTTATTACAATTTTTTCTTCTTCCATAAAATAATTTATAAAGATTGTCGATTTTGGTTTATCAAAATCCATAAAGACTTTCAACCCATTAAACCTTTCTCTATAAATTATTTGATTCATTTTACATTTATTCCTCAATACATTTGCATTTTCTAATTTGAAAATCAAATGGAATTACAAATTCATTTATTATTTCCGAAATTATTTCTACTTCAACGTGTTTTACATTGGAATTACTTCTAAAATGATGGTTGACAATTTTATCTAAATCTCTGAACTTTGAATAAATCACAATTATTACAAAATTGAATAGTCCACTTACTCTGTATCCATTTATCAAATAAGGACAAGATTTAATTATTTTTATAATGCTCTCAGGATCAGATGATTGAATATTTAATTTTGCGAGATAATAATCTAAATTCTTTGGGTTTAGGCCTGCTTGAAATTTTAATATTCCTGACTTCTCAAGCTTTTTTATTCTCATTCCGATAGTAGGTTGACTTCTATTAACTTTTTTTGCTATTTGTGTATGAGTCGAAGTAGGATCTCTTTGGATAAATTGGACAATTCTTTTATCAATATCATCCATAATTAGCGCTTCATTAACTATATTCATTCAATTTCCACTTCTTTTTTGGTTTGATTTGCTGATATTTTCGGTTGTTTTTTATATTAATATTATTATAAAATAGTGATATTATGATATTTAAATATTATGATTTAATGATATTATGATATTCCATCTTAATTATATTTAAATATTTTAATAATATTATTTATATAGATAAAATTCTGAATATGTTTCAGTAGATTTTATTTCTTGAATATTAAGAATATTTGATATTGAGGGAATTCTAAGAATGGATGTATTAACAGAGGTTACATCAGAATTTTTAAAATTATTGAGTGATCCATATAAATTAGAAATTATTAAGTTTCTAAAAATAGGGGAAAAATCATCAAAAGAAATCGAAGAAGCCTTAAACATAAGTCAATCTTACACATCGCAACTATTAAAACAACTGCAATTAGCAAATATTATTTATCATAAAAGAAAAGGAAGCATTAAAAAATATTTTATAAAAAGCTCTAACATTTTCAGAGTTATTTCTGCTATTAATTCAATTGTTATAGAGTTATATAAAGATAAGTTTCAAAGATTGATTGATTCAGATAATATCGAAAAATTAAAATAATAAAAGGAAATCTAACTTAATTTTTTAAAAACAACAATGTCAATCACTATTGAGCAAAAAAAGAAAAAAATTTTGGTATTGGGATTAGAAAAAAGTGGTAAATCTTCTATTGTCTCAAGTTTTATAGGTAAATTTAATTTATCTGACTTTATCTCTTCTAATATTACTAAAAGTCCTAATATAATCAAATTAGAAAAGGGGAATATACTGTTTAGTATTTGGGATTTTAATGGTAAAGAAATTAATCGTAATGCATTTTTAAAAAACTTTAATGACCTTATTATTGATACGGAAGAAGTATTCTATGTTATTGATATCCAAGATTTTAAGAAATATGATTTAACATTAAAATTCTTACAGGAAATTATTGAAAACCTAAAAAAAATTGATCATAAAGTAGAATTTACTTTTTTTCTTCATAAATATGATCATGATCTTTTTGAACAAATTCCGGAGATTAATATAGAAAAAATTGAAAACCTTATAGAAACAATAAGAAAGATTATCCCTCCAGAAGATTTTCATGAAATTTACAAAACCACGATTTACACTGTTTTGGACAAAATTCATATTTATTAAACAGAACCCTTGTTTTACGATAATTCAATAAAAACCAGATTTATATATTAAAAGAATTGGTATATTCTCTTTTTTATAGGCTTTCCAGCAGTGAAAATTCCTTGCCAAATCCCCATAATAAAAAATTTATTCATAATTCAAAACTCTAATGATTTCTGCTATATGATGGATTTTATCAACAAACTGCTCCAAAGTAATAACGCTATCTCGAATAATTAACAAATTTCTAATATTTAAATCTTTATCTTTATAAAGATAATTCAAAAATCGATGGAAAATTGTCTCTATAGAATTAACAAGCTCATGAATCTCATTTATTCTGTAAATCGTTTTATTGGGAGTTTTTATTAACAATTTAATTGATTCCTTTAATAATTGTACCATTTCTAATATTATATTGAGTGATTTATGATACATCTCTTTCATTTCATTATTTAAGTCATTCAATTCAATGTACATTAGTAGTTCTACAAATTTTAAAGCGAGATTTGATAAATTATCCATTTTCTGAAGTAATAAAATATAATCTCCTAATCCTAATGCTATACCTTCAGAAAAATCTTTAATAGTTTGATTTTTTAATGAAGTCGCATCATCTATATCTAATTTCAATTTATTTAATTTGCTTTCTAATTTCTCACTACTAAATTTTGATTCTTTTGCCCAAGTTATATAAAACACCCCCATATCACTAATAATTGAATATAAAATTCTTGAATGGTCAATGAGCACCATTAATAGTTGATCTTTAATTTTGTTCATTAATTTATTTCACCACTTCCATATTTGTTAAAACATTTACTAATTTATTTTTGGAAATTTTTATTATAAAATTATTAAAGCCCCATACGTGAGGAAAATAGGAGCAAAAGCTATTGAAACTGTATTTATTACTTTTACAAGAATATGAAGGGATGGCCCTGCAGTATCTTTTAATGGATCACCGAACGTATCTCCTATGATTGAGGCCTCATGGGCATAAGAACCTTTTCCCCCCAGAATTCCTCCCTCAATTGCCTTTTTTGTATTATCAAGAGCACCTCCCCCTGTATTCAACACAAATCCTAATATTATTCCCGATATTGTTCCAGATATTAAAAATGCGGCTAGAGCAATGGGACCAAATAAAAAACCAAGAACAATAGGTGTTAATGTAGGGATTAATGCAGGTATAATCATTTGCTTTAAAGCTACTTTTGTACCAGCATCGATACACTTATCATAATCCGGTAATGATTTATTTTCAAGTATTCCTGGATCTTCTTTAAATTGTCGTTGAATTTCTTTAATCATACCATATGCTGCTACTCCTGCAGATCTAATCGCTAACGCGGAAAAAACAAAAGGAATCACTGCTCCAATTAACAACGCACATAAAATAATAGGATGATATATATTAACATCAATAGTTTTAATTTCTTCTAAATAAGCTTCAAATAATATTATAGCAGATAAAGCGGCACAAGTGATACCAAAACCTTTTGCTAATGCTTTAGTTGTATTACCAACAGCATCCAATTTATCTAAATTATATCGTATTTCTTCGCCTTGATGTGACATTTCTGCAATTCCTGCTGCATTATCAGATACTGGACCAAAACCATCAAAAGCTAAAATTATGGTTGTAATTGATAATAAACCCATTGTTGTAACAGTTATTCCAAAAACTCCTCCTAAATACAGATCTAAACCGTTTACAATAGCATATTGCTCACCAAGAAAAAAACTAATAATTATTCCTACAACAAAGGAGATCACTGGTATTGTAGGAGATTCTAAACCTAAAGAAAAACCACTTATAACATTAGTAGCTGCCCCCGTTTCTGAGCTTTTTATTACATTTTTCACTGGTTTATATCTTGATGAGGTGTAGTAATCAACTATAAAATAAGTTGATAAACCTAAAACTACTCCTAAAATTGAAGAAATGAATAAAAATAGCCATCCTAATTGAAAACAAATTAATGTTAATATTAAGAAAAATATAATATTTATTAATGCAGTAGCGCTAAGGCTCCTCGCAAATGCTTTGATAGGTGATTTGTCTTTTTTTTTAATTTTTACAAAAAAACCTCCCAGTATCCCAGAAATATTGCCCAAGGCTCTTGAAACTAAGGAAAAAATAATGAATAATGGATTATTTGTAATAGTACTTAAGGTTACTCCGATTATCATTGCAGCAATATTATTAGCTGAAGAAGATTCATAGAGATCTGCTCCTCTACCAGCACAATCTCCGACATTGTCTCCAACATTATCAGCGATCGCAGCGGGATTTCTTACATCATCTTCAGGTAACCCATATTCTAATTTTCCTACTAAATCAGCTCCAATATCTGCACCTTTAGTATATATTCCTCCCCCTAATTGAGCAAAAAGTGCTGAGAAAGATGCTCCAAATGCAAAACCTACAATATTCTGAATATTGAAGTCAAACAAAATGTATAAAATACTGATTCCTAATAAGGAAATCGAAATAACTGAAACTCCAATTACCATTCCAGCATTAAAACCTATTTTCAAAGCTTTATTTAAGTCATTTTTACATGCTTGTGTTACTTTTACATTTGATAAAGTAGAAGCAACCATACTAATATAACTTGCAATCAGAGATGTTACTGCACCAATTATAAAAGAGACTGCCAGAGGAATATTAACTATTAAAAGGATTACAGATAGGATTAGTAAAACTACACTAATTGTCTTAAATTGCCTTTTTAAATATGTATTAGAACCCAATTTTATTAATTTGTGAATTTTAACCATTTCTTCTGATCCGTTATCTAAATTTTTTAGTTTTTTCATAATCCATAAAATATAAAATATACCTAATATAGAAAGTATAATTCCCAAAGAAAACAGGATCCAATAAAGGAAGGTAAAGTATTCAGACATAATTTATTATAATCTAGAATTTATTTGTACTAGCGTTCAGAAGATTCCCCTTTTAAAGATATGGATAAAAATTTATAAATTAAAATGACTACGAAAATTGGACTTTTTCAACAACAGATAATTTTTGATGTTATATAACAAATTTGAGTAGAACACTATGACAAATAAAATCATAAGAGAATATCCTATTTTAAGTGTCCGACAAACTAAAATTAAAATTATAAAAAATTACTTGGTTATAAACCTTAAAAAAATAATTATTTTTTATAAAAGTTTAATTTTTTTTCTTACATTTTTTAAATTAATTTAAAGTAGTTTTCACTATAACGAAATATTAAAATTTAAAGGTTTAGATTAGCAAAAGAATAATTCTCAATTAAGGAAAATTTGAGTTTTTAATTGATTTTTATTTCTTGAATAAACATATTGATTTTATCAAGATGATAATCGCTTTTAATCTCTTTCCTTTTAAGTTCTAATGTTGATATCGGCTCTTTATCACATAAATTAGCCATACTTTCAAAGATTTTAGGCCCACCTTTTTTAATCTCAGTGCAGAAAAAAGCTATTTTCTTAAATTTACTTTTGTTATTATTGATGTATGTTCTTATGGCAGGTGGCATTCTTGAATTCCAACTCGGAGTTCCTAATATAATTAAATCATACAATTCGGGATTTTGTTGAAGTTCTTTAATGGTAGTTAGTTTTTTTTTTGATGCATCCATGCCGCTCTTAATATATCCTACAATAAAACTAGTTCTTTTTTTCATATCAACAATTTCTTCGTAATCACAACTTAGACTGTTTGAAATTAATTCAGCAATTTTCTTAGTTCTTCCAGTTCTGGAATAAAAAGCTATCAGTATACTCAAAATTACCACTTTTATTTTAATAATATTTTTAGAAATTTTTAAAATTCTATTCCTATATAATAACACATAATTTTATAATAATTTGCTTAAATTAGATTTCTTAAAAATTATTCTAAAAAATAGGTATACACTCAAACAATTATTTAAAATTAATTTTTTTTAAGGGATATTCTTATAATCTTAAGATCAATATTACTCTTTATCATTTAAATAGCATTAATCAGGTGCAAGTTAAAAATTAATGATTTTGAGAAAAACCAAAAAATTGCATATTTTTCTATGGAAATTGCCTTAGAAAGTAGTTTACCTATTTATTCTGGAGGTTTAGGAATATTAGCAGGAGATTCACTTCGATCTGCAGCCGATTTGGGTTTACCAATGGTTGCTGTAACATTAATATATGATGCTGGTTATTTCTATCAGCAAATTGGTTCAAGTGGCGAACAAATTGAAAAAGAAATGGAATGGGATTTTGGTGATGATTTTGAAAAAATTGATCAACAAGTAACCCTTGAATTACAGGATAAAATAATTCAAGTTGAAGCTTGGAAATATGAAATTACTGGTAGAAATGGACAGAAAGTACCTGTAATACTCTTAGATACTGATCTTGATGAAAATCAGCCATGGCAGAGAAAATTAACTCACATGTTATATGATGCAAATCCATTTCAGCGAATAGCTCAAGAGATGATTCTTGGTATTTGCGGATATAGAATGTTAGAAAAACTTGGATATAATCATATAAAAACTTATCATCTTAATGAAGGACATGCAGCGTTTTTAATCTTTGAACTTCTAAAGAAATATAAAAATTTAGAGGAAGTAAAAAAACACTGCGTATTTACAACTCATACTCCTGTAAAGGCAGGACTCGAGGAATTTAACTATAATTTAGTGAATGATGTCTTTCGAAATCGCCTACCAGATCAAATCCATGAATTTGCGGGCAAAAATGCACTCAATATGACTATTCTAGCTTTAAATTCAAGTGGTTATATCAATGCTGTCTCAAAAAAACATGCTGAAGTTTCAAATAAATTGTTTCCGAACTATAGTATTAATAGTATAACTAATGGAGTCCATGTAGGATATTGGTTATCTCCTTATATGAGAAATTTTTATAATAACGAATTAACACGAGATTGGCATCATAATTTAAATCTTTTTGAGGGTGCTTTAGATTTAGATAGTTATGAGTTGTGGAGAGTGCACAATAAAGCGAAGAATCATCTTATTGAATATGAAAAATCACATTCATGGATTTTGTTTGATAAACGTTTATTAACAATAGGATTTTGCCGCAGAATGGCTGAATATAAACGACCACTTTTGATTTTCAATAATCTTGAACGGTTAGCTAAAGTTATAAAAAAGAAAGCACAATTAATATTTGCTGGAAAAGCTCATCCTGCTGATTTGCAATCTAAAAGCTATATTAGAAAGATTTACGAATATAGTAATTACCTATGGAATTCATATGGTATAGGTGTTGTATTTTTAGAAAATTATGATATTTCATTGGCGAAATTATTAGTGAGTGGAGTCGATTTATGGCTAAATAACCCTAGAAGATATTTAGAAGCAAGTGGAACAAGTGGAATGAAAGCGGCTATTAATGGAGTTCTTAATTTTTCCACATTAGATGGATGGTGGATAGAAGGTTATGATCTGTCTGATAAAAAGGCAGGATGGACAATAGGTCCTCTTCCCTCTGATCCAAAAGCACTAGATTTTGATGATAATTCTGATGCTGAAGATTTATATACTAAATTAGAAAAAGAAATAATACCGCTATTCTATCAAAATAGGAGTGAATGGCAAGAAAGGATGAAATATGCAATAAAATTAGGTGCTTATTTCAATACAAATCGTATGATGGAGGAATATGCATTGAAATCTTATAAGTTAGTAAGGCAACCATTATGGAAAATTATTACTGATTAATTTCAAATAAATATTTAATAAGTAACCTTGCTAGTTGAAAAATTAATTCTAAAAATTATTATTATTGGCAATTATATAAGAAATGCAGAGTAAAATTTTTTAATTCCTAAATAGATTCATGTTTTATTAATAATTTAAAAAAATTTAGTTCATGAAACATATGCAACCAACAAAATTGAAAGATGGTATATATTGGATTGGCGCAAATGTACATACAGAAGATTTGTTTGAAGGAATATGGCCAATACCTAATGGTGTAGCTCTTAATTCATATATTATAAAATCTGATAAGATTGCTGTTGTAGAACTCGTAAGAGAATGGGGTGGTGCGGCTATGACTTTTTTGGAGAATTTAAATTCTCTTTCGATATCGACAAAAGATATCGATTATATTATTCTTAATCATCTTGAACCGGACCATACCGGATTTACTTATATTCTTCGATCTATTGCTCCAAAAGCTCAATTTATCACTACAGAAAAGGGTGCTGCTTTATTAGATGCATTCTATGATATAAATGATAATATAATTACTGTAAAGTCTGGGGATTCAATAAAACTTGGCAAGAGTAAATCACTAGAGTTTACAGAAATCCCACATGTACATTGGCCTGAAACAATGACATCTTTTGAACCAGAATCGAGGATTTTATTTTCTGGGGATGCTTTTGGTGCTTTTGGAGTTCATCAAGGAAGTATTTTTGATGATGAAACCCCTGATGCAAATAAACCTTATTGGGAAAGTGAGATGTTAAGATATTATGCAAATATCATTGCTATGTTTTCTCCAAATGTGATTAAAGCAATAGAATCATTATCATCTTTTGATATTGATATGATTGCTCCATCTCATGGTTTAATTTGGCGAAGTAATCCACAAGTAATTATAAATAAGTATCTTCGTTATGCTAATTATAATAAGAATTTTGCTGAACCTGAAATATGTGTAATATGGGGGAGTATGTATGGAAATACTGAAGCGATGTTAAATGCAATTTTAAAGGGAATTTCAAATGAAGGAGTTCCAGTTCATGTCCATCGAGTTCCTAATGAAAATGTTTCCTATATCATTGCTGATGCATATCGATCATCAGGATTAGTTATAGGGACACCTACTTATGAATATAGTATGTTTCCTCCGATGAAATATCTAATGGAACTTTTGCAAAAAAAACATATTTGGTATAAAAAAATTCTCTTTTTTGGTTCTTATGGATGGAGTGGTGGAGCTCAAAAAGATTTTGAACGCCTAGCCGAGAATATGCATTGGGATATCTTTGAACCTATCACATTTAAAGGCCATCCTACGCTTGAGCAACTTGAAAGAGGAGAAAAAATGGGAAAAGAAATTGCGATACAAGTTAAAGAAATTCCATCTAAAATTAAAAATGAAGATTATTAAATCATCTATGAAACAAGCATCATTTTTTATTGATAATTAAGTACCCTAGTGCTCTAGAAAAAAATAATTAATCTCAACAAATAATTTGATTAGTACACTAAATGAAAATCTAATTTACTCAAAAATAAATAAAAAAAATTTTAATGATGTATCATCTAATTATTAAAATATCACATGGAATATGTCTTAAGACTTTCTCTGCAACTGATCCTAGTAATATTTCTGCAAAAAGAGAATGAGTTCCTTTACTGCCGATTATAACAAGATCAACGTTTTCTTTTTCTACCATTTTTTTAATATAAGATATGGGATCAAATTCATAAACTAATCGAGTTTCTACCTCTATTCCTTGTTCCATAAATATTACTTTAGCTCTATCTATTATTGCTTGAGCATTTTTTTCATATACCTCTTTTATTCTTTGAATATCTGGACTTGAAATACTGTAGACATGAGGAACCCCATAAGACGGTGCCATAAACATACCACTCGGTTCGGCATGATGTTCTATTGAATGAAAAACAACCACTTTACTTTTAAATAATTTTTGAAGTTCTATTGTTTTTAACAAAGCTTTATATGAGTGTTCTGATCCATCAATACCAATTAATATTTTCTGATAAATAATAAATCACCTTGGTGAACTTTTACTCTTAAAACTAATAATTATCTATTAAAACGTATTGTCTATAATTTTTAGATAAAATATACAAGCTCTTTAAATTAACAAGGAGAGATATTTTTTAGCAATATTATACATAGCAGCCTTAATTATTCTATAAATGTTATTATCTAAGAATTATTTGACTTATAGTTTTAAATATTTCATGAATTGAAATAACTCAATAAAAATGAAAAGTTATCATTTCTTAATAAATTCAATTTCATCAAAATTAATTTATTAAATACTAAAATTAAATCATTAACAGTGAAAAACATAAATCTTGGCTATTAAAAAATCTCAAGAGGATATTCCTTCTAATGGGGAAAAATTGTTTAATTATGTGAATAAATTTAGTTTTCCAAGATTAGCTGGTTCGCAAGGAGAGAAGCAAGCAGTTGATTCTACTATTAAGACCTTCAAAGAGATAGGTTTTAAATCCGATCAAATTAAATCCCAAGATTTTGAGTTTTCAACATTTTATTCAAAAGCTATGATTAAAATTATTATTCTATTGAATTTAATCTTTGTATCAGTTATTCTTTTGATTAAATTTTTATATAGGTTTCTTACCTTTATTGCTATTTTAATTCTAGTACTAATTTTTTTTTCAATGCTTAAAGCATTAAGATATCCCGAGTTAAAAGGATTTTGGGAAAAATATTTTGGTAAGTTCCTCGAGGCTACAAATGTTTTTATAAAGATTTCCCCTATTAATGAATCTTCAAGAAAAGTTGGAAATATAATCGTTTCAGCCCATTTAGATTCAAAATCGCAAACTTTTAAAACATTTTGGAGAGTTATACTTGCCAGAATATGGTTATATAGCGAAATTACTTTATTTTTGTTTTATGCACTATTTTTAATAGATTATCATTTAATTATTGAAGATTTTAGTCAATTAATCCTATTATTAGAAATAATTATATTAATAACGACTATTTTAACTGTTATCTCAAATTTGTTTTTATTATTTCTTAGAATAGGAAATAATTCTAGAGGATCCTTAGATAATGCTACAGGCATGTCAATTGTATTCGAATTAAGTAATTTTTTTAAAAATCATCCTTTAAATAACTTCAATTTATGGTTTTGTCAATTTTCAGCTGAAGAGTTGGGAACTATGGGCTCTCGTAAATTTTTAGATATTTATGATGATAATTTTACTAAAGATTATACTTATCAAATTAATTTTGATATGATTTCGGTTAAAAATAATGAAAAAAATCATATTGAATATATTAAGTCTTATGGTATTATTCCAAGAAAAAAAATTTCACCAATTTTAAGTGAGTATTTTAAAAAAATAGCAAAAACTGAACATATTAATCATAAAGGATTTCATGTTTCACTTGGAGCTCATACTGATTCCATTCCATTCCATTTAAGAAAATTTGATTCTATAGACATTACTACTAGAGCAGCTGCTAAATATGCTCATAGTTCTGATGATAATCCCGACAAAGTAGACCCCCAAATTCTTTTCGAGGCTTTCAAGGTTACTAAATTACTTTTAATAATGCTTGATAATAATTTTGAAAAGTTGATTGAATCGGATTAAACGTGAAGCAACCTAACAATTGAGCCTAATCCAAGAATGGTTGAAACGGCTGAACCAAAAAAAATTTGGATTATTATAAAAGAACTTATCATAACAGAACTAAATTTATTAGTTCTTTCATAAATAATTGAGTTCATAACCATAACAGCTAAAAATATCAAATAAGTAACAAGCATTGCACTAATAAGAAATAATGAACTAGAAAAATAGAACAAAATAAAAATATTTATCGTTTCCATTAATGAAGTAATGATAGTTTTATTTGAGGCTGATTTTATGAAATTTAGGTTAGGATAAATAATTTTTCTATAAAATATTTCCATTGATAAATAAAAAGGATAAATTTCAAAGGTTAAAATATATGATATTAAATTAACTGGAGAAAAAAATGCAAATGGGTAAGCAAGAGAAAACACTATATATAATAATAAAAATATAGCAGAAGAAAATAAAGAATAAAAAATAACATTTTTTTTTACTTGAGATTTAATCTCATCTTTTAACCTCAATTTTATATATACATTTACCTTTTCACCTTTAACTTCAGCAGTTATTACATATTTCATTAATATATAGAGAAAATAGATTAAAAGGATCACTATGGGAGTAACAAGTAAACTAAGTATTCCGATAAATTTTAACATTGAGATCCAAAGAGTTAGGAAGCCTATAAAGCATAAAACGACTATAATATAATTTCGTGTATATTGGCGTTTACTTGCAGAATCGTGTTTATTTACTCTTTTATCTATTTTAGAATAATCTTCGATTGAAAAATATTTAAATGCATATTTCATGATTGATAATACTGTTAAAAATAAACCTATAAAACTTAATCCTATTAAAATATATGTGGTAACATAAGATAATCTTATAGGACCATTAATATCATTAGAATTGAAGAAACTTAGCTCAAACCATTTAATTGTTTCAGAAATTACCTTATCTGAAAATAAATAATGGGCTCCCCCGAATAGAGGGTTATTAATTTCAATTAACTCACAATTTGTTAGATTTTTTGCAACTAAAGCATTATCTGTAAATGAAATTGTCGTATCATAAATAGATTGAATAACCATCAAATTATGGGGACTAGTTTCATTAATAATTTTAGCTGGAATATATTTCATAAATGGATGATCTTCAGAAATTCCAAAAAAGCTTGCAGAAAAATTAACTAAACCTGCCCAGGTTACAGTTACCTTAAATCTATCGTCCAATGCACTATTCATTAAGGCAACCATACCCCCTAATGAATGCCCAACTATTCCTATTTGAGATCGATTAATATTTGCAAAAAAGCTCATATGTGATAAAGTATCTAGCAATCTAGAACAGTCTTGCGCAATACAAGGGACATTAGTTCTGTTCATATATGTATTGGAATTTAAATCTAAAAGATGTCCACCACTTTCCCCATTTCCTCTATAATCTATACTTGCAACATAAAAGCCTCTTTTCGTAAACTCATTTGGGACTCTTGGATCTAAATCTTTTTGACTTCCTAATCCATGGGCAAATATAATTAATGGTGAATTTGTTTGAAATTCCAATTTTTTAATTGGATGATACAGATTCGCATAAAGATTTGCATTTGATGATTTAAATAAAATCCTTTCATAAATCAAATAGCTTTCAGATCTAAACGTAAATAGAAAACTTGTAGAAACCGCAAAAAATATTATTGAAGAGATCAAAAACCAGTGATGCTTCCATTTTCTTTTTTTTCTTATATCCATCTAATCATTTGTTTAGGAGATTTTATTTTATATAATTAAATTTTTACTTGATACTAATAATTTTAGCATAGATAATTAGGAAACCTAAGAGAGATTAAAAAATTTGGGATAAAATATGATTATATTTTTTAATATAAGAAATTTCGTAATAAAAATCTGGGTTTTTAATTAATATTATTTTTAATGTAAAGGGATCAATAAAACTATAATCTGCTTTATTATTTTTTAAAAGAGTTTCAAAATAATAAAATCTTAATTAAATTCCAACTTAAGCGGATTTATCATAACTTCTACCATCTTTTATAATTTTTTAAGCATTGGTTTAAATATTTAATTTACAGTTTATTTTTAGTAGAAAGAATTAATGTGAATTTATATGTATGGGAAAATTTTAGTCGGTATTGATGAATCTCAAGATGCTATGGATGCTGTTAAAGTTGCATTAGAGTTTGGAAAAAAAGAAAATAGTGAAATTGTAGTTTTTCACTCTGTTATCCATCATTTATCAGAAATAAATCCCGGTATTTCACTCACCGCATCCTCAGGCACTTCAATGTCATTATTGATTCACGAGGATTATGTCAATCTTGGAAAAAAGCTTTTAAAAGATGTTGAAAAACTATTTAAAAAGAACAATACAATAGTTGAGACAAGACTAATATTAGATATTCCTCCAGAAGAATATATTAAAAATATAACAGAAGAAGAAAACTTTGATTTGGTAATATTAGGATGTAGGGGACACCATTCAAAATTAAAGCAACTATTTTTAGGAACAGTTCCAAATAAAGCAGTCAATAGTGCTTCATGTGATGTATTAATCGTGAGATAGATTAATAATTATTTAGTAAATCTATAAAATTAATTATTTATTTATTCGCTTTTGGAAAAAACAGTTTTCTTCCTGAATGAACTGCTTCAAATGATTCCTTATATTTTTCAATATCTTCATGAATATCTGCTAATTCTTCATTTTCCAACATACTATTGAAAATTCCTTTTGTTTGTATATACAATTTAGGAACAAATGTATCAATTTGACTTAATTGATAAGCAAGTTCTTTAATTGAAGAGAAATCTAGTTTTAAGTTAATTTCTCTCCTTTTAATTCGTTCAATAATTTTCTTTTCGAGTTTTCTTCTAGAAATATTGCTCCATGTTAATTCATATATGAAATAATTGATACCCTGCACTGTTTCTGTTAAAATAGCAGTTCCTGTAGCAATTGCTATACTACCAGTAACTACATATGCCGTTAGAGTCCCCAACACTAATGTAAGAGATCGATAGATTAAACTTTTAATTAAACTTTCCTTCCACTCAATTTTTTTAAGCTTCATCTTTATAATTCAATTTTTTCATATTTTTAGTTGATTTAATATAGATAAATAATTCCCAAATTAAAAAGTTACAAATTTATTTTTCGAATTTCATGTTTATTTAAAGGAATAAATGCTAAAAAGGAATATCAAATCATTTTTTTATCTATTTTAATACATAAGTGAATTTTTTTAATTCCTTGTAAAAATAAGTCAGAAAATTCAATATAACTTTTTAAATGTATT
>JBHLNS010000045.1:0-24969 GCA_048941285.1 Promethearchaeota archaeon
GCAAGTGACGCGGATATTGATAGACTTGGCGATAAATTAAATACTACTATTACTGTTTGGATTAACATTACGGATGACGATGATGAGGGCCCCTTAATTATAAATGTTAATATTACGAATAATAGAGTTTATGATTATTATGAGTTTATAATCATTGATATTTTAGTTGAAGACAAATCAGGAATTTCTGAACTATTTATTGAGTTTAATGATACCCGGTTTTATGATGACAACAGAGATAATCAAATTTTAATTGAAAATCCAAGGATTCTTGGGGGTTTAAATTATTTTACTATTGTTGCAATAGATGCTGATAACGATCGCGAAGAAGATCAAAGAATTACTCAACTTATTTATTCCTTTGAAGTTTTCGATGATGATTCTACCCCCCCTAAGATATATTTTTATTATGATGGTTTTAATTATCAATTATCCATTGTTGATAATGATGGTTTTGATGATAGTAAAGCTACTGCAGAATTTTTCTTGATTGATGAGGAAGGTATAATTTTACAATCCGGCATCATTTTGCAGGAAGATGTTAATTATACTATAAATGTCCCATTAAAACCGGGTAATTATTATTTAGAAGTATATTCAACAAATAATGATCTGGAATTTGATGGTGATGAGGAATTTAATAATGAAATATTTTGCATTAGTGTAGATCTTGAAAATTGTTTTCAACGCACAGATAAATTATTTGAGTATTTAATAGATTATGTTGATGAGAATCTCTTCTTCATAATAGCAGACAATATAAGATTTAAATTATGTTTAGCCAGACAAAATTTAATGAAAGCATATTTGCTAGTTGAAGCCGGAGATATTAATTATGGGGTGTTTAATGAGATTATAGTACAGGCAATTATAGAATTTGTTGAATTCGAGACAGAATTCTATAGTAAAATTAACTTAATTTCTGCCGCTATAAGAGATGAAATGATTTCATTTCTCCATCAAATAAGGAATTTTGTTATATTATTGATAGGAAATTCTGTTGATTATGTTAAAGGTATTAATTGTGGATATGATATTGCTTCAATTGAAGTTGAGCTTCTGAATCTTGGAGATTTTATTGAAGAACAACTTGGAGACTGTGGTAGTAAATATTTAGAACATCTAATAAAATTGAGTGCTATGCAGTTAGAACTCGCTATTATTAAGCTTTCCCGTGATATTGACCCAGATACAGCATTATCATTAGCTAAGCAATTTATAGACAGGGCTAGGGAAGAAGTACTTAATTTATTAGAGAAAAATAAGATCTCTGAAGATATAGCATCTACAATATTAGAAATATTTAATTATTGCTATTTCAAAATTGAGGAAATTTATCTAAATAATAATTAAATTAAAGAATTTTAAATAAAAAATAAGAAAAGGATAAATAATGGCAGTATACGAAAAAAGTGGAAATTTTGCAGATTATTGCCATAAAATACAAGATTTATGTCGAACTGAATTTGATTCACCTGCATTTACTAAAAAACTAATTGAAATTCTAAAAAATCTAAATGAAATTAAACAAAAATCGAAGTTAAAGCTTTCTATATATATCATTGAAAAATCTGATGAAATATAAAGCCTAATGAGTCATGACATTTGAAAAAGAGCAACTCTAATTCCAAATTGAATCATTTGTTTAAAATTATCTGTTTAAATTAAGCTTGAAATTTTACATTACATAAGTTAATCCTATATTTCCGAATAATATAATTAATTTTTTACCTATTGCATAAAAAGAATGAGGTTATAAGCGTTTAAATTTCCTAACTTTTTAATTTTTAATCGAATTATTATCTTTAAGAAATTTAAGATGATAATTTAAATTATTATCTGAAATAGATGAATCTATAGCTTAATTATTAATATTATATTCACATTTTTAATTAAAATCATTCGGCTGAGAGTTATTCAGGAGCAGATTTAGCTGGCATATATCGATTTCAATATCCTTAAACTATAAGAATAATATGGATAATACATAATGAAAGAGTAAATCTCTCTTTCATATTAGAGGTGTTTATGGATATCATTGATGAAATTATTGTAAAAGGCTGTCATATCGGTGATTGTCATTATCTGAAAGGAAATAAATTTGCAAGGGATCGATTTAAATGATTTCGTGAAATATTAAAGATATTCAATCTTGTTAAAAGGTTTATGCTTGAAATGGTAAGCATATCTGAAGGAAAACGATTTTCTGAGGTTATTACTGAATTTACAGATCAAATTAAAGAACTAGGTCCCTTAAAGCCAATTTAAAAAAATGATCATCCTTATAATAAAAATCATCACATCTATACTAAATGAAGAAAAAAGTGAATAATTCTCATGAATTCTAAATTTAATAAACCACGACTCCTCTTCCTTGATAATATTAAGGTATTATTCTCAATTCTGGTGATATTCCAGCACGCCAGAGTTACTTATGGTGGAACAGGTTGGTGGTATTATATTGAATCTATTCCAGTTGATGATTTCAGTGTTATTTTCTTTACAACTTTATCCTCAGTAGGAGGTCTCTTTCAAGCCTCACTTATGGGATTATTTTTTCTCTTAGGTGGCTACTTCACCCCAAAAAGTTATGATAGAAAAGGAGTAGGTTCGTTTTGGAAAGAAAGAATTCTCCGTCTTGGTATTCCTATCTTATTGTATGTCGTAATAATTAATCCTATTATGGTTTATTCACTATCCGCTTTCGGAATTTATCCATGGCCACTACCGGGATCAATATTAGGTTTTCTAACATTTTGGGGGCCTATGTGGTTTCTCACTGTGTTAATACTATTTACTACAGGTTATACTCTTTGGCGGCAGATAACAAAGCTAGACTCAGTACAACGATACATCCCACAAGAATTTTCTATTCCAAAATATGTCTATTTACTTCTTTTCGCTATTATTTTAGGATGTGTTACTTTTTTACTTCGCATAGTCTCCCCTATAGACCAAACTATATTGGGAATACCGTTTTCTTTTATAATCCTCTATCTCATGATGTTCAGTGTGGGTATCATTGCTGTTAGATATGATTGGATTGAAAAGATGACTAAAAATCATGTTAAAGTCTGGATTATTATAATAGCAGCTACGTTTATCTTATTTTTCCTATATGCAGCCCTTTTTGTGGGGCTGGATTCAGATTTAAGCGTTTTTATGGGAGGTCTCAATCCACATGCTCTTTTATTTGCAGTGGTAGAAAGTATTATTTGTATGGGAATGATTTTTGTGTTAATTAAAACTTTTTATGCAAAATTCAACAAACAAGGTAAAATGTTACAGAACTTATCATCTAGCGCATTTTATATATATCTAATTCATCCCCCGGTACTTGTCCTTGTATCCCTATTATTTGCATCAATACCGCTTATTCCTGTTATAAAACTAGCAATTGTATTTCCTTTAACGGTCATTCTATGTTATCTGTCAAGCCATTTTATCATCGAAAAAATACATTTGATAAAACGCACTAGAGTTGCTCAGAATCGTTAGACGTTATAAAATATTCTAAAAACAAAGAATTATTACGATCTAATGAATATACAAGATCAATATTCAAAAAAGATTCAAGCTTGAATAGTTAAGTGCATTTGAAGGAAAGAAATTATAGGATATTAGCTTTTCATTAAAATTTTTACCCCATATATAATACATATAATTACAATCAAAATGATATACCAAAAATATAGTTATTTCAATATGTAATCAATCACATATGAAGTAGATAAAATTTGTATTAATTCAATAATATTTCCTTTTTATCTGCTTGATATCGATCATTATTTATGAGAAAATTATCTCAAATATACAAAATGTAGGAAAAACGTAATTATATGAGAAATTGATGTCTAAAATTCAATAGTTTCATAAAAAATTTTCCCATCACGATCTCTTTCTTATTAAATCCTTAACCTAAAAGTACATAATGTCAATAATGAAAAATAAATAATTGATATTATGTCCAACCACGAAAAACTAACTATAAAATATCGTTGAGATTGATCATTAGCAATCTATTTTATGTTGGATTATGATCATTTATTATAAAAATGTTTATATAATTGCATTGCTTTATTTTTTATTCAATAGTAAAAAAGATGCTAAAATAACTTTGTATCAATAAAATTGCTAAGTGATAAATTATGGAAGGATCTGTATTAGTTATTGGAGGAGGGATAGCGGGAATACAAACATCCTTAGATCTAACTGAATTAGGATTTAAAGTTTATTTAGTAGAAAAAACTCCATCAATAGGAGGTAGAATGGCCCAACTTGATAAAACTTTTCCCACAAACGATTGTAGTTTATGTATTCTTGCTCCTAAAATGGTGGAAGTGTTCAGAAATCCCAATATTGAACTAATGACATATCATGAGGTTAAGAAAGTTTCTGGAAAACCAGGAAATTTTACTGTTTCCGTGCTTAAGAAACCCCGTTATGTTGATGAGACTAGATGTAAAGGATGTGGTGATTGTGCTGCTAAATGTCCAAAGATTGAAGTACCTAATTATTTTGACATGTATTTAGGTAATCGGAAATCAATATACATCCCTTTTCCTCAAGCAGTGCCTCCTGTATATTTAATTGATCCTGATTTATGTTTAAAACTTACTAAAGGAGTTTGTGGTGTATGCGAGAAGGTTTGTAAAGCAGAAGCTATAAATTACGAACAAAAACCTCAAGAACTCGAATTAAATGTTGGTGCTATTGTTATAGCTACTGGATTTGATATGTTTAGAAAAGAATTATCTCTTAGATGGGGCTATAATTATAAAAACGTAGTTAATGCTTTAGAATATGAAAGAATGCTTTCTGCATCTGGACCATTTGAAGGACATATTGTACGCCCAAGTGATAGACAGGAGCCAAAAAAAATTGCATTTATTCAATGTGCTGGCTCAAGAGATTTACAAGAGGGAGTTCCATATTGTTCAAGTGTATGTTGCATGTATATAGCAAAAGAAGCAATTATTACGAAAGAACATTCAGAAAACTCTAAATGTTTCGTTTTTAGACATGATATACGAGCGTTTGGAAAAAATTTCTATGAATTTACTCAAAGGGCTCAGGAGGAATATGGAGTAAAATATTATCAAACTAAAGTTAGTAAAATCATTGAAGATTCTGAAACAAAGGATTTAATCATACATTATGAAGATCTACAAACTGGAGAATTTAAAGATTTTAAAGCGAATTTAGTTGTGTTGGCTACACCCTTAGTTCCATCAAATGGAACAACAGAATTAGCGAAAATTTTAGATGTTGAATTGGATAAATATAATTTTTTCAAAGAGAAGAATCATTTTGATAAAGCTTTATCCTCTAAAGAAGGAATATTTTTAGCTGGTTTTTGCCAAGGTCCAATGGACATCCCTGAAACTGTTGCTGGAGCTAGTGGAGTAGCATCTCAGGTAGCAACCTTACTAAAATCTGCTAAATTCACTGAAGTTAAAGAAAAAGTTTTTGAAATTCCTGAGAAGAAAGTGGAAATTACTGATGATCCTAGAATCGGTGTACTTATCTGCCACTGTGGGATTAATATCGGGAAATACATTGATATTCCAAATGTTATCGAAAATATCAAAACTTTACCTAATGTGGTTTTTTGTGAAGATAATTTATATTCTTGTAGTTCTGATTCGCAACAACGGATAAAGGAAGTCATAAACGAGTATAAACTAAATAGATTTATTGTAGCATCATGTACACCGCGAACACATGAATCCTTATTTCAAGAGACATGTCAAGAAGCAGGATTAAACAAGTACCTTTTTGAAATGGTTAATATTCGTGATCAGTGCTCATGGGTTCATATGACTGAGAAGGAACTTGCTACTGAAAAAGCTAAGGATCTAATAAGAATGGGGGTCGCTAAGTCAAGGTTATTGAAGCCACAATCAGAAGAAAATCTAAAAATCACTCAAACTGCATTGGTCATTGGGGGTGGTGTTTCTGGAATGACCGCTGCCTTGAATATCGCTAATCAAGGATTCAAAGTTTATCTAGTAGAAAAGGAGAAATCTTTAGGTGGTAATTTAAAATACTTAAATGTATTATATCCAACTCAAGAAGATGCTTCTATTTTATTAAACGAAATTATAGAAGAGGTAAGGAGAAATAAAAATATTCAAATTTACCTAAACTCTAAATTAAAAGATCTCAATGGATATATTGGTAATTATAATGTCTCTATCATTGATTCGAAAAATCAAATTTATGATTTAGAAATTGGTACGATTATTGTTGCTACTGGTGGTCAAGAATTAAAACCTAGTAATGTCTTTCAATATGAATATAAGAATCATCATGTAATTACTCAGCTGGAATTAGAACAAAAGTTAAAAGTCGAGGATAGGTCCTGGCTTGATGATATTAAGCGAGTTACGGTTATATTGTGTGTTAATGCCAGGCAAAAAGAAGGTATTACTTACTGTTCCAATATATGTTGTGGGAGTGCTATTAAAAACATTGATATTTTGAAAGAATTAAAAAATGACCTTGAATTAGTAGTTCTTTATCGAGATCTTCAGATGAGTAAAAAAGAATTTGAAGAGTATTATCGTAATCGAAGAAAAGATGCTATTTTTTTGAGATATGATTTGGAGAATCCTCCTACTATCAATGAAAAAAAAGGGACATCTGAAAAGTATACGATAAAAGTTTTTGATACTAATCTACAAGATTATATTGAATTTGAAACAGATTTGATTATATTATCAACCCCCATGATTCCAGCTGATAATTTAGACGAACTTGCGAAAATGCTCAAGGTTCCTATTGATAAAAATGGCTTTTTTTTGGAAGCTCATGTTAAGTTAAGACCATTAGATTTTGCTACGGATGGGATTTTCTTATGTGGATGCGCTCAGTGGCCTAAAAATATACAAGATTCCATTTCACAGGCAAACGGAGCAGCTGGTAGAGCCAGCAGGTTTTTAAGTGCAAAAGAAATTAAAACTTCTGGATTAGTGGCTGAGGTAAATGCAGAATCTTGCATTGGGTGTGGAACATGCGAGGAAACTTGTGCTTACAATGCAATTGAACTAACGAACATAACTAGAGAATTTGAAGAAGTATGTATAACAATAAAAAAATCTTCAATTAATCCAAACTTATGTAAAGGGTGCGGTACTTGTGCAGCGAATTGCCCAGTTGGGGCAATTTCTGTAAAACACTACGCTTTTGAGCAAATTAATGCTTTAATAAGAGCATTAATAATGTAAAATCTTGAAAAAAGAGAAGATAAAAGCAAATCCTAAACTTTACTCGATATTATTACTCATTTGACATTAGAATTATTAAAACTAATCAGAAAAAATAAATTCTTTCTATTTTTTTTCTAATCATTATAAATTCGAATTATTGAAATTTGAATTAATTGAATGAAGTGAAGATTATTACTGAGACTAAAAGCACAGACGAATCAGAAGAACTTAGTGATGACATCAATTCTTACCTCGAAAAAGTTTATGAACCTAATATAAGAAAGTTATTGTATAGATGTTACCAATGTGTTCGTTGTAGTGGTGTCTGTCAACTGAGCAAAGTTCAGAGCTTTGAACCCAGTAGAATAATACAAATGATATTAGAGGGTTTTGAGAATAAAGTTATTGAAAGTGGAATTTTATGGGATTGCCTTACCTGTAATGCTTGTCTTCAAAATTGTCCTGAGGGGATTAATTTTGCCGATATTGTTAGAATGGCAAAATATAAAATGCGAATTTTACACAAACAAAATCCCGACGATTTTGTTGCCCATAAGGGTGTTTATACAACCATTTCTGAAATAATGAGTGAACCTAATATAAAGCCAGATCGATCTCTTGATTGGGTTCCTAAAGATTGTAAGATTTCAGATAAAGGGGAACTTATGTATTATGTAGGGTGTATACCATTTTTTAATTTTGAATTTGAAAATTCAGATTCTATTGCAGAAAGTACCTTAAAAATCCTGTGTCAGATTGAAAAGGAGCCAATAGTTGTTCTTAAAGATGAAATTTGCTGCGGTCATGATTTATATTGGGGTCAGGGAAAGCTTGAAGCTTTTATTAATTTAGCAAAGAAAAATATCAAAAGAATTGAAGAAACAGGGGTCAAAACTATAATTACTGCGTGTGCAGAATGTTATAGAACATTGAAAGTAGACTATCAAGATCTATTTGATGATTTTAATCAAAAATTTGTTGTAAAACACTTAATTGAATATATTTATGATAATTGGAAACAAGGAAAAATAGAATTTAAGAATCCAAATCAAACAGAACAAAAAATTCCATTTACATATCACGATCCATGTCGTTTAAGTAGATTTTTACCTAAAGACAGTAATATTATAGAAAATGTTCGTGAGATATTTTCGCATTTAAAAGAAATAGGATATAAATTTACTGAAATGGCTCATAATAAAACTGATGCTTTATGTTGTGGAGTGAGCTCTTGGATGAACTGCAACGATCGTTCGAAAGCTTTACGATATAAAAGACTCTTAGAAGCAAAAGATGCTGGAGAAATAATGGTTACCTCTTGCCCTAAGTGCAAAATGCATTTGACCTGCTTACAAAGTGATTATGAGGATATATCATCAATTGAAATTGTAGATTTTTCCGAATTCCTAGTAAATTTCATAAATATTATAGATCCTAATGATAAGATGAGGGATAAAAAATAATGGAAGGTTCAGTGCTAGTTGTTGGTGGAGGTATAGCAGGTATTCAAATCTCTCTCGACCTTACGGAATTAGGATTTAAAGTATATTTAGTAGAAAAATCGCCCTCCATAGGAGGGAGAATGGCTCAATTGGATAAGACTTTTCCAACTTTGGATTGCTCTTTATGTATATTAGCTCCAAAGATGGTTGAAGTATTTCGTAATCCTAATGTTGAATTAATGACATATCACGAGGTTCTGAAAATTGATGGCAAGCCTGGTGATTTTACAGCAAAAATTTTGAAAAAACCTCGATATATTGATGAGGCAAAATGTAAAGGTTGTGGGGAGTGTAGTAATAAATGCCCTAAGATAATGGCTCCAAATCCTTTTGAGATGAATATTGGCAAAAGAAAATCAGTATATATTCCTTTTCCTCAAGCTGTGCCTCCCATTTACTTAATAGATTCAGAAATGTGTCTCTATTTAACAAAAGGTGTATGTCAAATATGCAAGAAAGCTTGTCCTGCGGAGGCTATAGATTTTGAACAGAAACCACAAGAATTTGAAATAAAAGTTGGAGCAGTTGTAGTCGCAACTGGTTTTGAGATGCCTGTTGAACAATTATCCTCAAGATGGGGATATAAATTTGAAAATGTAATAAGTGCTCTGGAGTATGAAAGGATCCTATGTGCTTCTGGACCATTTGGTGGCCACGTTAAACGTTTAAGTGATGAAAAAGAACCTGAAGTAATAGCTTTTGTTCAGTGTGCAGGTTCTAGAGATCTTCATGAAAATGTTCCTTTCTGCTCAAGTGTTTGTTGTACTTATACGGCGAAACAAGCAATAATTACCCAAGAACATTCGGATAAATCAGAATGTTATGTATTTCGTCATGATATTCGTGCGTATGGTAAAAATTTTTATGAATTCACGCAAAGAGCCCAAGCAGAATATGGTGTAAAATATTTTCAATCCAAAATAAGTACTATTGAAGAAGATCCCGAAACTAATGATTTAATCATACATTATGAGGATTTAAAGACTGGTGAATTCGAAGATTTTCGTGCTAACCTGGTTGTTTTAGCATCACCCTTAGTCCCGTCAAAAGGAGTTAAAGAATTAGCAAACTCTTTAGGAATTGAATTAGATAAATACAACTTTTTCCAAGAAAAATCTTATTTTGATAAATTGAAGTCTTCTAGAGATGGAGTTTACCTATGCGGCTTTTGTCAAGGACCCATGGATATCCCCGAAACTGTAGCTGATGCTAGTGGAGTAGCTGCCCAAATTGCTGATTTATTAAATTCTGTTAAATTTTCTCAAATGAAAGAAAAAATTTTTGACGTACCAGAAAAAGAAGTTAAAATCACAGATGAACCAAGAATAGGTGTAATGGTTTGCCATTGCGGAATTAATATTGCTAATTATGTAGATGTCCCGAGAGTTGTAGAATATGTTAAAAAATTGCCGTATGTAGTTGTATGTGAAGCGAATTTATATTCTTGTTCCTCTGACTCTCAAATAAGGATTAAAGAATTAATTGATGAATATAACTTAAATCGGTTTATTGTAGCCTCTTGTACACCTCGAACTCATGAATCGTTATTTCAGGAAACTTGTCAAGAAGGTGGTTTAAACAAGTATCTTTTTGAACTTGTAAATATTAGAGATCAGTGTTCATGGGTTCACATGAGTGAAAAGAAGGCTGCCACTGAAAAGGCTATAGATTTAATCAGAATGCATGTCGCTAAATCAAAATTACTAAAACCTCAAAAAGAGGATAAAATAGACATTACGCATACTGCATTAGTTATCGGAGGGGGCGTGTCTGGTATGACAGCAGCTCTGAATATTGCTAATCAAGGATTTAAAACAATTCTCGTAGAAAAAGAAAAAGAATTGGGTGGAAATCTAAAATATCTAAACGTTTTATATCCAGTTCATAAAAATGCTTCAGAATTATTAGTTGATTTAAAAGAAAAAATAACTAACAATGACAATATTCACGTATTCCTAAACGCTGGAATTAAAAATATAAAAGGGTATGTTGGAAATTATGATATAGTAGTAAATGACTTAAATAATAAAGCCCATGATTTTAAAATTGGAACGATAATAGTTGCAACTGGAGGTCAAGAATTAAAACCAACTGGTCTTTTTGAATATAATGATAACACTAAAAATGTAATAACTCAATTAGAGTTAGAACAGAAATTAAATAGTAAAGATAATTCATGGCTAGAAAAAATTAAAAGAGTAACAGTAATTCTATGTGTAAATGCTAGACAAAATGAAGGTATAACATATTGTTCAAATATCTGTTGCGCAACTTCATTAAAAAATGTTAGAATCTTAAAAGAATTGAAACCTGAGTTAGAGATTGTGGTGATTTACAGAGATTTACAAATGGCAAAGAAAGAGTTTGAGGAGTATTATCGTGAACGGCGGAAAGATGCGATTTTTCTAAGATATGATTTAGATCAACTTCCAGAAGTAAAAAAGAAAGATGAAAGCCTAGAAAAGTATCAGATAAAAGTTTTTGATACTAATTTAAAAGACAACATTGAATTCGAAACGGATTTATTAATACTCTCAACGCCTATGATTCCCGCAGATAACTTGAAGGAATTAGCAATGATGCTAAAAGTTCCATTAGATAAAAATGGATTTTTCTTAGAAGCACACGTGAAATTAAGACCTTTAGATTTTGCAACAGATGGGATTTTCTTATGCGGCTGTGCTCAATGGCCAAAGAATATACAAGATTCAATTGCCCAAGCTAATGGTGCTGCAGGTAGAGCAAGTAGATTTCTCAGTGCAGATAAAATTACTACATCTGGATTGGTAGCTGAAGTCTCAGAAGAAAAATGTATTGGTTGTGGCAAATGTGAAGATGTTTGTCCTTATAAAGCAATAACGCTTATAGAAATATCTAAAGAGTTTGAGGATATTTGTATCAATGTCAAAAAGTCTAACATTAACGCAGCCGTATGTAAGGGATGTGGAACCTGTGCTGCAACATGTCCTGTTGGGGCTATAATGGTAAAACATTATGATTTTGATCAAATTTCAACTATGATTGATTCTTATTTACTTGAAAAGGAGGAAGTAAAAAACGGATTTTAGGTGATAATCATGTTAAAGATGAAAACGAAAAAAAAAAAGGAAGGGTTTGAACCCAATCTTTTAGTTTTTTGTTGTAATTGGTGTAGTTATGCTGGAGCAGATTTAGCTGGTGTTTCTCGATTTCAATATCCTCCGAATATTAGAATTATAAGGGTAATGTGTTCTGGACGAGTAGATCCTTCTTTTGTTTTAAAAGCTCTTAAAAATGGTGCTGATGGTGTCCTTGTAAGTGGATGTCATATTGGTGATTGTCATTATATTACTGGGAATGAATACACTCAGGAGAGATTCGAAAGATTGCATAATATTTTAATTAAACAATTAGGAGTAGACCCAAAACGAGTTAGGTTAGAATGGGTAAGTGCCTCTGAAGGAAAGAGATTCGCTGACGTAATTACAGAATTTACTAACCAAATAAAAGAATTAGGGCCATTCAGGTATTAATTGAAGTTTTAAAGGATAATCTTAAATAAGAGTTTCAAAAATACTTAAACGTTTATCCTTCATGTCTTTATATTTTTTTATAAAATTCTTATCCTGAAGTTTTTTCAAAGCATAGGCCACTGTTCGTTTGGGCAAAAGGGTTTTTTTAATTATATCTTTTTCTTTCAAAGGACCTCGATGTTTTATCAGATAAAGGATAAATTTACTAGAAGGAGATAATGAAATTAATTCATTTTTTTCTTCATAATCCGAAACTGAATAAAATTCTTCAACAATCATATATTTCTTCTTTTATGAAGTTAAATTTATTTACAAAAATCTTCAGATTATAAAAATATATTCCCTTATATAAGATTATTGGATTTAGATTAATTTAAACGATTTGATTTGATTCAGTTTCAATTTAATACTCAATTTAAATTAAAGTTTCAATTTTAAACTTAACATTCAAAAGTTTAAACTTTGTTCGTAGAATAAAAAAAAAATAGTTTTCCTAAACGTCAGGAGAAGTTGAACAATTAATTACAACAATTATTTTCATCATTATTTGATGGAATATCTACCCACTCAATATTTTTTTGATCCTGATCAATAGAAATTTTAGAGCTTTGAATATAATCAATATCCAATCTCTTCTCAAAAAGCTTACGAGCTAAAAGTAAGGCTTGATTTATATTTATAATAGTACCCTTCTGAGTTGGATTTTGTTTCTCCCACTTATTAAGATTTTTAATTGAAGTAAAAAATAATGTATTGGCACACTGAGATCCTAAATACGTGATTATATTCTTAGGTTCTTGGAAAGCAATTTTCTCATCTTTAATCTCAATTTTTATCCCTTGTCCAGAAACTGGATCTTTTGATAAAACTATGGCATCTTGATTATATGTAAATGGAAGCCCCAAAGCATCGATTACGCATGCTGCTTCAATTGGTTTAAGAGTTCTTCCATCTTTTAAGGTCACTTCATGCTCATATCCGATTTTAGAGATTCGGGGTATTATTTTTTCATCACCATTTTTTTTTCTATAAATTACACCTATCTTCTCAAGTTTAACCAAGATTTCTTCTAGATGTTGAAATGAGAAATTTAAATTCTTTTTAATCTCATTAATTGTTTGAATAATGTCGTATTTTGAATATTGTTCTATAATATAGTTAAAAACTTCTTCTTGATCTTGAGTCATCCCAACCTGAGGAAATCCTCTTTTTACAAATTGTCTAATCAATTTTTCTTCAAGTTGTTCATCGTAATTTAATTTTAAAGCTCGTTTAGTTTCTTCAATACCTGGAAAATAATGGTGTTGTTTATAATTATTTAGAAGATAGATTAAAATTTTCTTTTCTTCTGGTTTTAACTCTGAATCTATACTTTTCATTTAAACAATAATTTTGGAACTCCTAAGTTTGGTATAAGATAACAATTTTACATTTTTATTTTTTTGGTATTACCTATAAAATTATTTTTCAATATATGCAAAAATTGCATTAAATTTTATATATGATATTCTGCCCATAACTATTGAAAAGGAAATTAAATTATTCAATCTTTAAAGAGATTCCGCCCTTAATACTTACTAAAAAGAAGAAAATTCTCTAACCCTAACCCTAACCCATAATAGAATGAATTTATTTCCTTTTCTCCTTTTTACCTTGCAAGATTACATTTAATATTAATAAGTCTTATTTCATAGAATAATGGTTGGGTTCTGGATGCACTTTATTTACGAAAGAAAAGTCAAAAATATCGTCTATTTTAATTATTTCTTTTATATACTTTAGCTTATAAAGAGTTTCCACAAATTTCATTGTAGCTTCTATATACTCATCTGAGAGAGAAATACAATATTTTGGAGAAATTTTTAACACTGCCTCTGCGTAATTTTTGTCAATTAATTCAAAGGTTTTAGATATTTTCTCTGCTGCTATTGATGGTGAATTTCGCAGCAAACTAGATGCCTTCTTATGTGAATCTAGAAATCTCAGAATTAGTTCTGGTTCAGTTTGAATAAGCTTTTTATGAGCAAATATGCCATAACTAGGGTTATTTGCCCAGAGGTCATCGGCTTTAATAATTAGATGAGATTCTAATATTGTTGCTGCAAAAACCACTAAAGCTGGGGTTCCAACACCTGCTTCTAATATACCCTCTTTCATATCATTAGCGATAAATTCTGCCTGTTCATAATTTTTTACTTCAATTTCACTTATTAAATTGTATTTCTCCAGATAATAATTTAAAATAACATCATGAATAGAACCTCTACTTGGAACTCCAATAGCTTTTCCTTTAAATTGACAGAAAGTTTTATTTAGGTTATTATCTAATTGCGTTTTTGTTTTATATTGAATCTTACCAACCATAATAGTTCCTTCAACATGACCTCCCGCAACACATTTAATCGGAACTCCTTGTTCAATGCCAATAATTGCAGGAGGTAATCCCATATATCCAATGTCCAGTTTTCCTTCTTTAAATGATTTAATCATTGCAGGTCCTGTCCCAAAAAGAATCCAATTTATATCAGTTTTTAAATTTTTTCTGAATTCCTCGCTTTCCATCAACACATAATTAGTATGATAAGCTGTTGAGAGATGTCCAATTCTTAATTTTTTTTCTCTAATCAGAAACACCTGACTGAACTTAAATTATCCATAATAATTACATTAAATATTAAAATTAATAATCCAAATAAATAAATGCTATATTTTTATAAATACTAATATTAAACTATTGTAATTGAAAATATGATATAAAAAGGTTTTAACGTGATAAATATTAAAGCTTCATTTCTCTCTTTATTAGTGGATATAATTGGAAAGGAAGAAATATCTTTATCTATTAATGAATACTCAACAATTAAAGATATTTTAATGAAACTTAGAAAATTATTAGGTAAAAACTTTGAAAAGAATATTTTTAATATTAAAGATAAATTGAATAAATACATCATCTTGGGGTTAAATGGGAAAGATATTCGTAAATTTGATGGTTTAGATACTATTATTAAAGATGGTGATGAGCTTTCTTTTTTACCAGCTATTGCTGGAGGATAATCATTCTTTTTATCAAAAGCCTCTTTAAGGCTTCAAATTCTTCTTAATATTAATTCATAAACCTCTGCTTTCTTATTTTTTTCTCTTATTTCTATTAACTCTGCTAAACTTTGTCGTTTACAATTTTCAGGAACATTTTTAATTGCAGGGAGAAAGTCTAATTCTACTTCTAATATATCACCTTTATTTAACTCTTCAAGTGCTAATTTAGTATAGACAAAAGTCATCGGGCAAACTTGCCCCTTAATATCAATTTTTTTTTTAGTCATGCTTATTCGATTTACAGAGTTTTCTATTGACAAAAATCCTCAATCCTATAATTGTAGGTTTCAACTAAATCTAAAGCAGTTTCTCCGCACGCGAGACAATTTTCATCCCTATAAATGTCGATAAAATTAAATGTATTCCTTAAAAGATCAACATACAAAATTTTATTTACAATTAAATCTCCCACTTTTAAAATATATTTAATTGCTTCATTTGCTTCTAGACATCCAAGAATTCCCGGAATGAACCCTATGACTCCTGCTTGGGAACATGACATTCCTGTTGGTGTATCAATTACATCACCAAAAAGACAACGATAACAAGCAGTTTTATCTTCTGGGACAACAGTTATTATCTGACCATGATATCTTAGAACTCCTGCTATAGTAAAGGGTATCTTTAAATAAATACATGCATCATTAACTAACATCTTAGTAGGGAGATTATCGGATCCCTCTATTACAAAATTAGAGTCTTTTAAACATTCTTTAACATTAGCAGGAGTAAGTCTTTCAGAAAATATTTCAATTTTGCAATCAGGATTTAGCTTGTTAAGTTTTTCAATAGCACTCACTGTTTTCTTTCTATTAATATCTTCAGTGGAATGAAGAATCTGACGATGTAAATTAGATATTTCGACAATATCGTAATCTATCACTTTTAGATTACCAATTCCCGCAGCGACTAAGTAATATGCTGCTGGTGAACCCAGAGCTCCTAATCCAACTAATGATATTTTTGAATTTAATAATTTTTTTTGACCAATACCTCCAATTTCCTTAAGGACAATTTGACGGGAATATCTATTTATCTGTTCTTCTGTTAAATTCATTTTCTACTGCTCAGATCAAAATGTCTAAGATATTAAAACTTACTACTTATATAAAATAAAATGCAAAAATTGCATAGAATCTAATATAACTTTAGTACAGCTCAAATGAAATAATCTTATCATTAAATTCTTAGAATTTTTAAAGCCTTATCAATAGTTAAATGTTTTAATTCATTTGCTTTATCATAATGAGTTTTACAGAACCATTCCGCGTTTGGTGGGTGTCCTACACCTCCAATCTCTTCCATTCTTTTTTCCCATTCTATGTCGGATGGACGCTTCTTAAAATAGATCAAACCAACACCATTCTTCTCTACTAATTCCTTATCACATATGATACAAATAGGAGGTTTCATAATATCAAATTTAATTAAACATTCAAATTATTTATTAACTTTTTATTATTCAAAAACGAAACTTAAACTAAAATATCCAAATTTTAAATAGTTTCTATTAAAATTAAATAAGTTGATAGGTATGGAAAAAAAATATCAATATATAAATATTGAGAGAAAAGGAAAAATCTCAGTAGTTAATTTTAATCGCCCCGATAAGAAAAATGCACTGAGCAAAGCAATGAGAGCCGAAATAATTGATGCTTTAGATTTTCTTAAAGAAGAAAAAAGAGTTAAAGCAGTAATTTTCTATGGGGGCGAGGAATTCTTTTCTGCTGGGTTTGATAGAGATGAAGTACAAGCAGTGGTACAAGGAAAGGGAGATTATCAGCAATTTATTGCTTCTAATCATCTTTTTCATCAAAAAATTTTTGAATTTCCAAAATTATTAATTGCTGCTGTGAATGGATATGCTCTTGCGGGAGCATTCGACCTAACTGTTATTTGTCATCTTCGGGTTGCTTCAAAAAATGCTCTTTTTGGGCATCCTGAGATAAGATTTGGAGCATGTCCACTATTTTTTCCCTATATGACTCTTGTAGGTCGTGGGAAGGCACTAGAAATAACCTTAAATACGGGAACGCGAGAGACATTTCTCACTGCAGAGGAAGCGTATAGATTAAATATTATAAATAAAATAGTTGATAATGGGGATGTTTTAAATGAAGCTATTGATATGGCGAAACAAATTAGTTTATCACCTGAATATGTTGTAAGGCAGTTAATTCAAGTCAATAATGTATTTTTTAACCAAGTGGATAAATTTGATACTGAGATAAATACAATCTTAGAAAGTATGAGAACTTTATTAGGAATTTAAAACTTTTTTTAAATAATTCTTTCAAATTTGCATAAAGTATTTTATTTTTCTTAAATAATTGATATAAAAGGATGAATAATTGGGGATGATTATTCTATTAAAGCAGCAGTAATTGAAGATATTAAAAAAATTGTATTTAGAGAAGATTATCCTAAACCAACTCCCGGACCTGATGAAGCTTTAGTTAAAGTCCATTATTGTGGAATTTGTGGAAGCGATATAACAAATTTTAAGTATAAAATGTATAATTTTCCATTAATAATGGGTCATGAAATCACTGGTGTCGTAGAGGAAATTGGGGAAAATATTTCAAATGTAAAAGTGGGAGACAGAGTTATATGTGTGAATGTATCACTTGATGTCAGTCAAGGAGAATTAAAAGGGATGGGAATGTTTCAAAATGGGGGATTCGCTGAATATGTAATAGTCCCAAAAATATCTCTATTCTCAATACCAGAAAAAGTTGCAATTAAAGATGCTGTAATGGTAGAAACCTTTGCTTTAATGATGAGAGCTTTTAAACTCTCGAAAATTGAGAAAAGAGAAAACATAATTATTATAGGAGGGGGCAATGTTGGTTTAGCAGCACTCAAAGCATTATTACTCGAAAAAGATCCTAATTATGTTGTTGTAGTTGAGCCGAATGAGTTTTTAAGGAAAAAAGCTATAGATTTAGGAGCAACCGATGCAGTTGGTACAAGTAGAGCTAAAGTAAAAAAAGTTACTAAAGAATTAGGTGCTCCGAGTTTCATTTTTGATTGTGTTGGTAATGAAGAAACAATATCTAACGCTATTAATTTTATTAAAAAAGGTGGTACTATTCTACTAGAGGGAATCCATAAAGGAAGCATCACATTCCCTTTATTTATGTTAAATTCTAAAGAAGTCACTTTGAAAGGATGTCTTGGTCATGATCAAGAAGATATATTAGCTGCTATAGAATTATTTGCAAAAGGGAAAGTAAATGCTAATGAATTTATTTCGGAAGTAATTTGTTTAGAGGATATGCAACAAACTTTTGAAAGGTTTCTTGAACCTCTGGAGAGGAAATTTATAAAAATTTTAGTTGAAATTAAGTAAATTTTTAACTCAAATTATTTTTTTTATTCTTTTAAAGATTAAATCTTCAATCTAAAGTTTAAAATATATAAAAAAAAAATAGATTTTGGGTTATTCTCTCTTAAACATTGTTTTTATTTCGTTTTCTGAAAAGAATAAAGCAATAGCAATTGGAAATCCAAACACAATCAAGTAAGCAGAAGCTATAATAGCCATATATCGACAAAAATTCACTTTAAACATAGTACCTATAGAACCGATTAAAAGAGTTAATGATACAACAAGGTAATAGATCCCCATTATTGAAATTGCAAACTTTTCTTCAGCAGTGGGAGTCCCAGGATATAGATCAGCTACAAAATCTACCATTAATATTGCAATTAATGAATATAATATTAGAAATGTCGCAAAAATTATTGAAACGATTGAAACTATTTTTAAAGCAGAAGTTCGCTTAATTTTTGGAACATCGGGCGTTTCTATTGGATGGTCTTGTACGTTGCGAGTTACATACACAAGCAGCATAAGAGGTAATAATATATACAATGCAATCTCAAACATCACCGCAAATTCGTGCTCAGCATAAAAAACTAATGGCGTTAATACAAACATCAATAAAAGTGATAAACCACTAGCAATCAAAAACAGTTTGAAAGTATCTTTATATCCTTTTTTTAGAAAGTAAAAAGAAAGTAGAAGTATAACGACTACAAGGGCATCACCAATTAAATAAACAGGACTTAGTGTGTGTTGTGGTATCCATGTCCAGTTGAGTATATCTACGTGAGGTATTTTAAGTTCGAACCATAAACTATCCCATAAATTCATTTCTAGTTCAGTATGAAAAAATTGATCTATAAAAAAATGAGTAAACCCTCCAGCAGCTACAAGACAATAAGCATTTTTCCAATTTACTTCTCTAATTCCACTATCTTCAAATTTGAATGGAAAACCTTTTTTTGATCGGATTAATGAAAATCTTGAAGAATAGGTCCAAACCAAAGAATATGGAATGGCTAGTATAAGAAATCCAAGAATTGAATGAAATGGTGTTACAAAGAAAAGGTTGACTATATCAGGCCCCCATAAATTATTAATGAAGAATATTATCGCTACTTTATAGCTAAATTTGTCTTTCATTAAATACATTAAGGGGATTAAAAGGGAAAAACCAAAAAATAGGTGTCCAAAGGTTGGCATATATTAACACTAAATTTATATTAAATTAATATTAAGGATACTTCGAGTAAGTCATATATATAGTTTAATATATTGGTGAAAAACTATATCTAGATTAAAAAAGAAGCAATTATTTCTGTAAAATATTGCTTAATATACATATTATTAAGGTCAACCTCCTTACAAAATTATTATGTCATTTAAAGGGATTAAGAACGCTTATAAGAGAATTAATTTATATACGAATAAGACTCCTATAATGACTTCTAATACGTTAAATGAATTAACGAATGCTAAAATCTATTTTAAATGTGAGAACTTTCAAAAAGTCGGTGCTTTTAAGTTTCGTGGAGCTTTAAATGCATTAAGTCTACTTTCAGAAGAAAAAAAGAAACAAGGGGTAATAACACATTCTAGTGGAAATCATGCTCAAGCCGTTGCTTTAGCAGCTTCAAATTTAGGGATTAAAGCCACTATTGTAATGCCAAAAAACGCTCCGAAAAATAAGGTTGATGCTACTAAAGGATATGGTGCTGAAATTGAGTTTTGTGAGAATACTCTTGAAGCAAGAGTTCAGAAAACAGAAGAAATAATGAAGAAGAAAAATAAAATTTTAATTCATCCATATGATAATGATGATATAATTAATGGTCAAGGAACTGCTGCTTATGAATTTATTAAAGAGATTGGTAAATTAGATGTCGTTATTGTTCCTCTTGGAGGAGGTGGATTACTGAGTGGTACCGCTATCGCTACAAAAAATTTATGCCCAGATGCACAAGTTATTGGTATTGAACCATCATTGGCAGATGATGCCCTTAGATCACTTAAAGCAGGTTACATTATACCAAGCACATATCCAGACACTATTGCTGATGGATTGCGAACTTCTTTATGTGAAAGAACTTTCAATATCATCCAAAAATATGTTGATGATGTAATTTCCGTTTCGGAAATAGAAATACTCGAAGCAATGAGATTTTTATGGGAACGTATGAAAATTGTTGTTGAACCTTCTGGAGCAGTTCCATTAGCTGCTATAATATCAAAAAAAGTTAAGGTAGAAAATAAAAAGATAGGTGTGATTTTAAGTGGGGGTAATATTGATGTTACTCCGTTTTTTCAAATATTAGAAAAAAAAGTTGTATGATTTATGATAGATTCTCTAAATAAATTATTTAATAGCATAAGTCTTTCTTGGATTGATTCGGTAGATAATATTGAAAATTCTAAAGAATTTATTGCTCTTTTAACAATATTTCCCAACTTAAAGAGAATTTTTCAAGATGCTATTAAGAAGAATAGAGCTGAAATTCAAAGGACAGTAAGGCATATATTTAGATCGTATAAAATTTTTTTTTTGATAAAGAGTGGTGAGTTCTTTCATGAGACTCTTTCAACAGAAGCTATAGGTAAAATCCAAGAAAAGGTATTGAACCAGCATGCTAAAAATCAATTATTTATCCCTATAGTTTTAATGTATCATGATATTGGCAGATATATAGATAATAAAGAACACCCATATCAGAGTTATAATCTTATATCAAGTATGGATTTGCTTAAACCTTTTGAGTTTTCAGATATTGATAAATTACTTATCAAAAAAATAATTCACTATCACTTACTTATTGCTACGATATATACAGGAGAATCGACTTTTTATGGAATCTATTCATTATTTAATGATCTAGACTTCATAAAACTAATTTCATATGATGATATTGTTGATAAATTCATCGATCTTTTAGAAGTATTTACATATATTGATATTCTCGGTTATTATTACACTAAAATATTTGACCATTACGTCAAGTATTATGCTGAAATCAGTTCAAAATTAAAAAATCTTCTTAGTTTTTGGCAAGATAAAGAATTGGCTTTAAAGAAAGCTAAAGAATATTCACAAGAATGGTTGGAATGGAGATTAGCCGGTGCTCTTAGAATCTTCCAATTTGTTGAAACAAAGCCACATTTAACCAAAGAATTTTATTATAACAAATTAAAAGAAAGTGTTGTTGGTAGTGATAATCCGATACTTAGTAAACTTAATTGGGATACATTAAAAAGTCAATTCTTAAGGTATTCTTATAAAATCCAAATGAGGTATTCTCTAGCTCTATTAATGATTTTAGCATTTGGTAGCTTTCAACGTATGGGATTAAAAATTAATACTGGTGTTTCATATAAATTAATTTTATTCTGGACTCTGCTTTCCAAAGAAGTAAAATTAAGATCCAGAAGTAATTTTAAACCTCTGTGGAACATATTTTTAGACGGTATGCCTCATTGGTCAAAACTTAACCAGTCCTTTATTGAAAAAATAACTGACAAAAAGATTGAATTCATTATTCATAACGCTAAACATGAATATGATGATAAGAAAAAAGAGTTTACTCTCCATCTGGATTTGAATCAAATTAAAAAATAGATAATCATACTTTTCAAAATTACTTAAATTCCAATGAGATAATGCCCATCCATCTATCCCTTCATCTGTTATTAAATTTGTATAAAGCCCAGTTGCTTTAAATCTAGGCATAGAGCCAATTTTAATCTTAAAATCAAGCTCTAATAAATAAGTCTTAACATCAGTAATCAACTTGAGTCTTCAATAAAAATATACTATTTAAAAATGTTAAGTTTAAGAGTGGCGAAACGGTTCTCTGTAGTTGATATGGTGATAGCTTATTGCATCTAGCTTGAGTCTAGCTTTATTATAAAAATCCTAAAATTTTAAGGTAAAGGCTTAAAACGGAGCATTTTATCTGATCAATTTAAAGATAATTTACTTTTTTTTCTAGTTAAATTTTTAGAATAAGAAGAATATTCTTCACTTGTATAAGGAATAATAAATTTCTTTAGAATTGCTCCCGGATTGGTCTCTGTGTCAGATATTTTTACTAGAAAAGTGGAAAAAAACCCGAAGGAGGATTTATGTGTAGTTTATGTACTTTATTTTGATGAGAAAAAGGGACAAATTCCACTACTGATGTATCCTGATGATAGACTTAGAAATGATAAGAGATACATGCGGCCAATAAACTTTCATCCAGTTTGGTTTTTAGAAACTGAAGATCTTGACCATATCGATTTAGAATATAAAGGATATACTTTTTTCGGGAAAAAAATCCAAACAAAATCAAATAGGGAAAAAAGAAGAGCAGGACTAGAAGATGAAACTCCAGAAACTATCGTAATTATTGTTTCTTTACCTTCTGAGTTAGACATCTTTGGTGATGAACTTGTTAAAAGATTAACTGATGAATTAAAGAATCAATTTGAGGATAAGTTATATGAAGTTATTGAAAGTGAAATAGCTTTAGATAGTGTGATAAAAACACCTAAAGTTAACGAACTTATTTCTGTAGGAAAAAAAATAAGAGTTTTCATGAGACAATTAATCGATAAGACCGTTAAAGATTACTTTTCAAAGGCAATTGAAAAAAGAGCAGATTCTCCTTCTCTTAAAACTCAAAAAGCAATTTCCTATTTCGCACTAAAAGGATTTGAATTCTCTCCACTTAGTAATTTAAAGGGAGAAAAAGATTTTATAAATGTTGACATCTTTGATCAATCAAAAATGGCATTTAAAACAATTGCTCCGAGACCTCAGCTTTCAATTACTCATCTCAATTTTATTGAAAATAGTAAAGAGATTGAAATTACTATCCAGAATAGCACAGAAAATGAATTAAAGAATATCACAATTACTATAACCCACGTAAAAGAGTACTTTGAAAAAGAAATAATGAACCAAGAAGTTGAATTATGGTTCCCTCAAGAGGAACTCTTATTTGTGTCTCCAATAGTTCCTTATATTAATGAATATTTGTTTTCCGTTAAAAAAGTAGATGGTGGTGGTAATATTCAAAATTTATTCACCCATAGAATTGATTTAAACAAAATTAATAAAATTACCAGTTAAAGATAGGAATTATTATGTCAAAACATGATATTAAAGAAGAGGATATAATTATTCGTAATTATCGAACTTCTGATTATGAAGCAACCTTGGAAATATTGCAAGAATTAAATGAAATGCTAGATATTGGGTTTAATGAAACACAATGGAGAGAGTCATCAGGTTTAAGACAATTTAAGCCAAACCTTAAGCGAATCACGTTAATCGCAGAATTGAAATCAACTGGCCAAGTTGTAAGTATGGGAATGATTGAAGCTGTAAAAAATACTCTTGGACGATATATCGGATATTTAGATAATTGGGCAACTAAAAAAGAGTTTATAGGGAAAGGTGTTGGTAAACTCTTAGCAGAAAGAGCGATACAAATTCTCGAATCCTGGGGTACTGACTCAATACGCATTAACCTTGCTTATACTACGGATAAAAAATTACTAGATGTATTTGCTAAGACTGGATTTCAACCTGTTATTACCGTCCTTGAAAAAAGACTTTAAATAAGTCTAAGGATAAAGATTTCCAATATTGTAATATCGATAATGTTAATTTCTTTTTATATGCTATTTTTTATCAATAACGATATTCCCGTTATTGTCAACATTTATTAAGTGATTGAATGTAATATATAAGAAGATCCTAAAATTTCTCAGATTTATTAATTTCAATTTAAATTCACTAAGATATAATACTGCTCTGCTTAGAATATTAACTATAAGAATGATCATGAGATAGACAATACCAAATAATAAGAAATCATTGGGTAATATGAAATGTAAATTAGCAACTAACATACATGATACAAATGAAATTAGACCAATACCTACGTTAAACTTACGAGATTTTCGAGAATATTGGGTTATCATTAACCCCTTAACTATAGCAGAGATACTAATAATACAGAATGGAAAATTAATTAAGTTTAGTATATTTACGTGGGTGACAATAGGTCTTGTTAAAATAAAAGTCAAAATTAGGCATGCAAATATAATAGCAAAAATCCCCTTTATAATTTTGAGAATTTTGAGTTTGGTCCTCTTTTTAAAACCATTAATAATGGTCAAAGCCCCAAATACTAATAATGAAAAATGTAGATAAATTATTACAGACATAACGCCTTCTCTTCTGTAAGCAAAAATACTAAAATATAAGTATCCAAAAAGACCAATAATAAAAATATTCTTTTCAGCTCGCAGTTTTTGGTCGCTATTAATATTTA
>JBHLNS010000046.1:0-24643 GCA_048941285.1 Promethearchaeota archaeon
TTACTTTCATCCTTAATCCTAATAAGAGATTTTAGAATTTCATCCGCTGTTCTTATCCTATCTATTACATGCCCTATTGTTGGATAATAAAAGTCGTGTGCATCAATATGTTGCTGTATTTTTTGTTGATATGTTGATTTATACCAATTAACTAAATTGTCAACTTTACTTTTTAAATTCTTAATATAAAAATCCCTTTTTATAGTCTTTATAAAATTCTCAATTACAGTTTGGTAAATAATAAGTTTGTGTTCATTATCTTCAATGTAAGTACTAATTGGTTTATACATTATTTTTTCTATATGGTACTTGCCGTTTTTGAATATAATTTGACATTCTCCAAACTTAAAAGATGCCAGTTTGGCATATGTACCACTTAGAACGTTTGAGCTTTCATCAAAACCGATAATTTTATAACCATCATCAATATACTCGGAAATTTCACTTGAAATTATGTGATAAGGCATTTCTATGAAAACAGATTTAGTATTTATAAGACTTTCATCATTATCAAATTTGTCTGTTTCTAATTCAATTTTCTCCTCTTCTGACCATTTCACTCTTCTTTCTTGGATGTATTCCTTGAACTTTTTAACTTCATCATCTATTGATCTTTCGGGTCTTTCTTCAAAGGATTTTTCCAAAGAAATTAATTCAAAATCAAACGATATTATTATCTCACCTGTAAAAATTTTTACCTAAACCTTACGGTAAACCTGTAGGAGGTGGTTTAATTCCTTGTGATTCAAATTTACTTGCAAATTCTTCATAGAATTTTTTTGAAACATTCTTAAAATAATCGTCATATAGAGGTATTCTTAATTTTTGAAAATTAGTAAGCCAAATCCCTGAAATCAGTGCAATCCCTCTAGTCCCTGTCAATGATTCCAAATCACTATATTGAATTCCTCCTCCTAAAGTTTTAGCGGCTGCTGTTTTTTCTCTATCAGATCTTAAAGGTAAGTTAATTACTGTATTCATGTTTGATAAAATCGTGTCATCAATAGGAGAATACTGTTGTGATATAACTTCTAAACCTAAATTGAATTTTCTTCCTTGGCGTGATATATCTTTAAATACATTACTATATTTCATCATTTCAGGACGTAATATGCTAGGAGCTTCTTCAATTGTAAAAATTATTATTGGCATCTTTGTAGGATCCTTTATCGAGTTTCCAGTTTTCACATAAATCTTTTTTATATTGGCTTTGTAATTATCATAAAAATTTCTAGGAAGTGTTTGTTCTAACTTCTTTTCTAAAGTGGGTAAGTCTGTAGACGATTTGAGTGATTTTCTGATATCAAATAACGTTCTTGCTAAAACACCATTAAATAGGAACTGTTCTAAATCAGAAATCATAGATGAATTAAAAATTATTATTCCTCCTTTCTCTAATTTTTTAACAATTTTTGGTAATTTACTAATTGCATTGGATTGAAACATATCTGAATATTCTAGCCAGTGCATTCGTCTTCTTATGGCTGCCATAGTTTTATCATCATGGCCGCCTGGTGGCCTATAACCATCCGTTAACAAATTTTCGATATAATTGTCCTGATCATTTCTATATGCTGAAAATATGGCTCCTACCTGCAAATCATTAAAAGTGCCAGTAGCGAAAAGATCTTCGGGTTTTATTTCTTGATAATTAATAATACATGGTTGAGCCATACTTTTTGCTTCAGCAGGAGGAATCCCTTTATTAGGATAAAGATAAAACCACTTTCCGAATAGTTTTTTATTGTATTGGGACGCTTTACAAATATGAAAAACTCCGTAATCAATACATCCTAAAGCATATTCATCATGCATATCTATAGCTAGCATAGAAATTTTTGTTCCTTTGTTATTAACTATAACATTTGCATTATGTTGAAGCAATCCATCAATAAAAACTTGATTTAAATTTGATTTACCCATTCCTGTTGCTCCAGCAATAAAAAAATGATACATTAGATACTTATAGGGGAAAAAAACGTCAACTTTTGATTCGGAAGCTAAATTTCCCATAAATATTCCTTCTGGAGTGAAAATTTTTTTTAAATATTCTGATCTATCCTCCTGAATTTCAGATATTTTCATTGAGTGAGGTTTTAAAACCTCTTTTTCCATCAAATCTTCAATAATAAAAAATACATTGATATTGTGGTCAATTTTTTGCTTAGTTTTCTTATTTATTTCTGTACATATGATTGGACGTCCTTGAATTACGTATTGTAATTCAGTTTCTAATTCAGCAGTGATATAATCAGTTATTTTTACATTCTTTAATTTTTGCCTTGTTAGGACATAATCTGAAATGGTTTGTTCATTTAGTATTTGAATAATTATAAAATATTTCCTCACATCGCTCTCGGCTTCGAGTTTAACAAATCCATGAAGATGGATATATTTTTCATAAAAAATCTCTATGGTACTTTCCAGAGAATTTATTTTAATTATCATATTGTTCTTTAATCTTTTCTCTTATAGATAAATATTATTATTTAATTTTAATAAATAAAAAAATGTATTAATGGAAACTTACATTTGTTTTAGAGTCTTCTGAACTTATTATGTGAAAGCATAAATAAAATGAAAGGACTAAACAAGTTTAGTAGTCTATAAAAGATCAATTGCAGATTTAAATAAATCTTTCTTATCAATTTTCTTTTTTTGCTTCTCAGGCTTAAATTGAACTGAAGATTTTCTGTACACCTTAGGACTCAGTTCAGACACAAATTGAGAGGTTCTTACTATCTGAGGACCTCGATAAGTATTTTTTATAGATGGAGATATTAGATAGAGTTGATCTTTTGCTCTTGTAAGGGCAACATAAAATACTCTACGTTCTTCCTCAAAAGTATCTGGATCTCCTACGCTCCTACTTGATGGGAATGAATCCTCACATAACATGGGGATAAAGACTATACGCCATTCAAGTCCTTTAGCTCTATGTATAGTAGATAATATTAATGGTCTCTCTTCTTCTGTTTGCTCTTCAACATGAACAGTTCTGGATTCTAAATTTGATAAATTTAGACTTAAATTTTCTAAGAATTTTCGAATAGTTGGAAAATTCTGAGCATACACACTTAGTTGTTTTAAATCGTCTACTCGTTCTTCCCAATTATCAAATTTCGATTTTAAGTGATCTTCAAGGACTTTTATTAAATTTTGAATAACCTCTGATGGATTATCTTCAGGTGTAAAATTAATTAATTTTTTCACATAAGAAATTAAATTTTTTATTCCCTCCTTGGATATGCGAGATCCTTTTAATTTTTCAACATAAAACATCTTATTAATCAAGGCATCAATCGGATGTTCTATTATAGATATGGCTTCAAAAATTTTCGAACCAGAAGATGTACCAATTCCTTGAATTATTGAAAAAATTCTGGACCATGAGACTTCATCATATGGATTCTCAATTATTTTTAAATGAGCTAAAATATCTTTAATATGTGCTCTTTCAAAAAACGCAACACCGGCTCTAACTTCATATGGGATGTTCTTCGCTCTTAATTCAAGTTCTATTCTTAGAGAATGAGAACCCGCCCTAATTAATATTGCCATCTCTTCTAAATCATATCCATCTGAACGTAATTTTAAAATTTGATTAGCTATAAAACTTGCTTGTTCCATATCATCTCCTAAAGTTATTTGAAATGGCAACGTTCCTTTAGGACGCGTGGTTCGCATGGCCTTTTTAAATTGCTTTTTATTATGTTCTATTGAGTTATTAGCCAGTTTTAAAATCTCAGGTACGCTTCTATAATTATATGTTATTGTATACCGCTTACAATTTTGGTATCTATTTTCAAAATTGAGAATATTTTCGAAATTGGCACCTCTAAATGCATATATGCTTTGGGCATCATCCCCAACAGCTATAACATTATGTTCTGGGTTCTGTTTAACGATTTTATATATAATCTCGTCCTGAATGTAGTTCGTATCTTGGTATTCGTCCACAAGAACATATTTTATGTTCTTTGCAATTAATTTAGCAACCGCTCTCTCATCCAATAACTGATTCCAATAAATTAATAAATCATCAAAATCTACCAAATTGTCTTGAGCTTTCTTCTCTCGATAAATCTTAAAGACTTGCTCTAATTTTTTGATGATTTCTTCACTTTCAAATTGAGAATATTTCCAGAGGATAACATCTCGAATAGATTTATTACAATTAATGGAAAATGACAAAATATCTTTTGCCATTCGAGAATTTGGAAATCTTTCTTGGAGTTCTTTAACCTTCGCTTTCTCAATTGAAAGTTTCATCAATAAACGTGAATCAGTTTCATCCATTATTATATAATTTGTTTTTAAACCTAATGTTTTTGCATATTTTCTAATAAAACGATTCGCTATAGAGTGAAATGTTCCTCCCCAAATTCCTTTTGGTTTCTTTCCTAACAGTGTTTCTACACGCTTAATCATTTCATTAGCTGCTTTATTTGTAAATGTTACAAGCATAATTTGATTTGGTTTAACACTGGATAATAATAATTTTGCCACTGAATAAGTAATTGTTCTTGTTTTCCCACTACCTGCACCAGCGATAACTAGCATAGGCCCCTTAATATTATCAATGATTTTCAATTGTTCCTCATTCAAATCCGTTTCAAAAGATATTTTATTATATTCCTCTATAATAACTGGAGGTTCTTCTAAAGATTCAGCATAATCTTCGTCATAGATCTCAAATACATACTCTTCTTCTAGATTGTCTTTTTTCTCATTCAATTTTAGATGCTGCTCTTATGTTAATTTTAACTTATTAAGCAAGGGTTTACTCCACTCTAATATTTCAGGGAAATTTATTTTTTTCTGTTCAATAAATTTTTTGCGATTAAAATAAATAAATTTCTTTCTATCTTTTATAGTAATATTTGTAAATTTATATATTGGTTCATATGATAAGTGTTTTATATCAAAACTCTCTGCAAATTTTTCAATTGGCACTGGAGCATTATCTATAATAAATTGTAATTCATGTAATGTTACTAAATCAATAAATTCTAAATCTCTTGATTCTTCACCAACAATTTTCTCCCAACAATCTTTATATAATTCAACAAATAATGCATGCTTTCTTTCAGCTTCTTTTATTGAAATCTCTTTAGTTAGAATTATTTCAGAAATTTTTCTTTTCCAATCTTTAGGTAACCATTTAAGGGAATAAGAATAATTTAAAGCCCACTTCTCATAAGGAGGATATTCATCATTTGCTAAAAAGGCCAAATCAATTAGGCCAGATACTGCATTAATTATCAATTGATTTGCTGTTAAAGCATCACCCCTATTAATCCATTGTATTACTACCAAATCTCCAATATACATACATTTTCTAAAAGATTTTGAAAGGCAGTGAAATTTTTCTTGTGAGGTAAATACATCTTTTTCTTTAAATAAAGCCTCGATCTTACCTCTTGGATCGAACAATATTTCATTATATGATGCATCCCACTTTTTAATTAAATCCCAATCCTCTTTAATTTCTTTTTCAAATGAAAAAAATTCAATATCTACGTAGCAACCCCTCCATAATGCATCATTATGAGGAATAGGTCCCATTCCAGTAATCCAATGATTATAAATATCGTCTGCTAAATACACATTTAAATCTATTTCAGATAATTCATCCCCATAACCTCTGCTGAGACCTCCACAAAGAGTTATCCCAATTACCCCCACTTCATTTTTAAGTTCTTCTACGATTCTTTTTACATCTTCCATCATTTCCTTATATTTACCCTTCGAATAAATCGCTCCATAAGGTCTTTCTTGCCTACTTCTTATCCCAATAGTTTTGTTAAATAGTTCCATTTTTCAATAATTATCTTTTAATAAAAAAATAAAATTAAATCTTGAGATACAATAATTCTCATCACATAAATATCCAATTATTACTCAAGGATATAAAACTAACTTATACAAGGCCGACTAAAATTTTAAAGGCGGCAGTCTCTTCCCCGTCATCTACAGATGTAATTGTATATGAAATATCATGTTTATCTCTTACATTAGGTGCTACTCGAGCGGAAATGAATTTCATTCTTGGATTTGTATTTTTACCTTCCCAGATCCATACTTTTCTCGAGTGTTTATCTATAAAAAGAATTATTTTATTTGAATCTAATAATTCAAATAATGGATGATTTTCCTTAATTTGTATTTCTTCAAAATCCTCTAATTCTTCATTAAATTGATATATAACTATCAAAATAAAAACGAGTGAATTTCTTATACTATATAATAATAATTTTCTTAATGATTTATAAACTTTTGATATTCCTCTCAAATTAGCCTATAAACCTAAAATGAACTTATTAATTAAAGCCATTAAGATTTGGGAGATTTTACAATCTTAGTAATCTTTTTGAAATCTTCTTCTTCGTAACGTTGAGATGAGGTGTCCTCTTGAGAGTAACTGAATTCCAAATTGGGAGCTATATTCTCGAGAAAAATCTGTAACGACATTACAAATCATAATTCCCCCTTCAATATTAGTATCAATACAAGCTTTATGTAATTGCCTCAATTGAGTAATTGAGATTTCTCTTTTCCAGTCTCGAACAAAAACTCCAAAAGTATTAAGTTTATTTTTTACAATAGCATCAAATGTCCAAGACTTACCAGATTTACCTTTAAATTGTACTGGGCCTTTAGCAAAATCGTATTTTTCAGAAAAAACACTTTTGGCTAATTCAATTAATTCTTGGTCTCCTAATGACATGAATTACACTATTTATGTAATATATAAATATTATTTCTATATGGATCTAAATATTATTTAAGTGGATATATTACGTCTGTAATATCTTTTATATAGAAAGAGGAGAATTATCCTGACAAAAGCAAAATAATAGAATATATTCTAAAAACCCTCAATTTCAACAAATTTAAACAACTTTATAAAAGAATATTCCCCTTCTGAATCAACACCATTTTCTTTTGTATAACGTAATAAATTTTGTTGTAAAAACTCAATTAATCCATTAGCTACTTTATCACAAATGTTTCTGCAATCTAAAAAATTATGTTCATAATATTTACATTTGCTATTATATTTCTTACAAATTTTTTTCATTTGTAAGGATACTCCTTGAGCAGATAAAATAGTAATACAATCCCAAGTATCTTTAAAACCAGCTAAATTACTTGGAGAAGTCTGCATTAACAGCTTTAATAATCTTTTCCTGCATAAAATATCATCTAATCGATATTGTATAGCTTTAGCTTCTTTTCTGGCTTCAAGTTGGCAAAGAAAAATGTAATATTTAAGTAATTTTTCAGCTTTCTTTGTTTTAATGGGATCAAGGATCTTCCACCCCCTAGCTCTTTTACAACTTATTTCTTTATTGTCAAAATTATCAAAGTTCGTAGGATAAATCCAACATTGGGGTATTTTAATCTGCGAGTCATGTACAATACATCCATTAATAGATTTATCGAATAGGAAGCATTTTCCTTTTTCTTCATCGAATCTTAATTTAAAACTGAAAATATCTCCTCTAATAAAATCGTTTTCATTAGCATAACCTAGTTTTATATATTTTTCTGCTAATATTTTTGGTACATCAATCTGAATTGAACAACAATCTCCACTACATATCTGCAAACAATTAGGGCCTTCAATTGCTGATTTCATTAAACTATTGAATTTTTTAACAACATCCCAGAATTTATCTACAACCACAATAATTTTTCTTGATTAATTATGATATTTAATTGTATAAACGTTTGTTAATGAAAAGTTAAAGTATAAAAAGATCAACTTTATTATTTTGATAACAAATTTTGTATAAAATTTTTTCTAAATCTAAATAATAAAAATATGAGAAGAATATCGATGTCAGAAAATCTGGTTATTATTGATCTTACTGAAAACGAGAAAATAATTATTGATGGATCTCAAAATATAAAAGAACTTACTGGGAATGGCATGCTTAAAGTAAAAAATCCAACACAAAGAAGTCGATTGTGGAATCTAACATGTAATATTAAAGAAAATGTAAATACTTCTCTCGTCTCAAAAGAATTAACCATTGGAACATTAAATCCTACTCAAGAATTTATTAAAGACTATGAAATAAAAGAACTAAAAGATTCATCTTTGAAGTTTGAAGAAATTTTTGACACAGATAAATCAGACTCCAGCAAAATAAATAATACATTTCTATATAAAACAGATAATAAATGTAGTTTAAAACTTATCTTAACTAATCCATTAAACCTACCAATATTAGACATAAAGGTAAAAAGACAATTGCCCACATTTATTCAAGAAATCGAAATGAGGAAACCTAATATTGGTGAGGCTAATTTAAAAGAAGAAAATGGGAATCGAATCCTTGCTTGGGAATTAACATCTTTAGAGGCGGGAAATAAAGCTGAACTTGAGATCTTCTTTAGTGTGAATATGAAAGAATTATCTGCTCAAGAACTTGGAGCCTTGAAAATTAATTATTTAATTAATAATTATAAGTTAACTATGATAAATCCAGAAATAAGAGGGTTAACAGATTCGATGAGTGGAATTGACAGAGATGAGAGTTCTCAACCTGGTATGTGGGAATGTAATGTTGAATTTATTAATGAGTCTGGATTCCAAGTAAAACTCGAAGATGTAAAGGTAAATCAAAAGATTGCTACAGGAAGTGAAATTGTTGTATCTCAAACACCAGACAAAGTGTTGAATCCTGATGAATCTTGGGATTATGATTTTCAGGTTGAAGCGAAAGATATCCCTGAATTAAGCTCAGAAATTGGTTTTACGCCTATGTATGTGGTAATTCCTAGGGTTTTTGGTGAAATTGTGAAAGAATCCACAATATATAATGTTTTAAGTGCAACTATTGATAAAGAAATAAAACCTCCAGAAGTGGATGCTTATGCTAATACTAATATGGTTATTGAAAATATTATTGTAAATAATGGATCCGCACCAATTGAAAAATTTTTCTTATCAGATGAGCTTCCTCCTGATTTTGTTTCACCCTTAGTTAAAGATATTAAAATCCTGTTAGCTGATATAGATATAAGTTCAAGAGAAGAATACGTCCAAAAAATACTAATTGATCCAAGTGATCAAGATTTTTCTAAAAAACATCAAATTTATGTTGAATTACATAATCTTACAAATGAGCTTCTACCAGAAAAAAAGATGATAATCTCATATCCTCTAATAGCAAGAAATCCACGACCACCTACCGAAACAAAATATATGACACCAGTAAAAATTGAGATTAATTGCCCAGTAGAGGGAAAATTTTTTATTAAAACTCCTGGAGAAGAACCAGAATTAAAAGTTAGATATGTTAAACGTAAATTAAAAACACTTAAAAGTATTAAACCGGGTCTTACTGAAGGGGAATTTAGCATTGGTGTAAGAGTTCAAAATAAAGGGGATGTTGAATTAGAAAATGTATTAGTTAAGGATATCATTCCTACGGGTTTTAGTCTAACTGAGTTTACACCTCCCATTGGTGCTACTCATGAACTAGTACAAGTAGGAGATTTATCAGAATTGCATGTAAAGGTTGGGGAGATAAGTGGGGGTGCTTCTGTTAATATTAATTACAATTGTTCCGGATCGGGTGATTATCCTCGATCAGAACCAGTTGTAGTTGTCTTGGGTAGATCTGGTGGAGAGCCATCAAGCTCTTTGATAACATCTCAAGCGAGCATAGAAACACCAAAAGCTCATGTCGCAGACTCTCAAACTGGAAAAATTCATGATTTGTTTATTGAATTATTTAAAGCTATAGATCGTGCTCCAACTGCTCAAGCTCTTGGTGATATTTTAGAAAGGAAAAGAGATCAGCTACCACCAGGGCCAATTCTCCATCAAATCCTAGCCTATTCTAAGGAGTTGAAGGCTCTTGGTGATAAAATTATTGTTGGGTCGTTATATGATGAAGTAATGAATAAATTAAAAGATTTTAAAAATAAATACTATTAATTTCTTTAATTTCAATTTAAAAGATTTATTTATTTATTTTTTTTTTTGAACTTCTTTTCATTAAAAACCAAAGAAATATCAAAAATAAATAGGCGTTATAAATAGATATTTAACTTATCAATGTCTTCTTGAATTCGAGACATCCGCTTTGTTTTTCCTTGCTCTTCATCAAATCCTTGGATATCTTCATCTAAATTCAATTGTTCTTCTTCATATACTTTTTCCACTTCCATTCCGTACCTCATAGCATATGCTACTAATTCAGGAATTAGAGAAACCATAGCTCTAAAGCTAAAAATTCCCGCCAATACTGATAATCTATTTATCATTTCACCAAAAGGATCAAGATCCATTTTAGGATTTTTCATAATTTCCATTATCCTTTTAAATAACACTTCGTAAAATAATTCCCGCTCTTCTTTACTTAAATTTTCTTCTTCTTCTGCCATCAATAATACCTTGAATTTTAAATTACATTTTTAATCTAGTATCAAACTTGATTTATTAAATTTAGAAATATAATATAAAAAACTTTTCAATATTCTTTTAATTAAAAAATATAGAATCGATATTGATTAAAACTAATTTAAACTTCTATTAATAATATTATGCTCTTAGTAACAATTTTATTCGTATTCGTTTTCTCTTTTAACCTAGCATTGTATTGGGTTCTTTTTCTGAGAAATATAGATGAAGGAAAAAAACTCGTTTATTATAAAATATTTCCTATGTTTTGTACACTATCTTTAATACCAATCCCATTTATTAACTCAAGTTTCTTAAGAATATTTTTTCCAAATAATTATAGTTATTTTAAAGATTTATGGATTTTTTTTGTATTATTTGGAATCGCACTCATCATTTTAGGAATAATATTTATAAAAAGAGCAAATAAGGTGTATAAGGTTGAGTTGATGGATGAGAATAGTCCTGATCTAATTACTAGAGGAATTTTTAAATTAATAAGGCATCCTATTCATTCATCATGGGGGCTTATATTCCTTGGAATTGCAATTATTTCAGATTCACTTGTTTCTTTAATAATTAGCCCTTTAATTTTAATCTTGTTAGAGATAAATGCAATAATAGCAGAAAAATTAATCCTAATTCCTAAATATGGCAAATTTTATGAAAACTACAAAGAAAAAACCCCAAATAGAATAATTCCAACTCCCCTAAACCTTCTTTTAATAATCATGGCTGTTATAATAGTTTATGTAGGTTTTCTTAATTTTAATTAATACTTTTTACTTTGAATGAATATTTCATAACCTATAAAATAAAAAAGGAAATACTCTATACATTAAATTGAATTAATAATAAAAGTTAAGCTTAAAATTTAGTGTAAAATAATTTTAGGAGGTAAAAAAATGGCAAAAAAAATTGCGTTTCTTGCTACTGATGGATATGAAGATTTAGAACTACATTATCCACGAATTCGTTTAATTGAGGCAGGATATGAAACAGAATTATTGAGTTTACATAGAAGAGAAATAAAAGGAAAACATGGTTATCCTATTAAACCTGATAAATTGATAAGAGAAGCAAATCCTAATGATTATGATGGTGTTATTATTCCTGGGGGTACAATAAATCCTGATCATTTAAGGAGAGATAAGGATATTATTAATTTTGTTAATAAAATCAATGATGATGGAAAATTAGTTGGTGCTATTTGCCATGCAGGCTGGGTTCTAATATCAGCAAAGATCATTAATGGGCGAAAAGCAACGAGTTATTTTGCGATTAAGGATGACATGATAAATGCTGGGGCATTATTTGAAGATGCATCTGTAGTAATTGATAATAATCTGATTACTTCACGTTCTCCTGATGATCTATCTGATTTTATGCGATCAGTTTTAAAGTTTCTCGAACGCTAACAAAAAATTGGTTTAATAAGGAAATAAAAGATTTTTATTTAATACAAAGTTTTAATCTGGGCTATATCTTCTTTAAGGATTTCTATGAAAATGTTTATTTGGTCTATTTGTTTATTAATTATTTCTATTTTTTTATCTATAATTTCTGAATCTGAAACGTTACTGTTTATTAGTTCTTTTCTAACAATAGAATAGGATCTTATTTGATTTAAGATATTTTGCATTCTTTTTATTTTAATTTGGAACAATTTCTTGTATTTTTTCAGATCTTCGAGTTTTATCTCAATACCCTCAATATAATTAAAACATTTGTCAATATTTTCTTCTTTTCTTAAATTCTTAAGAATTAATTCTATACTCATTAAAGTTTTTAATACAAACTCTTGTTGTTGTTTATCGATAGCTTCAATTTTAAAAGATGGTTCTGTATTTATTTCATCGAGTATATCTGAGGCATATTTTATGCTAACTCTATTTGAAATATTTGGTAAAACTTCATGGTTTCTATTTACGTCTTCTAAACTTTCAGATTCATTAAAATCAGTTAATAGCTCTAATTCATCCAATTCTACCTTCGTAATTAACGGTGAAAATTTGACTTGCAATTTTTTCATACCGTAATATTCATTTTTTTGTCTTAAAATTTGAGTATAAATTTGGATAAAATCTTGTCCAATAGGAGCAAATAAGACCCCTCCATTCTCATCAAGTTGATTTAATAGAGGATGAATTTTGGATTGCTCAATAGCTCCAGTTACTAAAATTTTTTGCCAGGGACTTAATTCTGGCATTCCTAGAAGAGGATTCTTAACAACAATGGATATATTATCGTCTAACTTAAGGTTCTTGAGATTATTAGAAGTAAGTTTAGCAATTTCAGAATTAGCCTCAAGAATGATTATTTCTCCTTTAGGTGCCAATTTATGCGCTAGCGCTGCGATGTACCCGCTTTTCGCACCTAATATTAATAAATCGTCGTCATCAGTTAAAGAAAGACCTTGAAGCATAATTGATATCATATGTGGTGCAGAAATAGTTCTATAATTATTAGGATTTTGCTCATCATAATAAAATAGGTTTGGTACATCTTCATAAAGTTTGACAATGCTGAAAAATTTATCAGGAATAAACTTTTCTAAAGGAACCTCCATAAAAGCCTTAACTAAGCGTTTATCTTTTAAAATATCATTCAAAACTAATGAATCTACAAGACGTTTCTTTTTTAATCTTAATTTTTCATTAAGTCTTTCGTTTCTGTCCAAAATATTATCAACTTTTTATGCTAAAAAAATAAAAAAAATATTACTTATTATACTTTGTTATAATTTTTTTTAAATGTTTAAATAGGTCCCGTTGCACATGATGGTCTTAGATGTTGAGAATTTAAAAGATGCAAAAATTACATTAACTCTAATTTTCATTAATATTTTTCTTTTTATATTCACCTATTTTGCTCCTCCTGAAGTATTTCTAACTCTTGTGCAAGATAACAAAAGGGTCTTTGAAAATTTTGAAGTCTGGAGATTGTTCACATCAATTTTTATACATGCAGATCCCATGCACCTTTTTTCTAATATGATTGCTTTGCTCCTTTTTGGCGCTACTGTTGAAACAAATTCATATATTACCCGGCTACAATATTTAGTTATATATTTTATCTCAGGTTTAATTGGAAATGTTTTCTCGTTATTATTGATACCAATAAATATAATTAGCTTAGGTGCATCAGGGGCTATTTTTGGATTAATAGGGGCGGCATTTATAATTGTAGCAACTGATTATCGTCCTCTCTTATTTTTAGCTTTATTTTATGTTGGATTTTTCATTCTAACCTCTTTTTCACCAGGTATAAATTATTGGGCTCATATATTTGGTTTATTGGGAGGTATTTTATTTGGTTATCTTTTTTATATGCGTAAAAGAAAAATTCAATACAGATATTGATTTTATCTTCAAAAAATTGCAGCAATTCAATACAATTCACTTCTTTTTATTAACTAACTCCATGCTAAAGTCTTTAGGGCAAATATCCCTAATTACACATATCTCACATTTAGGACGAATTGGTAAACATATTTGTTGCCCAAACCTTACAAATAATCTATTAATTTTTAACCAGAGTTCCTTTGGAATGGTTCTCTTCAACGCGACTTCAGTTTTTATTGGATTTTTAGTTTTTACCCAATTCAATCTATTTGAAATTCTATGCACATGAGTATCAACAGGGATTGCGGGTACTTTAAAAGCGTAAACCAAAACACAATTTGCAGTTTTGCTTCCAACTCCTGGTAAATTAATTAAGGATTCATATTTATCTGGAACTAAACCGTCATATTTATTTATCAGAACATTTGAGACTTCTTTTATTCTAGCAGCTTTAACCCTATAAAAACCTGAAGATTTTATAAGATGTTCAATATCTTCAATATCCGCTTCTGCTATAGCTTTTGGCTCATTATATTTTTCAAATAATTTCTCAGTTGCTATTCGTGTATTTTCATCTCTAGTGCGTGCTGATAATATTGTAGAGACTAAAATTTTAAATGCATCTTGCTTCTTGTTAGCTAGTTCATCTAAATGGGCTTCTCCCTCCAGTTGAGTCTCTATCTTTTCTAAAATATCTTTATAACTCATCTTATTTTTTTTCTAAAACATAAATTTTTCTTTTTATTATTTGTCCTTTCTTGGTATCTATCAAATTTCTTACATATTCTTTGCGAAACCGAAGTTTCTGGTTAGTTTTTTTGGGAATCCTAAATAGATCAATCATTGGTATAATTCTAAAGTTATTTTTATTTACAAGTTTTTCAACATTTACTTGTAAATCATTTCCATCTATAGTACTAATAATAGGAGAAACAAATGTTATTCTAGAATTAGGTTTTAATATTTTACAAGCTTCTCTTAAAAACTCATCATATAAAGGAGTTAGTTCGTTATCTATTAATTCTTTAACCTGCGAATAATATGGTTTGTCTGTGTAAAAAGGTCCTAATTCTGGTTCAGTACATATACCATCAAAAAAGTTAAGATTGAAAGCACTTGATAAATTTCTCGAATCATATTTTAAAATTCTTTGCTGAGTGAATGGAGGGATTTCTTCCTCCAATAATTCTAATAACCAATGAATATTACGAAGAGTGTTATTTACTTTCTTGTTGTCGATATCTGAGCCATAAAATTGAAAATCCTGCAAAATGGCGAATAATGCGATTGTTCCATTTCCAACAAATGGATCAATGATTTTGCTATTTTCTCTATTCTGATATATGTTTAAGAAATTTAACAAGATTAATGCCAACTTAGGAGAAATTGCACTTTTAAATTCTTTAAAAGGCCGTTCTTCATCAATCTTCTTCTTAAAATTAGGATCATCTACAGTAAATGTTCTCGCAATGTATAAACCTTCTTCTGTGAAGCCAAAAATTATTTCTGCCCTATTTTCTTTAAGAAGTTCATATTTAATTACGTGATGCGGAAATATTGGATTCAAATTGCCTGATTTTATATATTTTTCAGGATATTGATAATACAATGTTTTTTCTGAGCCCTTTCTTTTGAGAATTTCCATTATCTCTTTATTCAAAAAAGGTAATAAATGTTTAACTAGAATTCTTGAGTAATATTCATCATCGTAAAGATTAGGATAAATTGATACGGCAAAAAACATACTCTCGTAAACTTTTGGAAATATTCCATTTTTTCCAATTAGAATATTGTCAATAACGTCCAAGATCTTTTTTCTTGCTTTCTCCACATATTTGTATTTATCAATTTCAACTGGAAAGGCATCTTGAATGGCATTAATGTCAATAAAATCATAAATTTGTGCGATTTTTTGACAACCCCCTAAAATAAATTGAACTTCCATGAGCTTATTAATGTAATGTGGGTCTTGATGCAAATTATCAAATTCTACTATAGCCACGTTAGCAGAATAATCGATGATTTTTCCTTTATTTGTAGAATATTTAAGATAATTATCTAACTCCGCAATTGAGAGTTGCCAATTAGACCCTAATACAAAAATAAATCTATCCATAATTAGAAGAAATACTAATTAAATAGTTAAAGAAGAGATTAAATTTCTATTTTATTATTAACTTCTATTCTTCGTACTCAACCATTCTTTAAAAGCGTTAGTAAGTTTACCCTTCCAGACAGCTTTTTTATTAAGATTATTTTCGAATTCAATTATATCTTGATCAGTGTACTCAGGAATTTCATTTTCATCCTCCTCCTCATCTGTCTCTTCGTGTTCTAGATCTATAGAAATTTCATACTTTTCTCCAGTTATATCTTCTAATTCACTTATTATATCTTCAAGGTCTTCTATCTTCCTAACAGCGACCGGTACTTTTTCCAATACCTCATCTTCAACAATTTCTTTATTTTCTGATTCTTTAATTGATTTCTCATACGTTTTACGCATTTCTACTCGTTCTTCTCTTAGTTTCTTTATTTCATCAATAATTTTATTATAATTATCTTTGAAATATTTTAAACTTACATTAATAAGATCTGAAATATTGCTCCATTTTTCCTGTTTAACAACAGTTTCTGCCCAATAGTATAAATCCATATTCAATTCAACTGTTACTGGTTTTCCCTCAGAATCTAGGCGACCTATTAAAAAACTTAGGATATTAGCTATTAAAATATCATTATCAAAAGCAGAAAAGCCATACTCTCTAGCAAGTGATGAGAATATGCTAAAATTTCCAAATCCAACAACTTTGCCCTTAAAATACTCCACTACAACTAGTAACGGAATTTTTGGGCTGTCTTCTTCTATCCAATACTCTCCATCATATCGTTTACGCCAACAATTCAATCCAGATTGTAATAACCAATCAACTTTTACACTTTTCTCATCTTCAACAAAATCCAAGATTCTAACAGAACAAGAACTGGATAACACGACTTTTTTTAAATTTTCTGTTATTACATGAGGTTTGAATTTATCTATTACTGGTCTCTTTTGGAGATTAATATAATTTACAGAGTCTTGTACCTCGTCTGAGACAAATTCGAATCCAAATTTTCTAGTCAATTCATTTAAATTAGTACTATTTGTATAATCTGCTCCCGTTGAGCTGACAATTAAAAGGCTTCCTCCGGTTTTTACATAATTTTCAAGTGTATTAATCTCATTTGGTTGTAATTTTGTATTTTTTGGTGTTGAGAGTATTATAGTATTATATTTTTTAAGCTCATTAATTGAATTAAATCCTGATTCTATTTTCCCAAATTTATATCCAGAAGTGAAGATAAACTGCGTAAATTCATTAAAACTTGATGATTCTAGGGTTAAAATATTATTATGACTATAATCTAGAGCAATTGTAGCTTTTCCATTCAATTTTGTTCATACTCAGTAGTAAAATTTTAAAATAAAAATTGGTATATTCTTCTCACGTCTATATAAGATATAATTCTTCTATTCTTTAAATATTTTTAATTAGGTTTTATATGTTTTTTTGTATTTACAAAAAAACACCTTGAAGCTCTTAACCTTTTAATACTTCGAGAACATGGTATAATTCATAATAAAAAATTCTCTAGGAGTGAAAATAAAAAGCTCAAATGACAAAGCTATAAAAGGGATTTCTAATTGTCCTTATAGCAAACGATATCTAAAACAACATGAAATAATTTTGGACCATAACTTTTTACTATTCTATACGATATTAATTCACTGTGAAAACCCTGTTCAAAGGCTATTTCGCTAAATTCGTTAAAAAGAATAATAAAATTATCTTTTTCTACTACACCTTCATAATGAAATGTAGTTCCTTTATCTTCTACTAATGATAAAGCTTCTTTTATATAATCTTTTGGGGCAGGAAAAACACCCATGATTACTCTGTCAGCTCTAATTCCTGCTTCACTAAGCTTTTCAACTTCAATCTTACAATTTCCTTTTATTGGTATAATTTTTTCTTCTAAATGATTTATCCTAATGTTTTCAACTAAATATTTATAAGATTCTGGATTAAATTCAATACTATAGATTTTACTTACTGGAGAATGTTTGGCTATTGGTAATGAGAAATATCCAATACCAGCAAACATGTCCACGATGATCTCTCCATTCTTTACTAACGTTGCGAGAAATCTCCTTTCGTTAATATTACCTTTACTAAACATAATTTTCGTTATATCAAATTTGTATATCAAATCATGTTCTTTATGTTCAACTATAGGGTTATCATCTCCTCCAATTAATTCAATGTTTTCTGGTTCTCTAAATTCTCCAACTATTTTACCTCTATTTACATAAACTGATCTGATTTTTGGTAACAATTCTAAGTATGTGTTAGCAATCTGCCTTTCTTTATAAAACAATTTTTGATTCAACTTTAGGATTATTAAATTTCCCAAAGTTTGGAAGCCACGTGGAAGAAGTGAGAGCTCTTCTTCATTCAAAATTCCTTTTAAGCTTTCTATTAGTTTGTTTTTAAAACTCATGATAATTATGTCTAAAAAAGTATTTAATAATTTAAAATTTGAAATATTAAAATAAATTATTCTAAAAAGGAACAGGATGATTAATATGAGGGAAAAAATACCCAAAAGTAAGTGTATTATAGAAATAGTATTTGAACAAAAGGAGGAAGTGCAACTTTTATTTCACTTTCGGGTCTGATTTCTGAATCGAGTTAAATTATTATATAATAACAAATCAATCTTCATATAACAAAGAAGATTTTACCTCAATTTATATAAAAATATCATAATTGAAATAAAAAAGTGAATTTATTATGCCAAGTTTAGATGATCCAGAATTTTTAGTTGATGAAAATAAGGTATGGTTTACTGGGGGTTATTGGCCTGAAGGAGTGCCGAAACAACTAAGAGATGTTGAAAATGTGGAAATTTTACCTATGTGGGAATATTTCCTGAAAGCTGCTGATTTATATGGGACATGGAATAATGATATTTGTGTGTTTGTATATGGACCATATATAGAATATGTAAAGCTACGGACTTTATTCGATTTTGCAAAAAAATTTGGGACTTTTCTCTATAAAGATCTAGGAATTAGAAAAGGAGATGTTGTTGCAATCGACCTACCAAACTCTATAAATTTTGTAGTTGCTTATATGGGATGTCAATATATTGGTGCAATAGCACAGGGTATCAATCCTACCTATAGACCGCTGGAGCTTTTACATGCTTTAAATATGACTAAAGCAAAAGCTTTTGTTATGATGGATATGTTATATATTGCGGGTCCTAAAGATATTCTTCCAAAAACGGAAGTAAAATTTGTAATACCATCTAATTTTGTGGATTTCCTGACAGCCAATGAGGGTACGATTGAAAAATTGGCTATTCCAAATGCTAAAGATAAAATACCAAATGAAACAGAGCATTATAAAGTGTATTGGATGGATAAGATTATTAAAGAAACACAGCCAGAAGAGATTAAGGTCGATATTGATCCTTGGACAGATCCGGCAATATATCTCATGACTGGTGGTACAACTGGACTACCCAAAGTTGCGATGCTTTCACATGCTAATTTAAGTGCTAATCTAAATATGATTAAAGATTGGACCGGTATAGGAGCCGGTGTGGTGACCCTCGGTATTATCCCCTTTTTTCATAGCTTTGGTATGACAAGTGTCATGAATGCTGCTCTTGCAATAGGATTGGTTATGCTTCTTTTCCCAAAGCCCCCCTCAGATGATGTTCTATGCGAAGCAGTAAATAGGATTGATGCTCCGGAAGGAATGATATATGTAGGCGTTGAGATGTGGTTTAAAAGGTTTACTGATTTTGTACAAGAAATGGGCATTGATGAATTTAAAAAGAAATATGATTTTTGGAAGAAATTGAAATACGCTTCGCAAGGAGCAGGTCCCCTGCATTCTTATGTACAAGAGCCTTTTGAGTCAATATTCTGCCCTATACGTGCCGGTTATGGTTTAACGGAAAGTTCACCTGTACACAGTATTGCGCCTTTCTGGGGCCCAACCAAGGATGGAAAATTGGGAATACCAATTCCGGGTGCAGATTGGGCAATATTTCCTTCTGATAATTTTGAGGTAGGGCCTATATGTGATGGAACGAAAGAAAAAGGCGGTTTTGGAATCGAAAATACAGGAGAGATATGTCTTGCGGGACCCCATATAATGTTGGGATACTTAGGAGAGCAAAAAGAGATTGAAGAGAACATAAAATATTGGGGTGGCAAACGGTGGTTATTAACAGGTGATATTGGTTTTATGGATGAGCATGGATGGGTTGAGATACGAGATCGGAAAAAATCTTTAATCAAAGTTTCAGGACATTCAGTATTTCCAAAAGAAGTAGAAGAGCTATTAGGTATTCATGAAATGGTAGATGAAGTAGCTGTGGCAGGTATTCCTGATGAAATGACAGGTGAGGCAGTGAAAGCGTGGGTATCATTGAAGAAAGGATTTAAAGCTGATCGGGATATAACTAGTGATCAATTAAAGGAATGGGCAAGAGAGAATATGGCTAAATGGAAAAGTCCAAAATATATCGAATTTGTCAGAAAAATGCCAGTTAGTGCAACGGGAAAAGTTCAGAGGCGTGAACTTCAAGAAAAAGATCTAAGTAAAATTGAAGAAGGTAAGCCCATTAAGGGTTAATAAAATAAGGGTACACCAACTTATATTTTTTTTATTTTAAATTATATTCTATTTTTAAAAGCCTCTTAAAATATTCTTGTTTATTAATTTTGTTAATTCTATGCTTTCCTTTTTTCCTGACTTCTTATAATCTGCCATTGTAATAGAAAACAAATATGCATCTGTAGTTTCAACCTCTAAAACGTAAATTCTCCCTTTTTTTATCACGGAGGCTTTATTAATATTTAATAAGGGAATTTTATACAATTCATTCAATTTCTTAAAATTAGAGTCTATTTCTGTCAAATTTATATTAGTTTTCTTCATTAACGATAAAGTTTTATTGGTCAATATTATTCTTCCTAATTCCATGTCAAACTTCCAATTCTTAGGCACTTCTCCTTCACAAAAATATCCTTCAGCATCAAAAAGTAATGACATAATTATATTAATTCTCCTTTTTTAATGGAATTAATATACTCTATTTAATAATTTCTACTTTCTTTTACCAGTGAGGGATCTCAAAATAATATTAGATAATATTATTCAATAAATTTTTAAGTATAAAATAGCACTAAAAATATTAAAAAATAAACTATATATTGAAAAAAATGTCGTTATTAAAAACTCGGGAATTTATACTTCAAGAAAAATTGATCTCTTTAAGGGATAAAGGTAAAATAATGAACTTAAATAAAGAAGTTATCGGTACTTTCGCTGGAAAAGTAATAAAGATTGGTAATACTTACCGTATAAGAGATCTTGAAGAGAATCCTGTCCTAACAGTTCATGAAAAAGTAATTTCAATGCGTTCAACATATAAATTCTATAAAGGCGGGGAAGAAGATGAAGATAAATACATTGGGAAACTTAAAAGAAAAATAGTGGCTGTTAAACCAAATTACTGGTTTGAGGATCCGAATGAAAATAAAGTTTTTGCAATGAAGGGAAATATATGGACTTTAAAGTATAAGATATTAAAAGATAACAAAGTTGTTGCTGAAATACATAAAAAACTATTTAAGAGTCTTATCAAAGGAACATATGGAGTAAAAATGTCTCCTGACTTAGATGATGATTCTGCTATGCTCGTATTAGGCATTGTCTTGATGCTTCATCATGAAAAGGAAGAAAATAGATAACAAATTGATTTTCTCTTTTTTTTTATTAATTTAAATGCCTGGAAGTGATTTATATTTTTTAGATGTTTTTCTTATATCTTACTAATATCACTCTCATCTTTTAATTTGGGATAGATTTATATTCATAGACTTTTATGTAATTCATACATTTTTTCATTATTTTTCCTTGTGGGGTATTTATGGTACAAGTACAAACTAGGTATATTAATATTGCATGTCCAAGTTGTGGTTCTGAAAAAACAGTAAATATTCCAGAAACACTTTTTACAGAAAAAAAATTTGGACATGTAAAAATCCAAGTTCCACAAGGAGCGGTATGTCAGGATCATGTATTTGTGGTATTATTAGATATTAAAGGCCGAATTCTTGGATACCAAACTGTTGATTTATCAGTATCATCAACTACTGAATCAAAACCAAAAGAAGAAGCTCATTTAGAAAAGACAGAAGCAACAGGTTTAAGGAAATTAATTGAAATGCTCGGATTTAGATGTCTAGCAGGATTAATTCATACTAAAATATTTAATTATCAACCATACGTTATTATCAAAAGAGATTTTGAATTGAATGTGGATGAAGTCAATAATTTTCTTGATGATATCGTTCCTGAAATGTATAAGAATAAAAGAGTTTTAAAACATATTGAATACAATGACTATGTTTTTCCTACTGCAACCTATTTCTACGCGTTGGTTAAAAACCAAAGAAAAAGGGCTTTTCTTATAAACCTCGACAAACATATCATTCAAATGCCTTGGCAAACTGGTTTAGATCTTGAGAAAGGATTTATTACTTCAGCATTAAAGAATGAGGATCATATCGAGCAAATAAAATACTTATCATTTTATATCTCTAAGTTTTTAGAAGATGTAGATAAAACAAAGATAATTATTGAGTCAGTAAGGAAAATTTCAAAAAAAGATGTAGTTAAAAAGCTAAAGGAAATAGCAATTACTTCAACTGTCACTAAAGAATATATTAGTTCTATAAAAGAATTCCTCCATAGACGAGGATCCCCTGAAATAGCTCAAAAAATCAATGATTAAAAATAATTAAAATAGATTTATTTAAAAAAATCTTATCTATTTAAAAGTTTATATGTTTTTCGCATAATCTTATAGAGATTTAAGTATTCTTTAAAAAGCCTATCATAGATTCCTCTATTCTCTGGATTTGGGGTAAAAACATTTGATATGTCACAACATCTTTGAATTTCATCCCATTTAAGATATCCCAAACCTACTGAAGCAATAAAAGCAGCACCTCGAGCATTTGCTTGAATTGGATCACTTACTTGATTTATTTTTCTATCTAGAATGTCGGCAAATATTTGACACCAGACATTGCTTTGTGCACCACCGCCAATAATATTAATTTCTGGAATAACAATGTCCTTTTTCGTCATTCCTGGAGTTGATCGTATTTTATGTTTCTGAATAAATTTCTCTACATAAATAAACAACCATTTTATATTATACGCTACACCCTCAAATATTGCCCTTATTAAATGTTCTCTGGACATTTCTAATGAGATATTGAAGAGTCCTCCACGAATTTTTGAATCGTCTACTGGAGACCTTTCGCCAATCAACCATGGAGTAAATATCAGATTATTTGACCCTGCAGGAACTGTTTCTACAATCTTATCAAAAATCTTATAGACATCAGGAACTGCTTCTTCTCTTAAAAGTTCATCTTTATGATAAAGAATTTTGTCTCTTAGAAATGATAGAGCTCCACCCGCAATTTCTTGTTCATTTGCTAAGATATATCTTCCTGGAATTGCTGATGGTAAACTTGCCATATTATGAAAGATATCGACGCGTTTGAAAGGAATATGACACCCAATCCAATCAGAAGTGCCAATATAGATATGAGTCTCATAATCCTGAACTGCTCCAGAGCCTATATTAGCTGAAGGAACATCAGGAGCACCCATAACTACTTTTGTACCTCTATTTAAACCAATCTCATCTGCTACTTCATTTTTAATTGGGCCTAAGATATCAATTGCATTTTTTAAATCAGACGGAAATTTATTAATATCGACTTTAAACATTTTTGTGAGTTTTTTAGAGAGTCTAGCATTGTAGAGATCTCTAATATCAGTAATCCAATGGAGTGCTATTGATGGAATTGAAGCAGCAAATTTCCCTGTCAATTTCAGATTTATGTAGTCTTGAGGTTCTAAAAACATAAATGTTTTGTTATAAATATCAGGAAATTCATTTTTTATTAATAATATATGAGAAATCGGATCTTTTCCATGAAATCCAGGACCGCCTGCAGCTCGCTTTAATAAAACCAGCATTTTACGTATATTATAACCAGATACTTTAAGTATTCCCTTGTTAAATTTCTCAATGTAATCTGCTCCTCGAGTATCCATCCAGATAATCGAATTCATTAAATGATTACCATCATTATCAAGTGCTACAGTTCCACTCCATTGGCTTGTATTACAAACTCCTACTATATCATCAATCGGTATTCGAGCATTATCGATGACTTTTTTAGATGTTTTTATAATAGCATTCCACCAATCATCCGGATCTTGTTCTACCGCTCCACCTTTAGTTGCATATAAAGGTACTTCTTGAAAAGCCCATTCAAGTACTTCTCCTTCTGTTGATACTATAGCTGATTTTGGACCCCCAGTTCCATGATCTATTGCTAGAATATATTTTCTTTGTGTATTAGACATATTTTATATAAATGCTATTAAAGTAAATAAAGATTTTCCGATGGAAAAAACTTAAAAAAACAAGTGTTGCAGAAACTAAATGAATTGTCTTTGAAAATGTCTTAAATCAGTTTTATAATAAATTCAGAAATGAGATGTAGAAAATATTATATATTCATAATTATTATTTAATACCTTAGGTCAATAGGTGCAAGAATAAAATTCTTTTAATAAACAAGTTAAACAAGAAAAAATTTTGAAATCTTCAATTTCACAACAATTTAACTGGAAAAAATTATTTTTTTTTTTTACTATTTTAATCTCAATTTCATCAAGTTGGATTCTTATATCAAAATGTAATAATATAGTTGAGA
>JBHLNS010000047.1:0-24515 GCA_048941285.1 Promethearchaeota archaeon
AATTTCGGCGGATTCGGGCTTTTCATGACACATAAAGCGATGGCACGCATTGGATTGATGTGTTTAAATGGGGGAAAGTGGCGTGGAAGACAAGTTGTTACAGAAAAATGGGTTGAAACATCAACGAGTGCTCTAATAGAAAGAATATTTTTTGGAATGTTCGTATTTCATTATGGATATTTATGGTGGGTTAATCCTGATAAATATTATCAAGCTTTTGGAGCATTTACACAACGGATAATTTTACTTCCAGAATATGATATTGTGGTGGTCTTCACTGCCAATGACCCAGGTGATTTGATTTGGTCTGGTCCCGTCGATAGTGGGCTCATTGACGATTTCATAATACCGGCTGTTTTGTAAAATTAGGAGTAAAAGAGAAACTGCATACGAGGGTTGAAATCTTTAAATTATTATATAGAAAAAGGAGGAAAAAGGTTAGATAATTGGCTTCTCGAATGACCACACCTAAACCAATCTTCCTCCATTCTATATATCTTTTTTTTTTATTTAAACTTAGTTAACAATATAATACTATTGACTCGTTTTTATGACAAATTCTTCTTTGAGGAAAGGCTCTAGTTTGTTATTACAAGCTATAAATGGAAATTTTACATTTATTGATAATTCATAATCAATTTCGGTTCCATCAGTAGAGAAGATTTTACCGCCTGCTTCTTTTAAAATTAACATTCCAGCTGCTACATCAACTAATCTATTGCTGGGTCTTAAATTAATAAAAGTTTCCATACTTCCTCTTGCTATTTGACATAAAGTCAATGCACTACTTCCAAGTATTCTTATTCTATAGAATCTTCTTATTAATGGACTTAATTCTTGGAGATTTTTCATTAAATTTTTCATTGGAAGATTGAGTTCAAAAAAACAATTCTCTGTAATATCTAAATCCGACACATGAATTTTTGTTTCATTAAGATATGCACCCTTTCCTTTCTCTGCCCAATAGATATCTTTTGTATTCAAATTAAGTACAACTGCCTTTTTGATGTCAGTTATTCGGTTTCCCTCGGCAAAAGCGATTGAAACAGAACAATAGGGTACGCCTCTAGCAGCGTTATTAGAACCATCGAGCGGATCAACAATTAATACATACTGATCATTTTTAGCGATATCTATATCTCCTATAAATTGTTCTCCCAATTCTTCACTAATTAATAAAAGATTTGCATCAGCTTCTTTTAAAGAATTTAAAATTACCCCTTCGGCAATTAAATCAATTTCCATGGATAAGTCTCCACCAGCACCTCTCTTATTTTTTTTAGCAGCTTCTTTTGTACCTAAGAGAGGATTCACAGCATCAAACACATTATATGCAAGCTGTTTTAAAAAATCAATATCTGGTACCATAAAAATCAGAGAAAGCTTTAATGATAAGAAAAATCTAAAATAGCAATTAACTTTTATGGAGAAAATATTAATAAAGCTATTATTTTAGAATTACGTGTTTTTCAATAATCCATTTATCTACAATGAATTTTTGAGATTTTTTCTTTTCCTTCACATCATATTCACTATGGATAGTACTTTTTGGAATCCAAAATTCATCACCGGAATCCAACGTTATTAGCAATGCCTTGGGACTTTCTACTTTAATTTTTGCTTCTATTTCAATAGGATCCCTTGAAGCACTAAACTCTGTAGTCTCAACTATATGCAATCCATCCCTAGCTGTTATATGTTCTGAGAAAACGCCATATTCGTCTTCTTCATCAACTTCTTCTTTTTCAATTGTTTTTGCTTCAAAGGTTCCGCTCGTAGCATGCTCAATTTTTTCACTTAAGATGTGACCTAGCATTAAGGTTAAAAAATTGATGTTTGGAAATCTAAGTTTCTTCTTATATTCTCCTATCTTTACCTGTAAAACCTGCCGAGATTCATCCTCCCATCCTACGTAAATCTCTGTTTTACGTTCTTTGAAAACATGATATCCTCTCCAGTTTGCACTCCTTCTTTTAAGTACTTCTATGATACATATAATTTCTTCAATTGATAATCTTACTGTTTTCCCCTCACCCTCGGAGACTTTTTCCCAAACACCATCATCTTTTCTAGTAATACAACTTAAGAAAATATAAGGTACTTGTTTTGAAGGACTTGTCACTCTGACGCTTGTATTTTGTCCATAAAAGGTCTTAGTATGAAAATCTGCCAAGTTAACACACCAGTCAGTTATTTTAGTTAGTAATCTTTTGATTGACTAAATAGATTATATTATTTTATTGATTTAAATCTGATTAATTATATTTCTGTTTTTTTAAAAAACTTAGAAAATAAGTAAAAGTTTTATTAAATTTGATTTTATATAACTCTAAATTAATTGTTTTTTCTAGTGAATCAATATGGAAAAGAAAAATGATAAGACCAATGAGAAAATCGAAAAAAGAGTTATTGTAAGTAGTTCAGGGGATATGCAAGAATACGATGAGCATATCAGTACTATGGGATCTGCTAAAATTTCTGGTGGAAAAACCCATAAATCTTTACGAGTGTCAGGCTCGGGAAGAATTAATGGAGATTTAGAATGTAATGGGCTTACTTCGTCCGGTACTTTAACTGGGTCTGGCAATTTAACTTCTCACGGTGATATTAGTAGCTCGGGATCATTCAATATCGCCGGATTTCTTTACGGAGATCAAAATGCTGATTTTGCAGGTTCAACTCAGATAGGTAATCTCGTTAACATTCAAGGTAATATGATTGTTTCAGGTTCTTTTGAAGTAGGACATTTCGTAAGAGGAGAACAAGGAATTGAGCTTTCAGGCACTTCAGAGATCAATGGAAACCTCTCTTCTGGAAAGAAAATTAGAATTGATGGTTCCACTTATATAGAAGGAAATGTCGTAGCGGAAGATGTTCTTTTTGGTGTTTCTGAAAATATCAAAAAAAGACAGCATTATAGAATTCATGGAAGCATACACGCTAAGAATAAAGTTGATGTTATTAAAACACATGTTAATGGTGATGTTAAAGGTAGAGAAATAAAGCTCGGGAAAGGTTCAGAAATTCTTGGAAATGTCTATTATGTTGATAAAATCGAACTTGATAAAAAAGTAAAATTAAATAATGACCCTACTCAGATTAAACTAGATGAATTATAACTTAAAAAATAATTTTTTGAAATAATACTCATTTAAACTTACATTAATTCAATCTCTACGAGTACTGATTCAGGAATCTGAATCTTCATAATAAGATGCATACTACGCTCATTTGCAATAATTTCAAAAAGTCTTTTATGAATACGCATCTCAAATTTTGCCCAAGTATCGGTTCCTTGGCCACTTGGCGCTTTCATAACAGGAACACGTAATCTTTTCGTAGGAAGAGGAATAGGCCCGTTTTTTCTTATTCCTTGACTGTTACATACCGATTCGATTTGTCCGCAGACTGATTGTAAGGCATCTAATTGAGTGGAAGAAAGTCTAATTCTAGCTTTTTGTATGCTTCAATCACCAAATAAAATTACATTTAAAATTTATGGTTCTTCCTTAAATTTTATGGTTTTTATAATTATTACTTGTAAATAAATTTTTTTATCCAATCTAAGAAAATCCTAGTAAAAATTTGTTCCCCAAATGCACATTTTTTAAATATTGTTTCGCAACTTCCAAACATTTTAAAGCTTGCTTGCGAGGAGTTATCCCTAAATCCCGCATTTGATAATCTCCATGAAATACTAAAAGGCTATAGGGAATATCAGGATTGATTGAGCTCACAAATTTAGCAATCTGCTCTACTTCTTCATGGTTTGTATATCCTGGGACCATTAAGGTGCAACCACTCATTTCATATAGGCCTTTTCTAGTTCCAAAATATTTCTCCGCGAGAAATCGAAAGTTATTTAATGTTCTTTTGTTGCTTACTCCACATAAAGCTAGATTAAGTTTCTCATTGAAGCTTTTTAAGTCAAATTTGATGTTTCCTCCAGTTTTTAAAGCAATTTGCATGCATTTTTCAATCCAATCCCTATTTCCTGAACCATTCCATTCCCAACAAAACCTCATAATTCTTTTCTTATTTTTAATTTTTTCAATAATTTTTTCGGCTAAATTAATAGAGAATGGTAATTGAGCTTCTGGAGTACCTCCAAAATAACATAAACATGTGATTTTCTCGTTTTTAACAATTTGGTTAGCTAGGGTTTCGATATCAAATAAATTACGCTTAGAAAAAAATTTATGAGATGCATTTTGACAAAATAAGCAATTGAATGTGCATCCATATAAAAATGCAGCATAACTAAATGTACCGAACTCAGGGCCTTTAATATTCGAAAAGTCTGGATAACCAGAACTCGTTCCAGCTGGGCAAAACCAGCCATTACAGCAATTGGTAGGATTAGGATCTATATAACCATGGATATAACCATTTGATTTTGATGGATATGGTAATTCCCCCGACGCTCTCAACTCAATATTTCTCAATCCACAATAACTAATATCTTTTTCAGATAAACAACATTCATTAATACATAGATTACATTTTAGCTTGATATTTGGACGTTCTGCTTTAGGAGGTCTTTCTGGTAATCCAACAAGCTTACGGACTTGTGCATGGACATTTAATATATGAGGCTTGATTTTACTCCAATCTCCTTGCAGAATACAATTTCTACACACTTGCAATACTTCCGAAATTACTTTTTCAGTTGTTCCACAAAACTTACAAGTCCCCATATTTACTTCTTTTTTTTTAATAATAAAAATGTTTGACCAGATTTTTGGTTTGGATTACGTTTCACCATAAATCCTTCAAAGCCATTATTAATAAATGATTTGTTAAAGATTTTTAATTCATTATCATCATTAGGATAAAATTCTATAACAATTCTTCCATTTTGTTTTAAAATAGTGTTTAGATATTTACTTGTATCATTTATGAGTTTCACTTTTTCTCCATAATTTTCCAATCCATGGGTAATAAAATTGTAGGACGATATTGAAACTACATGATCAATTGAATTATGTCTAATTGGCAAGAAATTGATATCTGCTAAAATCAATTCTAAGGTCTTAAATCCTTTTAAAATCTTTCTTTTTTTTCTGGCTTTTGATAGCATGTCATTTAAGATGTCTACACCAATCACTCGAAAATTATTTTGAATTAAAACTTCTGAAGAATATCCCGTTCCACATCCTAAGTCTAATATTAAGTAGGGTTTTTCCTTTTCAAGTCCATCATCATTATATTCATTTAACTTCTCATCGAAAAGATATTTAATGGTTAATGAGGCTGTTCGCTTTTGGTTACGCTCCATCCATTTTGAACTATCATAGTCTTCCGCTTTATCGTCAATATAATCATCTGGGAATATCGGGAGTTGATTTTTTCTTACCAATGATGATCACAAATGTAAAAATCATTTAAATATATAAATAACTAAACTCAATATATCATAAAAAAAATTATTTAAGCTAGTAAGACAAAAAAAAGGATTTGGGATTTAGTCATGTCGGGAAAGAATACCATACTCATCGTAGACGATGAGCCAGATATTGTGAATCTTACTGAGAAGTTTTTAAAATTGGGGGATTTTGATACTATTACAAGCAGTAATGCGAAAGAAGCGATGAAGATCATAGAAGAAAGCTATGATAAAATCGCTTTAATACTTCTTGATATCATGATGCCTGGCCGAAGTGGATATTCCGTATTGGAGGAGGTTAAAAATAATGAAAAGTACAAGGATATCCTTGTAGTCTTATTCACTGTTAAAAGTTTTAATGAAGATGTTCAAAAGGGAAAAAAACTTGGCGCTGACGCCTATATCACGAAACCATTTTCAGGTAAAGAACTTTTAAACAGAATCAAAGAAATTTTAGGGAATAATAATAGTTAATCCTTTAGTTTTTCTTTTTATCATTTTATTATTCAACTTAGACATTTTTTGAAGGTTCTCTTAAAGTATTTATTTTTTGTTATTTGATGAGGTATGTATCTAAATTATCAGGCTTAATTACTCTATATCTATTCTCCTCTTCAAAAAATTTCACTATTCTATTGATATTTATTAAGTGAAGAGAAGGCTTATGTTGGGAATTAAATCTTTTCCAATAGTATTGATATATCATTTCTCGTGGAAACTGAGAGAGAAATTTATTCATTTCAATTATGAAAGTGGTCGTATAAAAATTTCCGTTATTTATTTCAATATAATTATTGAAAACAGTTTCAATGTTATTTAATAGAGAATTGAATCCTGAATATTTACTCACACAAAAAATAATGATATAAAGAAATATAAAATTCAGGACTCCGACAAATTTTCTTCGAGAAAGTGATTCTTTTGAATTTTCTAAATTAATTCTCTCATTTAATTCTAAGATAAAAATTTTTATATTATATGAGCAAATTATTTTCACCTAACTAAAATTATAATTGAAATACAAAAAAGAGTTAATTAAAATGGTATTTGAAGCAGAATCTGATAAGATCCCTTTCTTCAAGCAATATTTTTCTGTCATTATCTTAGTGGCTAATATTATTGTATTTATTTGGCAACTGTTGGACCCCACTGGTCAAATGCGTATACCAGAAGCTGCTTTTGTTCCGGCTGAGTTTTTTACTGGTCAGAAATTGTGGACGATTATAACATCGATGTTTATGCATGGAGATATTGTTCATATAATCATGAACATGTGGTTTTTCATTATTATAACTGATAATTGTGAGCACGCAATGGGCCATGTTTTATATCTGATCACCTATTTTATTTCAGGCTTTTTTGGTACTTTATTACATGCTTTAAGTACATTAATTTGGCCAATTTTAACAACTATTCCATCTTTAGGAGCTTCCGGTGCGATATTCGGTTTAATGGGTGTTTATTTAATACTATATTCTGAGAATAAATTCTATTTACCTTCTGCAACAGGTACATCAATGCGAAGAGTAAGTGCTGGTTACTTTATCCTTACATACTTTATAGCAGAACTATCGTATGCCCTCTATTCATTAATCGATCCCTTTAGTATTGGCTCAACAGCTCATTTTGCCCACGTAGGAGGTTTTATTGGAGGCGCTATCATTGCAGGAATATATAAAGGGGTAAAAGGTTCATCTTATAAGAAGAAAAAACCCTAATCATTTCATTTTTTATTTTTTCTATTTCATAAACTTTTTTCAATAATGAGTTATTTAGAACCTTATCAGTTTAAATACTAAATATATAAGCTGAAATCTGAAATTGCTTACCAGAATATCTGTAAATATTGAAAGAATTATTAGTTGATCAAATCAAACGAAATAGAATGAAGTGAAAATAATGATAGAAAAGTGGATAGATTTAATAGAAAAAAGAGATCTTGTTGTCAGTGTTGTAGGAATAGGTCGTATCGGATTACCTACAGCATTAATGATTTCAAGAGAAGGATTTAAAACCTTTGGTATTGATATTGATGATAAGTTAGTGAAAAAAGTTAATCAGGGTGGCGGAAGTCCTCCCATTTCCTATATTGTAGATGAGCCTGAGCTTGAGGATTTACTTACAACAGCTATTACAAATCAGAGATTGAAAGCAACTACAGATTTTGCAAAATATGCCTCACAGTCGAATTTAATAATCCTTTGTATTCCTACACCTATAACAGAACAAAAAGTCCCAGATTATAATATTATAAATAGAGCTCTCACAGAAGTTGGTCAATTAAAAGTAATCTTGAAGAATAAAATTGTCATTTTTGAATCTACTGTTGGACCTAACTATGTTGAAAAAACAGCGATCCCTTTAATTGAAAAAGTCTCGGAATTGAAAGTAAATGAGGACTTTTGGGTGGCATCCTGTCCAGAAAGAGCAAATCCAGGCAACATTTTAAATGATCTAGCAAAAGTACCTCAGATTGTAGGAGCAACTAATAATTTTGCACGAGATATTGTATCTTATTTTTATAAAACTGTATTTAAAGTAAAAGTATTCGAAGTAAGCAATCCCCGAACAGCAAATTCGGTAAAGCTTATAGAAAATATTTTTCGAGTAGTCAATATAGCTTTAGCAAATGAGCTTAGCCAATTAATGAAAAAATTAGATATTGATTATATGGAGGTTTTAAAAGGTGCAGCAACAAAGTATAATTTCCTAACCCATTATCCTGGACCAGGTGTGGGTGGTCCATGCCTCCCAAGTAATCCCTATTATCTTATCGATGACGGATATAAAGTATCATTCACACCAAATCTAGTAAGAGTTGCTACTGAAGTAAATCAAAGACAACCGTTTCATATTGTTGAATTAATTTTTGAGGGCCTTAATAAAATCAATAAACCCATAGCTGGTACCAAGATTGCCATATTAGGTATTAGCTACAAAGCTAATGTAAAGGATATTCAAATTTCAAGTGTTATACCGATCTTAAGTCAACTACAAAAAAATAAAGCCGAAATGGGTTTATATGACCCGTATTATAAAGAAGAAGAAGTATTAGGTTTTAAAATAGAAAGTAATTTTGAATTTATAAAAAGAGATTACCCTATAATAGTTATTCATACGGACCATAATGAATTTAAATCACCATATTTTAGAGATTTTCTTAAAGAATGCAAGAATCTTAAAGTTATTGTGGATTGCCATAGTACTTTTGAATATGAAGAGATACCTAATGGGATCTATTATATTGGTGTTGGTAGACCGTTGAGATTTAAATATAGAGAGAATTTTTAATAAGAAAATAATGTACTTTTTTCTCAGAATTCTTGCGGAATTCACAATTAAATCCTAACATTTTTTGATTTAATTTTTTGAGATATTTTGATTATTTATGGTTTTCTTCTGCGTCTCTTATTTTTCGTAGTTTTTGAGCCCTTTTATACCACATATTTAACATGCCTCAACTGGTACTATAGCAATCATCATCAAACTCGAGATCTAAATAATCATCTTTTTCTTCCATTATATTATGACCTCCTTTCTTATATTGTCTACAAATGAAGAAAAGATATTAAAGTGGTGTTTATAAAAAATAAAAACTCAATCACGAACTAATATATTATATAATTACAAACGAAGTAAGTTTAATTTCCAATAAAAGAAAATTAATTTTTTTTGTAATAATCTCGAATTTTTAGCGGAATTCTTAAGAGTAGATCCTCGCTTTTTATGATCCACTCCTGAGATTTATTTTATTTAACTTTTTCTTGTTTTTTTCTTTGACGTCTTTTTTTGATACTTTTTATGGCGGTTATAAACCCATCAACAATCCCTCAACCAGTACAATTACTTTCATAATCGTAGGAAGCCGAGAATTCATTGTCTAATTTATTTTTCCATTCTGACATATTAATATTGTTATTTAGAGTTTTTTAGATAAAGAAACAATTAAGGAAATAAATATGTTTTTATTATAGTTTTAAACCCATTAACCATAAATTTTTAAAAACAAAACCTATCTTTTATTTAATTTAAATATTTGAGAAAAGTGATTTAGTTGCTATTTCAATATTGGGATGTAATCGTAGTATTTTTTAATTGGGTCGCTGAATCTGCAGCAATAATGATGGTTTTAAGTGGTGCAATGGCTATTACTTGGTTAGGTTATGAAAGAAAACGCAGAGGATCTTTTACTAAAAGGAAGCTAGAAGACAGAAAGTTTGATGTAACTAAATTCTTACGAGGAATGTCTTATTTAGGACTTATACTTGGTGTATTTGTTATTTGGAGTGGAGTAATGGGTTTGATACTGGATATTCCTCCAAGTTTTAAATATGAAGAAGTAAATCCAGGAGAGGGAGCCAATCATTTTACATGTATATTCTTGATTGTCGTTGGAATTGCTATGTTTTTCAAACCAATCTCAGATTTACCACTCTCTAGCATTTTAGGACTTATTGCGGGAACAGCTACAGCATTTATCTTAGCATTAATTATACCAGATTCTGTTACGAACTTACTTGGAACAAGTGTAGTAAAATGGGCGATTGTGATAATTTTTATTATAGTAACACTAGCAGTAGGTCTTACGGCGAAATTTTATATAGGAACTTTACAAAAAATATCAAAATTCCTCTCTTGGCCACCAATTGCCTTTATAATTATGGTCTTCTGCTTTGTTCAAGGTTTCTGTTTATGGATTGGTGGGTTTAGTATCTTTGCCAATCTTCTCTAATATAAAATTATCATTTTTTTCATTTTTCTTTATAATTTCGAAATGAGGCAATTTTCATTATTTTAATAAGTGTTAGATTTTTATCTAGCTTAATAACGTGAATTTTGGGTAAAAATGGCCGGAATTAAAGAATTAAAAGATGAAGTTTCTGATATGCGAACAAGTATAGAAAAATTAACTAAAGAATTGCATGAAACCAATTTGGCAATTAGAGAATCCTTAAAAATGACCTCAGAAGCGATTAAAGAAGCAAGCGAAAAGTTTTCACAAGCGTTAGAGAACACAATGGAGAGGATGTCAGATATGACAATTCAGATGAATATTAGAGATACAATCCTGAAAAGTCTCGGTATTGATGGAATGATTCCAGATTTTCTAAAGAAAAAAAAATGAGGCTTAGATCTTTTTTTGTCCTTCCCACCTTTTAGTAACGAAATATAGGATAACAATTGAAACAACATATACTATTGTAATTAATGACCACAAAATAATTTCAGTCTGATTGTTTTCAATTACTCCCATAATCGCTTTATAAATAAAAAAAATGCTAAATAATGCTAAAAGTCGAATGACAGAACTTATTTTATCCATGATCCTTTCCAAATTTTTAACTAATAATTAAAATATTATAATACTTAAAATTAAAAGTATAATAAAGAATAATTATAATCCTAAATTAGATAAGAACATGTCGGAAAGAAATCCCCCTATATGCTATAGTTGTGGAAATAGTTGTGAAAATAGCATGGAAAATACTCATTATTGCATCTGTGACATTGCGATTTGCCATGATTGTATTAATTCTGTTAAAAAAAATGATACAACGTGGATTTGTCCCCACTGCAAAGAAGAAAATGATATTGAAAAAAGTATATTGTTCCGATCTCCTTAATTTATTATAGAAACTCATATTTATAAAAATCAGTTGATTAAAAGATTAATAGCCTATGATGAAAAAATATATTTAATGATTCCTATATGATTAAATTGAGGAAGACTGAGGCTTACTAACCTACTAATCTTTGAAAACTCAAAAAGATAAATAAGGTTTCATTATTTTACTTATTAAAAAATATTAAAAATATACTGATTTACAGTGTCAGATAATATCATCTCAAAAGTCGTGGAATTGGATAATTGTAATAAGGATACGCTTATAAATTCAATCTATAAACCAGAGTTCTGGTTAATGGTAAATCCGGCAAAATCAATGGAAGCGGAATTTACTGCCCCTAACGTGTTATATACTAAAATAGTTGATGAGATCATTAGTATTAAGATTGAAATGGAAGGTGAATTAGTATTACAGGATATGGGGGAACAAGAAGGAGCGAAAGGACATTTGATTGAAATGAATGTTCGAAACAATAAAGATGTCAGAGAATTAGAAGGAAGAATGCGAATAAAAGCAGTTTCTAATAATAAATCAAAAATAGGAGTCTTTATAAACAGCTTTAAATTAGGCAGTGATTTTCTTAATTTAATTGGAAGAAGTGCAGCAGAGCTAGCTCTAAGAACAAAGATAACTGAAATGTTGCGAAATTTAGAGAAATTTGTGAAATTACATTCATTAAACGATTTATAACAATATCCATATACAAGAGATTATTTAATATAAATACTATACATTAATTGAGCAATTTAAAAGAAAGGGTTAAAAAATGAATATCTGGATTATGGAGAGCGATTCGGGTATTACTCTTGTCTACAAGCCATATATGGATTTTCCAGTAAATGAAGATCTTGTTTCTGGATTATTAACGGCGTTAAACCAGTTTACTATAGTGGAATTTAAACAAGGAATAGAATCTATAGAAATGGGCGGACTTAGATGGGTATACATAATGGATAAGGAGACGAATCTTTTATTTATAGGCGCAGACCGAAAAGATGTTACAGCAGAGATTTTAAGAGCTAGGTTAGATGTAATAAGACAAACTTTTATTTTGCAATATGCAAATGAAGGGAATCGTTGGGGAAGTAAATGGGCTGGAAACGTGGAGATTTATAAACCTTTTGAGGATATAATTGATGAGTTTTATACTCAATGGAAGCAAGCAGAACGTATAACAACTGTAGCTGAATTTTTTGACATTATAGGAATTTTTCAACAAATTTTGAACTTGATTATTAATGTAATAGAAGCCCATTTGCCTAAGCAAAAGAAAGAAATAATATATGATATCATTGAAGAAATGTTTAGACAATATTCAAATCTGGAAATTGTTAAAAAAAATCCAGAGCTAAGTAAAATTACTTTTGTTAAAAATGTGGGATTCAATATTATTGGGATAGATCCAATGAATAGTGATATGTATCTTGTTGAAAAACAAATTATCAATTTAATTAGGCGTATTGTAGAAACCCTTAAAACAGAGGAGGGGTATTTTGAGAGTTTAAAACATTTCATTGATGAGAATATTTTTGATTATTTATTGTCAAACTTTAACCTCTTGAATGATTTGAATTTATTCACATTTTTATTACAACTTTTTCTTTTAAAGTAACATTATATCTGCCAATTTCCTATTATTAAACTCTTTGAGCTAGATTTTAATAATTACACCTACATTTTCAGTGTATTCCTTTCAAAAGTAAAAAGGAGTCAATTTGAATAGATTTATTAAACGCTATTTATTTAATTTATTATTTGACCTCAAATTATTAACTTTAAAAAATAATGGAACCCGTACTGCTCATTATCATTTTCATCTTGTTTTTTTTCATTATTCTAAGTTATTCAAAATCTAATTTAGATTTTGTAGCAATCTCTCTTTTATGTTGCTTTATTGCTGCTACATTAACATTTATAGTTGTAGGAACAACAATAGATAAATTCATCTTATCTATTGAATGGGAAGCAATTATTATTATATTAAGTATGAGTATTATTACAAAAATTGCACAAGATTCAAATATTTTAGAATTTGTGGCAGTTAAACTTTTTAAATTATCCAGAGGGGAGCAAAGAATTTTCTTTTGGCTTCTTTGTATAATTACTACATTGTTAGCAGCAATAATAAGTGATGTAGTTGTAGTATTGATTTTAGCTCCAATAGTTGTAAGACTTTGTCATTTTCTTAAGATAAGAGCTGGAACTTATCTCTTGGGTATGACTATTTGCATAAATATCGGATCTATAATAACTCCATTTTCAAGTGGAGAAAATATTATTATATCTACCTTTTTTCATCTTGATACATTGTATTTTATTCAATATTATTGGATCTTCTCTTTCTTTTTATTATTTATAACCATTTTTTTAATAGATAGATATCTATTAAGAAAAGAACCTAAAATTGAAGAACTTCAAAAAAAGTTTGTCATGGATTTAATAGATACTGATATTATGGTCAAAAATAAAAATATGTTCTATTTTAATAGTATTGCGATAATTATTACTATCATTTTATTTGCTTCTCTTCCCCTTTTATATTTAACAGCAGGAGTTTCGGCTTTAATTCTAGTGTTAGTAAATAGAAGTTATACAAAAAAGCCAATGAGTGAACTTCTAAAGGATATTGAGTGGGAAATCATTTTTTTCTTTATAAGTTTATATGTGGTAATAGGTTGTATGTTAGAAGCGGGATTTCAAGAAATTTTTGAAGCAATACCCTTTGAAACTTTTCCTTCCTTACTTATATCATTTTCTTTACTTTTAATAATTAGTTTTATCTCAGGGCTTGTCGCCAATACCCCTACAGCTTTAATTTTCATTCCAATAGTCCAAACCTTGATTGGTGATTTTGGACCAATTCCCTTACTATTTTCCTTTATAATTGGAATAAATTTAGGTGGTAATTTTATACCTCAAGGAGCGGCTTGTGATATGATGACGTTAAAAATAGCAAGAGATTCAGGGGTAGAAAATATGAGTTATAAACGTCTATTAAAAATGGGTGCTACTTTTGCCTTTATTCATTTAGGACTATCTATCTTATATTTATTCTTTCTCGTTTTAATCTTTGGATAGCTATAACAAATTATAAAAAAAGAAAAAAGTAAAATGTTTTGGTTATAACCAACCTCTTAAACGCATTGCTTCAATAACACGTTCAAGAGATATCATATAAGCCCCCATACGATTGTGGGTGTTGAATTTTTTAGCTTGCTCAACTGTAGAACGATAAGCTCTTGTCATAACTCTATCAAGTGCCTCAAAAACCTCTTTCTCTGTCCAGAAATATCGATAATATCCTTGTACCATTTCAAAATAGGATACAGTTACTCCACCTGCATTACACAGGAAATCTGGAATCATAAGTATACCTTTTTCATAAAGTGTTTGGTCTGCATCTGGAGTTGTAGGGCCATTAGCAAGTTCAGCAATGATTTTTGTGTTTATAGAATCTGCATTTTTTCTTGTTATCACATTTTCAAGTGCTGCAGGCACTAAAACATCACATTCTAATTCTAATAATTCTTCATTTGATATTTCTTTAGTTCCTTTCAGTCCAATAACTGATCGTGTTTTTTCTTTAAATTCTCCCGCAGCGTGAGGATCTAAACCATCTTTATTATAAATGCCCCCTTTAGAATCAGAAACAGCAATTATTTTACAACCGAAATTGTCTTTAAGTAGTTTTGCTGCCCATGATCCAGCATTTCCATATCCTTGAACGGCTACAGTGGCTTCATTTAAGTCTAAACCAATGTCTCTAGCAGCCTCTCTTATTGTATAGATTCCCCCTTGTGCCGTGGCAATTGAACGCCCTGCGCTTCCTCCTAATGGTAAGGGCTTTCCTGTAATAACTGAGGGCGCATGATGACGTACTATGTGCTCATATTCATCTTGCATCCAAGCCATGATTTGTGGATTTGTATAAACATCTGGAGCGGGTACATCAATAGTAGGACCAATAAAATCAGCCAGTTGTCTAATATAGCTTCTAGCGAGTGTTTCAAGTTCTCGATTACTCATCTGCCTTGGATCGCATATTATTCCCCCTTTAGCACCACCTAGGGGAATGTCAACACAAGCTGTTTTCCAAGTCATCCAAGCACTTAAAGCTTTCACAAGGGAGGCACTTTCGTCAGGATGCCATCTTATTCCTCCTTTCATTGGACCTCTTGCGGAGTTATATTGAGATCGAAAGCCCTTAAATGTCTTTATTGATCCATCGTCCATTTTCATTGTAATTTTAATCTCAACAAATCTTTCTGGCTCACTTAATGCGTTGTATACCTCATCTCCGTAATTGGCTAGATTACATGCATTAGAAAGTTGTTTTTGAGAAATTTTAAAAGGGTCTAGTATTTCACTCATTTAAGTTCACTTGTTTGTATATTTCATAGAATTGAATTTTTTTCAATTTTGGTGAATATAAATTAAATATTCTGAAGAAATTTTATTTTTCTTTTTAATTAAATTGAATAATAATTAATTAAATAAAATATTAGCAATAAAAGTTTGCTGTGGGAAACATCTGGGAAATAATAAAACCTTCCTTTATATCCTCTTTTATTTTTTAATAAGAGTAAACTTATTATTTAGATATTCATGAATCGCTAGAGCTGCTTTTTTCCCAGCACCCATAGCAGATATCACGGTAGCTGATCCTGATACTATATCTCCTCCAGCGTAAACTCCTTCAAGATTAGTTCTACTATTCTCATCAATTTCAATATATCCCCATTTATTTAATTTTAAATCGGGAATTGATTTAGTTAAAATGGGATTAGCATTAGTACCAATACCTAATAATACTGTGTCAGTTTCAATTAAAAATTCAGAATTTTCAATTGGAATTGGTCTTCGCCTTCCTGAGTCATCTGGTTCACCTAAGCGCATTCTAATAGCCTGAATATGTTTAATATTATCATTTTCATCTCCGATAAATCTTAAAGGACTTGTTAAGAATTGAAATTCAATCCCTTCTTCTAATGCATGATGGTACTCTTCTCTTCTGGCAGGCATCTCTAATTCTGATCTCCTATATAGAACTATTACTCTGTTAGCTCCTAAACGTTTAGCAACCCTAGAAGCATCGAGAGCTGTATTTCCGCCACCTATAACTGTTACAATTTCGCCTACCCTAATTGGGGTATCATATTCTGGAAATCTGTAAGCTTTCATCAAATTTGCTCTTGTTAGGAATTCATTTGCTGTTAAAACACCATTTAAACCCAATCCAGGAACTTTAGGAAAAATTGGAAGTCCCGCACCTACTCCAATGAAAAAAGCTTCAAAACCCATTTCCCGTAAATCTTGAAGAGAAAGAATTTTCCCTATAATTTTATTATATTCAATTTTAACATCAAGCATTTTCAAGGTTTCAATTTCATCTTTGACAATTTCTTTTGGTAATCTGAATTCTGGAATTCCATAAATTAGTACACCCCCACCAGCATGGAACGCTTCAAAGATGGTGACATCATAACCTTTTCTGGCAAGTTCTCCAGCACAAGTTAATCCGGCAGGTCCAGAGCCTATAACAGCAACCTTAATATTATTCGGAGGTTTACATTCGGGACATTCTTTTAATTGGTTTTCTCGTTCCCAATCTGCTATAAATCTTTCTAAATATCCAATTGCAATTGGTTCTTCTAAATCATTTAATAAACATCTACTTTCACATTGCACTTCTTGAGGACAAACTCTCCCGCAGACTGCAGGTAATAAGTTATAATCTTTCATAACTCTAAGCGCATCCATAAATTTCTCTTCTCTTAGTAATCTTATAAATCGTGGAATATCAATATTTACTGGACATCCAGAAACACATTGTGGTAATCCACATTGCAAACACCTCTTTGATTCTACCTTTACCATTTCTAAACTCAATCCTTGGGGTACTTCTTGAAAATTAGTGATTCTTTTATCAGGGTCTTGCTGAATCATTTTTGGTCTCCTTAATTCCTTAAAAAACTTTTTTTTTGATTTGCTAACTCTATTTATTATAGCAAAACTTTTATCTTCTTCAGTAACTTCATTTGATTCAATTAATTGAAGATTAATTGCTTTTTGAAATAAATCTGCGCCTTTTTCTGTTCTTATAATGACTGTTGACCAACCAGGGTCTGAACCAATAGACCCTACAGAAATATCTGCTTGTTCTGAGGTTAGATCATCACAAAAAAAACATCCCAATCTGCCATATGTTTTAAGTTTTTTTACAGGAATAGTATAAATAGAATGATCTTTATGAAAAGCATAAAATCGTCCTTTATTTATATCCATTTTTTTAATAACATTAGGAGATATCTGAAATTCAGTTTTTAAAAGCTTTTTTATATTTTCATAATCAAATGATTCCATACAAAACAGCCCAATTTTTAATACAATGTTATTATAAAAGGGTTTATTAAGGGGATAAAAATCTATTTTTTTTAACGCGTCCATCATGCATGGTGTGCCTACTATCGCAATTTTCTTATAAATTTTTGAACTATGTAATAATTTCAAAGAATGGGAATTGGTATATTTCGTCCCTGTTGTTCTTATTAGTTCCTCTTCTTTATCAATAATAACTGGTAAGGGTTTATGTGGCTCATCTGAAACGCTTACTGCAATAGCAGCATCAATATATTTTTCTTTGAAAGCTGTCTTAAGTAAAGTTGTAACAATTCCACCATCTTGTGCAAATTCTTTTATTTTTTTATCAGTAGTTTTAGCAGAATATATATTATAATAGTGGTTTATTTGTTCTGCAAACTTTGTTTTTATTTCATTATTTTCTTGATAATTTTTTAGACTCTTAGGAAAGAATGACCTTGGACAACAGGAAAAACACAATCCACAGTTAAAACATAAATCTTTATTAATTTCAAAGGTACCACCCATATACTTTATAGCGTGCACAGGGCAAACCGAATCACACAAACCACAACCACAACACAATTTAGTATCACGAACAATGGAAACATTAGGAAATAGTCCTTGATTCTCATTATCTTCTATGTCCTTGTGAAAAAATCGTGATTTTTCTCCCAAAAAATCTAAAGAACCTAATTCTTTTAAATATTCAATATTATAAATTAGATCTTTATCAGGAATCTTTAATTCATTTCTTAATTTCTGGAGATCTAAAACCCCAATCTCATTAATCTTCTTCAAAATAACTTGTCTCTGGTTTTCGGCTTCTTGAATTGATTTGAGGAATGTATTAAATTCAGATTCATTATACCTCATTTGCTGTAAAATTTTATCTTTATTATTTGAGAGAATAGTAATTAATGGTGTTTGCTCGATCATTTTAAGAAGCTTCACCCTCCGATTTTTTTAATGCTTCACATTCATGATTATATCGATCTAATGACTCTTTTTCTTGATCAAGAAACCTATTCGCACGATTTATGAGGTTATCAAAATCAATAATATGAGCATCAACATCAGGTCCATCAACGCAGGCAAAGTATATATCACCATCTAATGTAGGAAATCGGCATCCTCCACACATACCAGTGCCGTCTATCATAATCGTGTTTAATGAGACGTAAGTTTTCACCTTTGCTAATCCATTTATACCACTTGTAGCGAATGCTACATTTTTCATCATTATTAAAGGTCCAATTGCGATTACTAGACTTAGTTTTTGTTTTTTGATTAATTCCTTTAAGGGTGTAGTCACAAAACCCTTTATTCCTTCACTTCCATCATCAGTTGTAATTATTACTTTATCACTTACTGTACTCATTTTATCCTTCCAAAAAACTAGATCTGAGGTCCTAGCACCTAGAATTGAAATAATTGTATTACCTATATTTTTCAATTCCATTGCTTGTGGATAACAGGGGGCAATACCTACTCCACCACCAATAATAACCACGGGATTTTCATATTTCTCTATATGTATCTTATTTCCCAAAGGCCCAACCACATCTGATATCTCATCACCTTCATCTTGATGAGAAAGTAGTAATGTAGACTTTCCAACAACTTGAACTACAAGTGTAATAATTCCTTTTTCTCTATCATAATCCGCAATTGTAAGAGGTATTCTTTCTCCTCTCTCATTAATTCTAATTAAGACAAAATTTCCTGCAAATGCTTTTTTTGCTATTAATGGAGCGTGTATATCAATCTCATATAATGTACCATTAGTATCAAGTTGAATTTTTTTTAAAATTTTATAAACCAATATAAACCATCCTAATTTTGATTAAAAATTCTAAAGTAATTTTGAATAAAACTCGTTTTCTAATTGAAGTTATAATTTAATCTAAAAAAATATTATCTTATATACAATAGTTACGGGAATTCATTCCCTCATTTTACGTAGAGTGTGGATATGAAATTAAACAGTGATTATGTAATATTCTAGTTCCAATTAATAAAAAGCACCTGTTAAAAAAAAATAATTTGCTAATTAAAAAAATTAATTTTCTAAAAAGCATTTTTAATATTAAGAATAAATTATTTCCAATTTATTAAATATAAGTTCCTATAATTTTGGAATTAATTATTATAATTTATTAGAAATTTAGTAATCATGGATACTATAATCGTTTTAGACTTTGGAGGTCAATATACCCATCTAATTACTCGTCGAATACGTGATTTGGGAGTATATTCAGAAATTTTACCTTATGATACAGATCCTGAAAATTTGAAAAAAATAAATCCGAAAGCATTCATACTTTCAGGTGGTCCTGGAAGCGTTTATGAACAACAAGATCCAAAATTAAAGGATGATTTTTATCATTTCACTATAAATAATAGAATCCCTGTTTTAGGAATATGTTATGGTCACCATTTAATTATGCATCAAATGGGAGGAAAAGTTGAATCTAAAGAATCTAAGGAATATGGTAAAGCAAGTCTTACAATATTAGACCCAGATTTAATCTTCGATTCATTAAAAAAAGAACAAATAGTGTGGATGTCTCACGGAGACCAAATTACGAAAATTGCTAAAGGATTTAAAGCTTATGCAAAAACTGAAACATGTCCCGTAGCTGCTTATGGAAATCAAGAAAAACTATTATATGGGGTTCAATTCCATCCAGAAGTCTCAAATACTCCGAATGGAACAAAAATATTAGAAAATTTCATCTATAAAATAGCCAAGTGTAAAAAAGAATGGAAATTGGAAGGATGGATTGAAAAATCAATTGAAAAGGTAAGAAAAGAAGTCGGTCCTAATAATAAGGTTATTCTGGGATTGAGTGGTGGTGTTGATTCTTCCGTTACTGCTGTACTTCTTCATAAAGCAATAGGGAATCGATTGCATTGCATATTTGTTAATAATGGTGTTTTAAGAAAGAATGAAGAAAGAGAAGTTCAGGAAACATTTAAGAATAAATTAAAATTTGAGAATTTTCATTATGTTGATGCTGAAGATCTTTTTCTGCAGAGACTTACAGCGGTTGAAGATCCAGAAGAAAAACGTCGTATCATCGGACACACTTTTATCGAAGTTTTTGAGAATAAAACTATTGAATTAGAAAGAGCCTATCCAGATATTAAATATCTTGCGCAAGGTACAATTTATCCTGATCGTGTTGAAACAAGTGCTACAAGTAAAGTTTCAGCTAAAATCAAATCTCATCATAACTTAACCCTACCAGATAATATGAAATTAAAGATAATTGAACCCTTAAGAGATTTATATAAAGATGAAGTAAGAAGAGTTGGATCAAAATTAGGTTTGCCAAAATACATCATAAAACGTCATCCATTCCCCGGACCTGGATTAGCAGTAAGGATATTAGGACCAATAGATAAAGAGAAACTTACAATTTTAAGAAATGCGGATGAAATTTTAATTGAAGAGATAACAAAGGCATGTATCTATGACCAAATCTGGCAAGCCTTTTGCGTATTCCTTCCTTTGAAGACTGTTGGAATAATGGGTGATTATCGCACGTATGAATACATTTGCTCCATAAGAATCGTTGAATCAACAGATGCTATGACAGCTAATTTTTCTAAACTAGATTGGGAACTCCTTGAAAGAATTGGAACGAGAATTGCTAATGAAGTTAAAGGTATAAATCGGGTCGTTTATGATATTTCAAACAAGCCTCCTAGCACTATAGAATATGAATAATTTATATCATCTTGATATTTAGCATTTTCAAATTTTATCTATTAGATTTTAATTGTTATATAAATTAGATCCTATAAAATCATATTTTTATAAATTGATTATAATGACACAAGAAGAAATTGCGTGGGATTTAACAGAAATTTTTTCTGGGTATGATGATCCCAAAATTACTGAAAATATGCAAAGACTTTCTAAAGAAGCCCTCGAATTTATCGAAAATTATAAAGGTAAAATCAATACAACCGAATTTTCAGCTCAAAAATTATTAGAACTTTTCCAAAAACAAGAAAAGTTTACTGCGGATATTGATGAAATAGAACTTTATTCGAATCGACTATATGTAGGGAATATGACTATTCCTGAAAGTGAAACTTTGAAAAATCGGGTTGAAGATTTTACAACTAAGATCGCTAAGGATTTAGCTTTTCTAGAGTTGGAAGTTGCTAAGTATGTATATGAAAATGATAAAATAATTGATGAGCCAATTCTCTCTAATTATAAACACAGATTAGAAATAATTAAAAGAGCATATCCTCATTACCTATCGGAAGTCGAAGAACAATTAATCCTTGAAAAGGATCAATATGGAGTTATAGCTTGGAGTAATTTACAGTCAAAATGGTTAAATACAAGAAAGATTATAGTAAATGTTGAAGGACAAGAAAAAGAATTGTCATATGGGGAAGCCAATGCTTTATTAAACCATCCAGATAGAGCAACACGGATCTCAGCTAATAAAGCTATATATGGTTTATTAGGGGATGAAGAGATTGTTTTTTCATCAGCATTACGAAGTGTTTGTGGTGACTGGTTAAATAATTCAAAAAGAAGAAAATATCATAGTCCAATGCATGACAGTCTTATTGTAAATGATACGACTCAAGAAATTATTGATAATTTAATGAAAGCTATAGAGGAAGGAGCAGGTGTATATCGAAACTATATGACTTTAAAGGCTAAAATTTTAGGATTTACAAAATTAAATTGCGCAGATGTTCGTGCTCCCATCCCAATAGCACCACATAAGATATACTCATGGGATGAGGCAAAAAAACTTGCAATTCAAGCATATGAAAGATTTGATAATGAATTCCTCGACGTTGTAAAAGATATGTTCAAACGAAATCATATCGATGCGAGTCCTAGAAGAGGTAAAAGAAATGGCGCAAATTGTGCAGCTTGGTTTAATCAAAAGACGGCTTTTATTCTAGTGACCTATACAGGTGAAATGAATGAGATTTTTACTCTTATTCACGAACTTGGACATGCAATCCATGATTATTTAGCCATAGATAAACAAACATTCCTTAATTTTCACCCTGGTTATACTGTCGCTGAAGTGGCATCTACATTTGGGGAATTATTATTAACAGATCTCCTTCTTGAAACTTCAGAATCAAAAGAAGAGAAGATGGCAATATTAGCACATGTACTAGACGATGCAGGGCAAGCTGCATTCCAAGTAAGTGCAAGAGTTTGGTTTGAACAGGATTTATATAGAGCACTTGATAGAGGTGAAAATTTAGATGGAAAGACAATTTCAAAATATTGGTGTGCTGGAAGAGATAAAATATATGGCGAGTCTGTAGAGTGGTTTGAGGAAATGGATTGGGAATGGACTATGAAACCACACTATTATATTCCAAATTTTCGATTCTATAACTATCCCTATGTTTATGCTCAACTATTTGTTTATGCTTTATATCAAACATATAAAAACGAAGGTAAAGATTTTGTACCAAAATTTAAGAAACTCCTTGCTGCGGGAGGGAGCGTTTCACCCGAGGAACTTGGTAAAATCGTAGGATTAGATATCACAAAAAAAGATTTCTGGAAATTAGGCATAAAACAATATGGTGATTTCGTAAACCAATTGGAAAAACTTATGAAATAATGGAATCTACTAAATAAAAAAAATGTTAATTATTTCTTTCCTTTCTTTTAAAATAAAGTATAATCACTGCGAGAGAAACGCCTGTAATTGCTACTATTGAAATACAAAAAGGCAAATTTTATGATTGGCACATTTTATTTTCTATATAAGTTTTAATAGGTTATTCTTACATTTTTGTATTTTTGAATATTATTTTAGTAGTGGAGCTCTTGCCATGGAAAAAAATGCAGTCCATGGCAAGAGTAATGAACTAATGGCTAATTTCGTTCTTTGATTTGTCAAAGCGGATGAAGAAGCTTGGCGGCTATTAATTTAGAGCTATTTTTATCTAAGGTGTAGGATTTTAGCCTTTTTTCAAAATGTCATGCTTATACTGTTATTACTACTATTAAAGGTAAATCCATCCACCTAATTTTTGATTTTTATAATATTCAATAAACTTTTTTTCAACACCTCCAGCAATTTATTCATAAAATATGATATGATCTCGCATTTCAATATTTTCTTGGAGATTAAACCTCTTTGATGTTTCACAATTCCAATCATAGCTAATTGGCGTATTATCAATAATTACTTTAATAATTTCTCTAGGGTATATATCTGAATATTCCATCTTAATTATCTCAGGATTACAATTCCATTTATAATCTTTTTTATATGCACTAAAAATTATACCAAAATGAATGGATTTACAGCAGCTAATTTTTCTCCCATAAGAAAATTCTTCTCCGCAAATCTCGCATCGTATCATTAATTTATTACCTTTTACCTCCTGTTATTTTATAGTGCTTCGTATCTTCGTGCCTTTTTATTATGATGTATTATAAGTTTCTCTGGTGTATTTTCTTTAATTCTTTTTATTACTTTTGATAGTCCATTTGGGCTTTTATAACCCATAGCCATTGACCACTCTGCTACAGAAGAAATTCCAATTTCTTTCAGCTTTTCTAAACACATTTCTTCATATGTTTTTGGAATTTGTTCAACCATCTTTAATCTCTCTTGAAACCGTGTTCTAAACTGTTTTGAAGACATCTGTTCTCCAATTTTTTATTATTATAATGGGAATATATTCCCATTTTTATTTATAATTATAAGAGATTATATATATTTATAAACTTTTTGGTTGGAATCTAAACATTTCTGTAGAATTCACTTATTTTATCTGAACTATAATATAGTAATTAAATATTATCATGAACATTATTATAATAGAACAATATTTTTTGTTTGTGGGATTAAAAAATATTATAAAATAAAATTATATAACTGAACAAATAAATAAAATACCCACGATATCTGATAATATTTCAATGAGATTTAAAATAAAATTTTTTTCTAGAACCTCAAATTCCATAGACATAATTAAATAAAATATATTTTAGATGAGCTACAACAAAACTATATTAAAAATTTAAGATTTCTAAAGTAATATGTATTATAAAACCTTTAAATATCTAAAATTTTTTGAGGTACTTATAAAATACCTTATAATCCAATCTTTTCAATTAA